>JALOBN010000097.1 GCA_023228245.1 Candidatus Pacearchaeota archaeon
TTTGTCGCAAAGTCGCCGTTGGTAATAAGCGTTGCACCAAGCGTTGCCTCAGAGGCGGCAATGGCATCAACAGTTAAACCGCCCACAGTCAGCGCAAACGCCCCCACGTTCCAGTCGGCGGTGAGGGGAACACTTGCGTCAGCCTTCAAATATCCGCTCAGCGAAACCGCCGCCCACGACAAACCGCCGCTGCCGTCGTTCAGGAGGTAGCCTGCCCCATTCGCAAGGCTCGTGAACTTCTTGCTGGCATTGAGATAGGCCAACGTCGAGGCCGTGCCGCCCGAGAGCGTCAGGCCGGCGAAGGTCGGGCTGGAGGTGGTCAGCAGCGCCTGATTGCTCGCCGGCTTCCACAACCAGTTCCCCAGCGTGAACTGAATCGGCTTGCTCGTAGAACCAAGGGGCAACAGTAGCCCCATCAGCATGATCGAAATCAATATCCTTTTCATGTTGCCTCCTTATACCAATGCAACCATGTGGCCGCACAAGAAACTGTTCGCCTCGCCGGTGACAATGTCCGTCGTGTCATCAGCCCCTGAATAAACGTAAAGCGTAATCAAGTCATCAGCCGCCAACTGAACGAAATCATTGACCTGCATGACAATGTTCTGGCCAATGCCATTGCCGGCCACATACGTCGTTGAAATAGCCGCCCCGTTTTTGTAAATCGCAAGATAGTTGTTGGTGTTGACTTTGACGCTGGTCAGCTTCACCTGCCCCTTGAGCGCATACAAGCCATCAGTCGGAGCCGTGAAGTCGTAATCGGTCACCGCGTCGAAATACCCACCAGCATCAAAACTCTCACCATCCAAAACGACCTTAATCCATGTGTTGTGCGTGATATTGCTCTGCGCGCTGCTGACGTAGGCGCGGAACTGGGCCCGGCTCTTGATCGCCGTCTGGTTGCCGATCATCTCCCAAATGCCGTGCGCTATTTTGGGATCGAGCGCCTTGTGGTTGTTCAGATCGTTCTTTTCAGCCTTGTCGCCCATTAAACACGCTCCAATATGACCTGCGTCCTGCCGCCGCTCTGCTGCTTGCTGATCGACAATATCCGCATGAGCCGCCTGTTCGCCGTGCCGCTCGGCTTGAAAAACCTATCCCTGGTAAGATAAACCACATCGCCAGGCATGTGCGTGAACAGCACCCTCGGAACGGTCAGCATCACCTTAGTCTTATCCAATACATCTACAACGGCATCAGACAGCGTCGCTGCGTCAGATGCAGAACTCAATGCCGTATAAACATCGAGCACCTTGCTCACCCCGTGCATGTATGTGGCCGACGGCAGCAATGTCCGCAATAGCGAAAACTTATCCTGGCTGGAATCCTCGCCATACCAGATATTGATCTCCGAAAATATCGAATCCCTGTTGCGGCTCATGCTGAACCCATCCATGACAAACTCGTTGGGGATATAGCTGATCCCGCTTGGTGCGCCGGTCAGCCGCACCTTGATTCCCAATCGCCCCTCCGCGTCCTGAAACGTGTCTGCCTGGATGCTGTGCTCAATGCGCCGGATCAATTCCTGGCTGTCAATTTCTTTCCAAAGGTACAGGGACAGGGCGGTTGTCTTGGAGAGATGAGTGGCCCAGATGGAGTCGAGATCGAGATCGTCATTTCCCACGTTCAGGAAGTTGTTGAGGATGCTCTTGAATATGTGCGCCCCTGTAGTGATTGGATTGTCGCCTTCAGTAACCGCCCCCGTAAAATCAACAAGGATGATGTCGTCTGTTGCGTAAGGCAAGCTGGCAGCGAGTATGATCCTTCCCCGCCTATAGTCAACAAAATAATCCGTATCAACAACCAAAGTGCTGCCGTTTTGATAGACGTTCCCAACTGACCTTATGCGCCCGTTGTGAAATTCAAATATCCGATTGTTGGTGTCAATGCAAATCGGGACTGCGTTGGTGATCGTGCCATATCCATAAGGCTTGACCCTGTCAACCGCATTGGTGTCCAGCGCCGCAAATTCATCAGTGCTGTATTTCTCAATCGGCAACGTCCTATGGATGCCGTCCCTGTAATCGCGCAGGGAAAACGTCATGCGCCGGTCAGTGCATTCGTAACTGTCAACAATGCCTGTGTTCACGGTATGGAAATCGCTGTAATCGAAATCCTCCCCGCCGGCCAAAATGCGGATCTTCCGGTTCAGCCACAAGTAAGTCCCGAACTTTTTATCAAAAAAATTAACCCCGTTGATCTCTCCATTAATAAATGAAACGCTGCCCGAACTGATGACGAAGTTCCCCTCGAAGTACGGCGAAATCTCCTGGCTGATGTCAGGGATGCCGTCCGATGCAACCAGCGGCAAATAATAGTTGCCATTGAACACCGTCTCATTGCCGGCTTCCTGATGCGTGGTGAAAAACATCCAGAACGAACCGATCATGACATAATCACCAGGATCATCCGATCCGCTGGAATGGATATACACCTTGCCGTTAATGACGTCGTGATACCACGAGCCGGCATTGCTCTCTACGTCAGCCGCGCTCGTTTGCTCAGTCAGCGATGTCCCATTCTCCCGCACGTCATCCAGCTCGCATCCCCGCTGATCGAAGCTAATCTCATAGGTATATGTGCTGCCATCGGTCAATGTCCACCCGCCAAGCTCAATCGCCGGGTTGGCTTCAACCAGGTAAATCAGCTTCGGCGAACTCTTGCGGATCAATCGCTCAAATGCCGATGGGGAATAGCTACTCCTGGTGGTCTGCTGAATCGCAGCCGTCGCTGAACCATATCCAGCGCCATTGCCGGCGGCAACCTTGAAATAATACAACGTGCCAGCCGTCAAGCCGGTCACCCTGAACTCTTCAATCAAATCGGGGACAACCACGTTAGTGTAGGTAATATCATCCAACGAATAGCTTATCGTTACCCGATCAACATCCGTTGTGCCGAGCGACCACGTCAACCGCACCCATTTATCCTGATATTCTGACACAGCCAAATCTGTCGGAACTGACGGATTGTTGGGCGTGGTAACTGCAACCTCGTCGCTATACCCCGAATATGATCCGGGATCCTGATATGCCCTCACCTTGAACGTATAAGTCGTGTTTTTCGTCAAGCCGGTCACGCGGTACGCGTTTCTGTTGGGTTCAAGCTGGGCGATCTCTGAGTATGCCCCAGCCCCCTCTTTCATCTCTAGCGAGTGATAGTCTTCTTCGGACGAATTGTCATCGAAGTATAAATCGACAATTGTACCCCTTGCGGCAACAACAACAAGATTGGTTGGCGCGGCAATAGCGGCCCAAGTTACCGCCGTAGCAACGGTGCAATACTTGGAGTACCCGCTGGAATTGCGCGACCTCACCCTGAACCAATACTGCGTGTTGCTGGTGAGGCCGGTTACGGCATACGTGGTAATGTTCCGGCTGACCGTGGCGATAACCGCAAAGCCGGCTGACGCGCTCGTTGAGGATTGTTCAACCTTGAAATCAATCTCGTTGTCAGCATTGTCAACCCAATTCAACCTGGCACCCGTTGTCGCTGTGGCCTCAGCCGTCAACCCGCTCGGCGCAGCAGGCGGGTCTGACATCACAACCGTTTCGGTATTCGACGCGGCAGACGTGGTCAGCGAATTGTAGGCTTTTACGTAGAAAGAATAACTCGCTCCAGGGGTGAGGCTTGTTGCCGTGTATGTTTCAACATTAGGCCCAAGCGTTGCCAACAAGCTTCCATTTTTGTAGACTTTGAAGCCGCTCTCGTTTTGGCAGTTGTCAGTCCATGTCAACACGCATTCGGTTCCACCGGAACCGGATGTGCCGGATAAACCGCTCGGTGCCGGCAGCGGCGTCGTGGCGTTGGCTGAATTTGAGATTGCCGTTTCAGGATCAATGTCGCCAACTGCGACGTGCAGCCGATAGTAATACTTGGTCCCGTCCTGGCAGCTTGAGTCGGAGTAACTCGTCGCAGTTCCCGGCAGCGCGGCAATTTGCGACCATGACGATCCGTTCAAGCTGCGGTCGACCGCGATGTCGTCATAGCCCTGCGGATTGCTCCAGGATAGGTTAATCCTACCAGCGCTGGCAGCGACGGCGGCCAGGTTGCTTGGAGCTGTGATCGCCATTACAGCACCTGTTCCACCGGCATATCCCAGGACCAATAATTGTAATAGTCGCAGGATGGCAGCGCGGTTTCCCTTAACCTTACCCAATACGAATAATTGTTGACTGAATCAGCGTCCGTTGTGTCAGTGCATATCCATATCGCCTTGCGTATGCCGCACTCGGCCAACAGCAGCCGCACCTCAGCAATTGACGTTGAATCCAACCCCTGAAAGCTATAATCGCGGTTTATTAAAGCAGGACGCTCCTGCACGACGAATATGTTATTGCTCGGAGAATATTCCATCTCGGTTTCATCGACCTCACCCTCAGTATATGGGCCGAATCCGCGATTAGGCTGAAAATATTTCCCCACCACAAACGAACCAACCTGAATGTACATGGACGGATTGGTTTTGTCTATAATTGTCAAACGGACGTATCGCTTTGTCCTGGCGGTTGTCAGATACGCGAATATGTTATTCGTTTTCCATGTCAGTACATCAGTAACGGTATTTGTCGTGAACGCATCGTCATCAGCCCCGACAACAGCGATATATGACGCAGAAGATGACAGGTTGTGGTTCAACAACGCCACCGAGTCATACTCGCTCTCTGCACCCAGATCAAAATATATTGAATAGCTGGTATGAATCACTACCGTGTCGGATGTATAAGTGTCGGCTCCGGTATCGTTTGCCGTTTTGGAGTACCCCAGCAGCTCCGCAGCGCAGTTGGCTGTATTGGTTCCGCTCTGCCAGCGGATCGTGAAGTTGCCGGCGGCCCTGGCGATGGTGAATTTGCCGGTGCTCTCGTCATACGAAACGGTATATGTGCCGCCGGCTGCATCCATCCTCGTCTTAATCTTAGTGGCCAGCGTTTGCCCGTTGTATATTCCAGGGGTAATTGTAGCCGTCAACTCTGCGCCGCCCTCGTCGAAGTCGATGTACTTGTTTGTGCTTGAAACATAGAATGTGCCGTTGCCGGTATCTGTTCCATACCGCGACCGCGCCGGCAATGCGAGCATGTCATCCTGAATGTTCTCGACCGGGAACTGCGGATGCTCGGTGTGCGGTGATGTCGACAATACGGATGCGTTGCGGATTAGGTTTTTATAAACAAGCCTGCACGTTGTCATGCGCTCCCCACTATGGCCTTGCCGGCCACCTTCAATTTGCCGATGCGGCTGGTTTCCTCAATGACCTTGGCCATCCACCCCTTCATCTCTTTGCCGTCCAGGAAAATGCGGTTCTG
>JALOBN010000041.1 GCA_023228245.1 Candidatus Pacearchaeota archaeon
TAGACAAGTTCAGCTTCCACTGGCATTGTCTCAGCTTTCTTCTTAGCCTCTTCAACGGCCTTCTTAATGTTCTCAACAACCTGCTTACTGAGGTTCTCAGCGGCGGCTACCATCTCAAGAGATGCATCAAGTATTTCGCCATAAGGTGCCTTATCGGGAATCACGAACTCATATACGCGTTCGCCTTTTTCACCTTTAGTTACTACCCAGTGAAATTTTGTCTGTTGTTCCATGAACACCCCTTCCAAAAAGATTAAAAATAACTATTACTTCCCACATGATATAAGCCGCCATGTGAGTCGCGAAACTCTTCTCAAGATTTTTTAGTAACCCTGAGAAGAGTCCCACGAAGGAGTGGTAATGAACCTCTTATAGGCACCTAATTACGCGGCGCAGGTGACCGTAGTCCACGTATTCAATGCAGTTGCTATATACATACGTTCAGCGACACCACCAGCATCGGTGCGGATATATAGATCGCCAATTTGAAGCGCAAGACCAGCAGCAGGAGCTCCAGCACCGGTCATAATGTTGACGGGGCCAGGCATAACGATCATGTTAGTAGCTGTTCCCAATACAAGGTTGCCGTTAGTAGCGGTGATATCACCAAGTGTGGCAGTGACAGTTGTACCTGCAGTAACTGAACCAGCAGTAGCAGCAATGTTACCGGCTGTTGCGGTAATATCTCCTGCAGTAGCAACGATATCGCCAGCGGTAGCTGTAATATTACCGGCGGTTGCGGTTAATCCACCTGCAGTTGCGGTAAACCCTGTACCAGCAGTGATGGTTCCCGCCGTAGCTTCAATATTACCTGCAGTAGCAACAATATTGCCGCCAGTAGCTGTAATATTGCCAACGGTAGATGTTATATCGCCGGTAGAATCAATCGTTGTACCTGCAACAAGAGCACCGGCAGTAGCGGTTATATCTCCTACGGTAGCGGTAATGTTACCTAGAGCAACGTTAACGTTGCCTGCAGTGACATCAAGATCGCCTGCTGTGATCGTTTCTCCACCGGCGGTAATCGTTACACCACCAGCAGTTGCCGTGAATCCTAGGGCACCGGTGATCATCTGTGTGGCATCAAGTGTTCCCGTGATAGCTACGTTGCCGGTGATAGCAGCACCACCAAGAACAACCGTTAAGCCACCGGTTGTAGCCACAAGACCCGTACCTGCGGTTACTTGACCAGCTGCGGTATATGCTGCAGCGGCTGCTGCTGCTGCATACCAGGTATAAGCATTAGCGTTAATAGCAGTCATATAGAACGCGATACCGGTCGTACGGTTGATCCAAATTTGTCCGAATTCACCCTTGTCCCTGATTGTAGGATTACGTCGGCTTACGATAGGTCTGGTTGCCAGATTAATAAGGGCCTGGTTTAACCCATAACCTACATCATTAGGCATCTTCATTGTCATAGTTAGATTCCCCCCAAAAGAGATTACTTATGTGTCCTAATGACGATGGTGGACCCTGTTATTCCAGTGACCAATGGGGGGTGAAGAAGTTGTTGTACATTTGTACAGAATTAGATATACTATAAAAGAGGCTAAAATGAAGCAGGATAAACAAATAGTTGATATACAAAGAATGGTTATAGATCTTTCGGTGGAACTTCACCATAAAGTGAAGACTGAAGCACTCTTTAGAAATATAACGATGAAGCGTTATGTGATAGAAGCTATTTTAGAGCGCATTAAGCGGGATAAGAAGTATCAATAGCGAAGTAGGACCCAATATGGGCCCTACAGGGGAATTTATGGGGATTATAGGTTTATCAGTAACAATCGTAAGTTCGATATTCAAACTAGTCGGGAAGCTTTTAACATACTTCATTATTTTTACAGCTATTGTATGGGCATGTGGTGTTGTAGGAAGTATTTTAAAATTCTAATTAACCTCTACCAAATAAATAATCTAGTGGATTAGCACTCGGTAATTCCGTTCCCGTTAACTTTTCTAATGTTGATAATTCTTCTTGGGCTGGAGCTACTTGTTTATCAGTAATAAATCTTGTTGCAAGTTTATCAAGTTCAGGACCAGCGATATCTTCAACCTGCTGAATAAAATCTCCAGGAAGCTTACCATTATTTGCCTTAAGTATCTGTTCAGCTGCAGTTTTTCTAAGATGCTTACCTTCGTTATAAAGTTTCATGTTGTGAATTATAGCAAGTTTGCCCTCACGGCTCTGTGAAAGGTCAGGAACCATTTTGAGAAACACTTTCACATCGTTATCAGTAATACGTGCTCCAAAGATATTTTTCGCATTCTTTAAGAATTCTTTACTCAACTTATCAAATTCTTGCGAATCGGCTGTCTCAAGTGAATGTAAGTTAACGCCAAATCCAAAAATACCATGCTCAAGTGTATTAAGTAATGAGTGCCATCGTGGACGAGTAAGATCACCGTGCTCGACAAGCTTCTCAATTTTACCCAAACGTCGATCATCTTCTTTAGCGCTACGCGAATCCTTAATAATTTCTTTATATTCTGGCATAACTTCTTTATTGATACGGTGTTGCTCCATACGCTGTTCTTTTGCCATCTCGCGTTGTTCTTTTGCGATATCTAGTTGGAATTTACGTTCTTTTAAGCGTAAATTACGCTGCGCAGGACTTTCGAATATATTCTCAAACTCATCTTCCTGAGGAACCATATTTTGCTGCGAAACAGGTTGTTGCTGCTGTTGAGGAATTACTCCTTGTTGGCGTTGCATAATAGGTTGTCGTAGCTGCTGTTGCTGAGGTAGGACGTTATTGGGTAAGCCTTGGTTGGACATTCCCATGTGTTGCCTTACCAACGCATCCATCGGATTATGTCCCATAAGTTGTGATAATTGCTGCTGAAGAACTTGCTCATGTTGCAGAGCCTCAGCTTGCTGTTGCCCGTTTTGGCTGAATTGCTCGAGAGGAGTTGTATTGGATTGTAATTGTTGACCTTGCTGTTGCCCTTGAAGAATTTTAGGCGTTCCATTACTGGTAGAAGTAAATTTACGCGAAACCATGTTATTTAAAGCATCTGACATTTGCTTCGCCGGCATGAGAGCTAATAATTTAGCAAAATTAGCCGGCTTTCCAGCTGCTTCAAGTGCAGATTCAATATTAGTAGCCCTCGCTTGCAAGTTATGTGCTTCAAGCATCTGATTAAGCTTATTCTGTGTGACAGCTTGGATCGCACTGCCAAAGCCGCTACCAAATCCTTGCCCCATGGCAGAACCTAATCCTGCAGCTCTACCGGGATCGTTAAGTATATGTAATGCCATGTTCTCTCCTAAATCGCTCCGAGCATTCCGAACTTTTTCATCGCCGCTAACCCACCAGCTGCACCAGCTCCTTGGCTAAGACCTGGTAATATTGAGCCAAAAATACCTTGCGATGCTGGATTATACATAGTTTCAAACTGTGGCGTTAATCCCATCTGGAGCATTTGCATTAACCTACCTTGGCGCAAACCAGCTAATGAACTTTCAAGCCCAACTCCTGCGCTACCAAGTGATCCCGCAAACGCAGATGACCTTTGCCCGCCTCCAGATCCCATGCTGGTGAAACGTTCAGCTATGGAAGGAACGGTGTTCTGAGCGAATCCTTGGCGTGCTTGTTGCTCTAATACTCCCGTATCTAGCCCACTCATACCTTGTGAAAGAAGTTGATTAAGAGCCATCTGTTGTTGAGGCGTATAATTCTGGAACTGTTCAGTACGTCCAGGAGACCCCAAAAAGAAATCACTTAATCCACTTAAAAATCCACCACGTTTAGGCTGCTGTGGTTGGAAGAGTGGTCGTTGTGGCTGAGCTGCTATAGGCGAGCTTGGCCCTAATTGCATATCTCCATACATGGTTATCTCCTAAGCCTTTAAATATTCCAAAACTATATATGTCGTCGTCCAGGCACTCCAGTCAGCGCCAGTAGTTACTCCTACAGTTGTAGCATCAACATACAACGCAATATTGTCTGCAAGAACAGGGGTAGAATAGGGCAGCGGAATGGCGCTAAAGTTAGATGGCGTTGTCGTTGCCTGCATCGTCGATGTTCCATAGATACGGGTAAATATAAAGCCCCGTTTAATATCAATATCATGAGCTATCGTCTTAGTTGCCGTATTAGGTAATGCACCAAAGTTAATAACCTTGTTAAAGACCTGGCGCCCTTCAGGTCGCGGAGAAGTAGTGTTAGAGGTAGCCTGACTCGCAAAAAATGACTGCCCCTTTACGGTTTCTTGGACGTCGTAGAAGGATGACTCTTTATTATTCAGCGTTAACGTCATGGTGTTAAGGTTCTGATACATGCGTACTAAGAGTTCTTTGAACTCAGGCTTAGTTACGTCAATATTCCTGATAGCCGAGACATCCCAGACCTGCGTTGTTGGTATAAAGTTACCTGCGCTACTTGATGCCATTATGATAACCTTCCAACTGGCTGGGTATAAAGAACCATGCCCTCAAGCTGAAAGTCAGAAGTTGCTATATCTCTATCGTGCATCTGCCCATCAGATAATGTCAGGTGTAATTGGATACCACTTCCTTCGGTCTGGAAGTAGACGGGGTGCCATAACTGATCTTGATACTCCTCTAGAGTTCCTACGTAGGGATACATTTCGAGAATATTAGTACCCAAAATAGCCCCAGATGCTGCAGCTTGCGCTATCATATAAAGGTTAGAAGAAGATGGGGCGTAATCTGCCACCACTTCTCCGTTATCCGTACTCTCAACACAGAAGTCTACCTTGGCGAGGTAAACGTTTTTACCCTGTTTATTATAGGGATTAAGTTGCTTAGTAAGGATATCGATACGTGATACGCGCGATACCTTACCACCACCAACATAAGGACCCTCCATAGGATCAAGATCAAGTGTAGTTACCGTACTAGCATCAACTATGGTCACCGGAACAGGCTTATTATTAATAGCGAGTGATTGGACTGCCATGCCACCCCAATTAACTGCAGCTTGAGAAAGCATAATATAGTCATCGTTCTGAAGCGTATGGTTAACAAGCGTAAGCGTTGATAAATTACCTACCTGTATAATATTAGTTAAACGAATAGAAGGCGCATTCTCAGAAGTATCGGGATCAAGTTGAAGAATAGCTCCGCCTGCTGTTCCGGCTATAATCTGCCTACTTCCCGCTTGGACAATGCCACTTACCCATGTGTAATCTATCGAACCCCATTCCTCGCCAATATCCATCCAAATACGATCTGATGTCGTTTCGAAATATCCAAAGCACGTGAAACTATCATCATTAAAGGCCCAGGTATCATTGGAATAGTTATAGAGCATGACTTTATTAGGATAGGTATTTGAGGATTCCATTGCAGAGGTATCGGGCCATGTCCAATAAACACATTCAGTAGCGTAGTCACGTATACCGTGAACGCGTTTAACGCCTTCGTTATCACGGCGAAGATCAAATATCTTAAGCGGTATCTTATTATCAATACGCTCAACGTTGGCGCCATTACAAGCATGAACACCGTTGATACCTATACCGAGTACCATTTTATCGAATGGAATGAGAGAAAACGTTGATACAGCGCCAAGTTCGGTATTAAGTTTTTGCCAGACAAACGGCTGTACTTGGTTACCCGTATAGGCGAGTTCCCAGGTACTATTTTCAAAATAAACGATAAGACGATCTTTAATAAATTCAGCACCGATTATCTCTTCATCGGTTGTAGCGTCGATCCATCCAGCGCCATCCCAGCCTGGCTGATTATGCTCAAGCCAAGGACTCGATCCTGTAGGATAAAAATAGACATTTCCCGCAGGAGCTCCAGTAAAGTTAAAGGCACCTGTTGCTACATCAAAGGTATAAACAATACCACCACCGGTTGGGCCCGTTGTAGTCATCGCTTGGACGCCCGGTGTAGCATTTACGACGGTATATACATAGTTACCAATAGAGAAAAAGATTCCAGTTTGCCATGGTAAGCCATAAGGAGGAGCACCTACGTTGCCCGCTAATACACCAGCTACGGTAGGGCCAAGGTTTGTTGGGGCAGCAGGAAAAGGTATACCGTTATGCGAATATCTGCATCGTTGGGCATAGTGAGAGTTAAAGTTATTAGCTTCGTTAGCCTCAATCGTATTAAGAAGGAGGAGGCGATCCTTAAAGGGTAGGATAATACGAGCTGTTTGAACAATATTGCCAGCACCGGCGGTCTTAAATTTGGGATTAAACGCTGCCCATGTTGTCCCATCATAGGAATAAATAGGGTCGTCAGTCGCCACTGGAGCTGCGTTAACCGTAGCATTATAATTAGAAACAAAGAGCTTTATTTCAGAAGTATTAGCGCCCGTCCAGTTAGTTGACCAAAAGAACTGTGAATTATTTCCATGCCATATCTGAGTTGGCGTAGGTGAAATCCACGCACTGGCAAGCGAGAACTTATAAACGAACTGCGTATCAAAAGCATATGCATCATGATCAATTATCGCTTCCTGCTCATAAAGCGTAAGGCCCATAATAGGTTCTGCAGGATAAAAGAAGATGTGTTTAAGAGGCTCGGCATTAGCAAATTGATACTCACCTGTGGTGGTATTAAATTTTGCGGTTACCGAATCCATCTTGGTCGTAATCATGTCTCCAGGAACACCTAATTGAACAACATTGTAACCATAAGCACCAATGGAAAAATGCTGTCCAATTTTGAAGATACTTCCTGGAACTTTATTAGGTAGTGCTGCTGTCGCATTACCCGCAGCATCGGTTATACCTATACCAGCACCTAAATATCCAAGATCGATAGCTACTTGAGAACGCGAAAATTTATCGAATATAGCTGCCCCTGCACCGGTATACACTGATCCAAACCGTTTACGCACCCTACCTCTATAGATATATGCGTTCTCGAGATTAGAGAATGCGTCGTCAGGGATTAACCACGGTTTTTCAGCGGTCTCTAGACCGGAGTTAATAGGGGCGATTAAGAACCGATCATATGCCATTTTAGTATCCTATGGCGAGATAGTTAAAAGTACACGCTGTGCCAAAATTAGTTTTTCTATATGCAGTAACATGGCTAACATCTGTTTGTACAATAGCTAAAATATTATCGGTATAAGATCCTGCTGGAAGTGTATTAGGTGTAGCTACAACAGATAGTATTCCGCCGGGAAATGCACGTGGAAGCGCCACAACTACGGAACTTGCGCCACCAACCATCGTAGCAGCACCCCATTGGAACATTATTCCTGAAGGAAGCCACGTCCAACCCTGGGTATTCTTTAAAGATTCAGTAAAGGGAACTTGAGAAGCTGTTTTATTGATAAAAAGCTCAGGAACTGCAGAAACTGGCCCATTAGCTGAATAAATGCCAACCTCAGCAGCACCTGCAGCCGCCGGAGCCGCTTGCGTTGTAAAGGTAGCTCTACGGTGCTTACCTTGCTTCGCCGAGTTAAGCACCTCATGATCTATCGCTGTATAAGTATCTAACGCCTGAAAGTTCTGTAATATCTGTGGTTGCGACGTTGAAAGTTTATCTGCTGGTTGTGGAATATTTGCATTATAAGCCATAGTTTCTCCTTAAACGTTGATACCACCAAAGCCATACAGACCAGATCCAACATCAACCTGTTCGGTATAGATCGTTGCCGTACGTTCATTGGACATATTGTTAATCGTTCGCGCACGGACCAGTGACGCCTGGTGTTTAAACTCAGGCATGATCATCTCGATGGATTCCATATCCATACGGCCCTCAAATACCTTCTTGGACGCACCATACGCTATGTACTGCCACCATTCACTGATATCGGGAACTTGTCCGGCTGCGAGCAATTCTGTTGGTCGTACGTAGCATTCCAGGTCAACGCGATAAGGTTGGTCGGGGACCGGACGTACTTTGAATTCATCATTAAAGTAGAGGACTGCTTGAGGACGAGCGGCCACGTAAGGTACCGCTTGGCAATCTACAGCAGCTGCAGCAAGAGGGGCTACCAAAAAGGTAATGTTATACGCGCCGGTAACATAATTTATGGTACCAACGACGGCTCCTGTTGAAGAATCGGCGACGTTACCAAGTGAACTACCTGCAACGGGAACATCAATAAGTGATAGGCCATTATTATTAATATCTACTGAGCTAAAAAGAACGTTGCCACGAAGTATGGGCAGCGAGAATCCATAGGTAGAAAGTGTACCAACAAAGTTAGTGGCAACACCGTCACCAGTTCCTATCTGACGCATGGCATTAACGGCGGGATAAATGCCATAAAACTGCTCACGAGACTCAGTAAACAGTGTTGGGTATCCAGCTATATAGACTGGTTTATAGATCGCTACCACGCTGTTCTTAAAGTTCCACATAGGATCAGTAAGCGGCAGCGTTACCGTTGCATAAGTATCGATATACGGGCTCGTATAAAACGAAAATACTCTTCTGAGTGAGAAGAGCTTAAGTTCTTCAGGAAAGTCATAAAGAATAAAGGTATTTACGTATTTATCGATATCTGCATCGGCTATC
This sequence comes from Candidatus Pacearchaeota archaeon, assembly GCA_023228245.1. The sequence continues at coordinate 8,468 of JALOBN010000041.1, forward strand.
TGGGCTGATGACGGACTTCGGGTAAGCCTTCGTACCAGTGTCCGTATCTCCGTAAGCGTGGAAAGCGTCGCATCTGACATTGTATCCCCCCAATGTATGTTCCCGGAGCGCTTCCCTTAGCACCCCGGGATTGTTTTCTTAGTCAACGGCTTCGAGCGCTGTCTCTAGCTCATCAGCCTGCTCTTGGTTGTTAACGACTATCACCACCGGTGGCGTATCGTTATCCATAATTAGTTCGTTATCTTGACCCTCTTGCGGGGTCGTTAAGATGAGATTTAAGGCAATAACAATAGGTACTATGGTCATTTGAGCACCTTATCGTTTTCAATATGTTCAACGGTAATAATCTGCTTATCGTCGATGGCTAAATCTTCGACATCAACAAACTCAAGCGATTGGAATCCGAACCGACGAACCTTCCGGCCAACCTTCATCTGTGGTTTGCCGTCTTCGTCTTTAATGTATTCGTGGACGGGATACCAGCCGTTTTTATTCAGGTGGCGAGCGACACCAAGAGGCAGTGTATACACCTTGCCATCCCAAAGGTCATAGCGTTCAACCTGGTCACCCTTATAAAACTTAAATACAAAGCTCATATAGCCACCGGGTACCTCATAAAAGCGAAAAATACCCTTTACCATCTCGCGATCTTTATCACGTAGGTAGTTAACATTGTGTTTTACGTTATCTTTTGGTTTCTCTAAATTTGCCATTACACACCCCCTAAGGTTTATGAGGGGGAATTACACCCCCTCGTTACATAATCGTATTACAGAGGTACTACGGTATGATCGAATGACTTACCTGCTACCCATCTAATGACGTCGTTAACAGTTCCACCTGCTGATCCAAGAGCAATAGCCGCGGTCACGTTATCTGTGCCAAGGCGAATACCAAGGAAGCCTGTGTTAACTGTTGCATCGTCAAGAATGTTGGTACCAAGCGTCAATGCAGCACCAGTATCTTCACCAACAGGTACGACATATGCATACGTAAATGGAGCAACTGCTGCCAATGGGAATGCAAATGCAGTAAACGCTGTTGAGTCGATATTGACGGTTAACGTGTTGTTACCTGTCGTACCGATGACGTTACGCGCTACAATCGTGCCCGTAAGGTTGTTCATCTGTGTCATGCCAAAAGCAGCTGGCACAATGAAACGAACCTGTTCTCCAACGTGAAAATCGTGAGTTACCGATGTACGTATCACTGCTTGTGCAGCTTGCGTAATACCGGTAATCCAACGACGACGTGGATAGTACATAGGGTTATAGTTAACAATACGGTAGAAGCCTGTACCACCAGCAAGAGGCTGAGGCATATGGGCAAGAGCCATGCTCGTATTAGCAACGACCGCGCCAACACTAAAGTCCATAGAACTCATCTGTTGACCTGTTGTAAGGGCATACAGACGAATAATGGTGCTATTAGCTATGACATTAAGGGTGCTACCTGTGTTAACCAAAGGAGGGTTAGCAGCGGTAACCGCAGTAACAGCAACGGCAGGACCGAGTGTTTGATCACTTGAGTCCAGCAAGCTAATACCTCTATATACCGCACCGTTGTAACCAACTGCGCAGGTAGATTGAGAGACAGCCTGTGTTGCAGCTGCGTGGTAGCTCGTAATAGCATCATCTTGGGCCATACCACGTTGCCAAAAGAAGTCCAAACCAGCCCACTGAGCAGCGCCGCCGATGTTGGTAAGGTTATATACCTTAACCCAGTCAACGTCGTTACGCAGAGGGAGAATGATATCGTTGCCGGTAGCGACAAACGCACCCTGTTGAATTATTGTGTTATCTGACATAGTTAGCTCCTTCCATTAAGCGAGGGTTGCGCGAAGGTTAAGTACCCACAGATCGTTAGTGATACGTGGGACTTCCGCGAACTTATATCCGACGCTTGCATTCAGAGCTAATGGTCCATCGTAAATTGGTGGCATTCTGTTACTTTTATGACCCCTATGGGCGGGTAAACCTCTTCGGATTCACCTCTCCATGTTTCCATGGAGTTCAGACTGTCGCATCACCTTTCGGTGTCTCTTCACTCAGTCGTTCACGCTGCGACAAATGTCGCTTGCGCCCTGTCACCCAAAAGGGCTTCCAAGTCAATCAGAAGAGATTTGAATACCGCACACACTTTACGGTATATGAATTGCGCGGAATATCCGTCCTGTTCAATACATGCATAGGCTTCCATACCAACACAGAAGATGTTGTATACGTTAGCGCCCAGCATTGAAGCTGTTGGTGTTACTGAACCGATAGATGAGACCAAGAAGCGAAGGTTGCCAATCGAACCCCATTCTGAACGGTTTGCGTTCATAGGTGATGGGTAGTTGTTCTTATGGATAAAACCTTGGACCGCATCGAGGTTACCGGTTAATTGTGACGAACAGAGTCCGAAGTACGCATCACGAACTGGTGCTGTACCGAACTTATCCTGGCCTTCAATGTTATCCAGAACGGTATAAGCATTGTTATTGAGAAGTGTTCTTACGACTTCATCAACGTCAGCACGTGTAATTTCGGTAGGTGTATCACCGTTAACACCAGCTACGCAGTTAATAACTGAGGCTGTTGATGCCAGCATGTCGCGGGTAAGTTGGTCTTCGGTTTGACGAAGAGAAACGCCCAAGCGAGCTGCGCATTCATTAAGAACAGGATCTTGCGATTGCAAGGTTACTTGTTCGTTAATTTGTACGTAGGTTCCATAAAAACTGATCGTTGCATCAATATCGACAGCTGTTAATGGCTGTGATGGAGGTGTAACGCCCGTGTTTCCCAATGGCACCATGGCGGTGGCTAAAGGATTGTAGCGACGCATACGCAATGTACGACCGCCGTTTTTAGGCATGGTCTTAAGCATTGCGGGGATCTTGTGGATCATATTAGGTACCGGCACCGAGAGCAGCTTATAGCTAAAGCTTTGCTGGACTGGTGCTGGTAAGGTTGTTGTCGTAGTTATAGGCATAGTGTTTGCCCCCCGAGAACAATTACACAAATACCTAAGGTGACGAAGCTTAGTGAGATTTAACGTCGTGGAGTTTGCGAATTCTCCGTAACGCGAGAGGTGGCAAGGCTCTCATTGTGCCAGGAGGTACGCGACTACCTCGTAACGCGGGTCGAGCGACTTCCCTTAACGCTCACGATAAATATAGTCGTGGTAATTGTTGGACAACAACAGGAGGGGCGAAACTTGGCCACAATAAAAAGCCGATAGGAAAAGGAGAAAACCTATCGGCTCGCAGAAAAGAAGGGAGAGGCGATGCATCCTCTCGTGTAGCAATAATTTACTATAGGGGGGTATTGCAAAGCCCTGGAGGCACCCCCCTAATGTCTATGTATGAAGACATCTAATCAAAAAGTTTATGGTACATCTGCACCGCCCAGTCATAGACGGCTTTAAGATGTTGATACATATCACTCAACCACTCACGTGCTTTCTCTAAAAGCGGCTGTAAAAGCATTAAAAGCTCCTTAAGAATCGTCGTCCATTGATTAATATCTTCAGCCATCTCTTCACCAGCTTGTAATGCCTTCATCATAAGATCAGCACCTTTAACTTGGTGGGCAGCTAATTCTTTAAGAATGGCAAAAGCAGCCTCTTTGAGCGATAATTCAAGATCATTTTTCGTTATAATCCCTGTGGCCATATAAATTCCCCCCCAGAAAAAAATTTACTCACCCTAACGCGTAAAATTACTCGATAACAACAACAACGTTAAAATCCCCGAATATCAGTAAGACGCTCAAGATATTGAAGCAATGTATAATCACCTTTTTTAGATACCACTACTGGCGTATATATCACGGAAGCATCATCCATCAAACGTGGTCCTGGTTCCGTAAGTAGTTTGTAGCTAAAGCTTTGCTCGATTTTTGCTGGAAGCATTATTTTTTCCGTTATAGGCATAGTATTTGTCCTTTAAAATCCCCGAATCTTAGCAAGATGATGAAGGTGTTGTTCCACGGTCGCATCAAGCGTCAAAAGTGCCCATAAAACCAAAATTATTGCCATGAAAAAACCACCAAGAACTATAGTGAGCGTGAAATTTTTGATCATTTGCCAGGATTCATTATCCATTACCACACCTTTCTCTAACGATTTTTACGTGCCTCTTCCATTTCCTTAATAAGTTGCACCCTCAATTCAGGCGTCAATCCATTCGCAAATGCATTGGCTCGTGAAAGCGGGCTGTCTCCCTGCTGAGGTGACATTGATGCCAACGGCTTAGGCTTCTGAGCATTACGTTGGGCAAGTTCACGCTCGGCAGCAAAAGTATCTTCAGTATAAAGCCCATTATTCTTAATCTGCTTATACACCGAGACCGCTTTTGCCTTAAAAGAGGTCGAAGAACGCAGAGTCTCAAACAAATCTGGGTCTTTCTCGCGTAAGGCCTCAATATTCTCCTGAGTTACGACTTTATCGTAATCTGGATACTGAGACTTAATCATGGCCTCTTCGGTCATCTCAGTTGAAATTTGTTGGTGTTTTTTAAGCTGTTCTTTGACTGACTTAAATTCACGAAGAATTGCCTTAACATCTTTAGCTTCAACGAGCTCATCGTCAGCTTTAGAGAACTCGAACTCTTGTTCGGGCTTTTGTTGAGGCTGTTGAGCTTGTGCTAGACGGATAGCTTCATCGCGTTCCCGTTCGAGGCGCTTAGTTTTCTCGACAAGCGCTCTAAAATTCCGGTCCGCTTGGGTTTCGACTGGAGCAGCCGGTTTTTCAGGTTGTTGTACAGGAGTTTCTAGCGTTGGTTCAGCTGGCGCCGTATTTTCAGGCGTAACTTCAGCTACCGCAGTAACTTTCTCATCTTCTGACATGGTCCCACCCCTTAAGAAATTAGTTCAGACGTATCGTCCTTCTCACCATTAAATTTTTTGGCCAACTTATAGAGATCGCCATTGGCGAACTTGATTACCAACTGAAGAAGTCCTAATTCTTCAGCGGCTACTTCTCGTCCATGTTCCAATAAGTACAAACATGTCCATTTAGACGGCACTACCCATATGAACTCAATATCGTCGTGCTTAGCGTTATAGCGGTAGACGGATTGATCGTAGTCCGGTGTCGGGCAGGTAGCCCGTGCAAAGAAATAGTTACGGAGAACGTTGGGCATAAGTTTTTCTTTTTTCGTCAGAACGACGATAAAGAAATCGCCCGCATAGGCATGTCGTGCTTGGTTGTAACACTCGATAAGCTCTTTAAGGTAATTTTCAGTCATTACCTCTTGGAGTTCGATTGGGCTTCTGGTATCAGGCGTCTTCCCTAAAAGATCCTGAGAGATCTTCCCAACCGTATCACGTTTTTGTTTCATTACCCCCTCAACCCTCCTTAGTTATTCATGAGCCTCGCTCTTATGCTCTATAACGTTCATGGTAGTTATTCCATAAAGCTGATAGAGATAAGCCAGTGATTCGATTTGTGAGATATCTTTAATGCGTGCTACAAAACTGATCACATCACCGCTCTTACGGCAGTCAAAGCAGTAATAAACATTGTGCTTACGTGAGAGCGTAAGGTTCTTCTCACCGCAAAAAGGGCAAGTACCCTTGAGATAGCCTTTATCTGATTCTTTAAGATCAGTGACTAACGACTCAACTATCCATTCCAAAGGTAAAGACTTTTTAACTTGTTCACAGAGCGAAGAAAGCGCCTTTTCAGGCAAACCAATACGTTGTGGATTTATGCTTATCTCAGCCATTATTTCCTTTTTTTAGGTACCTTAGCACCAGCTTTTCTCGCCTCGGAGATCGCTATCGCCAAAGCTTGTTTACGGCTCTTCACCTTAGGTCCTTTTTTGCTTCCCGAGTGAAGCTCACCCTCTTTCCTTTCGTGCATTACCTTTTCTACTTTAGCCTTGCCTTTGCTGAGAGCTTTTTTTGCCATCTTTTCCCTTATTTAATCCCCCGGATCACCCGTACAGTAAGCGTCCGGGGGTTGTTACGTGAGGTTCTTCTTAACGTATCCTCGATGTTTCTTCGTAGGCAACACGTTTTTCAGTTTCCGTCTTTGGCCCCTCTTTGGAGCCTTTCTTCTTCGATTTACCTTGGATGGCGTCAGCTATCTTTTGGCATTTCTTAGAAGTACGTGGCATAGCTGGCATTAGTACTTCCCTGCATCGCCTGAAGACTTGTGTTTGCCACTATCCGACTTAATTTGCTTATCAATACCCTTAATAGTGTCATCAAGGTTTTCAGGCATATAACCACCTGGTTTAGGGTAATCCTTCATAATGACTTCTTCAGGCATATTGGAATGGCCGCGGGCAGATCCCATCATTGCAGCATCTGAGCGCTCTTGAGAACGTCGCTCATCCATACCCTCATAACTTCCATGAAATTTCTTTGCCATGTGTGGCTCCTCTGAGTAGAAACTGCCGGATTCAACCGTCGACATTTTGTCGATGATTGAAAACCAACAAGGTTAGACCCCTAACTACCCACCACAGACCATCTGTGGAGGCCGGGAACTATTTTCTTTTCTTATTGGTACGCCCTAGATCTATTGCACGGTCTATTTCCTTGCGGTGGCGACCTTCGTGTATCTTATTTTCTTTTTCGTACGCCTTATCGTGACGTCGTTCTTCTTTCTCATACTTCTGCTTAAACTTCTTAATCTTCTTCATGATCTTCCTATAAATACACAGAAAAACATTCATGAGACCTTGTTTCAGTTAAGTCCATAGGCTCTATCTCCCCTACATGCTCAGTAGCAGGAAGTGGTTGGGGAACTTTGTCGCAACTACCCAATAAAAAAAGGGTAAAAACCAATAAGGCAAAATAAAATCTCATCATGAGGCTCTCACTGATTTGAGTGGCGTACGCTTAGGTTTGGGTGATGCTTTAGGCTTAGGAAGTGGAGCGGATTGAACTGGCTGATCCGCCTGTTTTACCATATTCACCAGTGACATGAGTTTCTCAATGTGTGCTATGTCCATACCTTCGATCTCTTTTAACGCCTTAATAAGGTTTAAGGTTGCTTCATCTTTGTCTTTTTCAGCTTGAGCAACGCGCTCAACAGCAAGTGCCTGGTTCTCTTTTACCCTACTTAATCGTTCGATACCTAATCCTTGATCAGCCATTGCACGAGATTGGGCAAGTTCAGCACGAGCAGCAGACTCTTGGATCTCAGCCTGAAGCTGCGCCTGTTGCGCCTGTTCTTGGGCTTGGCGGGCCTGTTTAATAGATTCCATAAGTTTATTTTTATCCTGGACCGTGCAGCCTTCTAATAAGACATCATCAGGAATAGGAAGACCCACTTCTTTAAGCTGTAAAAGCTGAGCAAACTGCATCTGACGTTGAGTAGTTGTATTAAGACCTTCCTCAACTGCGGCATCATACTTACCGAACGCTTTGTTATAGAACTGTTGGGTAGGTTCCTCTTCGATAATGCGTTTGATCTTACCCGGCATAAAGTTGGATTGAATGATATCCATCATGACACTACCAAGGAGCTTCTGAGATCGGTCAAGTTGATCAAAAAGACCTTGAAGTGTTGTTAGACCGGCACCTTGCCGAAGCATCGATAGGACGCCGGCTTTGTCGTCTTGGGCGCTACCGATTAACTCTTCGTTTACACCAGAAATTTGGGAAATTTCATCCCCAAGAAGCTTAGAGAGCTCAATCATCGATGGGGGGATCTGTGGTGGCATAATCTGTTCGACATCGGTCATTTGGGCCGTGTCTTTGATCGCTAATCCACGGCCCTGGCCAGAAAGAAAGATATCTTTAGGATTAACCAATGCATCAGCTTTGTATTTCCAACCTGAATTTATTTGGCTCTCAAGTATGTCTAATTCAATGGCTTTACGACGGTTGTAAAGATACTGGCTGTCACGAAGTCCACGAACAACACCCTGGATGCGCCATGGAAAGCCACTCATCTGAGGGGTGTAATAAGCGAAGACTGGCACAAAGGGATAACGGTCCGTGCCCGTCAGGTTCGGACCATCGTAAAAGACCTTACCCTGTACAACGATGGCTACTTTAACCGTAGGGATTTCTTGTTCTATCATTGTTACTTGGGGATAAAGCCTTAAAAATTCTTTGAGACGTTCTTCATCAGTCGAACGCCATTCTAAACACTCGCCTGTTTGGGTATCGGCCAGCATCTTCTGCTTGCGGTAGTCACGATAGTAAAATTCATCATAGGTAAAGAGATTCTTCATCCCGTAGTTATAGGACTCGGGCATAAACTGGAAGCGGCCGTCCCGGTTACTTGAGTCGGGCAGCTGCATGATCTCATCTTTGTATTCAGGAAGCAGCGAAGCGCACTCACGCTTCATGAGAAAAGAACGTTTCCATAAAGCATTACAATCGGAAAGGTCGGCTTTACGAAAGAAGGGGTCGATTAAGAAAGAGTTATAAGAACAGTTATCAACGCGGATATTACCGTTAATAGGATCAGAACGATAATCAACCCATACCTGTAGGAGATTAAGTCCCGTAACAAGAGCACCGTGGAAGGCCTCTGAGATCGTCTCGAGAACACCCTCTTGCTGACAAACCCATAACAAGACCTTGGTAAATTGATCAGCGGTTTGCGCATCTCCATTCTCCACAGGAACGACGATTGTAGACTTCCTCATCCGGCGTTGATGCCCGGATATCATATTTATAATACGTTTTATGCGGTTAAAATTGAACTGACGTCGACGATTGGCTGGCATATTGGAATACAGATCACTCCATAATGTCTGATCGCCTGCCTCAAACCTTGTATCGGTATTTCCTTCCTCCCAGAAAGATTGATTGATAGAAATAGCCTCGGCATGAAATGAGGTCATCTTTTTAAGAATGGCCTGGTCATGCTCATTATAGTAGTCCGGTCCCAATTGGGGGAAAAGCATAGTCCCACCTCGCCCTGATCGTTCCCTAAAACGATTAACCCCACTCAAACGACCTGCCCTCCGTAGCCACGTTAGGGCGTAGGAGGATCAGATGACGGAAGAGACCTCAGGCGTAACAAATGAGATAGTGACATGCAGAATTATTCGAATACAACAAAGTTGCTCACCTAGATAGTGCGATATCCCGGTACACCGTGAACAGCATCCAAGATTGATTTGAGATCGTTGATCGTGAAAAGATAGTATCCATAAAGTGGGTGACGTAAGACGTCTATGCCCGACTTATGCGTCCAGTTGCGTACGGTTGTTGTGGATACCTCTAAGCATTGAGCTGCTTCTTTAGTCGTAAGATAGTTATCAAGATTGATATCTGATTCCATTGCTAGTCCCCCCTGAAAATAGTACTATTCCCTTATCTATTTCTCCTAGGGGCCGTTATGCGTTCGGCCCCCCATTCAAGACGACTTCCATCCATCCTTCGTGAGTACTTCATTCATTACCCCTCCAACCCATTTAAGTCCCTTTAATTTTTCTTTATAGATCTCATTAAAGTAGTAACGCTCTTCATCAAGTGTTGCTGGATCCATGATCTTCTCAACAAGCGTACGTATCTGCGCCTTGTAAAGCTCGATTGTTTGGTCATTGGTCGGTAGTGGCATTGCTACTTCTCCGCATATCTATGACAATCACAAGTGGAGGTGTGACACCTATGACCAAAATGCTCTACTTTCCATCGTCTATTTTGTTCCTGCCCATAGCCTAAAATGGCACAGAAAATGATGAATTCAATAAATACTATTGGTACCCAAAACCAGTCACGCCACCACCAACGTTTCTTAGGTGGTTTACAATTTCGCTCCCAATAAAACCAAAGATCGGTATTAGGGGTAAATGGGTTCTTCCTGTTATCAGAATCGTTATTCATCTGATCATTCGTCGGAACAGGCATTATCGTTCTCAGATAGCGTTATGTCAGTTTTGGCATAATGCGTACCACAATAAGAACAAGGTAATTTAAAGTCGTCTTTATGCTCGAGATGATAGCGGACATGCGCCTGTCGAAGAGCAAGCTCTAAATAGTGTTGTTGCACGTAAAAGTAGCCAAACCACATCCCAAATACTATGGCGCTTGTTGCTATAAAGACGATAAGAAAACGGTATATATCATCAAAATCCATATCTTTCTCCTCGGAATTACACATCTTCTTCTTCGTTACCTTCGGGTATGCACGTTAAGCGTAGGGGACTTGGAAAGCTAAACCCGACACATTCGCTTTCCATTAAAAGATCATCGATATCGATCTGATTCGAGTCACGAGCAAGACTCAGAGGTGTTTGGTTGCGCCAATTACGCTCACCTATTTCAAGCCCAAGCCGTAAAAGAAGCGGTATTACCCCTATTTTCCCATTAATAACAGCAAGATGGAGTGCGGTATTACCCACCCAATCAAAAGCGAAGACATCAGCCCCATAAGAGCAGAGCATGAGAAGCATCGTACGTTGGCCATAGGTAGCAGCTACGAGAAATGGCGTGCGCCAGAAATAGTCAGCCTCTTCAATATCGGCACCTGCATTGAGAAGCTCGACCGCATGTGGTACATCGCCGTGCTGAACCGCACGAATAAGGTTAGTCTCCCCAAAAGGGGAATAATGCATAGCTAATAAAGGCAATGTAAAAAAAAATGCGAGATAGACATACTCAATGCGCATTTAATACCTTTCCGTATCCCTAAAAACGATGCGATGCGAAATGCAGGCAAAAAGGACAGTTATCTGGACACTTCTTACGACACGCTGGGAATATCCCAAAACTAATATCGCTTAAAAAGTCCAAAAATCCCCTATAAGTTTTAATTAATTTTTCAGCGTCATTACCGTAGGTAACCGCAATGTTTTTACAGGTAATACCATAATCAGTAGCCAGTAAGACATCGACCGATTTATGGAGTGGGAGAAAGTCCCATTTAGCTAAAGAATAAAGATAAATTCGCACGGCCTCTCGGCGACGAGGCTTAATTGTCCGTAGATAGGCATATATAAACTCCTCTACATCATGCCGACAGAGTTTTTTCCAAAAAAGTCGACGATGCTTAAGCTCTTTAGACTTTAAATGTTCTAAAGGCCGTATAATATTTTCTAAGAAACTATTATTTTCTTTAGTAATAATCATATCAGTCATCAAAACCCCTGGTACTTATCCGTATCCCTAAAAAAAGAGGGTATACCTGCCTGATTACCATATAACGCCTCTTCGTAATTCTTTTGTATCTCTTCAGAGGTAAGCCCATCAGCAGTCTTAGGAAGCGAGAGGGCTAAATAGCGCGCAGCGTCAGCTGCATGCGAAAATCTATCGTGAAGAGGGTTGCTTTTATACACCTCGCGCTTAGCATCATATTCGCGACGATACGCCTCAAGCGATTTAATTAACGGCTCGCACTTCTTTTCATCGATCCACCACTTGGCCATCGATACCTTGGTAGCTTCTATGCCATCCTCAATAGGGAGATTAGGCAATACGTTGAATTTAATGCCTAATCGGGCAGCAGACTCAAGGCGAGACAGTCCACCGGTACTTCCCAGTTCTCGAACTCTGATGTCATGGGGAGCAAAGTGATTGCCATAGGTGTAAGGTTTCTCAGAAAGTATCTTAGCGTAGTGATCGAGTCCTTTATCGATGTTTTCATAATAGTCAATTATTCTGATAACCTGACCGCACCGCTGATAGAAGATGATCGTTGTTGGGTCGCTCACCCCTAAATCCCAGGTAGTAAATACCCGAAAAGAGGGTTCCCAGGGTACGTCACCGATACGACCTTCAAGACGCATGCGATCTACATAACGGCCGTAGTACGAACCTTCGGTTCCGGCTGAAAAGGAGCAGTTGTGTACAGCACACCCATTTACGATATAACTCTGATCCTTTTCTACTTTTAAGTTGTAAACTTCGCCGGAAAATTGTTCTTGTAAAATAGAAACTATACGAAGATAGCTATAAGAAGAACTTGTAGAATATGGATAACCAAAAAGATAGTCCTCATTAATATAGAGGTCTTTAGCGGGAATCCAGAAATGTGCCCTACTATCTTTAAGTCGTTTGTAAACTAAAAATTGATGGTTCGGCGTGCATAATACACTTTCAGTATGAGAAAAAAGATGATCCCTAGATTTATAAGACATCACGCCATCTCTACAATAAGTTATCTTCAAAAGCGGTCCCTCGTAATAACGAGACATCTTTTTTTCTACATATCTCCATTTACAGGCATGCGTTTTTACTAAGTCACCTACTTGAACTTTTTTTATTGGCATAAGCCCGCCTTTAATTCTTACTTCTTGATCTCCTGGAAAGCAAAAGAACTCCTGTTGGATCATATCCTCCGACATGGTCTGGCGTTCTTTTTCGATCTCAGCAAGTGATATATGTCCGGTATCGAGCACCGTCTTAGTTGATACAAACCATTCAGGTGAATTACGGGCTATTTCATGCAACTCGTAGAAATGATTCCTGCCGCGAGGCGTTGAAATAAAGAGCGCAAAGCCGTTGTTATACATCAAAGCGGGGCGTATGAACTGGTAAGCGGTCTTATCCGCCAGTGCCCACTCCGAAAATACCACCGCTTGAGGGTTCGTACCAACAAGTGATTGAGAGGCGGTATCAGAACCAACAATCTGGATAATAGATCCATTAAAAAGAGTAAGTTTCATCTCTTGGCCATTCTCGCCCGTTATCATCTCACTCGGTACAAAATCTAAGAACTTTTGGCCGTTGGAGAGTATGCCATCCCATATAACCTTACGGCCCTGGTTATAGGTAGGCAGGCAGTAGAAGTAAACGCCAACTTTTTTGAGAGCTGCTCTCAGGACTATGTTGAACGCGGTGCAATCCTTACCTGAACGGCGGGACCAATTTAAGAGCACCTTCTTGTAGCCATTGTTCTCTATGGCATCAAGAATCGGCTTTTGGTAGTCGCGAAAGACAAATTTGTTCAGCTTTATTTTGGTTTCTACATTCATTACGCATTGCCTGTTTTATTTACCGTCCATGCAGACTTATTTCCCAAAAGACATTCAAAGCACTGGTTAACGATGCCACGTTCAAGGGTCCATTTATCCATGGTAAAGATCTCGCCACAATCACAGCGGACAAGATAGAGTTTGACGGTATCAATTTCGTCAGATTCTTTTAGGACTTTGAGGCCGCCGAAGCGTCTACCAATAAGTTCATCAAGCACGGCGGTCCTTCCTGTAAGGGATACAGCTATAGCAGCGTACACTCTGTAGCGCTTTACGTAGTCGTTGTCCCGTTACGCGTTTTTCTACCTTACACCGCGTACAACGGCACACATAATAACGTGAGCCTTTTTCAGAGTGTAAGTAAGAAAATACATCCCAGGAGCCTAAAGTTTTACCAACCATATAGTCTTTATATTCAGGGCGGTGACAGAGAACTGCTTCGCTTCTTGAAGTCCAATAACAATTTTCAGGGCTATATCCTTCAAAGAACTTGCGTCTATTTAATACCTTGCCCTTCGGAGGAACTCCCATATCATCAACAAAACTCTTAAAGTCTTTCCAGCGTTCACATATGGTGAGCGGCCTACCATATTTTTTTTCAAAGAGTTGAGCATTTATTTTAAGTCTTGCCCAAGTAGAATAGATGGCATTACGACTTGTTCGAGCGTATTTATGATAGGGTCTTACGTTTTTCATCGCGGTCCTTTTTATCGGCTACTTCCTTGGTCTCTTCTGCTTTAGGCATCTCTATTTCAGTAATGACATAGTTAGGCTTACCCGCATCAGCGATCTTAGTCTTAAGGGCAGCTATCTCGTTGTCCTTGTTAACATAGTCTTCGTCATAGATACGTTGGCTGG
>JALOBN010000098.1 GCA_023228245.1 Candidatus Pacearchaeota archaeon
GCTATGATTATTATTGGAATGAGTCGAGTGCATCGGTCACCCAGGATCTGACCGCCACTCCGCTCGCTGCAACCGATATTCTTTCCATCACCTATACGGGCTATTTCAAATTGATAGCAAAGGCCACCCAGACAGCAGAGGTCACGAGGCAGCGATTGGCACAAGGCTTCGGCACTGGCAAGATAGAGAAGACCATCAAGGATATCAGCCTGAAGTCTCAGGCAACCGCACTAGAAGCGGCTCAAGCCAAATTGGCCGCTTATGCCAGCGTTGGCCGCAAACTTGAATATGATACGTTGGTCAGCGGTCTGGCGGTCGGCACCATGCAGACTATCACCTTGGCCGCGCTTGGTCTGACCGCCTCATCCATGCTCATCTATTCGATGCGGGTATCGTGGCCCGATGGCATCACGACATATTCTATTCAGACATGCGAAGGACCGGTGGAGCAGTCCTGGCAAAACATCTTCTGTGGCATTGTGCAGGAGATGAAGAAGCAATCCAGTGAGCAGGCGGGCGAGGCCGATGTGGTGCAGGGACTGGAAGAATTCGCGCACCTATGGATTAGTTCAGAGCATCCAAATCCGTTTCTGGTGGTATATCCGGACGGAGCAACGACGCCCGCTAGTATAGATTTTCCCTGTCTAAGTCACGAAGACCGTTCATCTTATTGCATTTTATATGATGCATACGACCAAGAGTTTTTTAGAAAACAAGTGACTTTGCAATCAGATTCTTCGGGCGCTGATGAGATGGATACGACCTGTCTAATATTATCCAGTGAAGGGAACGGTACTATTACATCGGTTGCATTGTGGGGGGGCACCGAGTGTTCAGATACACCCGGATCTGGTATAGAGATGACAAAATATTCCTACACAAAAGTTAAGAACGCGCTAGAAAGTTTGCAATTGGACTTCTCAGACATTGATGGAACCTGAGAAATCTTTAAGTAGGTTTAGCTCATACCGTTATTGCGGTCTAGGCTGATCCCCGAAAACGTCTTTTCCGAGAGACGCTGACCGCACTAATCTAATCTCGGGCACGGTCGGAGGTGTATTTGTGGCAATCTTGGTAGAATGTAGGTATTGCGGCAAGACGTTTAGGACATTTAAATGCAAGATACGAGACGGAAAAGGCAAATATTGCTCCAAGAAATGCTACCATGATGCGACCAGAACGCAACAAAAGATAGTTTGCGAATTTTGTGGAAAAGAGTTTTTGGCTTATCAATGCAAGATCAAATTGGGCCGAAAATATTGCTCAAATCGATGCCAATATAATGCAAGAATCAAAGATGATATAGAAGCAAAATGCGCATTTTGCGGAAAGACATTCTATTACTCATCGAAATACAGAAAACATCCTCACAAATATTGCTCCATATCATGTTTTGCGCATGCATCGATGCCGGGAAGGAAACAACCGGAATCGTGCCGTCTGAAATTAAGAATCCTAAAAATGGGGCACACCGTTTCAAAAGAAACAAGAGATAAAATAAGTAAGGCAAAACAAGGCGAAAAAAGTTCGACCTGGCGCGGAGGAACGTCTTTTGAACCATACTGCCCGAAATTTAATAAAACTTTTAAACGACATGTACGGGATGTTTTTAATCACAAATGTTTTATTTGTGGGTCCGATGACGGGGGCCGCAAACATGCTATCCATCATATCGACTATAATAAAAATGCCATCTGTAATGGGCATTCTTGGGCACTTATACCGCTCTGCAAAAGTTGCCACTCTAAGACCAATTTCAACCGATATTATTGGTTCAATCTACTGATCTCATATTGGCTTATCAATCCCGAAATATCATTGGAAGTTTATCCATTTTCTTTTCTTTAATTTCTTGAGGTGATCCAATTACGATTCTTGATATATCTTATGGGAAGTGCTTGATCGATTTCACTGATGAAATGGATGCTGGTTGGACATGACTTATACAGCCCCTTCTTTCGTAGAAACCGGAATGAGCACGGTTCAAAAGGTGGCCGCGCTCAATCTTTTAGAGATGCAATCTACAGAAGCCGCGACCTACATGGCTGCAATGGCTCATAGCATCTACTTAAAAGCGGCAGCCGATGCGAGATATTACAAGACGCCAGACCATCCAAGCGGTAGGTCAGACACCGGAGAAGGATGCGGTATAAATGCGGCTACTCTAAGCGGCGTAACCTTGGCCGAGTTGCTTGCATCAGCAATCCCATCTGGTATGATCGGCATGTGGGGGGCGGGTGATGTGCCAAATGGATGGAATGAGTGCACGGGTGCGAATTCCACGCCCGACATGCAAAATAGAATACCGTTTGGAGCGGGCGGAAACAAGGCATGTGGTGATGTGGGGGGAGCAAATTCAGTTACGCCGAGCACAAGCAGTTTCAATTCGTCGAGCACGACTCTGACAGCGGCACAAATCCCAAAGCATCAGCATACATATACAGATAAAACCCCAAGTGCGATGATAAATTATACATCTTCATCCGCACCATCGGCGTGGATATCGTCCGCTGAATTCCGCGTAACAGGTACCATTTTACCGGGAGAATATTCATCCACTGGTGGACATATTCATTCCGGCTGTACGTTTGGGCTAACTGGATATACGGGGGATTTGACAGGAGCAATAACATCAGCTGCCGTCGATAATAGGCCGCCCTGCCGAGCAGTTAAATTCATCATGAGGAGTTAAGATGGCATATTCTAAAATTGATTTTGCGGCAAATACTCCACTTTCTGCTCCAAACATGAACAAACTCGGCACCATCTATACAGAGGGCAAAGCCGCAATTGATCTGCATACTCATCCAACGGTTCACTATAACCAAACAGAATCGGATGCCTTGTTTTTTCCGATTGCCAGCGGTTTAGATGCCGACATGATCGATAGCTTGACCTATGAAGATCTTCTTGGGTCGTTAATACCAGTTGGTGGAGTGATGCTTTATTACGGAGAGGACGCAGATTTTGAGGACGGTGGCTATCTGAAAGCATCCCACAAGTGGCACATCAGCGATGGCGGAACCTATAGCAGCACGCCCACTCTCGATATGAAAGATTATTTTCCACGGTGCCCGAACACGATGACAGGCACTGGGGCAGGAGGGCATAGTACGATAACCCCCACGGGGGTAGCAACGCTTGGTGATCATACATTAACCAGCGATGAGATGCCAAGTCATGCACATCGATGCACAGATAATTACACCAATCCAGCTGGCTCTGGAGCTTGGGCGGGATATTCAGTGAACGAAGGCAACTCGCCGGTAGTGCGCACAACTGAATACAATCACTCAGAATCTGGCACCTCACATGGTCACGCAGGGGCAACTCTTACATTCACGACCATAGATAAGAATCCCGCGTACATGGCTATATATCTCGTTGCCAAGGTGGCCGCATGACATACACTCCAACCGAATGGGCGTCAGATACACCATTTACACCAGAGCTTTTCAACCACATCGAAACGCAGGCCGATGAAATTACATCGGATCTGGCGACCCACGATGCGGCGGGGCACCTAGACCGCTATTATACCGAAGCCGAGATGCAATCTTACTTCTGGCATGACGGCAATGACGGCGATGGTTCGACTCTGAACGCGGACGCCTTGGGCGGTTCTCATGCCACGGCCATCCAGAGCGGAGCGCCGAGCGGCCTGATGATATTCTGGAATCCAAATATTGCGCTCAGCGCGGGGTGGGTATTCTGCGATGGCGCAGAGGGCAGCGGAACATATGATATGAGGAGTAGATTCCCGATAGGCGCGTCCGGTACACTTTCGGTTGGCGCAGCCATTGGGAACGCAACTATCACTTTGAACGGAGATATCACCGTTGCCGCCCACACTCTCACGACTGAGGAGATATATCATACCCATAATTACAGCGATCAGTCGGCAATCACTGCGTATATCGGGTCATCCGGCGGCGGGGCAACGCAATATACAGCGAGAATAACTGATAATATCATAACTTCGTATGTCGGTGGTGGCCAATCCCACACACACCCCGGAACCTTCACGGGGGTTGCCTATGACAACTTACCAATCTATAAATACCTGTCAATAGTTATGAAGAGCTGATTAACATGATCGAATCTTTAACGCAGATATATAAAGGAATTTTTGGAATTCCAGGAACCACAATCGAACTTATCTCCGATGGGCATCAAGCACCATGCGAAGGCGATAGATGCCGCATAGATGTGAGAGTGAGCATAGCAGCCGATAAAGAGAATAAATTGGTTAGAGAGTACCGCTTCGGGGAACAAGTCTCCGTATGCGGCCTGCCTCTAACAGAAGATTGGGGCAAATGTCTGGTCCAGGGGCTTAGGACTTATCAGATTATAGCACTCTCGGATACGTGGCCGGAAGGTTTTGAAGGGGCGCTAAAGCAATTTTCAGACGAATTGAAGCCTCTGAAGGCCGCATTAGAAGCACGAAAAGAGAAGGTTAAGCAGGCGAATTGGCCTTACGCGCCTGCTAAATAGTTATCGCCAATGACC
Source organism: Candidatus Pacearchaeota archaeon (assembly GCA_023228245.1). Next base: position 4,510 of record JALOBN010000098.1, read on the forward strand.
CGGATTGGCGTTTTTCCATCGGGCTGATACTGTATCTGCCCGTCGATTATTTTCACATCTTGCGCTTGCCATCGGGATAGCTGAGAGTCAGACAGATCGCTTGCTGATCCGACGGTGATGCTGATATCACCGAATTTGGCGTCATGTGCGGAATGGTCCATCCAAGACTTATTCTCTTGCGGCTCGATCACAGGCCCGCCAAAGATGGGCGGCAGCACATAAGCAGACATGGGGCCCGGCCCTATATACTGGCAACCGGTTCCACGATAGAAGGCATCAGTGGTCACTAGAGAGGGGTCTGGTGTCAAAAATGGTACGCCATTACTCCCATCGCGTTGATCCGCGAGTGCGGGCGCGAACAGAACAATCAATATCAATATAGCTTTCATCTGAATATCTCCGGCAATTCGGGCATGGCGATCTTGGGCAACATCCCCCATCTCGGACCCTCATAGCCCACCTGCCCCATCCATGCATTCAACTCACCTACTCGATGGTTATACTCATGCTCTGCACTGGCATTGGATTGGCCATCGATGGCAAGGTAGCCGAAACGATAGCCCGCCATCAGGCCTTCCATGTATGC
>JALOBN010000042.1 GCA_023228245.1 Candidatus Pacearchaeota archaeon
ACATTAAGCCTTAAGGCTTAATCCTTAATAGATACTCTCTTAAGTCTTAAAGATTAATCCTTAATGCATGGAAGTAGTAGCAATTGCAAATCAGAAGGGAGGCTGTGGCAAGACCACAACAGCAGTCAATCTATCGGCTTGTCTTGCGGCCAAAGGGAAAAAAGTCCTACTAATCGACCTGGACCCCCAAGGATCGGCTACAACCCATCTAGCGATCAGTAATTTTGAAAACACCATGTACGAGGCCATGCTGGGCGATCTCAGCCTATCACAGCTCACCACACCCACAGAGATCAACGGCTTAGATATCATCCCCGCAGATAAGCGCCTCGGGAAAGCAGAGATGGAGATAGCTGGCAAATCCATCGCCAGAGAGAGGATACTAAAACCAAAAATTCAAACTCAAAATGCCTATGACTTCATCATCATCGACACGCCGCCCAACCTCGGATTTTTGACCATTAACGCGATGGTGGCCAGCGATACCGTACTTGTGCCAATCCAAACAGAGTTCTTTGCGATCCAAGGGTTATCGATGATCTTGGATTTGGCAAAGGCGATATCTGAGGGCCTAGGCCAAGACCTGAAGTTAAGATACTTGCTGACCATGTACGACGCCAGGACCAAAATGGGAAAAGAGGTAATCACGCGAGTTCGTGAGCTTCTCGGAGATGATGTCTTCAAGGTCGTCATTCCCAGGAGCATCAAGCTGGCCGAAGCTCCGAGCTATGGAAAGCCCATTCATTTGATAGATCCTGAAGCGCCGGCTGCAAAAGCATATTCACAGCTCGCTGATGAGGTGATCGCATGACCGGGGACTTAATGGACCGTGTTTTTGGCGACATTAAGACGAAAAAGTCAGAAGCCTTAAGGAATGAAACATTAAGCAAGCAAGCATTAAGTGAAGATACATTAAGCCTTAAGGCATTAAACATTAAGCTTATTGATGAGGCAATAGCGGCTGCAAATAGCAAGCGGCGAATGATAGGCGTGTGGAGTCCAATTATAGCAGCAGCCATGTGGTATTTGAAAGGGACTATCCCCCGGTTTTCTATAAGCGAAGTAGCAAGCCACTGGATCGAAGAGGGCTTAGAGCGTGATTATCCCGAATTGGTGCAAAAGATACGAGAAGGGATGAGGAAATGAATAATTACCAGCTCTCGGAGAAGATCACACCTCAATTACCACCAAGCCAGGAAGAAGTGATGAAAAATGGGGGGGGTGGCAGTTTTGGCGATAAAACCAAATTCCCAAATCAAGGAAACAATCAAATAGTCTTATAGATACATATCAAGGAAGAACATGAAACTAAAAATCAAGATTACCGGGCCAAAAGTGCATGACGTGGGCTACCGTGTATTCCTGCTAAAAAATGCCATGAACCTTGCCCTGCCTGGATTGTCTGCCTACAACTGGGAAGAGAACGACCAGCAAGAGGTAATCGCCCTGGTGGAAGGAGACGAAGCCAGAATTGCGCCCTTCTTACAGGCCATTGAGAAGAATAAGCCGGAGCTGGCCGAAGTCTCTAAGGTGACCTCTGAGCCCTACGACGGCGACGTTGGGCGAACCATTGAGATGGCCATGCTATGCTCATTTGTTCAGCTGGATAAAGCTATACCGTTACTCCTGAAGATCCAAGAGAATACCGCCGTGATCCCTCGGATTAGCGAGGACATAAAAGCAGTGCGGAAGAATACCGACACAATCCCCCAGGTACTGGAAGAAATCAAGGGCCTGAGGGAGGACATCCAACCAGGATACGGAATGACTCTTAGACAGGTAAAATCAGATATCAGAGCCATAAAAGAACGCTTAGGCATGATATAGGATGGCACGCAAAGAAGATGTTTTGGCGGCTTATGCAGATGAGCAATACAGGAAGCTCCAGAGAGAAAAGGACCAATACATATCACTTGATGAGTATTGCGCCAAACGTGGCATTTAAAAGACGTATTACTATTTTCACAAATTTTACCAAATGCATCAGCCAGCTATCATTGAAGCCCGGTGATGAAGAGATCAAGAAAAAAGGATGGTGGCAGTTCTGGAAGTGAGATGATAATGGATGTCAATATCAAAAAAGGTAATAAAATAAGGCGCTTGTGGATGCAGGCAAATAGATTTTAGGAGAGATTGAAATGCCAGATGAAACAAAAACCATGATCAGAGAGAGACTTGCAAGACTGAGAACGCTTACAGAAGGAGAAGAAATAAGTGAGACTTTCGCCGAAATTTCCGAGGCTCCTTATAAGTTATATAAGGAAGAAGATGCCAATGATTTTTCCATACGCATAATGATCATAGACCAAGCAGAATTGCAACGAATAAGGATGGGCACACGCCCAAGAAGTACGCATGTGCCACATAGACCTATATCGAAAACAATTGAGGAGTTCATGGAAGAACGAGATGATCATGATGATGCACTAAATCTACTGCTGTTTAAAATAGATGAGTTATTAGATCAGAGAAGGCAATAGTGGACTGTCCTCGAAAAAAGTTAGATAACCATTGCCTTTGGCAAAGATCATTTTTTGTATATGTCTATATAATAAAATAATAGTTATTATTATAAGAGAAACGAAACCGAAACAGAATTAGCAGATCAACTTAAATTTGGCACCCTTTCAAAGCATTTTTTTTATCGTTGCGCCTCGGCCATTGATTGTAGCCAATATCCGGGTTGTTCGATCGGAGAACTCGAATGAATTCGACCTCTTTAGCACTTACTTCACTGTCGGATGCTGTGTTGGATTCCCAAAGTATCTCTTTTCTGATTGTAAAGTCACGTCGTTGCTCACGTGAAAAATCTTTTTCGATAAGTTCGCTGTCTGCACTTCCAAAATAGTTAATGGTATCTGTTAGATCTTTGCCAACGTAGATCTTGCCGTTTGGATAAGTAATCTTGTATATCACTTTCATTTCATATCCTGCCGGAACGAAGTCCTTGAAGAATCTGCACTTAAACTTTAAAATATCTTATCGGCAGGATGCAGCTGTGCGGTAGTGGCTGGCCAGGCCGATAGACAAGCATTCTCATCCTTTCAGCCAGAACTCTGCAGGCCATAACCCTTCTTCTTTAGCGACTACACCATCAGAGCTAGCGGCTTCAAAGCGACACCAGATCATCTCATCCACCTCCGAGAGCCTGACACCAAACACCTCAGCCAGGATCTCCCTGGCGGCTTCCAGCTCCATAGCCTTCTGACTCATTGCCTTCTTCTGTGGCCTGACTAGCTGCCTGAGAACTCCTGCCATGACGAACATATTCTACATGTAAGGTTAAGTAGTTTGGCCGGAAAACAATATCAATAGGGCATTTTTCCATAAATGGAAAGCTTGAATAACATACAATGATAAGAATGAAACCATGAGACTGACTAAAGCCTTCTTAATGCTGACCATGATGCTCCTGATTGCCCTGGCAGCCGGCGCGCCGGATGAGGCCATGGGAAGAGTTTCCAAGGTTGTGGACGGTGACACATTTGATGTCACGGTCACTGAGGGCGATTCGCGGGTTATGGTCGATGATGTGATCAGGATCAGGCTTGCAGACATTGACACGCCCGAGGTTCGCGGCCCGAAAGCCTGCGAAGCTGGAAAGAAGGCATCAGCCTATACGAAAACATGGCTCCTTAATACATTCGTCTCCCTAGACCTCGATGATAAGACCGGCAAAGACTCTTATGCCCGATGGGTGGCAGTCTGCTATCTGCAGGATGGCCGGAACTTCAACAAGATGCTTGTGGATGCCGGCCACGCGGTGATAAAGGACTTCAAAAATAATGAGTTCAACCCTAAGAGCTGGTGGACCTAAGAATAGATCGCTTCAACCGCCTTATGGTGCTCTAAAGCTTGCTCTCCTTTTTCAGTCGTCTTATACATGATATTCTCACCGGGAATGACTTCAAGCAGTCCTTTTTCAAGCAGTAAATCCAAATACCCTTTCACGGTTTTGAAATTCAATCCTGCCAGGTAAACGATCCTGGTCTTATTGGCGGCGTCTTCCTGGCATAAGCTGAGAATTTGAGCCTTAATTTGATCTCGGTTTCTCTTTTCTCGCATAACTCAGATCAGTATCTTACATACTTATAAAAGTTTCTTCTTATGCATTTCTTATGTAACTGACCACATGAGATAATATTAAGTCGTTACATAAGAAACTGGCAGATATTGATTTATACAGCAAATATTATAATTCATATAATGCCCTTGGATCAACGATCTTCTAGCTGGATGATAGCTAAGGACTGGCTATAGATCGCTTGTTTAGCTAAAGGTGTCTTGCCTTGGCCTACAAACTCAAGCCATGCCCGAGATAAAGCGCAAAGTGCCCTATAATCAGCAGGTCAGATGCACCAACAAGAACCTTGACCGCGAGAGGATCCACCTTCAAGTTCTTTTCGCAGAAGGAAACAACCCACCAAGAGATGGCTAGCATGAGGACTAAGGCTATCATGGTAAGGCAGAAGATGATGAAATGAGCGATTAGGCTTACCGTATAAGGCTCAACTATCACCCAGACCTCATGGTAAAGTTTATAGATATAGCCGTTCCACTCACTCATTGCAATACGACCTACCTAGGTTGTGTTTTCGGCTAGCCAGTTCCTGCTGGCTAGCCAAATTCCTACTGCCTCACTTTTTCTATCTAGGTTCACCGTTGACACAAGGAATATATTAGCGTTGCTGATTTTTTTGATTATCCGATTATCATCATCAGAAGACGGTTTGCCAATATCATCAATATAGACGACATTGCGGCGCAAAAGCCATGTCGTTCGACTGACTCTTCTTTCCGGCCCGGCTCTGATGCGCCATGAGAACCATCCGGCAGTCCTCCAGAACGCGCAGGGTTTCTAGAATTAATCGTTTCATTTGGCAACGGTTCGAAGAGTACATCGATCCAGCCAAAGAAATAATATCCAAATTCTATTATAATAGAAACGAAACCGAAACGGTATTAGCGGATCAACTAAAGCAAGCATCAAACGGTTATTATCCTTCTTGGATTTATATATTTACGATAAATTTTAATGTTTTACCTTATATCCTCAGCTCATAAATGGCAGTACTTCGCCCATTCTGAACCGTTGCCAATTGTCACGTTCACGGTATTCTTTTATAATAGTACAATAATCTAAATCATCAACTTTAGCCACAAGGCGCATTGTGGCTCTTCCGTCGTTGGGCGTGTGCTCACACTTCAGAGCCGGAAAAAGCTTTTCTGCCTTCTCCATTGCCCGGATTGCATCACGCCGGCTAGGGGCCTGGCCTTCCTTGCCAGCCAGGAAAGTACGGACATCAGGAGAGCTAAAAGCAAAATCCTTCTTTCTATTCTCTCCCTTCGCGATGGTCTTTACATGCTCATAGAGCATCACGGCGCGAAGTTTGATCTTTGTGGAAGCCTGAATTATCCTTTCTGCAGCATTGGCGGCGGGCCTTCGGCTTATGGCCTCTCTAATGGGTTTGAAAGCTTTTCTTATGTAGGCATTGAGCAAAATAAGCTTTTGGATAGGGCTTTTCTCATTCTTGATTGTGTTTTGGGCGTTTATCAGCAATTCGGCTGAATCTTTCTTGTCTATTAGCCGTTCTTCTCTGGCAATGTCTAGGATGTCATTGAACAAGGCCACAGTGGAATTTGAGAGGGCCTGCAGCTCTGAAAAGGGAATTTCAAGAATAGGATCATCAGGCGGTACAATATCGTTTCGCGTCGCTGTGGACGCAAAGCTATTTATCTTAGCTAAGGCTACTTTATCCATACGCAATCTCCTTGCAAGCGGAGTTTCTCCTGTCAGGGTGCGGGAACACCCTGGCCGGAACCAGTTCTTTTATCTCTTCTGTTTAAGCAGTCGTTTCGTTCACGTTTTCGGATTGCCTGAGAACGCGTAATGCGTATTCGAGAGCGTGGGATCTAGTTCTGAATCGTTGTTTATCGACCTGATCGTCAACCCAGGTTAGGAGTTCTGGGTCAACTCTGGCGCTTACGGTGATTTTCCCCTCGCCCATGTATACGTCGTATACCCTATGTTATATTTAAAAGTATTTCAAATCTAATTATAAAGCCAATTGGTGTCAAGTCGCAATATATAAACAAAAGCGTGGCGATAATATGCAGGCGAACACATTTGATGTTATCCCTAAGCGTAAGCACATCGCATTTTTTAAGCTCAGCAAGCTCTAAAAGGGAGGCGGTTTAAATAACCGAAATAGGCTTTTATCTGCTTTTTTTAATTATTATTTTTCAGCATTTTTCCCCAAAAACTGCATCTTAACTCACATCATTTATTTACTAGATCAATGCGCTTGAACCTCCAAAATCGCTATGCTCAAAATCGTTATCAGCAAAACAAAAAGTTCTTTGGAGTACTTTTCTAGGCCAATCATCAGGGGTGTGGGCGGCCAATTCAGTTTATTCTCATAGTATGTAGAATGGGTGAGTTATCAGAATAACAATTCCTATGGATTAATTATTTGACATAAACTGAAAATAAAATTTTGTTAAGTTAGTTAATAATTAATCAATTGAATAAAAGTATCTAAATTTGAACATTATAGATTAACTGACTATCTTTACATCCTTACACCAATTAAATGTGCGGATTTGAATTTTAAGTAAAATCATTATTAAAACGACAGAATGAATAACAATTGTTATCTAGCTGGTACCAAGTGATGAGAAGGCGGCGGGGATGGCCTGAGCAAACTTTTTATGACGATGATCAATGGGAAGGGTATGAAAGATGATAAAATATGCACGCCCATGCCCTGCCCCAAGTGTGGATATCTGGCCGATGGATGGATTTACAATAATGGCTTTACTGTGCGTATAAAATGCCCACAATGTGAGTATGATAAGGAAACGACAATCGGCTCGGGTAATGATGAATAAGGGAAAGAGAAGCATGCTATTTTGGCGCTTTTTTGCCGCCAATAACATAATTTTCATCGCTCTTCCCGGCTGGTCGTTGTGCGCGAGGAACAGCTCTCTCTCTCGGCTCCCTGGCAGGTGCAGGACGGCTCTCCTCGGGGGCTCCAGGCTCACCCCTCAGCAGCTCGGGCGGCTCCCCATGGGGGCAGGTCGAGGACGTTGGCCGCCAGGAGGTGAAGTCGAAGCATAGCGATTTTCGCATCTAATATATAAAAACTTTGCACCGTCGTATGGAAAGCACACGCCGAAAAATGCCTTAAAATGCGCAGGAAAACTCAAAACTGCGATTAAAACGCTCAACTTCTGTGTCTGAAATCGATGAATTTCGCCTTGGCACAATTAGCTATTTAAGCCGAAATTTCCATTTTATTATCTGTATAACGGATCGAATGGGATGAATGAAAAACTGATTATGTAACGGAAAGTTAGAGCAACGGCGCGTTGGCCCGCGCCGTCACTAGAATTGAAACCACCTGCTAGGAAGGTTTCTTATGATAAAGGAAACAATACGGCAAGATAAGCCTTTGGGTTCAGTTAACCCATATGAGGATAGACTAGGAATAATCCATATCATCGACGACGGCACCCGATGGTCTGGCAAATTGATAGCTATTATCGGGGAAAACTTACTTTTTGAAAAGAAGACCGGCATTCGCGTTTTGGTCAACCCCGCAGCTTGTAAACTAATTATCGAACTTCAACCTGCCAAGATAATTGCACCGGAACGGTGCTGAGATGGATCCATCTTTTATCAGAGCCTTGCAGAAGATCCCACCCCAGCTCCGAGAGAGGCCCGGCGCAAGGTTTACGGTTATCATCAATGGGCAAAAGAAGCCAGAGGGCAAGGACTGGTCTGGCATCAATGGGGCAAACTATGCCATTAACGACGCGCCGTTAGCGGGCTATCTGGCTGAAGGCCATAACTACGGCGTGCTCACCGGCATTGGTGCCCTTGTGGTCCTTGATGTAGATGATATTGCCCGGCTTGAGGCTCTTGGAATAATCAAGGAGCTGCCTGAGACCTTCACAGTGAAGACCGGGCGAGGTGGATTGCACTTCTATCTACTCTGCAAGGAGCTGAAGGATAAGATCATTTTAGAGGATCCTGAGTTGAAGGACATCGAGGGCGATCCTCTCCACCTGGGAGAGCTGCAGGCAATGGGGCAGCAGGTAGTTGGGCCGAACTCAATTCACCCGAACGGCAACAGATACGAAATCATCAAGGACTTGCCTATTGCCACTATCACAAAAGATGCTCTCTTGCAGATCCTAAGCCCGCTCAATCAGATCAACACACAAGAAGCAGAGCACAAGCGGCGCAAGTCTGGAAGATCATCAATTGGCGATTCAATCCCCATTGAATCAATCTGTTGGCCGAAGGACATCAAGGAAAGAGCAGGGGCAGAGGTCCGAGGATCTCACCCCTTACACGGTAGCGAGTCTGGCAAGAACTTCGCTGTGAATACCGCGAAAAATTGCTGGCATTGCTTCAGGCATAAGAGCGGCGGCGGCCCTCTTGAATGGATCGCAGTTCAAAAAGGTATCATTCGCTGTGAGGATGCTAAGCCGGGGTGCCTGCGATGAGCAGCAAGTATGATGAGACGCTCAAGGCGGCCAAAGAGATGGGAATAGAGATCCCAACCCAAACCGGCCCGACCCTTGAGGATGCACTTCTTTTCATAGCCGATAGATGCGACGGCGCAAGCAGTACCGACGGGCAGGGATTCAATAAGCTGGATACGACCTTCGGAAAGGCCATGGCCGATAAGGTCCGGGCCGGTAAGAGGCTATCAAGGCAGGAGTACAAAGATGTCTACAAGATGCTGAAGAACTACAACAACAAGCAGCTTATACCGTCTGATATGGATATTAGGCTGATTCCAAAAGATCAGCCCGAAATGGAGATCATACCCGAAGAGCCCGAGAGGGAGCAACCTTCCCCGGAGACAGTCGCCGCGGCCCATGAGATCCTAGAGCACAAGAGCCCGATAGACGCACACTTGGATTATGTCAAAGGGCGGATTTACGGCGGCGAAGCCCCGGCGAGAGTCATCACAATGGCCGGCTATTCTACATATCTACCCCCGGACGATAGGTTCCACTCTGATGTAGTGGGATCCGCTCAGAGCGGCAAATCCGCAAACACTACCACCGCATTGGAGACATTCCCAGAAGAGAATGTTATTGTCACCTCGGAGGCATCGCCAAAATCTCTTTACTATCTAGCTCAGAAAACACCGGAAAGGCTGAAGGATGCTATCGTTTACATTGACGATGCACGCAACGAACATATCCCCTTACTGAAAACCTTCAGGAACGAGGGCAATGTCACTCCCCGAAACCTTACGGTCGTAGATGGTGAGGTTATGGAGATGGTAGTTCAACACCGACCCGTGGTTATTGCATCCTCCGTAACACCATTAAGAGACATGGAGCAGCAAGCCACTAGCAGAGCCTTCCTTGCGTCAATTTCCGACCCGACCCCGGAAGAAGAAAAGAAAGTCAGGGCGGCAATAAGGCAGCATGCCAGGGCGGGCGCTATCATGACACATGGTACGGATGAGAAGCTAAACATCCTTCGAACAATGGTCCGTATCCTCAGAGACGAGGGCGTGAGGGAGGTACTTGTGCCCTTCGATCCACATGAGCCCAACGGGGCAGACCGACGCGGTACAGGGCAGTTTATGAGGCTGATTAAGATCTCAGCTTTCATCAACCAATTTCAGAGACCTATCATGGAACTTTCAGATGGTCGAAAGTTCGTATTAGCCGTCTATGAGGACCTTGCCACCGCGGCGCAAGTTTGGTTTGACTTTGCCGAAGGACAGGAGTTCAAGATATCAGCCAGGGCGGTGGATGTGCTCAAAGCAATTCCCGAAGCATGGCCGGGAAAGATGGCGCCCACCATATCCAAAGAGATGGGCAAAGGGCAGCGAACCATTGAGCGCTACCTTGAGGATCTTTATGAAGCGGGCATAGTGAGCCGCGAAAAGATAACCGCTCCAGGCATGCCATATGGATATTGGGTAGAGCCTGAGATGCGACAAAAAGCCCTGTCGCAAATAACAGATACAGTAGACGTTGCGCTGAATAGCGACAGAATCACGACAAAAAATCTTTGTCGCAAATATATGGCCGAAAAAACGTCCTATTCGTTAAAGGACTCAATTAAAGAGTTCTTTAGTAATAGCGACATAGATATTAAGAGAATGTATAAGGAAATAAAAAATAAGGGCATCCTTGCTGAGGGAGAGGGCCCCGAAAAAATTTATCTCTCTCTCTTTTTCAGAAAAACGTGTCGTGATTCGGTAAATGTGGCTAATGATAGCGATGAATCGCGACAAAGCAAAATGTCGCTATTGTCGCAAATCCCTGCTGATAGCGATTCTGAAAATGTCGCAAATACCCCAAATTCTGTCGCTATTCCAACGATAGGCCCTCATTCCCGTAAAGAGGATCCCGGCTATCAGGCGTTCAAGGCTAACGTGCAACGCTGGAGCCGGAACACTTGCCGGTTATGTGGTGCGCACTTTGAGGATCCGCTCACAATCGGCTATCATGGTGGCGGCTATATCTGTGAAAGGTGCCGGCGAGACGGTGCACCTGCAGAACCGCCAAAGGCAGATGCACAAGCTCGATTAGGAGAGGTAGCATGAGACTTCCCGCGCCGGAGATCTCCTCCGATCCATTCATGGAGCTGGAAGGCAAACGCATTGTCTGCAAGGTGGACGGCCAGCAGATAAGAGGCCGTTTGATATCTGTCCTAGATGGGTTTCTGACCCTGCAAGAAGACCGAAGCAGACCTCGGATTACCTTGAACAAATACGAAATTAGTAGCATAAACGAAGAGCAGAGGCCCATTTCCCAGTCTCCTAAACTCACACGAATGTTCTGGAGGTAAACGCAAGTGCCTAACATAAATAAAAATGTATAGATATAAACATGCATCGACGCATTTGTTTTCGTTTAAGATGCAATAAACGTGCAATGTGCAAATGTATTATTGCAGAGATTTGATCATTAGCAGGAAAGTGAGAATTATGTCAGAAAGAATTGATCCGGCAGTCTATGGCAATTTTAGCAGACAAGCTTACAGAGTTGGAGAAAGGCAACGCATTGAGCGAACAATCTGTGGATGAGCTTGCCGGAATGGTTCTAACCCAAATTCAAGCCGTGGTTGATATCTCCCTGGCAACCAACGAGGCCGAAAAGCTGGAGATAATGAATAGGTACCTGTGAGGAAATAAATTGACGTAAAGATGGCATACTTTGTACATTGATATATCTATTTTCCTTATTGTACAAAAATATATATGCGTTGGGTACATTAAGGATAACATATGACAAAACCAGACAAAAACCGACAGCTATCCATAGAGCAGGCTAATGCCCTTGAACATCTGCTGCAGGGCCAAAGTGATAGAGCTGTAGCTGAGGCCGTGGGCGTAGCCCGGCAGACTATCTGGGAGTGGCGCAACCATGATCCCCTTTTCATAGCCGAGCTGAATCGGCAGAGGTTCGAGATGTGGACAGAGGCCCGCGAGAGGCTGAAATCCCTGGCCAATCATGCTTTGGATGTTGTAGAGCTGCATCTTGGCAGTGGTGATCCTAAAGCCTCCCTGGCGGCAGCCAAGTGCATTCTGCAGGGCACCAGGCTCTTGGGTGATACAGATCTGCCCAAGGAAGGCCCAACGACTCCCGAGGGCGTGATCATGGCTGAGCTGCGGACTGACGCCCGGCGGGAGCTGGCCGCCAAAGAGGGGCCGGCTATATCGAGATTTTTCGATCCATTTATGGAAGAGGAACTTTCGGCCAGGGTCGAGGATTTGGCCAAGAGCAGATTGAAGAAAGCAATGGCAGAAGTGGGGCTTGCATGACTACAAAACGTGACTACAAAAAGGAATATCGCGAGTACCACGGCAAACCTGAGCAAATAGCGGCCCGATCACAGCGAAATGCTGCAAGGGCAAAGGTAGGGCTTACAGTGGGCGATAAAAGAGAATGCGACCACAAGAACCCGATTTCCAACGGTGGAAGCAATCGCATAACCAATCTGCGAGCTGTGGCAAGGAGCACAAACCGCAAGAAGGGAGCGAAATGATAGATATATGGGAAGAAGAGACCCCGCCTCTTCTCCCACATGATATGTTTATTTGACGATAAAAGATTGGCAGATTGCAACGAACTGGTCCTTAGTGTAAGTAGCGATGGTTTTGCCCTGATAACGCACATCACTGTAGCCATGAACTATGATATACTTGCCATTCTCTTTAGAGTAGTCTATGAAACCTCGAAACCTGTATTGGGGATTTCCATCAATATCATTACCAAGCTGTTCGACATTGAATAGCATTGGCTTGCCATCATCTGTTACCATCTCTTCAAAATCATTCCCTGGGCCGATAAAACCCTCCGCGTAATCCTGTAAATCCTTAGAAAGAGCAGATTCTTGCCAATTGATGCCAATTATGGGTTTAGTCGTTCCCGGCATAACTAACCTTGAAATATCTCCGGATTCGACCGTATATGGAAGATTTATCTCAATGGTGCCTATATCAGATTCAAAAGTTTGAACACTAGCTGATACTACGCCTACCGGAATGAACAGCATTATAGCTATCATCAAACCTTTAATATTAAATTTTAGGCTCATGTTTTACTAAATAGTTTAATACTATTTTAACTCTTTATCTTGTCGTAGAAATCTACATGCTTTTACATGTTTGACCCAAAGGTTTTTCGTTAGAACATTCGTCTCCTTAAAAGAGGAGGGAAATTTATGAAGAGAATAATACTTGCAAGTCTTATACTGCTGTCGTTGGCTATCTCATTGGAGATTGCGCCAGCACTGTCCAATGGTGCTGAGCATCCCAATGATGTGGTGGAGCTTGCCGCCCAAAGCACCTTAACGGGTGGCAACTCACTTGGTACTTGTGATTATATCGGAAACAGTAATACGCATAAGTTCCACGTGCCGGGGTGTTCATGGGTGCCGAAGATTAACCCAGAGCATAAGGTTTGCTTCTCAAGTGCTAGCAGCGCGATAGCTGCAGGATATGCAGCTTGCAAGAAATGTCATCCTGCTTAATAGATCAAATCACCCAAACCCTTTTCGTTAGAACCTCCAATATTGAAATAAGATTAAGAGGGATTAATGAGACGAATAGCAATAATCGCGTTCTTGGCACTTGCCTTGTATGTTGGAAACGCAGGGATTGACCTGGCTGCTTCCACATCTGATTCATCATATGATAATCGTACCTTTGATCAACTCAGCACCGACTTAGAGAACGGCGCCATGATACTTGATTTGACAATTGGCCGAAAAGCTGGAAGGGCACAAATGCTCGGACAAATAGAAGCAATTTATTCTAGGGAGGACATTAGCAACTACAACGAAGCTCTAAAATTCAGATGCAATGAGTCGCGTTATAACGAGCTAAAGGTGATAGCGTTTCCTGGCTCCACGAGTGACCTGATAGATGAGTACGGAGACTATATCGGACCAGGTGCATCATATGATAGCGATCCCACCTTTTATAATGATACCGTGGTGACGTATCTAGTATGTGGCTTGCAAGCAGGAAGAGCGGAAGTGGCAGGACAAGTGCTTGAAGCGAATTATTATGGAAATGGAACTGAAAAAATTGATAAGGCCACATTTACTGGAACAATTGCTCAATGCAACGCAGCCATTAGAAATTATAACAAACTTCTAAAGACTCACTGCGACACATACAGTAGCTACCGTTATGATGAGCTTAAGATAGAAGAATTCAGAGAACCAACTGATTGGGCATATCAGTAAAATCGTAAGCAGATAACCGACTTGAACCGGGAAGAGTTCGCCAGGGAGCTGGCGGCAATAGGCAAGCCTGTTGACCCAAACATTTTTCGTTAAATCCTGCAATCTTGGAAGAAGATGATGGAGGGAATCGATGAAGCTGTTTATTGCAATCATGGCAACCGCACTAATGGTAAGTGTTGCATCTGCTGCCAACCAGTATGCAGAGGCATCCGCTAAGCTGGAAGAGGTCATAAGCAGCTCTTTAGGATTGGCCCCATTTAGTCCAAGTGTCATAATGACCAATGGCCAAACACACATTACCCTTGATTCAACGCAGCTAGGAGACTATCCCACTCCGGCAGATGTTAGGAGAATCATCGAGCTTTACTATAAGATCGTAGCCGGTACCGGATATGCAGGCAGCTTAGTGTTGGTCATAAACAACCTCGACGGTATAGCCACATATAGATGGCTTATCAGTCCATATTCCAAAGATGATTTTGATACGCAGCCAAATTATGTAATGGAGAATCTACAGAAATTGAATCCAGGCCTTGAAGGAATTGCAGGATCAGGGGCTTGGATATACAGCGATCCAAATTATGTGGGCCGCAAGCCGGCATGAGAATGGAACGGGAACCCGTAATTGTTGATTGGCCACCGACATAATGAAGGTCTCATCACATAGTAAAAGGTCGATCAAAAGGTTTTTCGTTAGATCCCGTAATCTTGAGAGAAGATAAGGAGGGATATAATGAAAATACTGATAGCGTTGGTGATGGTAGCGCTTTTCTGCCTGTCACCTATGGTAAGTGCTATAACGCTCGATGATGCTGCGGCGATTCAGAATTCTAGTAATCAATTTGTTGATGCTGGTATGGTAAAAAAGATAGATGTTTCAGTGCTGCCTACAGATGGCGTTATATACAATATCACTGCGAATTCTGAAAACACCAAATACCTCGCCCAACAGATCGGAGTTATTGCATTCTCTAACTTGACATATTATTATCCCGAAGTAACCTATGGCTGGATAGGTATCTTCATCGAATCCCCGATAGAAGGTGTTGTTTACGCACCTGTGTTCTTCGATATTTATCAGAGTGATCTGTCTGAAATAATAGACCGAAGACAACCCTCGCAAATCGAAGCTCTTAAAGTCGTCAATTATATAATCAACAACCGAGGAACAAAAGCTAGTTTCTATAAAAATCCCACGATTCTTACACATTCCAATATCAAAAGTGATCCGAAACCAAGTTCGACATCCCCTAGTGCAATTTCATCAGGTTCAACAACGTCTAGTTACTCAGGTCATTCATCTGATTGCACACCAATCCAGGTAAAAGGATATTACAGAAAAGACGGCACATATGTACGTCCTCATACTAGGAAGCCAGCCGGCTGTTAAAGCAACGCCGGGCCGGGAAACTCTGCACCGTGACAGATTCACGCGATCCGCCCGGCTATTTTTCTTTTTTTGTAAATATTGGACCCAAACCTATTTCGTTAGATTCTGCAATCTTGGAAGAAGATATGGATGGATGTAATATGAATTTTGTAAATAAATTAGGTGAGGTCATTGGGTTGTTTGTCCTGGCTATGTGCATCATTGCGCCAAATGTATCCTCTACTGACTATTCGTTGATGGAAAAGACCAGCGAGAACATACTTTCTGATTCACAATATAACCTTGGTATAATCGCGCCTAGTGTTAGTATTACCCCGTACCAAGTGGCAGTTAACTATATTGGTGCATCTGGAACCACTGAAGCCATCATGAAAGACGTTGGTAGTATTATTGGGGTCTACTGGGCCATAGTCAATAATTATCCCGAAGTCGGAGATCTTCTAATTACTATTGAAGATATAAACGGCAACGCAATTGGCACGTTGACATGTCAGAAGAGTTGGGTATCCGGTCTAGATATAAAAGATACCAGTGCTAACCAGAGGGTAGCTCTAAAAGTTATGATGACCGCAGAGACAACCGGAGCAGCAGCTAATTGATCCTATTGTAAGAAGGTGATAATTGATGAAACAATGGATTATGATGTTACTGCTATTTACTACCACCACCTCGATAGCAGCATGTGTAGAACTGAATGCAGGAAATGCAAATATAGACCTAGGTGATGGTTATAAGGCATCATTTGTGCTTCCAGATATCGGAAAGACCTATAATGTTGAGGTATATCCTCCAAGCGTAAATGATATCATGAAATTAAAATCTTATGGGTTTTCAATATCATCCGATGAGAAAGAGTTAGCAAAAGCGTCCATGTACGTATACCCTAGTCCACAGCCAAATCCTATACCCAAAGCCAGGACGGAACCCTCTATAATGCCTGAAATTATGGGTCAAAGAATCATAACTCCTATGACTATATCAGATGCCCCCGGTTATGTGGGCTATGATCAGAATAAAGATGCATTGGGAACGGATACAAGCAATGCTGTAACTGGATTTTTCCGCTTCTTCCCTGGAGCGCGAGAAGTATCTAACTCCTTGGAGAGCGCCATTGAAGTCTCAGGCGAGACAGGCGAAGCTCCGGCATCTGCTCAGACCTTGCAGGTATTCAATTCTATGATGAATAGCATCAAGATATCTGGACCAGGCATTTAGCGAGCTTTTACGAACTTACTGAAGAGGAGATCAAGATTGTTGAGAGCGCATAAGTCAATCTCATGCACCCAGACGGCATGACAAATCATGTACGATTAAGTGCAAGAAAATGCTTCAAAAAATGGATGTTCGTGCCTAACTTTTGGATGGAATCTGGAAGAATTAGCCTGAATAGTGTATCATAATACCACATTAGAGGAGCTTCGGAGGCCGCAAAAGTTCGACTTATTTAGACCACGCATAATCACATGCAATAGCCGATATGGACCTGAAAATAATCGGACATTTTTCGAGCAATTCTAGAGCGCCCAGTGGAGGGAGGCGAGATACGCTAATCATAACATCACGAATAATCCATACATAAATGGTGCGTCCACGCAACAAGATGCATTTATGTGGATAACATTTTAACAAATTAGGTCCAATGATAGCGATATTCACCGGATGGGTTTAAATACCCTCAAAAATGCTACCGATAGCATGCGACCTATTGCGAGAGGCTTGTGAAAAACATATCCTATTAGCCTTTGATTCTGGTGATATTCAGGGCAAGCACGATGAGTCCTATCAATATCGAACCCAGGCAAAAGCCACCTATGCAAAAAAAAATCAAACTGCACGCTACCAACTCACCCTAAAGAGATGGTGTATGCTTTGGGCCGCACGCCCAGGTTGACAGCATGGCCTCAAATACCTACGGGAAAGTGCGTGTAACTCACAGAACGCATTCCTATTTTCAGGCTATCACTTAACAAGCCCAAAATTGCTTCAGGCTAACTACTCATTCCACTACACTATGGAATGATTTATCGACAATTGCCAGATCTCGAAAAATCGCTACCCATAGCGCCAATAAAGTGAAATTAAACCTGGAGCGCAACATCAGAGGGTTAGGCCCAGAAAGACTATTTATAATATTATCTTGAGGCCTCTTTCTCCTTTTCCTAGGCCTTCCCAGACTATTTTCGGATGGGATAGGCCAGTATGTGTAGCTGGCGGGAGGCAGGCCAAACCCCTCACTCTTCACCTAGTTAAGTTACCATGAAAATACTTGAAATTTTCATAGTTTTAGGTGCGAATTGTAAATTCATCAATGCTTTCTATGTCATTATTCCAATATATCTCAAAATGCAATAGAACTCTTTGCGGAAGGTTTCCCCCCAGGAAGCTAAGAAAAGCTCTTAGAGCAACGTGAAGTACGGTTCTTCCATATAATGAGCCTGAAAAGAAGCTTTCAGAACGGAAGTGACTTATAAGCTTTTCATGAGCCGTGAGCCAGGTAAATAAAACTTGAAGAGGATATATCATATCCCATTTGATCACTTCTTAGGCAGTTTAGGTATATGCTCCCTACGCTTCTTGATTGTGATTATAATCTCGTAGATCGTGAAGATAGATAAGCCTAACAGCGTAATTTGCAAATATAAATTATAAATTATTTGATTTATTATTTGATTTGATATTGAGATATTTTCATTCGGAGGTATTACATTTTCACGATTGCTTTGGTTGCTCTCATTCATATCAATTTCAGGAGGTGTTTGTGTTACATCACTACTTGGATAAACTGCTTCTCTCGTGTTAGTTGTTTGATGAAAGATTACTCTTTTGGTTTCGCCTACCGCCTGTGAAAATTGCGCTAATCCAGCATTTCCTGTCAGGGAACAGGAGCCTGCTGGTTCTCCTGTTATAATCTCCTCGTTAATATAAATTATTTTCGCAGTTGGCGGCTTTGATATCCAGTCAAAATCAGCTTGCTTAATCGCCTTAAAAGGAATCGTTAGCGTTGCATTTCCCCGCTTAATTATAAAATTTTTGTGCCAACAATCAGTAGGAAAATATTTGGGACAGCAATCTCTTCCTAAATCATAAACTTCTGTGGATAAATCTTGCATATCAACAACAGTGGCATTATACATTTCCACAGCGGAAGTTAACTGTAATAAAAATCCAGTCGTTAGAAATAGCATTATTAAAAAAACCAGCTTTTTCAAGATCTGCATTGTTGTGCCCACCTTATTGAGGAAAGTGATTTTCCTCTATATATAATATATCGCGGCCATACTGAAGAAGGAGGCCCAGGATCTGGCCAGGAGAGCGAAGACCCAGAAGGAAGCGGCGGCAACCATGAGAACGGCCAGGGTGACAGTGCAAAACCTCCAGTCCTTAGCAGCTAAGAGGCTCTCCCAGGCCCAGGCTCAGAAGCTGCAGGCCAGGCTGGAGGATCTCCATGTATGGGAGCAGAGGAAGGTTAAGGAGTCCAAGGCTGGGCCGAAGGCTTACACTTACTATATGACCTCCTGGAGAGAAGGAGGGAAGTTAAGGAACGTTTACCTGGGCTCTTCCCGTAAGATGAGCAGAGAGGAGGCCCAAGAGCGGGCCAGGGCTTTGAAGAGGGAGGCCTTAGGGATCTCTTCCCCTCCTGCGAACGGTAATATAGTTCTATGACCTTATTTTAATTATCAATCAAAATGACATAGAACTAAATGAGGATGGAGGGGGTAAGGCCGTTTTCGATATACATAGGCTTAGAGCGTTGTAGCAAAAGGCCCTTTAAGGCCTGTAAAATGTAGCTATGCAAGTCGAAAAGAAAGTATGTAAAGGCTGGAGAGCGTGGCCGTGCTCCCCTAGATACCCAGTCCTCCCTCACCGAAATGACCCAAACAGAAGAATTTTATTTATAAATTACCTATTCTTTGCTTCATATCACAAAATCGATACGCTCAAAGAGCCATCGCGTAACATAGTGATGATTGAGCCAAAACCATATTGATAATAATGTGTGGATTAAATTAACATTATCAAGCGACTCAATTTTGTGCCAAGATTGCAACCTCTGATTTTGGCCAAAGGTAGCGATTGCAAAAGGTCACTCCAGAATCGAATATTTCATAGTCTATATGTATGAAGAGCCGATTTTTACCATGTTTTCTCTTGATTTGATTGTATCAAACGAGTATAAGCTTTGATGTTGCCGATTGGCTGAAGCGTGTACCAAAAACGGTACAAGGCAACAGTATTATCTCTATGCAGAAGTAGTTCTACGACATATCTTCACCAATCCACACAAGAAACTCATTAAGATTGATTTTCAAAAATAGAGATAATTCGAATTGAGCAGTTTTAAGTCGTTTGATTAATTTTCTTGAGGCACTCATTCACCATTTTTTGAGCTTTAGACGATTCAGGGTTTATCGAAACCGCTTTGTTATAAGCAATAATTGCTTCTTCGTATTTTCCCTGCTTAAAATAAGCTGTGCCGAGATTTAACCAAATATCTCCAACAGCACAAGGGTCATCAAAACGGTACAGATCACTCTCTTGAATCGCAAGCTCATAGAATCTTACAGCACCTGCAAAATCACCATTATCGTAGCATTTGTTACCCTCTTCCATATATTCAGTAACGGAATTATACATTACTAAATCGGGAGGGCCTATAGTCGCTGGACCATACGTATCCCATACAGCTAGTCGTTCCGTAGAACGTGAGATATCCGCTAATAATGATTTGTTTTCAGAATTGTTGATGCTTGTATTATTACTTTGTAGCTTATCCATTACAGCATTTCCAAATAGGGTCAATGATACGATAAGCAGAATAAAAAGCAATAATATGAATCCCACTCTCATACACATGCCTCCAACGCTCTGTAATATATTCGCGATATGTTATATAGTCGACGCTTCGGGTAAAATAACAGCATAAATCTAATAATTGGAATCAGTCCCTTTCGATGGCGGCTTGCCAATTAGATACCCAAGAATGGTCCCCAATAACCCAAACATAGGAGCTATTTGCTGATCAGAATATCCCATAACTATTAGAAACAATCCCGCGGGGACTATTACAGAAACTGCGAATACACGAGTTGCTTCCTGATCCCAACCAGCGTTTTTTTTAAGTGCGACGATTCCCGTAAAAATAACTAAAATTAATCCAAATGCAAGAATGCCGAGGCTTAAATATATAACCTGCATAGGAACACCTGTAAAAAGCGTATTGCGCTTGATATCTACATCAAGTTGCCCTAATACAGTGGGAACAACTAGCAATAATGAGATCAGAGACGAAATAATCCATTTTTTCATTGAGGACTCCCCAGAGCACCTTAAAACGCCTACAGACATGTAAGATAAAGCCGTTATGATGCTATAAATACTAAGGGCGCTCAAAAGTTTAATAGAACAACACCGTTGCAATCCATCCCGAGATGAGATGCCAATTGCAAGAATTCGTCGGAGCACATTATTTAAACGAACGGGAAGGTTGCAATCCATCCCGAGATGAGATGCCAATTGCAAGTGCCTTCCAGCTATCATATTGTGGATGAAAATAAGCCTAAATGGGAGAGGCGATACATCCGCCCCTCTTTTTCTCCAGATGCTAGACGGCTCCTAGGTGCTGTTTGGGCAACCCGGTCTAAAGATAGGTTTTACCTACATTAAGCATTAAGGCTTAATCCTTAATAGATACTCTCTTAAGTCTTAAAGATTAATCCTTAATGCATGGAAGTAGTAGCAATAGCAAACCAGAAGGGAGGTTGTGGCAAGACCACAACAGCAGTTAATCTATCTGCTTGTCTTGCGGCCAAAGGGAAAAAAGTCCTACTAATCGACCTGGACCCCCAAGGATCGGCTACAACCCATCTAGCGATCAATAATTTTGAAAACACCATGTACGAGGCCATGCTGGGCGATCTCAGCCTATCGCAGCTCACCACGCTCACAGAGATCAACGGCTTAGATATCATCCCCGCAGATAAGCGACTCGGGAAAGCAGAGATGGAAATAGCTGGTAAATCCATCGCCAGAGAGAGGATATTAAAACCAAAGATCCAAACTCAAAATGCCTATGACTTCATCATCATCGACACGCCGCCCAACCTCGGATTTTTGACTATTAACGCGATGGTGGCCAGCGATACCGTGCTTGTGCCAATCCAAACAGAGTTCTTTGCGATTCAAGGGTTATCGATGATCCTGGATTTGGCAAAGGCGATCTCTGAGGGTCTAGGCCAGGATCTGAAGCTAAGATATTTGCTGACCATGTACGACGCCAGAACCAAAATGGGGAAAGAGGTAATCACGCGAGTTCGTGAGCTTCTCGGAGATGATGTCTTCAAGGTCGTCATTCCCAGGAGCATCAAGCTGGCCGAAGCTCCGAGCTATGGAAAGCCCATTCATTTGATAGATCCTGAAG
>JALOBN010000099.1 GCA_023228245.1 Candidatus Pacearchaeota archaeon
CCTTGTGGCATGACGCAAGTCATCCACGTTAAGCCGGGCGTAGTATTCAAAGAGTTCAACTGCTATACCTTCGAGTTTTTGGCCGCACTCTATAAGTGCGCCAAGCGGTTTAACTGTGACTACACCATCACGTCGGCCAATGACGGGAAGCATTGCAAGACGTCGTTCCACTATCGTAACACTGCCTGGGACATCAGGCTCCACGACAAGACCCCGGGCCATTGGTATGTGCTTCAGGCGGCGCTGAAGGTTGAGCTGCCGCCCTACTTCGACATTGTCATCGAGGGGATAGATTCCGAGGGGCACGCAACCGACAACCTCCACATGCACGTGGAAGCTGATCTGAAAAAAGTCGGCTCATTCATTATTGCCGCCGGCGATATAGCGCGGGAACACGCGGAGGGGGTCTCGTGAAGTTCATCTCCCTGTGGAAGCGCTTGCGGAATCTAGAAATTGCATTTGCCGTTCACGAGAACCGGCTCAATGAAACCGATGAGCGCCTGGATGAATTGGAAGAGACCAGGGATGGGAAATCGTGCATCGGGTTCATTGAGGATAACGATGAGCCGCTGGTGGGGATGTGATGGGCCAGCACAAGCGAGAGGGGATCAGGGGCGACGGGTACAAGGCAGCCCAGCGCACCCAGCCGCGTCCGCTTCGCATGAAGCCGGCGAACATCACTGAGAAGTGGATGGTCAAGCACGGGTGGGTAAAAGGGGAGGACAATAAGTGGCGTCGTTCCTGAAGCGCAACTGGCCCCTGCTGGCCCTGTTCGTGGCTGTGGGCGTGATCCTGACTCTACTCATGGCGCTTGACCGCGCACAGGATGACGCTATTGCCGCCATGATGGCCGACAGGTCCATGGCGCAGGTAAGGGCCAGGGATGCCGCTATCGTGGCCAAGTATCAACCGCAGATCGCCGCCAAGGATCAGGAGCTGGCAACCTTACGGCAAGGTGTTCAGAACCTGAGTGCTAAGGTGGTAGAGAAGCACCGGCAGCTTACCGAAGCGCAGGCCAAGGTCAAGGATCTCGCCGGCTGTCAGGTGCTGCTGGATGATGCCCGCGCCTACATCCTGGCCATAGACGCCGACTATACCGCGCAACTGTCGGAGTACGACAGGCTGTGGGGAGAGAAGTTCGATCTCAAGGCCCAGGAGTGCGATGAGCGCATCGCTGCGCTGACCGCGAAACTTGGCTCAGTGACCGAGAGCGCCTACAAGGCCGCGCTGGCCAACCGCAAGAAGCTTGTCATCGGTCCGCAGGTTCACTACGGCACCGGGGGAATGTCGGTCGGTTTTGGGATCACCTGGGAACTGTGGCGGCTGAGGGCGCCAGGGCAATGAAAGAGAACAAGGTTGCCTTCCTGGGGCTTATCAAGTCGGTGGTCATCAAGTCGCTGGTCTCTGGCGACAAGTCGGTTCGCCTCACCATTGATGTTGACAATCCCACGGATGAGATACTTCGGGCGATAAATCAGGTTCACATCGCCGACAAGAAGATAGCTGTGGCGTTGGCTGAGGTGGTGCAGTGAGCGCCGCAGAAGAACGGAAATCAACGGTGGATCGTGACCATAGTGGTCGCTTTACTGAGAATAACCCTGGCCGCAAAAAGGGAACCAAAAACAAGGCCACCGTTACTAAACAAGAATTGAACGAGGCATTCCTGAGCCCAGCCCCAACAAGGTTTCCAAAGGTAATGGGGCGCGTGTGGGATTTGGCTGAACGTGGCGTGGAGTGGGCCGTCAAGTTGGTTTTTGAATACTGTCTGGGCAAACCCATCCAAGGCATCGAGGTATCTAACCCGCTCGGCAACGTGTTCGAGGTGCGGGTTCACAAAGTTGATGAATGATTGGCGCGGATATTTCCTCTCACTTCGAGCCCCTGCTCACGAACGAGCGGCGCTATCTCATCCTCTGCGGCGGTGCGGGTTCGGGCAAGACGGAGTTCGCCGCCCGCAAGCTGTTCTACCGCTGCATGACGGAAGGCGGCCATCGGTTCCTGGTACTGCGGAAAGTCCGCAGCAGGGTGCGTGAGTCAGTGATGGAAGTCATGGCCAGGGTGCTGACCGATAACGGGGTGAAGTACCAGCACGACAAGACCGACCGCGTGTTCTCGTTCTGCGGCAATCAGCTTCTGTTCGACGGCCTCGATGACCCCGAGAAGATCAAGTCGATCAAGGGCATCACGGGGGAATGGCTGGAGGAAATGACGGAGTTCACCCGGGATGACTTTATGCAACTCGACCTACGCCTCCGCGAACCCGGGCCCAAGTATCATCAGATCATCGGCACGTTCAACCCCGACGAAGTTCAGGCTCCCTGGATTAAGGAGCGGTTCTTCAAGCTCGACGTGCCGCCGTACTGCGACGACGTTGATGTCAAGGTGGATGTCTCCACCGTCAAGCACAACCCCATCAAGGAAGTGCGCGAGCGGTATGCCGCCCAACTTGAAGCGCTCAAGGCCCAGGACGAGGTCATGTACAAAATCTATGGCCTGGGGCTATGGGCCGCTGCCAAGGGGCGCATCTACAACTGGGACGTTCAGCCGTTGCCTGCCGATATGGCGTGGGATGATGTCTGGTACGGCCTCGACTTCGGTTTCTCCGTTGACCCTGCCGCCTGTGTTCGCATCCACCGCAAGGCTGATGAGTATTGGCTGCAAGAGGTCCTATATCAGACCGGCCTGACCAATGCCGACCTTGTAATGGTTCTCAATGGCCATGGCATAGGCGGGGCGATGGTTGTGTGCGACAGCGCCGAGCAGAAGTCCATCGAGGAACTGCGTCGGGCTGGCATCTCCGCTGTCGGTGCCGACAAGGGACCGGAGTCAGTCAAGGCCGGCATTGACCTGCTCAGATCCAAAAAGATTCACCTCACCCCGGAGTCCGGCAACCTGATCGCTGAGTCGCGCACCTACAAGTGGAAAGAGGATGGCAATGGCAATTCCCTGCCGATGCCTGTGAAGTACAAAGATCATCTACTCGACGCCGCCCGGTATGGGATCACCTTCGACGTGTTCCGGGCGCAACCCAACCTGCGGAGGCTCGCATGACCCCATTCTGGCGTCGCCTGTTCAACATCGAAAAGAAAAACAACCCAACCCATGTCGTAATCAACAAGGCGAATTATCAGGACGTCAAATGGACAGAGAAGTCCTTCGCCGACCTGTCGGAGGCCGGCTACAAGAACTGCATGGCGGTGTTCTCGTGCGTGAACCTGATTGCCAAGACTTCTGCTGGCATAGAGTTTCAGCTTGAGGACAAGAAGGGCAACGAGATAGAGAAACACCCGCTGCTTGACCTGCTGGCCAGGCCCAACAAGATGGAGAGCAAGCGGACGCTGATTACCAAGCACGTCAGCTACCTACTGCTGAATGGCAACGCCTATCCGCTGGTTGTCAAGGCCATGCAGGAGCCAAGGTTCATGTACTCCATGCGTCCTGACAGGGTGCAGGTGCTTCCTGGCTCGGGCTTCGAGCTTGTGCGCGGCTATCGGTACACGGTCGGCTCCGAGTATCAGGACTTCCTGCTGGCCCAGGAGCGCGACCACAGCGTGCGGCATCTCAAGCTGTTCCACCCGCTCGATGACTACTACGGCTACGGCATGGTTGCTGCCGCCTCTCGCGGGGTGGACATCTCCAACCTGACTGACGCGTGGAACGCCAAGATCCTGACCAACGACATGAGGCCGGCGGGGGCGTTTGTCATCGAGGGTTCGCTCACCGACCAGCAGTTCAACCGCATGAAGGATCTGGTCAACGAGGAGTTCAGCGGATCGGAGAACGCCGGCAAGCCGCTGCTTATGGAGGGCGGTCTCAAGTTCACGCCGTTCAGCTTCACGCAGAAGGAACTCGACTGGCTCCAGGGCGACAAGATCAACTCCAGGAAGATATGCTCGGTGTTCGGCGTCGCGCCTGAACTGATCGGAGACAGCGAGGCCAAGACCTACAGCAACTATGGCGAGGCTCGCCGTTCACTGTACACCGACATCGTGCTTCCCATGATGAGCTTCATCGTGGATGAGTGGAACGCCTGGCTGGTGCCGATGTATGGCGACGACCTGGTGCTGAAGCTCGACACGGAGGCTATCGAGGCGCTGCAAGAGGATCGGGCGCAGAAGTTCGCCTACCTGACAGCCTGCGACTTCCTTACCGTCAACGAGAAGCGGTTGGCCATGGGGTACGGCGAGTACGGCCCCGAGGCTGACGTGATCCTGGTGCAGCTTGGCCGCATCCCCCTGGAACAGCAGGTTGCTGAGCCGGAGCCCATCCCTGAACCCCTACAGGACGCCCAGGATGAAGCACAGGGCGAGGATGAGGATGGGGATGATGAATCATCCAAGGATGATAACAAAAGCGCCGTGGTGGGCCGCAAGGTCTCATTCTGGGCCAATCGTGAACGCAAGGAGCAGCTCTGGAAGTCCTTTGAGGTTCGCGTCAAGACCCGCGAGCGGTCCTTCGAGTACCTCGCCAAGCAGTACCTCGCCAAGCAGGCTGCGGAGGTGCAGCGCAAGGCCAGCGTGACGAACGACCTGATGCACCTGGAAGTGTCCGATCTGCTGGACATTGAGGTCGAGGCGAAGCGGTATTTCCGGCACTTCTACCCCTGGTACAAGGATCATTTCCGCAGGGCCATGGAGGCCGGCATCAGGGCCAGCAAGGGCAACCTGCTGGATGAGGCAGAGCTGAAGGCCGACAACCCGACATCCTGGGTCTCCTACATGGATGAGGAGCTGGAAGCCGAGTTGCGCGACCTGATATTCAACTCCGGCACGCAGGTCAACAAGACGGCGCTTGAGACGATATTTCAGGAGCTCAAGAAGGCCAACGCCAACAACATGACCGTGGAGCAGTTCGCCCACGAGATTTACAGCAAGCTCGAAGACTTCACGCCGTGGAAGGCGAGGCTGTGGGCCAGGAC
>JALOBN010000043.1 GCA_023228245.1 Candidatus Pacearchaeota archaeon
TCGGGACCTCAGAGTGCTGGCTGTGGAAGGGCCCTTTCGCTTCTCACGGAGGCTACGGAGTATTCGCGGTAAGGCACCACTTGTTAACGGCTTCTAGGGTTTCATGGATGATATCTAACGCAAGAGATATCCCACAAGGGCGCTGGGTCCTTCACACATGTGATACCCCCTCGTGCTGCAATCCCGATCACTTATATTTAGGTGATCATGCAGACAACGTTCGTGATATGGTGGAGAGAGGAAGAGCACACAATGGCCAAGGACAGTGATTTACTCTCAGTCTCAGCGGCCGCTAAGCTTGTAGGGCTACATCCGCCTCAGATATACAAGTACATCGAGAAAGAGGGACTGATTTCACATAAAGACAAAGAGGGACATACGAGGGTGATCCTCTCGGAGCTAAAGGATTTCCTGGCCATCCGCAGCGCAACGCCCCGCGCGAGAGGAGGCTCCGCAACTAAACGGGCCCAAGACATCGAGTCCGTTAAGGAGTACGTAACGCCGTTCGTCAAACAACCTGTGCTAAGCCTGTGGGACCGAGGTTCTGACAAGGGATGGGCAGTTGCAGCAATCAAAGAGACTCCCGAGGTTCAGTACGATGCCGATGAGGACGGACGACGCAGCCAACGCCTAGTGACCTTCGATGTCGACTACGCTGACCATGATTTAGTCTGGGCTGATGCGCGCTTAATCGATGAGGTCATCGCCGGTAAAATCATCGTTGCGGAGCCTCAGAGTGTACTGAGGATGCTGGCCGCTCAGCTCAAGATGTTTGACCCTGCTGAGCAGCCGCGTAATGTCATTGATGCGCTCGAGGACATCGCTGTGCATCTCGACGAGTGGAAGAAACTAAGGATACAAAGTATCCAAAAAATCAAAGAAACCTAAGGTGCTTGTTTTGCCTTAAGAACCTAGATTATAATAATATCAATGAAATGACAATCTAGGTTCACAAAGGAGAACAAAATGGTTAAGTTCATTCAGGTTTCACCGGACGACATCCCCAACTTTCGTGAGCCCCGCAAGGGCAGAGTGAGCTATCCTATCCTAAAGGCTTTCCTGGATTCAGGGATGGTGTTAGCTCGTATGGACCGTGAAGGTATTCAGAGGTCGGTCACCGGACTATCGGCGGGGTTGACGGCATACATCAAAAGTCACGACCTTCCCGTGAAACTGTTCGTGCGTGACGGAGAGATTCATTTGCTCCGTCTCGATCTCAACGACGACGGGACTCCCAACCCAGACTATCAACCGCCGAGTGACGAGAGGCGTCTGAAGTCGTTGACTGCGTCTGACGAACTTCAGGATCGTATTGAGGAGATCGAGACGTTGACTCCTGAGGTCATCAAGAAGAGGAGCAAATCGACGTGAATAGCCGCGTGTTGGTCATCTGCTCACGTAGATACAACCAGCACCAACTTTGGGGTGCCCTCAATGTTATGTTGGAACGAGGGCACTCCTCTGAGGTTGTATCGACAGACTACATTATCCAAGACGAAGAGAGTCTCAGTCCGAACCGAATCTCCAGGACTTTAGACGACCTAAAGGACCTACAGGCTCTAACCGAGTCTTTCGACGCGCTCATGGTAATTTCGGGTAACCACTACGACACTGAGTCTTACTGGTCCGATAAAAGGGCTCTAGCAATTGTAGATGCATTTGCGGCCCTGGAGCGTCCTATTGCGGCGATATGTGCTGCGGTCCCTACGATTCGAGGGGCCGCTGCGGGTAAGATAGTCAGTTACTTTCCTCTTATCCGGTCGAGGCAGTTGTTGCAAGACGCAGGAGCAATACTGAGTGGCTCGGTACTAACACGTGACCACAATATAGTTACAGCTGCCAACGAGATGATGACTGAAATATGGGCTGAGGAGTTCTGCAACTTGTTAGAGGGGCTACCACAGGAGCACCATTTTGAGGACAGTGGGTTTGTACCTAAGGGCCGCCCTCGCAAGCCTATGCCCGAACTGGAGAGACTCAAGAGGTCTAAAACTGATAAACATTAGGGGGTAGATTTTGCCCTCGTGACATACTATAATAATATTGTAGTGTAGAGTACGGGGAACCTTAATAATCTAGCGGAAGGAGCTGATCATGCCGTCAAATAGCTACCGAGTGCTCAATGAGGCCGACGTTGAACTCAATGAGCGAAACCGCATCAAGATCCAACTGTCCGAGAAAGTAGCCTCGGATCCTCCCAAGGTCGTCCTAAGCCTTAATAAGCAGTGGCTCGACCAGGAGGGCAAGTGGCAATGGGGCAAAGGATTCCAAGTGCCGGAAGAGCAGTCCATTGAGCTCTTGCAGCGAGTAGCGGAAGTGCTGGGATTGGAAGTTCGATTCTCATTAGACGATAGCTAGGCTCTGGTCTTCGATGACGAGCCAGGTTATAATATAAGTGTGCAGTCGCAGACTATGACAAGGAGAAAGTAGCTATGCCAGACACAATGATCACCAGGGAAGAGCAGAACGCAGTCGAGCTGATTGAGGCCAACTTCATGGACGTCAAGACCATGCAGAAGGAGCTGGGCATTACCAGCTATCAGTACGCTCGCACCTTGATCGTGGAAGATCGATTCGGACTCGGTTCCAGCGCAACCAGCTTGTTCGGCCGCACTCTCGTCCATCGCCAGGCCGTGGCCGCTGCGAAGTCTGCCCGCGAAGAGCGTGCTCAGAACGCAGAGGCCAACAAGGAAGCCAAGGCAGCCGCTAAGGCGGAAGCCAAGGAGGCCAAAAAGGCCGCGAAGAAGTCCAAGAAAGCCGTCGAGCCCGACGAGCCCGCCGAAGCCTTAGACGACCTGATCAGCTAGACCGTGTAGATTTCCCCCGTACTGCACCAAAGGAGCCACGTCCGTACGAGTGGCTCCTTTTGTTTACAAACTGAAGGTGATTGTTTTACCCCAAAGGATATCATATAATTATAATATGTGAAACGCAAACCTGAGCAGAAAGTGAGGCAACAATGTGAACAACTTAGAGCTGGACCGTAAGATCCGCACATACATGGATAGCATTGTCAGCGAGTTCGTCGACCCTCGTACGGGCGAAGTCTCTCTGACAGAGCTAGCCGAAGAGGCATGTGAGGAGTTTGACCTCTACGAGGATGGCAGCTCAATCCCAGAGGATTTATTCGAGGTGGCGTTCGAAATTGCGGATGACTACCACAAGACTCGCAAGGTGGGGAGGTACGCATGAGAATCAAAGTATCAAATCAAGGTATGATGGTTTTGGACCTAGGCAACACGATCGACCGTCTTACCGACAAGCAGTTTGCACACGGGGTGGCACTGGGCATGAGGCCGATGTGGCGAACAGGGCACCCCACGATCATTTTCAGTCACAACGTTTGGAACGCTCTCAACGCCGCCGCTGGCATGGAGCACGACGAACTGGATTTCCAGCTGCCTCTGGATGACGAGGATAGCAAAGCCAGTGCCCTAGCCGAGCTGATGACTGAGTATCTCAGACGTTCGGGGTACCCTATGCTCCCAAGGGTTCCAACAATGGCTGTAGGGTTGTGCCTCGAGTGGGGATGGTTCGAGCTGGTGAAGTCTCCGGTAGAGTTCGAAATATGGTTCAATGGCGAGCTTCACGGCACGACCTCAAATCCCAAGTGGGAACCGGGTCCTGGCATACATTTCCCAGGTGAGAAGCCTCTGTATGGCCAGTGCGTCGAGCTGGTTGACCCTGTTGCAGGCAAATCCCTAAAGATGTGGGATCGCTGGCACGGGGAGTGGCACCTTACCAACGAGGAGGAGTGGGATATCCGGCATGGGAACGTTGATGTGGCTGGAGGTAAGGAAGGCGACAATGAATTACCCTAAGCGGTACAAGTTGGTGACTGCTGACACAATTGTCATCGACAAGCATGTTAGCGACCTTCTGGAGGAGGGCTGGGAGCTGTACGGTCAGCCCTTCTTGACAGGTATGACCAACGGTGTCTGGGGTCCTGTAGTTGCGCAGCCAATGATCCTGCGTGTTGACAACCCAGACTTTGTCAGCGGCCCTCCTGGGTGGGCAGAGCCTTGCAAGGAGGCCGACAATGACTAAAAAGGTAGTCTGTCAGGAGTGCGGTGGACCAGTCGAGGGTATCTATGTGCTTCGTCGAGGGATCTGGAGACAGCCCATAGATGCCATTACCGGAGAGGGCAGGGACATGTGCCTCGACGATGTTGAGTGGGACGACATGGACTTCAATGAGACCTCATGTGTCGATCATCCCACTCACGATTGCGGGGTGAGGCTCAACTACGAGTGGGACGGCGATGAGGATATGTACGAGGTTCAACGTCCCACCGTGTACTCCATAGTTTTGACGGATCGGGGAATCGGAGCACTAACAGCTCTGGCCGGAGGTAATTACAATTGCTCCATGAGGACACTGCTGAGCATGATGCCTCTTGAGGCTCCTGGACCAAGCCTTGACGAGGCTACAGAGGCTATCCCTGAGAGCGACGCCATGCGCAACGCTTACAACACCGCAGTGTCTGAGAAATTTGTCCGAATCGTCACAGAGGAGGTTGACTAGTGCAACTAAAAATGATAGTAACACCCGAGGGCCAACAGTACGCCGATATGCAACGGGTGGCAGAACGGTTCGACGATACCACTGCAGAAGTGTTGTGGTTCCTTGAGGGATATGTGGTCACTATCCACAGCGGTCCGATGGCGTCGATTACCGATCTGTACGCCGCATACTGCCAACGATTCGCAACCGAGCACCCAGGCGACTCACCTGTGCCTATTGACGCGTTTGCGGCAGCGATTGGGTCAGGGTTCATAGCTCTTGACCCATTAGATCCTCAAAGGAACTAGTATGAGACTAACTGAGGAAGAGGCACGCAACTGGCAACAGATCCTTGAGGAAGCCGATCGTCCGTTTGCAGAGGCCGAGAAGCGGCGCAAGGCTGAAGAGGCTCGGCTCAAGGACGAGGCCGAAGCACAGAGGATTGTCCGCAAAGGATGCCTAGCCACAGTTGTCATTCTCTTAACCATACCGTTAGGGCTGGTAGGTATCGTTATCACTACGTTCGTCAAGGCACTGAGTAGCACCCATAAGAAGTCACGTGGACCAAGGAGGCATCGATGATGACAAACAGGTTAATCGCAACCGATCGAGGAATGGAATGGGTCGAGTCCCAACTCGATGGCGAGCCGGTACTTGACGAGGCCGTTGAGGTCATCCTCAGTCTGGACGAGTTGAGCAGCGACGTCACCTATGACCCGCTAGCTGAGGATGTGAATGACATCTACAAGAGGTACCAGGAGGAGTACCTGGGATCCTGTGATCCTGACCACCTCCCAACTTTTGAGACGTTCGTCAGGTGTTGGACTGAATGCTGGATCGCAGGGGAAGAGTTCGATGCGAGCTGACCTGAAGGCTCTCCACGATCAGATGAAGGAGTTGCGTCGTCTGAGGGTAGCCCTGGTTGCACAGGGTAAGTGGGTGGAGGCCTCCAAACTCGAACCCGATTATCAGAGACTCCTCAGGGAGTACAACGACATTGTGAGGAAGGAGACTTTGCAATGACGGGCGATCCTTGGAAGGTACTAGCAGAGCAGGCCATTGTCAACCTTAGCTCGGTGGATACGTATCTGAGGCGTGCGTCAGAGATGCTCCAGCAAGGCGCTGACGAAGCTCCTGATCGTCCTGTCGAGAGGCTTCTTAACGAGTCCGGTGTAGAACTTGCACTCGTCCGGACCGAAATCAAATCAGTGCAGGAGAAACTAATCGGGAGGTTGCAGCAGTGAGACTTACACACGTTGCATGGGACTATGGAGCTGTTGACAGGGCTATGCACGAGGTGCTAGGGGACTCAGCCGACGTTGCGAAGCCGAAGACCACCCTCACCCTGTGCGGACGCCGCGTGAGCATTAACCTGATTGACAACGGTAACCCCATCTGCCAAGACTGCATCAAGGAGAAGCGTAAGGCAGAGATTGTGGAGAGGAAGCTGACCCAATGGATAGGCTAGATAAGAATGTGGGGTGCGGGATCTTGGCGATGTGTTTCTTTGTGCTGCTGGTAGTGCTGGCGGTGTTGATTGCGGCGTATCTCATACCATACTTGCCGCAGGTTCACCAAATTGTGGACACCACGTTGCCCGGTGCATATGAAAGCCCTCCCACCCCTGTGCATGATGTGTACGCCATTGATGTCGTTGGGGCGGATGGAGGGCAGACTACGCTGATAGAGGTTGAGGTACCGTGGTCGACCCACTCGCGAGCAGTGCTTGGATGGTATAGAGTCCCACTAACGTTGATGTTACCAGACGCTCTCCCGTAGTACGGCGGGATCGAGCAATACGATTGGGGAGAAGGGACTTTCACTCACTTTGGCCCTTCTCCCCTTTCAATTCTTGGAGGTACGACATGAAGTCTATGACGGAAGAAGAGGCCAAAGCTGCTCGGCGGTTATATATGAAGGGCTACATGCGCGGAAAGCGCGTGCTAATTGACTTAGCCTCTGTGCTAGACGCCAGAGATAGATTTTGGTCACGTGTGAGACTGCCGAATGCTGTGGGCGTAGATGTTTGTTGGGAGTGGCAAGGAAGGGTTGACAAGGACGGCTACGGCGTAACGAGCGTAGCATTAACAGGCCAACAATCCCACCGAATTGCATGGATACTATCTCACGAAAGATTGATACCTATCGGGATGCAAGTGCTGCATCGGTGTGATAATCCCTCTTGTTGTAACCCCTCGCACTTATTGTTAGGCACTCCGAAGGACAACGCTAGGGATCGTGACGTTAAGGGTCGAGATCGGTGGTCAAACCCTTAGGTCTTTCATTATATTATTATAATAAGGGAGCCATGAGACGGCCTCCCTTATTTTTTGTTTAACTTTCGGGGGTAGATTTTGACCTTACGTCGTTCTATAATAAAATCATAGTAGAGTGAGCAGGGAAGCAAGTGTGAGCTACCCTCAAGCACTTTAACAATAGGAGTCAGTGATGGCGAACAAAAGTGATGGTAACAAGGTTGCGGATGCAGTTGCTCTGATCGAGCGTGAGTATATGGATGTCAGCGAACTCCAGAAGACTCTCAACCTCAAGTCCTATCAGTACGCCAGGCAGATGCTGGTGCAGGACAGGTACGGCCTCGGCTCAACGTCCATCGAATGTATGGGACGCAAGCTGGTCAGTCGTGAGGCAGTAGCCAAAGCTCTGCAGATCCGTGAGGAGCATCGTCTCGAAGCCTCTCGGAAGGAAGCATCGGAGCCCCTGGACGAACTGATTGACGAGGCGTTCGACGAGCAGGTAGCCGCAGCCTAACCATCCAATCGCATAGTACTCCAAACGAGAGCCTGTCACTGAGACAGGCTCTCATGGTTTTTAGTTAGCGTTGGGGGGTAGATTTTGACCAAAGGCTGTACTATAATAATTATATAACGTACAACTGAAACCAAAGTGAGGTCACAATGAACAGACGTACCTTAGAACAATCAGCATATGAAGTCTTACGTAAGCACGGCTATCCCAAAGCAGTGGCAAGTGAGAGTGCCGTCGAGGTAGTGGCGTACGTAATCCACAACAGAGAGCTGGCCGAGAAGTACTTCGACGTGCACACTGCCTATGCGTTAGTCGAACGAGCTGCGGAAGCTGAGTGGGGTATCGAATATGTAGGTCATCGTCGCTACCCCAATAAGAACACCGAACTATGAACGACAAACAGAAACTCGCCGAGCTGAAGAAGCTCCTAGACAGTATCCACGGTGCGGACAACGATGCAGATTACATTGAGGTAGAGTCCGCGTTAGACGACATGCATGCAATCCTCAGTGACAGTGTCAAGCTGAGTCGAGACAATGACTGCTTCATGCTTGGAAAGGCATGGCTGAGCTTTCGCATAGGCGACGTCGACATGGGCATCCATGTGCTACTGCCGACAACAGACGGACACAACGAGCAGTTCATGAGCCTCTTTGACGAATTCGACAACTTGATCTGTCCAGAGGCATTAGAGTACTCAACGGTCCTGGCAGCTTGGGCTCGCGAACAAGGTTACGACTTCGATCCGGAAGAGTGCATGTAGGAGACGCGCGATGAAATACTACAACAAGGTGGCGCCCGTTAAGGCGCCACCCAAATTCGACATTACTAACAGACCTACCCTTGAGGTATACATTGTCAATTATGTGGATCTCAAGGCTCTATCCGTCGGGAGGAAACGATGGCCAAGATAGGTGACTACGTTAAGGCGGACGAAGTAGTCTGCCCTGAGTGCGGAGCCAAGCTGCGCTATAGACAGTACGTCTGTGGTTGGATGTACGAAGACCTCACAGACGAGGGACTCAAAGCGTCCACCGACTTCGATGGTGAGGATGTGGATGATGCTCAATTCGTCTGTCCTGAAGGCCACGAAGTACCGGATTGGCTCTTTGGTATTAACATGGAGCTGAACAAGTATGTACGATTCTACAGCCAGGAGGCTTACTATGAATGAGACTACGAGTCAATCGACTGACGAACTGGTCAATAGCCTTAAGCCTATTCCGTTCGATCGTCACAAGCCTGTCGAGTACATCAAAGCGGTTGACGCGGAGCTGACTCGCATTAAGCCGTTGCTAGAGGCAGAGGGTTGGGTTGTTGACACCTCTATCAATGTGCGGTTTTGTGAGGACTGGACAAATCTGTGGCCAGTGGACGATGAGACGATTCTCAACGGTGAGAACGATGTGCTGGTAGACGTTGGGTTTCGTCTCTGGGACAGGGTTTACGAGGCTCTCGACCTCCAGCACGAGATCATTGTGGCCTTCGTTATAATGATGTACCACGCAGACCCAAGACCCTCAGACTCGTTTCGAGAGGATGTTGAGGGTCTAACGTTCTTTACCATAAGCCATGATTCATAAAGGAGATGGAACAATGAACTACAAACTTGAGTTGACGGACGAAGGGAAAGCTATCCGCAGGATGCTCACAGCCCTCAAGGTGTGGCATAGCAACAACAGAGAGTCTACCGACGAGGCAGATCCTCGTACAGAAGCCGTACACGTCAGCAACGTGTTGGCTGAGGCCGAGTGCGGTACCGTATTGAACACGGACCGTGAAGGTGCTATCCACATTATTTCCTGGAAGAGCAAGACGCCTGACCGCCTCATCTATCTGATGCTTGCTTGGGGGTGGATTGACCTCTACTGCGATCCCACGACGGTGGAGATCGCTGACGCGTTTATGGTGTCGGGGTACCACGGACCTCACGGAGTGTATGACGACGTTCGCACAGAGCGTGTCGCCTGGCTTATGGCACAGGAGTTGGAGGCTTACATCGGCAACGTCGCGAAGCGATCAGGTGTCAGATGGCACTTTGAGTCAGCTAGGACGTCTGGCACAGGGAGGACGCTCGTAGCGGTACTCACTGCAGCTGGTGGACGGCATCGTCAGGTGTGGTATAACGGCAGCTGGCACATTAGCGGGTAACCTCGGATGACCCCCAGGCCAAAGACGAGGCAGCGTCTGGGGGTATTAATTGACCTTACGACATAATATAATAATAGTAACGATAGCAACCATATACAAAGTGAGGATACAATGGCAGACAGAATCAATGAAGCTGGACGTAAGAGCCTGCACAAGGTGCTTGACAGGATGATCGACAGGTACAACAAGGAGGAGCCTCTTGAGGGGATGCTCTACATGCAGCTACAGGAGATCCGGACCCTTGAGAACGTCGAGAGAACGGTATCGCATAGCATCGTTGCATCATTGGAGGAGAGCAACGACGGTAGCCTAGAGGTAGAAAGCGCCTGGTTGGGTATTGAGGAGTGGGATGACCAGGATGATGGCAGCAACAAGGATGTTGATATCACCGAGGATGTTAACCTGTAGGTAGTACCCTCAAGCTCACCAAAATGTACGACCCCCAGGCATAAGTGTGACCTCGCTTGGGGGTATTATTTGACCTCAGGGTGTTATATAATAATATTATAACAATCCACCTTAACAACCTTATAGGAGGTCGAAATGAAGTGCGCAGTCTGTGGTAAACGTGTAGTGTTGGATGTCAAAATTGAAGGGACCCTGAGATTCGCACCCAACCGCAACGGACTGGGACCCATCAGAGCGTTCAAAGGTGAGACTGTATCAGTGTGGCAGAGGTGTATAGCAGATGCCTCACACAGTCAACCCAAGGAGATGGATAGGAGATACCTCGACAACTGGTTAGACGGACTCAATGAAGACTATCCAGAGTTGACGATCGATGATCCGGACTTTGGTGAACACTCTGAGGGGTGGGAGCTAGGTGAAGCAACACCACCTACAGACGAGTAGCAAGGAGATAGGGTAGCGACGAGCTACCCTATCAGTTTGTGGCTGCGAGGCGAAAGAAACGCGTCGCTACGGGGTAGATATTAACCTTCGGATAGTATATAATATAATTAACGTTAATATGTATATACAGAAAGAGTTACAGAATGAAGATCAAAGAAGTGAGAGACATACTGGAGCAGCTAGCAGAAGTCGAGCGTGATAGTGAAGATCGCGCATCGGATGCTGCAATAGGGGTAGCTTGTTGCGACTACCTAGACGCGTTGGTGGCGTATTGGAAGACTGCCGGAGGTGAGTTACAACAAGATGGTAGCTACAAAATGGCACCTCCTGAGACGATGGGTGCTGCGCGAGCTGTCGTTGACGCGTCGCAAGACGCATTGGAGTCGACGATAGCAGACTGGCATATGAACCAGTAGTAGTTGTAGTTACGAGAGTAGAGTAGCACGTTGCTACTCTTTCTCTTTGCACCGTCATGTCGGAAGAAACGATCGCATCCGGGGGTAGTAATTGACCGAGGGATATTATATAATATAATTAACGACCGAAGTATATTATAATAAAGGAGCCTAAAGTGAGTACCAAGAAGCAGTATAGCTTAGAGATGACGGACAAGGGTAAGCAGTATAGTGAAGCGGCGCTTAACGACGGTCATTACGACGATCCGAAAGCAGATGCGCTATGGTACGTCGAAAATTGCGGGTTGCTCGTTGATACCCGCGGTAACTTGCCGGTACCGCTACGCAGCTACAAACGGTTCCGCGCTTGTTATCGGGACTATTGCGACGTCGATACGCCGTCGACGTTTGACGACTTCAAAGCGCTCTTCGTCGAAGGGCTAGTGATTTGGGACGACGTCACACCGCCGCTGGAGGACAAATTGCATCTGACGTTAAGCGACGTGCACGAATGGATCGTAGCTACGCGATCGCAATTCGATGACTACGAAGGGAACACGTACAGCGACGAAGACACCGATGTGGTGATCGGCGGAACGCAGTTCAATGAAGGGGTGACGCAAGAGGAGATCGACGCCGGCATGCGGTGGGTGAATACAGCATTGCCGAATCTACGAGAGACGCTGGCCGAGTTCGACTGCATATTTCACGATCACTTCGGTTGTGCGTAGCGCTTAGCAACGTAGCAACGAGCCCCCAGCGATGGGGGTCTCTTTTTGCTTGTTGACAGGCGGTCTGACGGTGGTGATTGGTGAGAGGTTATGCGGGATGCAGATAGCAGGGGATAGCGGTAGACGCTTGCGGACCGACACAGACAAACCGACGTAAACTCGTGCCCGATGCAGCCGGCCGAGGGACGCCTCCGCAGGTCGCTACCTCAGGGTGCCGCTGGATGCACAGGGTGAGGGGCTTCCTGACGTCGTCGGCAAACGGCTTGCTCCGCCGCAATGCGGTCGGCCAAAGGCAGCGAGGCCACGGAGATAGCGCAGCTCAGCGGGCGGCCCTTGGGGAGCCATCAACCTGTGAGACTGCGGCCAAAGGCGGGCGGCGGACGGTCAGCAGCGGGCGCACAGGGGGTAGGTCGATCAACGGCGGCGGCAAAGCAGGGCGCAGCGATACAGCGAGCGGGCTGACAGCGGCCGATGGGTGCGGGGTCGAGCAGAGAGACGGCGGCCGAGGGTGAGACCGGGGCAGAGATAGAGGGCCTCAGAGTGAGGGCTGCATTTGGGAGGGTAGATTTTAATAATACATAAAATAAGAACTACTCGTTTATATAGTAGTTCTTATTGCGTTACTATTTAGTTGTTGCGTTAGATTTACAATCCCTTACTCTTACGAATTTCTAACGCTCGCTGTACCGCATTTCTACTCACTAATGTACGTCCTGTTAATTCAATCGTGTTATTTCCTAACTCATATCGATTCGTTTGAATGAACTGCCTCGCATATTGATATGATTTGAGTTTGAGTATTTCCTGCATCTCACTTACTGTCATATAGTTATCTTCAATCAGCTTAACTGCGTTCTTAACTTCAGTCTTATCCATTATAAACTCCTTTTTTAATATTGAGCTGTATCGTCAGTATGAGTAGCTCATCTCTCATATACTATATATACTTTATTTGTATATATAGTTTCAACTTATTTATTTATTATCTCATATTGATCATACAATTAATTGTGTTTTTGATATTCTCTATCTCGTTTCTTAATTCATTGCGTTCTTTATCGCTCATATAGTAAGTCTTGTATTTATTTATTAGTTCTTTCATTTCAGCTTCTAGTTTTTTAATTTTATTTGAGTCGTTCATTTTTATTTATCCTTTTTTAATTTTAATTGTTGTGTCTCAACTTATAAACTATTATATTATAAATTTTTCTCAAAATGTTTTTTTACTATAGCATGTGGTAACCTATGGACCTCGTCCCCTATAAAGAGGTCACTGAGGCACCGAACACGTTTTGGCTGAAGTCGCTGCAAATGCACAGGGTGGAGCGCTTAATCCCAGGGCGCCCTCTATAAATCCAACGCCTCGAGCTTTTCGAAAATCCTGAAAATATACCGATTCTTGAGATTTTCTAACCGTTTTCTACGAGACTTATCCGTCGCTCTCTGCGCCGACGTGGGCGCGATTTTATACGTAAAACTGAAGTGCCGGAGACTAGAGGATATCTCTCATATTAGAAAATTAGAGAATTATAAAATATTTTTTATGAAACGGAAAAGGTAATAATCATTATTTGAATAATCATTATTAGGTCTTTCGCTCCGTTTAGCTTTAATTTTTTTCATAATATTCTACAAACCAGGTTTTTCTCATTGGTATGTAGGGGTTCTACCTATAGAATTGCGGTTAAATAACGGGGTAAGCCTCTGAGGTTGTATCGAATAAGTCTCACGACGATTTTGCTGACGATTTTTTGATCCCTCCGGAATTTTCTAACACCCCTTCTGTGCCCAGCCTGCAGGCGCTGGTCTTATCCCTCCGGATCGTATATAATAAGTATTAAGGAGATTTACCATGTCCCGGGAGTTTATACGAAATCCTCGATTAGGTCGTCCTCGTGAGCGCCTGATCGGAGCTTCGGAGAGACGGCAGCAAGCTAAAGAGTACGGGCGTTTATATGCAGAGTTTACTAGATTTGTAAACTCCCTTCCTGCTGATCTAATCGAGGCTAAACACACCTCGTTCGCGTGGTATCGCGAGCATCGTGAGGAGATTTTACGTGGCAACGCGGACTAAGAACACCGAACTCTACGGGCACCACAAAAAAGACGGGGGCCTCTACCAGCCTCGAGGGTTGACGGACGATGTATTTGATCTGCTTATTGAGGCTATTACTGTCGGGGCCCCCATTGAAATCGCGGCTCAGGCTGCTGGCGTGGCTGCTTGGACAGTACATCGTTGGCTCCGTGAGGCGTCGCTCTTAGAGTCTCAGGGCGTTACCGATGATCAGGATGTGCGCGTTAGATTCGCTCATGCCCTCGATAAAGCGCGTGCTGACCGCGCAATTGAGGCGTTAGAACGCATTATGAAGGCTGCGGAAAACCCTCAACACTGGACTGCAGCTGCGTGGTATTTGGAGCGAACTTACCCTGAAAGATACGGCAAACAGGACAGAAAACCGGTAGATTGGCGGGACGAACTGCGTAAATTAGGTGTAGATCCTGACCAGATGCTCCAAACCATGGTCAAAGAGGCTATGAGACTGCACGAGGGTGCGGAGGAAGTTGACGGAGACGAGTATATTGACGGTGATGGCCTAGTCGTCTCAGGGTAACCCCATGCCAACCCCTGTGCCAAATGACTTAGAGAGCCTCCTGAAGACTCTCCCCGACGATGTTAGGGAAGCGATGCTTGCCGATGTCACTGCCGAAACCATTCGTACCCAACGAATCGGGCAGCAGACACGGCGACTCGTTTTTCGTGGAGCGGCGAAACAGATTCAAACCGAGACGGCACCTGATGTGTGCATCTCTGGCCCGGCTCGTACGGGTAAATCCCTCGCCGTTCTCCATAAAGTTCACAGCCTGCTGAGTTCCTTTCCCGGAGCTCGTGGGCTGTTTGTACGCAAGACGCGGGCTAGTCTGACTGAGACAGGACTTCAAACCTATGAGGACGACATCCTCGGTGAGAAGAACCCTATCAAGGACGGGCCGGCCCGCAACAATAGGTCGGTGTACGTCTACCCCAACGGGAGTCGTTTCGTAATTGGAGGCATGGACAAAGCAACCCGCATCATGTCTGCGGAGTACGACATTATCTTTGTCCAGGAGGCGACTGAACTAGAGGAGAACGAGGTGGAGATGTTATCCACCCGTCTTAGTGGCGGTATTCTCCCCTATCCCCAACTTATAATGGACTGTAACCCCAGCTATCCTCAGCACTGGATTAAAAAGAAGGAGTCTGAGGGGTTACTCCTAATGTTGCACAGCT
The DNA here is from genome assembly GCA_023228245.1 of Candidatus Pacearchaeota archaeon. The sequence goes on from JALOBN010000043.1 coordinate 14,668, forward strand.
ATCACCGCGACAACCCGATGCTGTACGACAACAAGGGTGAGTTGACCTCCCGCGGTAAGATTTATATGGAGCGCCTTGAGCGATTAACGGGCGTTCGCAAGCAGCGTCTCTTGTATGGCTTGTGGGTAGCCGCTGAGGGAGCTATCTATCCCGAGTGGACTGAAAAACGTAACCTATGCAACTGGTTCGAACCTCGAGATGACTGGCGTCGGTTCCTCGTTGTTGACTTCGGGTTTACTAATCCAATGGTGGTTCAGTGGTGGGCGGTTGATCACGATGACCGTCTATACATGTACCGCGAGATTTACGAGACTAAGCAGCTAGTCGAGGACGTTGCCCAGCGTATTAGGGAGTACGGGGATTTCTACCGACTTGAGACTATCGTATGTGACTGGGATGCAGAAGACAGGGCGACCCTCGAGAGGCATTTGGGGCGTGAGACATCCCCCGCAGACAAAGCAGTGGTTGTAGGGATCCAGGAGGTTCAGAAGCGCATTAGAGGCACTGAGGGCAAGGAGCTATCCCAGATCGTCCTGATGCGTGATAGTCTCGTACGAGTCGACCCCGAGCTTGCGGAGCGCGGTAAACCAGTTTGCACGAAGGATGAAGTCCCAGGATATGCATGGGCTCCCGATAAAACGACCGGTTTGCATAACTCTAAGGAAGCTCCCGTTAAGGTCGATGACCACGGATGTGATGGTATGCGTTACGCAAGTATGTATCTTGGCAGCTACGGCAACCCTGAAGACTGGGTTATAAAACCGAGGTGATATCATGACAAAGAACCGTCCAGTAGCAATCATTAAACGAAGTGCCCCAGTCCCGGGCAATATAAGCAGCAGTAGACAGTCAAGATCCCGGCGGTTGGACGAGGCTAAGGAGTACTTCTCACCTCTTATCCTTCAGTGGGCTGAGGCTGCTGATGAGCTGCCTGCGTGGTGGAGTCCGGAGAGAGACGTGCAGATTCGTCGTATCTGGAAGCGCGACGGATTGATGGCGAGCACTATTTATACCATGCAGGCCATCCTCTCTACCATTGGTTGGACCATGTCTGGTCAGGACGATGCTGTAAAGATATCGAAAGAACCGTTTGAGACCGCAGAGTTTGGTCAGGGCCTCAAGACTCTAACCAAAAAGCTTGCGGAGGATTGGTTCACTCAGGATAACGGGATTATGGTAGAGTTGTTGGGTGAGGAGGGGGACGACAATGTAAGTGAGCCCCTACTGCTGCCCCGCAGTCTTTGTCATCTGGATGCGGGGCGCTGTTGGAGGTCGGGCGACTCTCAGTATCCGATTTGGTATCTAGACAAATCTCCGGGAGTGTATAAGTGGATCAAGTATCACTGGACGCGGGTGGCTTTTAGTGCCCCCAACCCTAGTGCTATTGAGGAAGCGAGGGGTATCGGGCTTTGCGCCGTAAGTCGTATGGCTATATTATCCCGGATGATGCGTGATACAATCCGCTACAAGTCTGAAAAGGTAGGAGGCCGTCAAACCCGTGCGATTATGACAATCAGTGGAGCTCCGAAGTCCGCCGTGGAGCTTGCTATGGAGGAAGCTGAGGAGTCGGCCAATAACGCCAATCAGATAAGATTCTCGGCGATCCCCGTCATTGCAGCTCCTGGGTTGGGTGCTAGAATCGAAGCGGACCTACTTGAGTTTGCCCGCGTCCCCGATGGTTTTAAGTGGGAAGACGAGATTCAGATGTATATGTATACTCTCGCACTAGCGTTCGGTATTGACGCTCGTGAGTTATGGCCCTCAACGCAAAGTGGTGCTACCAAAGCAGACGCTGAGGTGCAGCACCGCAAGGCTATGCGCAAGGGCGTCGGCGATTTTATATCTACACTGGAGTGGATATGGAATAACCGTGTTACGGTCGGCGGAGCTATATTCGAGTACAAGCCCAAGGACTACGACGAAGAGCGGGCGCAGGCCGATGTAGATAAGATTCACGTAGAGGCTGCGGCTTCTATGTCTAAGCAGCAATTTATAACACCCAGAGGTGGCACTGTTTATCTTGTTAATAAGGGGGTGCTACCTCGTGAGTACCTCGATAATCCAGACCTGTCGACCCCTGACGCCACCCCGTCAACCGAGGATGCTCCCCAGACAGTATCCTCTACCACGTCCGAGACTGCAGAACGTGTCAGGACCGCCAATACCGAACCAGTATCTTCGGATGAGATGGGTCGGGCGGATGATAGTATTAAACAGGCCTCTCTGGCAGGGGCGGCGTGATGCTTGTGGATTTTGTATGACGTACATTATAATATAGTCAGGAGGACGTATAAGTGCCTCAGAGAACCCTCATAACCTTCAAGCCGATTAGAGTGCCTCTGGCCCGTACAGTTAATGACCAGGAGCTTTATGATGCTTTGATAGCTGAGGTAAACTCCTTTGCTAAGGATCTCAAGGCGGACTTTGAGGAGACTACGTCCAAGTGGAAAAAGAAGCCTAAGTTTGCCGTTGAACCAAAGACTCAGGGCAATAAGGTTACGTTTAAGGTCTACACCAACTCACTCATCTACTTTATGGTGAGCTCTGGCACTAAGCGTCATAAGATTTACGCCCGCCGTGCCAAGGCTCTTAAGCTAGCTGGTGTTAAGCGTAGTCGCAGTTTTTCGTTAGAGACCTGGACGCGCGTAGGACTTGTCAACGTACCGAGCGTTACCACGAGACACTTTACGTCACAGACGTTCTCTAAGTATGTTAAACATCCTGGCATTAAGAAACGCGATTACCCTGCTAAGATAATGAGGGTTCGCAAACCGACGTTTTCGCCTCGGATGCACAAGGCTATTACCGCCGCTATATTGCGTAAGAAGGCAGGGATCCGCCGATGACTATTGACGAAATGTTTCAAATTCGCAACTCCAAGGGCCTGGTGGATCTCGCTAAGCTGCGTGACGCCATTAAGACGCTGGGTAAGCCTGTGAAGGGTGTAACCCCCCAGCAGCGGCGAGCCCTACAGCAGCAGGCACGTAAGATGCTGGTGGCCGTTTATGGTAAAAAGGAGATGTCCTTACGTGAATTCGAGAGCGCAGTATCCTCTGCAGTATACAAAGCAAGCCCGGACGGGCAACAATATTCTGCACCTCCTTCTGTTGATTATTGGTATGTCTGTGATATCTATCCTGAAGAAGGCTACGCCGTCGCGGAGATCGGCAACATACATCGGTACCTCAAGATACCGTTCACGGTCGAAAACAAGATGGTAGTGTTAGCGGATCCTGATATGTGGGTTGAGGTGGAGCGCCGTTGGATGGAAGTGTCAAATGACTGAATCGCGTGGCCTAATTGCGGGGCGATTTAAGTCTCTGGGGGATGCTGGATGGGAAGGGCTTTACACCAACATCTTTTGGGATAGAGACGTCGACCCCGATAACCCTAACGGGCAGCGGTTTACCCTTAAAGCCCTGAAGGAGATGGCTGCATGGGCCAACGAAGACCCCGATAACAATATGCCGGAGCTTCGATTTTGGCACTTGCCTAATATGGTGATGGGCCGGGCTAAGCACTTAGAGGTGTTGGGTCCGTTTATGTATGCCAGAGGAGATTGGGGAGACGATCCACAGGCCCAACAGTTGAAGCAGTACTTCGGTAGCGAAGAGTCCACCGAAACCGAGTGGGCGATGTCCCACGGGTACAAATATTTGTTGCCGGATCTGGTGTCGGGGGAGTACTTAAGGTTTCGGGATTATGAACTGACGGTGCTACCCGATAAGTGGGCAGCAAACGAACTTACATTCTTTACGGAGGACGACATGGCAACAAAAGCCAAAGGTTTACGCGAGGAAGTCATCGGTGCTCTGCAAAAGGCTCTGGGATCTAAGGTTAGCCCCGACGAAATCGCAGAGATCGCCGATCAAGGGTTGGCAGACATGAAAGCTCTGGGTTCAGAGGGAGAGGCGACGGGTCAGAAGGACGCCGCAGAAAGCTCGACAGAGGCCGCGACAGAGACACAGACCGAAACGTCTACTGAGGAAGTCACAACTCCTGCAGAGACGCCTCCTGACGGTGACGATGATGAAGAAGATGTCACCGAGGACGATCTGGCGTTGGCTTTGGCTGACGCACTTGTCAATACCGACCAGCTAGTTGCGAAGCAGGTTACAATGGAGGCAGATATCAAGGCTCTCAAGGAGTCTGTGGCGCAGCTGACTCAGATAGTAACCTCTGACGTGAAGGCTCTCAAGGAAGAGGCAGAAGCCCGTAAGTCGCTGTATCCGAAGCACATCATCGATGCCATCAACAATCGGAGGAAGGGGACTCAGGTTTCCCGCACAACTGTCGAGTCTGACGTAACAAAGCAGACCGGTGCATTGACTGGCGATAAGGCCGGGTCCTCCAAGGATCCCAATGAGGATAAACTCGGATGGTTCGGTGAGCAGGCTGGGATTGACTTAGATGGGGCTGCTCCTCAGTAATCCACCAGATGTGACTACTACCTAGTCGAGGAGACTATACAATGAATCAAGCAGAACTTGTCGCCCAGGTGGTCGCCCAGTCCCTGAAAAGCCTAGGCATCATCGACGGCGACCAACAGCCAAAGACAGGCCGTAAGGCCACAGGCGTCGGCGTGGGCCCCTACACTCACGGCCCAGGCGGGTTATTCTCGATGGAAGACGGCGAACACCCGATTCTATCGGCGATGATCCAGCCCGAGGGCCTACTGAGCACACTGCCAATCCTGCGTGCCGACGACCACGTAACTGACTTCTTCACCACTCTGACCGGCGTTACCGCAGGAGGGACTACGGAACCCACCACGATGTGCGCCGATCCCCGCGAGGCTGGGTTGAAGAAACTCTGTACGCTCGCCGTTCCGTTCGGCCGTCAGAGACTGAAGACACGCGAGTGGAACGCTGTACGGCTGGCAAAGCGTCGCGATCGGATTGAGGATCTGGCGTTCGGAGCGATGTTCCCGCAGAACTTGTTCTCCAACGACACTCTCTTCCCGATGGCAGGCGTGCCCACCCAAGGTGCTTCAGTGGCTCGCACGGAGCTCGGCAATCGTCTGTTCGAGGTCGCCGTGGAGTTCCAACGAACTGCAGGCCCCCTGATCTATACAGGCGATCCGACCAACAACAGCAACGCTGATCCCAACGAAGCTCCTTACAAAGAGCCAATCGGCTTGGAGATATGGGTCAACGCCGGGAACAAGAGAGACGCACGCAGCTCCGCGATCTGCACCGCTCTCAACAGCGACATCAAGGACTTCGCGTACTCCGATATTGACGGCAACGTTCGCGATATCGTTGACTACATCACCGCAGTCGTCTCGTATTGCAAGTTCAACGCGCGGCATATGCGTCTTGCTCCTGCAACGTGGCGATTTGCGATGACTCCCGACCTGTTTGAAATGCTGGCCCGCAAGTGGCCGTGCTCGTACCTCTCAAACCGGTGCGCAAACCAGGACGGGACCAACATTGTAGTCCTCAACGACGAGTCTAACGTGCGGATGCGCGACGCAATGATGGAAGGATCATACCTGATCGTTGATGGCGTTCGGTATCCTGTCGTCCAGGACATGTATCTGCCTGAGCGCGACTGGACCATCGATCCCGTGCATCACCTGCCAGGCCAGTACTCATCGGACATATACTTCCTCAACGACTCGATCCTGGGAGGTATGCGTTCGCTGGGCCTGCAGTACTTCGATCAGAACCTGACCGTTGCGGCCAACGCCCAGACACGCGATAATCGCCTGTGGGCCACTGACGCCGGATTGTTCCTCTGGAACAGCACGAACGTCGACCTGTGCCACGACATCCGCATGCTGACCGAATGGCGCTTGATCATGCTTGCGCCACAGCTCTGCGGCAGGATAACCAATGTGCTCTACGCACCGATGCAGCACAAGCGCCAGCACATGCCCGGATATCCTTATAACCTTGACGGTGGTGTCACCAGCCAGCCTGATGAGCAGTTCTACAATCAGTGGCAAGCCACCCAAGCAAGGTTCTAACCAATCGGAACATCTAGTAATGAGAGGCTCGCTAACCACGGGCCTCTCATTTTATTTGGTGCTGGTGTCTTAGCAAAGACCTGTTATATAATTAGGTATATCTATCCAGGGAGGATATCATGCCT
>JALOBN010000044.1 GCA_023228245.1 Candidatus Pacearchaeota archaeon
CTGAAGTTAGTTCTGTAAGTTCAAAGAACTTAATTGTTGTTGGAGGAAGTTGTATTAACTCTGTTGCTGCTAATTTGTTAGGTGCTGCATGTGGAGCTGACTTCACAGAAAAAACTGGTGTTGGTTCAGGACAATTCTTGATCCAATCTATTGCAAGTCCTTACTCAACTGGTAAGATTGCTTTAGTTGTTGCTGGTTTCGAAGCTGCTGACACTGTAAATGCTGCTACTTACTTAAGAACACAAACTGTTGATACAACTGCTGGCAAGAAGTACAAAGGTTCTTCTGCTACAAGCGCTGAATTAATGGTTGCATAAAACTATTTTTTTCTTTTTCTTTTTCTTTTCTTTTTTTATCCTTTACTGTGAAGTTTGAAAATGGGTTTTTCTTTTAGAAAAAGAAAAGTTACAATGTAAAAGAAAACGAGAATATAGAATTAATAAGATTTTTATATCTAAAAATTATTTTATGTTATGAGAAAGATAATTTCTAAAGAGACAGATGCAAAAAAACAGAGAAGAACACAATTTATCGTCGGGATTTTGTTGGTTTTGATTATGGTTCTGAGCACGATTGGTTATTCATTAAATAATCAAGAAGATAATTCTGAAAAGATAATTTATAATGAGTTTGAATTTGTCAAGGAGAATAATTTGTGGAATACAAACGTAGGAAATTTTCAATTTGTATTTCTTTACAATCCAACTGAAACTGAAGAAATTGAATCTGATTTGAATTATCTTAATGAATATGATAATCTTCCTCTTTACATTTATTCTGAAAATTCCGACGCGATGATGGAAATTTACAGAAATTTATTTTATTATAACCAAATAGTCGAGAGAGTTCAGGAAGCGTGTCCAGAAGGAGAAAAATGTGATGAAGAAATCCCCATAAAAAATTGCACGAATAATTTTATCATAATAAAAAAATCAGAAATTAGTGAAGTAAGACAAGAAGACAATTGCGTTTTTATTTCAGGGAAAGATGAAGATTTAGCTAGAATCACTGACGGATTTTTGTTCAAGATTTCTGGGATACAATAAAACTTATAAATAAAGAATGAGAAATATAAAGATGGTGAAGAAAAATAAAAAAGTTAGTATTAAAAGAAAAAAAGTTTGCGAAACATTTAACATTAAAAAAGATGGGAATGAAGCCGTTGTTAAAAGTTGCGGGATTGAAGAAGAAAAAATTTCTGCAGAAGGGCAGAGAAAAAAGCAGAATAAATTATTCGGAAAAATTATTTTAGTTATGGTTTGTTTTTTAGCATTTTTCTTTTTTATTTTATTTATTAACTATTCACTTAGTCATTTCAAAGTTGATGGAATTACATTTGAAACCGATACAAAAAGTATGGTTGGAACAACGCTGTATAAAACTTCTCTTCCTGGAATTATCGACGAAAATGGAAATTTTACTGTTGGTAATTATGACTCTGGAGAAAAAGCAGATTATAGGATTTGGTTTAGAAATGATCCAAGAACATTAAAAGAAATTTCATTCGACGGAAATATTAGTGGGTTGTTAAAAAACGTAGTTTGGAATCAGACAAAAGATTATGTCTGCAACGGAGATTATATTGGAATACAAAATCTACTGAATGTATATAGTGTTCTAAAAATAGATGTTATGAAAGATGATAATGCAAGTTGTGATGATTTAGGAAGATATACGTATATTACAATTTTAGACGGAAATGAAACAAAAATAGAACAAGTTGGTTCAGCATGTTATAACATTTATGTAAAAGATTGTGAGATTCTTCCTGCAACAGAAAGATTCTTACTTGAACTATTAAGAGAAACTAATGAAAAGTTGAAAGATTAATATGGATTGGAATATTATTTTTTATATGATTCTTTCTGCATTACCAATTGTTGAATTGCGGGGCGGATTGCCGTTAGCAATAAATTATGCAATAGAAAATAATCTTTCAATTTCTTGTATTTTCTTTTTGATTGTTCTTACAAATATTTTGGTTATCTTTTTTATTTTTTATTTTTTTGACAATTTGCATAAAATATTTTTAAGATATTCTTGGTATAAAAAATTCTTTAATTTTTATGTAAGTAAAATGCAGAAGAAAATAGACAAATTTGAAAATAAATATTCTGCTCTTGGATTTTTAGCGTTGATGATTTTTGTTGCAATCCCTCTCCCTGGAACTGGTGCGTGGACAGGATGCTTTGTGTCGTGGATTCTTGGACTAGACCGAAAGAAAAGTATTTTCAGCATCGCTGCAGGAGTTTTAATGGCAGGAATTTTAATGCTTCTTGCGACGCTTGGGTTTCTTATGTTCTTTTAAATAATACAACAAAGACACTACATCTGAATAGAAAGGTATCTCTTTTATTCTAAATAATTTAACGGTCAAGAACCAAACACCGACGACAAATACTACACTTCCGACAACCCAAATTAATTTGTGAGTTACATCAAAAAATGCAGAACCAGAAATTAAAAGTAAAGATAGCAAGAAAATTCTTAAAATATTAATTATCAATAACAAACCAAAAGAGAAAATTAATGAAAAAATCCTTTTTGTAGATTTCATCTTTGGAGTTGAAAGATTAAGAATTAATAGCAAATAATATGCTGAACCAGCAATGCACGGGCCAATTATTTCTATCAGAATATTTTGCACTAATAAAACATTCGCAGAAATTGTAACGCTAAATAAAAGTTTCAGCAAGTAATAAACAGGATAAATTGTAAGTGCAGAAAAGAAAAAATAGAAAATTTGAACATTTAAAATTCCTGTAATAATCAATATTAAATATCTTGCAACAATATCACAGGATAATTTAATTCCCCCTTTCATAAAAAAATAAGCAGAAATCTATTTAAATAATTTCGTATTTATCAAGGAATGAAGAAAAGAGGAATAATTTTTACGGCAATTTGGATAATTTTATTTTTCGTCTGTTTGTATTTAGATAATTTTCTTGTTCAGTCTGTTTCGCTTCTTAGAAATAACATTTTAGATAATTTTTTTCTTCTAATAACTTTGGTAAGTTCTGAAATTATTTTATTTTTTATTTTAACTGCTTTATTTTTATGGACTGAACATAAAAGAGAATGGATTTTGCCGTTGTGGATTTGCCTCGGTGCTTCTGCAGTTGCAAGTTTTATCTTGAAGATAACTATCCAAAGAGCAAGACCTTTTCAACTTGGGCTCGTCGAATTAATTTCAAATCTGCAAAGTTCAAGTTACGCAATTTGGAATTTTTCATTTCCATCTTTTCAAAGCATGCTTGTCTTCAGTGCGATTCCAATTCTTTCATATAATTTTCCAAAACTAAAAAAATTCTGGATTGCATTCGCAGTTCTCGTCGCATTCTCGAGAGTTTATTTTGGAGTTCACTTCTTTAGCGATGTAATTGCAGGCGGATTAATCGGATATTTAATTGGAATAATAATATTAAGAACAGAGAAAAATAAAAAATTAGGACAGAAAATATATAGGAAAATATTTAGAAAATAATTATTCTTGTTTCTTTCGTCTTGCAACTTTAACTGCAACAAAGATTATTGCTGCAACTAAAAGAATGTTTAATGCGCCGATTCCGTACAAGTATGCGTTGTCACCGAAGCCAGAAGTGAATCCTGTTAAGCTCGGTAATAATGATGCTTCCTCAATTGTAACTGTAACTGGCTGAGATAAGAATTTATTTCCTTCAACAACTTCTATGTCGAAACCGTTTTCTCCAGATACATCTTCAAGAACTTCAAGAGTTATTGAAACCTCTTGTGATGCACCTGCATTAAGTGTAACTGAATTTTTGTCTAATGTTGCTGATGAAGCCCAACTTGCGTAACCACTTGCTGATAATGTGAATGTTTTTGTTTCTGAACCGGTGTTAACAATTGTTGCTTTAACAATTAATTCTTGTCCTGCTTTTGCTTCTGAATCTAATGTTGCAGATACTGCTGCTGTTGGTGTTGATGAAGTTCCTGAACATGAACCTTCAACTTTTAATTCAGTGTAAAATGTTGCTTCATCTTCATCGTGTCTTGTTACGAAAATGTCTTCATCATCCATATCTTCGTCGCTGTAAGCAGTTAATTGAATAAGATAATTTTTTTCTGAAACATCTTCAAGAGAGATTGATAAAGTAATTGTTTCCGATTCCATTGCATTTATTCCTGAATCGAATTCGAATACTTTGTCGATTCCCAATTCTTTGCTATAAACTTTTACATAAACTTCATCGTCGTCTAAATCAGATTCACCGACATTCCAAACATCTGCTGTAAGTTCAATTGTGTCTCCGCAAGAAGCAGATTCTGAATTGAATTGAATATTATCAATTATTACAAAATCATCATCTGTGTAAATTTCTATATCTTGAGATTCTGAATCTCCTGTTTCATCTCCGTCAACGTTGTCATCTTCTGCATCGTCACCAGTAAGTTCTCCTGTTGCTTTTACATAAATAGTATATTCTGTATCTCCTGCTTTCAAGTTTTCTGCATCAACTGTGAATGCAATTTTAACATCTTGGTCATCACCAGAATCCAAGTCAAAATCATCAGTGTCTATTTTCATATCTTCTTCATCGAATACACATTTTCCTTTTGTTTCGTCCCATACACAAACTTCAATCTGAATATTCTCAATATCATAATCTCCGTTATTTTCTACATTGAATGTTATTTCAGTTTCATCAAAAGGATACCAGTAATTATCTTCTTCACCAAATCCGTCTGAAACATCTAATTCCATCTCAGAAACTTCTAATTCTCCTTTATTTTCTCCGTCGTACCAGTTTGTATTTTCATTGAATGTTAAAGTAACAGAATCATTATTTGCTGGTGTTGCTGTTTCAGTAGCAGTAATTGTAACTTTGTATTCTTCTTCAAATTCAAAATCTGCTCCAGAAATATTGTATATTACTGTTTGAGAACCAGAAGTTCCAGATAAATTTACATTTGCAATAGTAAAAACAATTCCAGAAAGAACATTTCCTTCTGAATCTGTTACTGAACTTGTAGTAGAATGAATTGTTGCTCCAGAGGTAGCACTAGCAATTGTAAGTGCGAATGTTCCATTTGCTTGTGGAAGATTTGAAGTATAAGAAATATCTAAAGCACTTGCGAAACTAGTCAAAACTAGCAAAGCGAAAATTCCTAAACTTAACAAAGATAATATTTTGTTTGTCATGTGTAATCATTCCGCAGTTACTATGGTTTATAAATTTTTGGATAATTCAAAATATAGATTATTTGGTAATAAAGGAAGATTTATATAATTTTTAGACTATTGAAACTTATGGTGATTAAATCTCGGGAGAATTCTCTTGGGGCATGGGCTTTTCTTATTGGTGTAATCATTGCTATATTAATAGGAGTTTTCACGCGATTGATTCCGATTCCTGCTTTAATGAAGTATAGTAGTTTCATTTATTTGATATTAGTTATCTTGGGAATAGTTGTCGGCGGTTCGATTAATACAAACAATAAAGATTCACAAACTTTCCTTATGACTGGCGCGATTTTAGTAATTGTCAGCAGATTTGGAATGGATAGTGTTACTGGTTCGTTAATTGGAGTCGGCGGGGGAGATACTGCTTCAACAATATTCGCGTCTTTGTTAGCTTTATTTGTTCCAGCGACGGTAATTGTTGCGTTGAAAACAGTTTTTGGAATCGCAAAAGTTTAAAGTAAATTTTCTAAATCAGAAATATTAATTATTGGACTATCAAAATCCATTCTTGGACATGCAGTATTTATCCAAGATCGAATATCAAAATTTTCAAATTCTTTAATATTGATTTCATTTGATAAAAATAAGTAAGAAGTTTTATTCTTCATTTTTTTCTGAATTGAAATTGCTCGTTTAAAATTTTCCTGTCCCGGTTTAGTAGAAATTAAAATCCCAATTTTTTCAGAATTCAAAAATTTCAGATACGCGGATTTTTTCTTTTTTCTCAAATTTTCTATTTCATCTTCTGAAATTTTTTTCAAATTATCTGATTCTAGAATGTAAACTGGAATGTTTGAATTTAAAGCGAGAGAAACTGCGTGAAATCTTCCTGAAGAAATTAATAAAACCGCCCCAGTATTTTTGGAAAATTTTGGAGCTGAACAACCTAAAACCTGAATGAACGAAGTTATCTTATGTTTTTTTGAAATTATTTGTTTAATCTTTTCTGCAACATCTTTGTATTGAACAGAATACGCAAGTGCTATATTTTTTGGTAATTTGAGTGATTGGATTTTTTTAGAATTGATTTCGAAAATTATTTTTGCAGGAATAAACAAAGTTTTCATAAATTACTTAGAAAAAAGATAATTATAAAGTTTTAGAATTACTCAAATTTGTTTGCTTTTCTGTCGGGTTCTGAACTGGGAGTTTCATCTCTCAAGATTTTTGCGAATGGAGGTGTAACAATCAATAAGTTTTCACCAAAACCTGCGATATTCCCTTCAAGAGCATCAGTTGTTTTCTTAACTTTTGAAACAGCTCGCTTTAACTCGATAGGATCTTTCTGCTTCAAAACTTTTATATCAATTACAGCAATTGTGTAACCTTCTCTCAAAGCGTTTAAGATTGCATTAACATCATCGTATTTTTTTAGAACGAAAAGTTTTACAACAACTTTATTGTCTTTTTCTTCTTTGTCCAAGTCAATTTCAAGATAATCTTCCTGAGCCTCTTCTCTTTTTAATGGATTAGAGAAAGCCTTTTTGAATTTTTCAAACACCATATTGAATTTAGATACAAGACGTTTATAAAGATTTCGCAAGTTTATTTTATATATTCAATAGATTAGATTTTGGAACTTTATCGACGGAGAATTAAAATAAAATATTTTTATCTAATTAGAAAACTTTTCTCTTAATTTTTCAACTTGCTCGTTCAGCGACGATTCCTGCTTCTCAAGAGATTTTATTCTTAAATCTAAAATTTTTTTCTTATCGTGAAGTTCGTCTTTCATTTTTGATTTTTCAAACTTAACCATTAATTGTCCGATGATTTTGAAAACTTCATCACCAGCTTTTTCTAATTCTAAAATTGCAGAATCAGTTTCTGCTAACTCCATTTGAAACGCCTGTTTTTGAAAAATAGAATTTTGCAATCTTTGTTCTAAGATTTGCATCTCCTGAATTTGATTATTATCCATTTGATTATTCTGCCTTTATTTTCTTAGCTTTAGTTCTTGGTTTGTAAAAGATTTTGCTGCCGCAAAAGGGGCAAACGAATCTTTTGTCAAGAGCGTTGCTAAGAATTTTTTTCTCGCATTTGAAACACTTGTAAGCAACCATTTTATTTATTTTTATTTTCTAAGTAGTAAGTATCTGAAGCGAATTTTTTTCCGCATCTTGAACAAGTCCAAATTCCTTTTGAAACTCGCTTGACTCCGACTTTACCGCAAAAAGGACACGTCTGTTTTTTTCTCTGTTTGTCTTCGACGTTTGCAAGTTTTGCTCTGACACTTTTTCCGTATCTTGCTCCGAATCTTCCTGCTGCTCTTGATTTTTTTAATTTTGATGGCATTTTGTTTTTGTTTGAAGTGGGGATACCCGGATTTGAACCGGGGTCGAGAGGTCCCAAACCTCTAAGGCTACCAGGCTACCCCATATCCCCGTATGAAAGGGAACGATTATCAATTTATAAATTTTTTATTTTTTCTTTGCTGCTGCTTTTGCAGGCACTTTAGCTGCTGGCGTTGTTGCAGCGGGTGTTGCTGCTGTGGTTGCTGGCGTTGCTGCTGCAGCTTCTTTCTTTGCAGCTTCTTCAGTTTCCTTAGCTGCTTGTTCCTGCTTGATTAATTTATCCTGTTCTTTCTTTACTTTCGCAAAATATTCGTCAAGTTCTTTTTTCTTTTCTGGAGAAGTTATTGTCTTCTCTGCTTTGATTTCTTTATCATATTTTCCAGCGTCGATATCTTGTTCAATTTCTGTTGCAGGTTTATTCTCAATTAAAATTCCTAAACTAGCACAAGTTCCTACAATAGTTTTTACTGCTGACCTTATGTCTTTACATAAAAGATTTTGTGATTTTGATTTTGCTAAAGAAATTATTTGTTCAATTGAAGCATTTCCCATTTTGAATTTATTTTGCGTACCTGAACCTTTGTCAATTCCTAATTCTTTTTTTATTAATCCTGAAGTTGGAGGTGAGAAAACTATCACTTCAAATTCTTTTGTTGAAGGGTTAACATTTAATTCAACTGGAACTTGAATTCCTGAAAAAGATTTTGTTGCTTCGTTTACTTTTTGTATAACATTGTTTACTGGAATCCCTAATGGGCCAAGTTTCTGACTAAGTGCGGGTCCTGGTTTCATGCTTCCACCGTCGACAAGTAATTTAATTTGCATTTTCTTCTCTCCTTATAACTTTTATATTATCTAATTTAACAGTAACTGGCAATGGAACAACTGCTCCAAGCAAACTTACTACAACTTCTTCTTTCTGCTTGTCTATTCTTAAAACTTTTGCTTTTTCACCTTTCAGCGTCGAGCCAGTCATTTCAACGATGTCGCCTTCTTTGATTGAAATATTTTCTACAGAAGGTTCTATCATATTTTTTATTTCTTCATAGTTGATTGTTTTTCCAATTATTCCTTTTACATAAGGCAAATCAAATGCAGCTTCTTCTGCGAATTCTCTGCTTTCAGCTTCAAGAAAAATGTAACCTCTTAATCCGTGCGGTCTGAAAACTGAAAAAACATTTATGTTTTTTTTCTCAGCTCTATCGACGATCATATCGATTACTCGCTCTTCTTTATTTGTTGTTACTTTTACAATGAAAATCATTTTTTATTTTGTTCCATCTAAGACATAATATCTTAGAAAGATATAATTTATTTGAGAAAAGGGTTTATAAATTTTTGGAAATCATTTAAACGAATCTTCCGCGGGATTATTTGTTAAATTTATTTGATTAGTTCCGTCCGCGTTCATTACATAAATTTCTTTATTCCCGTCCCTCTCTGATTCGAAAAAGATTCTTGAGCCATCAATTGACCAAAGAGGAGAAGAATCTGCAGAAGAATCCGTCGTTAATCTTCTTCCGTTAGAACCATCGGCATCCATTACATAAATATCATAATTGTAATAAGATCCATCTTTTCTTAAAGAACAAAAAGCAATTTTATTTCCGTCATGGGAATATTTCGGAGAAAAATTAGTTGCTCCTGCTTCTCCATAAGTTACTCTAATTGGAGAAGGATTGTTAAGAATATCTTGTGCTTTGTAAATTTCCCAGTTAGAAGAAATCGTACGCACAAAAACAATCCCCCTGCCACTTGGGGCAAATGAAGGATATTCATTAGATTCACTTCCGCCAATTCTCGCCATTGAATTTGATTGGTTTATATCTTCCATAAAACAAATTATAGAATTATTCACGAAAGCTAATTCATCATTAATTGACCAAGAAGGATGTTTGAGATTAGATTTAATGTTCATTAAATTTCTTGGACTAGCCCCATCTGCATCCATCAAATAAATATTATCATATCCCGTTTCATTTGAAATGAAAACAATTTTATTTTTATCGAAAGAAAGTCTAGGAAATTTTTCATCTGATGAATTTGTTGTTAATCTTTGAATATTTGAACTATCTGAATTCATAGAATAAATATCCCAATTCCCGTCGCGGTTTGATGAAAAAACAATTTTTTCTAAAACAAGGGCAGGAGATTGTGAATCTCCAGAACTTTTTCCGCTCGCGGGTCTTGTTGAATTATAATGTTCTGCTGGAGTTAATGCAGCCAGGCATATTCCTGTTGAAGACGTGATTCCTTCCTCTTCTTGATTATAAGTTGTTAAACCTTCGCCGTCGTTTATTCCCGCAAGTTCGTATGCTTTTTCTGCAAGTCCTACGCAATTAAATGAATCTGGTCCTTTTACTAATGAGCCACGCAACATTCCATAAAAAGCAAGAGCAGTTTGTTTTTTAGCGTAAGGTTTTCCAATTTGAGATTCAAGATAATTTACAATTGTTTCCCGTTGCTGAGAAGTTAATGCAAAATTTTTTGGTTCTCTTGCTCCCATAAACATATTATTCCCACTGAAAGATTTTAATGAACTTTCAAAAGTTTCTGTAACATTTGGAATATTATAATAGGAAAATTGAACTCCGTCCAAAAGTGCTTCTACAACATTATATTTTCCAAAAGATTTTACTTCTCCCGACGCTAAACCAATAGAATAATTTTTTTCTCCGACGTAGATTCCAACATGTCCAGGCATCCAACTATAATTAAAACGTGCATCACCTCCGATAACACCTTGAGTATATAACAAATCTCCAGGCAAAGGAATTCCTAAATCCGACGGAGGCATAGAAGAAAGTCCTGTAATTGCATAATAACTAAAATGATTTATTTCTGCTGTGATAATATTATTTGTTGTGTCAAGCGAAGTAATATTTATTTCCTCCCAATTTTGCGAAGATTTATCGTAAGAATATAATTTTAAATTTGAATCGTCGGAAATTCCTGCATCACTTCGAAAATTATCCTGATAAGGAATCTGAATTGTTATCGGATTATTAAAATTGATTCCATCGGGCTCAAAATTTATTGCAGAACCAATGTAGTTTAATCCATCTGGAAGTTCAGGAGGATTGTCAACTTCACCGACGGAGATTTCAGTGTTTGATGATAATGCTCCATTTGGAATTGTTAACTTTGTTCCGAATAAATAACTTGTTACATCTGTTACTTCAATTGAACCACCTATGATAGCCTCAATAGTTTTTGATACAATTTCCCTTGTTGTAGTTGTATAATCATATTCATCTTCTGTAGGATTTGTTGTGGGGGGATGAGTAATTTCTGGTTCGTCATCATTTGAATCACCTGATTTGGAAGAAACAGATGGCTGACATCCAGCAAGAACAGCACCTAAAGTCAAAATTGCTGTTACTTTTTTTATTGAATTAAATAATTTTCTTTCTAAATTCATCTTAATTAAAGAAACCTATAATTATTGAAATTATAAAACCAAGAAATCCTACTACGAGAATTCCAAGTGCTGAAATTTGTGCGACTTTAACGAGTTCGTCTTTGCTAGGTTTTTTCAGAACCATCCAGACTCGTTTACATTTTTCAATAAAAGATTTTAATGAAGTAAATACTTTCATAATATGATTAGAAAGCAGAGGTTTTTAAAATTTTAGAAAGTTAACATTGTTGACAAGAAACTTCTTCTATAGAAACAATTCTTTCAACTCCACCAATTTTTTCTGGATTGAAGGTTTCTCCCCCGTTCATAAAACGGAATACTGGAATTTCTTTTCTATCTTTTTTTGAATTATCGATAAAAACATAATTATGTATTTCTCCATTTCCCCGATTAGTGGTTATAATAAATTCAGTTCCTTTGCAATTATCAAGATATCCTTGGTATTTCTTTTCATCCATATGGATAAAATAAAAAAATAGTTTTTAATAATTTATATAATGAAAAATATTATTCAAAAAAATTGATTCCTAATTCCTCTTCAATTTCTTTGTGTCGGATTTCATCCATTGAATCGCCGTGCCCGAGAATTTGTGAACTTTTTACACCAGTAACGACCAATAAAACTCTTACAGATTTTTCCATATCGTCTGAGATTTGCGCTCCCCAAATTAATTTTGCTGCAGGATTTAATTTTCCACCGATTGTTTCAATTATCGTTTTACATTCATCTAAACTCATATCAGGACCGCCGACAATATTCACTAACGCACCTGTTGCACCAGAGATATCTACGTCAAGCAAAGGATTTTGAATTGCTTTCTCGACGGCTTCTGTTGCTCTTTGTGCAGAATCTGATTCTCCCATTCCAATTAATGAAACTCCGCCGTCAACCATCACAGCTTTAATATCTGCGAAATCTAAATTTACTAATCCTGTTGTTGTAACAAGTTCTGTAATTCCTTTTACGGAATTTGTTAAAATTTCATCGGCAATTTTGAAAGCTGTATGAAGCGGAAGTTCTGGTGCGAGTTCTAAAAGTTTATCATTTGGAATTACAATTAAAGTATCTACAACTGATTGCATTCTGTCTAAACCTTCCATCGCATTTTCAATTCTTTTTTGTCCTTCAATTGTAAATGGTAAAGTTATTACACCAATTGTTAGTGCTCCTTGTTTTTTTGCAAGTCCTGCAATGAAAGGTGCTGCGCCTGTCCCTGTTCCACCACCCATTCCGCAAGTGATGAAAATCATATCTGAGTTTGCAATTTTCTTTTTAATTTCAGATTCAGATTCACGTGCTGCTTGTTCTCCCATTTTCGGATTGCTTCCTGCACCAAGTCCTTGAGTTAATTCTTTTCCGATTAAAATTTTCTGGTCTGCATTTGCATATAATAAATCTTGTGCGTCTGTATTTACAGCAATTAATTCTCCGCCGCGAATTCCGATTTCCCTCATTCTACTTATAGAATTTCCGCCAGCACCGCCGACGCCGATAACTTTTATTTTAGCAGATTGTTTTTTTATTAATTCTTCAAGTTCTCTGTCAATTTCTTTAACTTCTTCGGACATACCAGAATAATTTGGAGTCCCGCTTTTTTTGTATATTTCTCCCATAGAAAATAAAATGAACAACCATTTATAAGAATTGTTGTAGGAATTTGAACAAGTTCAAATTGAAAAATTATTGCTGTGCTTTAGGAGAAGGAGTTATCTCTTTGACTTCCAAATCCAAATCGAAAATTTCTTTAAACTTATCTTTGAACATTTCGACGAATTTTGCCAATTCTTTTTCTACTTCAATAATTAATTTTTTTCCTTCGACAGAAAATTTTAATTCTCTTCTGAAAATAAATTCTATGAAAGATTTTAATTTCTCGTCGAGATTTTCGACTTGTCTCAAAACTTTTATTTCGTAAACAAGATTTTTTCCTGCAAGAGGATGATTGAAATCTGCTGTGACTCGTCCACCAGAGACAGATAATATTTTTGCAATTCTTCCGTCAAAGTTGAAAACTGCTCCTGGATAAGGTCTTACGTTTTGATTTTGGAAAATTTTCATTGGAACCATTTGAATAAAAGAAGGGACTCTTGGCCCGAATGCTTTTTCTGGAGAAAGTTCAATATTATATTTTCCAATTTCTTTTCCGATTAAGAATTCATCAATTCCTTTCAAGAACATTCCTTCGCCGAGACAGAAAACAAAAGGTTTTGGCTTCGCTTCTGGATTAAGTTTTTCCAAATCTTCTTTGATGTTTGAATCAAAAATTCCGCCGTCTTTAACTTTTCCTGTGAACTCAATTTCAATGAAATCTTTTTTTTGAAATGTCATTTTATTTCTTGAGTAAAAACGTTTATAAATCTATTTTTTTTGGATAGATTATGGTTTTGAAAATAATAAACGGGACTGAAGCGAAGGTTGGAACTAATATTATCGTTGACGGCGAACCTTGCACAATTAAAAAAATTGATATTAGTAAAACAGGAAAACACGGACACGCAAAATGTAGAATTGAAGCTGTCGGAATAATTTCAGAAAATAAAAAAGTTTTTGTAATCCCTGGACATGATAGATTAGAAGTTCCGATGGTAGACAAAAGAAAAGGACAAGTTCTTTCTATCGGCGAAGACAAAGCAAGCATTATGGATTTAGAAAGTTTCGAGACTTTGGATGTCGCTTGTCCAGAAGAAATAAAAAACGAACTTGAAATTAATTCAAATGTGGAATACTGGGACGTCGAAGGCGTTAAAGTAATCAAGCGAAAGATTTAACAATCATTCACTCGTTCGTTTTTAACAAACCAACCGAGAGGAAATATAATCACAATGGCAAAAATATTAGAAGCAACAAACAGACTTTTCAATAACGTATTTATTTGTAAAAACTGCCACGCGAAAATCAAGGCAGACCCACAAAAAATTTTGAAGGGAAAAGTCAGATGCCGAAAATGTAAAAAAGGAGCATTCAGAGCAGTAAAGAAAACAAGAGGTAAATAATGAGTTTTATAATTTATGATATTATTTTATTAATCATATTTGCAATTTTCGTTTCGGCTTTTTTGTATCGCCGACGTGAAAACATAAAAAAAGAGGGATTTTTACTTTTATATAAAACTAATTGGGGAGTTCGACTTATCGAACGAATTGGAAAGAAATACGAGAAGCTTCTTAATTTTTTGAGTTATGTTTCTGTGATAGTTGGATTTATTTTAATGGGGGCAATGGTTTATTTGTTTGGGAAGGTTGTCTGGATTTATGTTTTCAAAACTCAAGTTGTAGGAAATATTCCCCCAATAATGCCCCTTCTTCCTTATACACCTCAACTTTTAGGATTAGATTTGCCTGCATTTTATTTTATTTATTGGATTGTTATAATTGCAATCGTAGCAATCAGCCATGAAGTTGCACACGGAATTTTTGCAGTAAATAAAAATGTAAAAATAAAAACAACTGGCTTTGGATTTTTCCCTTATTTTCTTCCCGTATTTTTAGCAGCATTTGTAGAACTCGACGAGAAGAAAATGGAAAAGAAAAAGATTTTCCCTCAAATGGCTATTTTGTCTGCAGGAACTTTTGCAAATGTAATTGTCGGTATTTTATTCTTAATTATATTAATTTTCTTTTTCAGTTTAGCGTTTTCTCCGTCAGGAGTTGTGTATGATACTTACATGTATTCTGCTATTGGACTTGCAGGAATTTCTTCTGTAAATAATTTTTCAATTCAAAACGCAAGTTATGAAACAATTTTGAATTCCGTCAGCGAAGATGGAATTAATGAAGTAATCGTTAATGGTGAAAAATATTTTGTGACAAAATCTTTTATTGAAAGCCAGACTGAAAATTCAGAATATATTTTTCTTTATGAAGATGCTCCAGCAGTAAGGGCTGGATTGGGAAATACACTTCTAAAAATAAATGGAGTGACTATCGATAGTAGAAAAAAACTTGCTGAAGAAATCTTGAAATATTCCCCTGAAGAAAAAGTCATTATTACTACGTTAGAAAATGATTCTTTGAAAGATTATGAAATAACTTTTGATGAAAGTTCTGAAGGAGATGCTTATCTTGGAATTGGATTTATTGTAAGTGAAAGTTCAGGGATTTTGGGCAGTGCTATGAAAATTATTTCTTCATTTAAAGATTCAAGTTTATATTACAAACAAAATTTTGATGGAGCTGAAATAATTTATAATTTACTTTGGTGGCTTGTGTTAATCAGTTTCAGCGTCGCGTTAATGAATATGCTTCCTGTTGGAATCTTCGACGGGGGACGATTTTTCTATCTTGCAATTTTAGCAATTACAAAAAGCAAAGTTAAAGCTAAAAAAATGTTTTCATTGATGACATATTTATTTTTATTCCTCTTGTTAGTGATTATGGTATTCTGGGGGATTAATTTATTTAGATAATGGAACCAATTTGGAATCTTGTAATTTATTTTGCAGTCTGTGCATTTATTGGCTGGATTATTCAGGCATTAAGTGATTTGATAGCAAAAAGAAAAATGACTAACTCTGGATTTTTATACGGACCATTCGTCCCTGTTTTTGGTTTTACTGCGTTAGCAATTTATTTTTTTAATTTGTATTCTATGGGATTTCCTCCGTATTTTTGGTTAATTGGATTTTTTATTATTCCTACAGCAATAGAGTATTTTACTGGATATTTGCTTGAAACAATTTTCGTGGTAAAGTTATGGGATTATTCTGAATATAGATTTAATATTAAAGGAAGAGTTTCATTAGCAGTAAGCACACTTTGGTTTTTACTAATCTTGCTTCAGGTTTTTGTTTTGCAGAAAATAATATTTAGTGGAATGAATCAATTTAGCGAAGCATTCAGAATAATCGTAGCTGTTTCTTTAATTATTTATTTAGGGATAGATTTCTTTTTTTCAGCGAAAGTATTTTACTATTTTTCAAAATTGAAAAAAGAATTTGGAAAAATCGATTTGGATAAATTGAAAGAGGAGTTTAGTAAAAAAGTTAAATCAATTTCTAATAAAATAAAAATCTCTCCTATATTGAAAGAGGGATTAAGAAAAGAGGAGAGAGAGTTTATTGAACACTGGGGAAAAGATAAAAAGGATAATTAGTTTGAGTTCTTATGATTCCCGAAAATGTTAAAAAAATTTTAAAAAAACAACATTATGCTATCGTCGGCAAACATTCTGCAGTTCAGATTTGCAGATGGACAAAAAAATCTCTTCTCGACGACGGAGTTTGTTACAAAGAACAATTTTACGGAATAAAATCTCATTTATGTTGTCAGATGTCACCTGCTGTTATGTGGTGTCCGAACAGATGTGTGCATTGCTGGAGAGCAACTGAAATGACAATCGATAGTGAACTGAGTGGAAAAGTTGATTCACCGAAAGAAATTATTGACGGATGTATTGAAGCACAAAAAAAATTATTAGTTGGATTTAATATTGATAAAAATTCCAAGAAAAAACAATTGAGCAGAGCAAATCAGAAAAAATATTTAGAAGCACAGGAACCGATGCAGTTTGCGATTTCACTTTCTGGTGAGCCGATGGTTTATGAAAATATTGGCGGACTTATTGAAGAACTTAGAAAAAGAGGAAAAACGAGTTTTCTTGTTACGAATGGTTTGTATCCTGAAAAACTGAAAGAATTGGAAAAAAAGAAACAATTACCGACGCAGTTATATATTTCGGTTAATACTCCGAATGAAGATTTGTATAATAAATTTCATAGAAGTTCTAAAAAAGATGCTTGGAAATTATTAAATAAAAGTTTGGAAATTATGTCTGAATTAAAAAATAAAACGAGAACTGTTTTCAGAATGAATCTTGTAAAAAATTTGAATATGATTGAACCAGAAAAATATGCTGAGATGATTAAGAATGCGAATCCGATGTTTATTGAAATTAAAGGATTTATGAGTGTCGGATTTGCAAGGCAAAGATTAGGTTATGAAAGAATGCCGTATCATAAAGATATTGTAGATTTTTCTAAAGAGATTTTGAAATTTCTTCCAGAATACAAATTCCTCTACGAGAAAAAAGAAAGCAGAGTTGTTTTATTAGGAAAAAATAAGAAAGATATGAAAATTAAGAAAAGGGAATATTAAATTAAGTGTGAAAAATTTTATCAAGATATTGACCCAACGAATAAATTAATATTAATGCTAATCCAATAAAGAAAGCGATGATGGCTCTTTGGAATGGATGTATTTTTCTAAAAACATCACTTTGCATTACAAATAAAACAATGCCGATTATAATCCCTGTTATTAATATATCCCAGTTTTTATCAAATATTTCTTTAAAAATTTTGAAATTAGAAAAAAATAATTTCCAATTCATTTTACAAATCAATAACGCCGTCTTTTGTTAATGCTGCAAATCTTATTCCGACTGGAGAATTAATCAACGCAGAAATTAAAGCCATGTGCTCTTTTCCGTCGCCAGATGCGATTGAAAGTGCGACTTCTGTGCTGTCAATTTTTCCTTTTAATTTTTTTGAAAACTCTTCTTTCAAATCTTGTAGTTTCTTGTTCAAATCTACTTTAATAAATTCAGTAATTTCTTTTTTTTCTGTAACTTGAAATTTCGAGGAGAAATCGTCGCCAAGTAAGATTATTTTTTCCCAATCGCCGTATTTTATTAATCCAGAAACCTGTGCCCAAGTTCCCTCGCCCGAAGATAATAATGCTATAAATTCCATATGAACGACACCTCCGGTTTCTTTACACTCATTTTCCCGCTAAATTTATGCATATCCATGCAATCAAAGAATAAGTTTTGTTTATAAAAATTATTGTGACAAGGTGGGTTCTTTTAAAAAAGCAAATCAGGAAAATTTCATTCGTTCGTCAAGGAACAAACGAAAGAACTTAACAGGGTAGAAAAAGGAAACAAGAAGCAAGATTTATAAATCAGGATTTTCTTGAGAATTTGTCATTGACTACATCACAGGAAAATAAATTCTATGTTTCCAGTGCATAGGTAGAAGACATTAACATGGAACTCAACGAACAATTAAAACAAGCATTAGTAGAATTAAGAAAAAGCGAACCTAGAAAGTTTGACCAATCTGTTGACTTAATTATTAATTTGCAAAAGTTCGACGTGAAGAGAGAACAATTGAATCTTTTCGTTACTGTTCCGCACAAAGCCAAGGATAAAAAAATTTGTGGTTTCTTGGAAATAAAAAATAATAATGTTGATACAATTATGAAATCAGAGTTCAAGAAATATTCTGATAAAAAAGAATTGAAAAAATTAATTGCTAAATATGATTTCTTTATTGCTCAGGCAAGTCTGATGCCGATTGTTGCTACAACTTTTGGTAGAGTTTTGGGTCCGGCTGGAAAAATGCCTTCACCTCAGCTCGGAATTTTGATGAATGTCGACGATAAAGCTGTGAATGAATTGAAAAATAAAATTAACAGCAGTTTGAAAATCAAAACAAAAGAAGCAAGCATCAAAGTTCCTGTTGGAAAACAGAGTATGAAAGATGAAGAAATTATTGAAAATGTTCTAGCAGTTTACAATACTGTTTTAAAATCTTTGTCTAAGGGAAAAGATAATATCAAAAATATTGAAATAAAATTCACAATGACTAAACCTCAGAAAATAAAATTAAAATGACTGACAAAAAAGTAACTCATGTTTCAGAAGAAAAAAAGAAAGTTGTAAAAGAATTAACTAATTTAATAAAAACAAAAAAGACAATTCTTCTCGCTTCAATAAAAAATATTCCAGCGTCGCAACTTCAGGAAATGGTTAAGAAACTTAGAGGAAAAGCAGTTGTAAAAGTTCCGAAGAAAAATTTAATGTTCAAAGCAATAGATGATTCTAAAGATGAGGCAGTCAAGGGAATTAAAGAAAAAATTAATGACAACGTCGCTGTTTTATTTTCAGAAATGGATTGTTTTGAACTTGCTGCAGAACTTGTTAATAATAAAAGTCCAGCAAAGGCAAAAGCAGGACAGGAAGCTCCAGAAGATATTGAAATTCCTGCAGGACCAACAGAACTTATTCCAGGACCAGCAATCAGTGAACTTGGTGCAGTTGGTATTTTAATTCAAATTGATAAAGGTAAAATTGCAATAAAGCAGGCGAAAGTTGTTGCAAAGAAAGGAGAAAAAATTTCAGGACCTGTTGCAGATATTTTATCTAAATTAGATATCAAACCTTTTACAATAAGTTTAGTTCCTATTGCCGGTTTCGACGCTGATGAGAAAAAAGTTTACATGAATATTCAAATTGACAGAGAAGGCACAATTGAAAAATTGAAGAACGCTTTTGGAAAATCACTTCCATTCGCTGTTGATATTGGTTATACTTCAAAAGATACAATTAGTTATTTGTTGCAGAAAGCAGGAAGATATGCTAATAAAATAAATAGAATTATGACAGGAGAACCAGAACCCGTTGCAGTTGTTGAAATTAAACACGAAGAAAAGAAAATAGAAAAGGAGGAGCCGAAAGTCGACGCTGGTGCAGGACTTGGAGCTTTATTCGGATGATAACAAATTATATTCCACAATTAAATGTGGGAGGAAAAAAATAAATGGAAAACATATACGCAGCACTTTTGTTGCACAAACTCGGCAAAGAGATTGACGAGAAAAATTTGAAAAGTGTTGTTGCA
>JALOBN010000045.1 GCA_023228245.1 Candidatus Pacearchaeota archaeon
TATTGATCGGTAGGTTCTCGACAGTCCCATCCCCCCATGATATCGTAGTCGATGCATTGACAGTTAATCTTGCCAATGTGACCGTCTCACTTGCGCCGGTTGTTGTGGCCCGCAACGTGAACGGTCGATTGCGAATCACCGAAGGCAATATCTGCCTAACAAATTGAACGCGGGACATGATCTAGTCCCGCATGACACCAATATTCAGGTAGAATTTCTGACCAGATGTGGGCGTGGGCGTGCCGGACGGAAGGAAGCACTGGAAGTACAAATTGGTGGAGTCGTCTGCGCATTCGTACGGCATATTCAGGCCTTCCAGGACGCATTTTACGAAGCTACCAGCAGCACCCGTGGCATCTTTAGCGAACGCAGAAAACGCCAATGTCCCGACCATGTTTGCTTTATCCGCATACTTGGGATCATAAGCTGCATTATCTGCGATGAAACTGATAGGCGGTTCATCGTAGATGTGTACGGTTATCCCATTCGTCCATGATAGATTGTCGGTAGCCATTACTGCCCGAATGATTGACCCCGACCCGCCGATCATCCTACCAGCCAGAGGCAAGTTTTGAGTGGTCACTGACGGCGCGGCATCTGATATGCAATCCAGTGCCGAATATTGTGTAGTATTGGCAGGCCTGGTAAACTCCTTGACCAGCCGCTTGTTGCCACCTTCCAACACGGTTGCTGACGCATATTCATCTGATCCCAGATCATAAACTCGGGCCTTGAACGGGACATTCCCGTATTCGGATAAAGTTTTGTAAGACATTTCAATCACCAATGAAAAGCATAATACCCAGAATTCCATTCACATGAATGATCTAAAGTATAGATTAGAAAATTTTGTCTAAACAGATATCTCAATGCAGTCCGTATGTTGAGAGGGGCATTACGGAAAGAGGGAGGTTTTTGCTTGAACGTGGTCCCGACGATTGTACCGCCACCGCGCAACCAGTGGATCATCAGATACCCAGATCTATCGACTTCGACCATATAACCTCAGTGCGCGCTCTTCATGAACCGGAAATTGCCATAACTCGATACCACCCCATAACAAGCCAGTGTTTGCGTTCCACCCGCTATTGGATATACGATCATCCCGCCATCTGGGACCAACAGAGTCGAAGTGCTGCTAGCATCGGAATCGATTTCTAACCGGCAATCTCCCTCTTCCGCAATGCAGACGAATGCAATAGCATCTACCGGAACGGTGACACTCTGGCTGGTGGCATCGTTCGTGATCCTCACAGCATCCGTTGCTCCGAGATCCAATAGCGCGGTGTCTTGAGCCAATGTGATAACATTGGACGACATCGTTTCAGATGCCGTTTTTATGGCAGCACTCGAAGTCTCAATAGCATCGGTTGCAGCTTCAATTGCGGCCAATAATTGTAATTGTCGCGCGCCTCGTTCCATCTAGACCACCTTTCTAGCGCCCTTGCCTTCCTTTCTAGGTGCCTTGCCAGCCAGGAAAACGCCATCTCTCAGCATGATCTTCAGAGCCGGAGTCATCTCGGTCTTGCAGGTCGCACCAAACTTGATCAACTGCCCATCGGGTAACTTAATGGTGCCTTTCTCACTAGTTATGCCGCTTTCCAGTTGCTTTGCCGCCAGCTTGCGGGCGGATTTGCTGTGTTTTGGTAGGAAGACATAGATCTTGATGCCCACCTCTTCTGGTTCAAGTGGTTCGATATTTTCGATAGGCTCATCTGTTATTATCGGGGCCTCTGCGATTTCCTCAGTGACCGGCCCCCTCTGTCTTTTAGAGGACTTTTTCATTTGTAAATCTCCATATTGCAATTATTATCAAAAAAATAATTGTGTGGTTTTACGTCCATGTACCGGAACTATCGGAAATAAACCACGCCGCTCCGTTGCATTTGGTTTTGATAACAGAATATATGTCACTGTTTGTTTTCGTGGCAGCGCCGTTGATAGTTTCCCCGCCTTCGCCATCGATGACTACATCGTTTGTGCCAGGATCGCCCGCGACGATCACTGTTATCTCGCGTCCGGTGTTGTCTGCCGCGGTGGGCAGGACGATGGTGGCGGTAGCAAGTGCGGTAATTGCTCCAATGAACACAACGTCCGGATCGGTATCAGTGATGGTATAATCAGCCGTCTTGGTGAGAACCCTATCTAGCGTGGTGCCTTTGGTCAATTTCTTGGCGGCGTCGATGGATACATCGCCTTTTAGAGTTATTGCCCCGGTACCAGTTGTGAACGTCTTAGAACCGCTTATGGTGGTGTCACCCGACAATGTATTAGCCCCGGTGCTCGTGGTGAATATGCCGCTTCCCGCACCGAAATTGAATGCGCCCGTGCCAGATGCTGCCGTGATGCCCTTGTTGGCCGCGACCGAAACGGCACCGCTCAAGGTGGTGGTTCCCGTCGGTGTGGTGAACGCACCTGAGGAAGCTGCATAATTGATATCAGAAGCACCGCCCGCGGCAGTGATGTCCACGCCAGATGCAATGCCAATAGCGCCGTTCATTGTAGTTGCGCCAGTTGGAGTCTTGAAGAAGCCACTCGACAGAGCATAATCCAGATCAGCCGCGCCGCCAGCAGCGGTAACATCTATGCCGCTTGCGATGCCAACAGGACCGCTAAGTGTGATCGCGCCAGTGCCGGTGCTAAGAGTGCTTGCACCCGACATGGTGAGGTTCTTTGTCTCAGCTATCACCACATCGCCGCCCAACGTGTTGGTTCCGGTGCTGGTAAGGAACGTGCCTGTGCCCGCGCTAAAGTCGAAGTTTCCCGCGCCAGCGGTCTTGGTTATGCCCTTGGTAGCTGCAATAGTCACGTCACCGTTAATCGCCACCGCGCCCGTTCCTGTCGTGAAAGTTTTTGACCCCTCAATGACAGTGTTTCCCCTGAGAGTGTTGGTTCCGGTTGTGGTATCGGTCGTGCCAGTCCCTAACTGGAAATCAAGTTTGCTCGTGCCAGCCGCGCATGTGAGATGGTTGTTGGCCCCAACGGTGCCGCCTGCTGTCAGAGATGCAGCCGCCACGCCTGAGATAACCATATACCCGGTCCCGGCGTCAAACTCGATATAACTATCCTTGTCGGTGCCGAAATACATCTTGGCATCGTCTTTCATCCAGGGCGCGCCGGTGGGAATCATCTGATTGCCCTTGAGCATTTCGTAGGGCTCTGGAATGGCCAGGGCTGACGGCATGATCAGCGCGAGAAGCATGGCTATGATTAGAAATTTCTTCATCTTATACCTCCTAAAAAAAGTAACTACCTAAGTAGTTACTGAAGTGATCTCATAGATCAGCTTGCTCTTGCCATTCGCAGAACCATCCATAGGCACCGCCAGATAGTCGATATTCGTCTTCATGGTTGTACGGTATCCCGTGGCATGGACTCTCTCAGTCTCACTCATAACCGCGCCAGAAGCCGCGTAGGAACCGCCCCTCATGGTCTGCGGGCCTTCTACGAATACCAGAGCAGAAGTCAGGAGCACATCAGAACTGACAACCGGGCGGTTGCTGATGAAGTTGTTGCCTTCCCCATCGGCCCAAGGAGTGACCGGGTAGAGCTTGACCTTCCATGCTGCCTTCAGGTAGTCGGAAAGTCTCTGAGTGACCTGGTTGATGAGGTCTAGCTGGTTGAACTCATCCAGCACCTCGGAGGGATAAGCCACACCGAACTGATAGCCACCGTTCTCCAGATCAATGCCCGTGGTGGACACAATCTTCACGATAGCCGTGGCTATATCTGCCTCAGCGTCGCCCGTGCCGGACGCTCCCCAAACATCAGAAGCGGCGTGGGTGTTTCCAGTTGCCTCTTTGGCCTTCAGCTCCCTGAGGAGCTTATAAGTCCTGGTAGCTGCGAAATAGTTTTGAACATCCCGCAGGCCGTCAGATCCCAGCCGATTTGCAGCGGACGCGGTGTTGGCACTGTCGAAAATGAAGAAGCCTTGCTTGTCATAGGAATTTGTCAGGTCTTTCGAGGACCGGATATACTTCCAATTGGAACTATCGGGCGCTCCATCAAGAGGCTGATCCATCTCACCGCCGGACCATGTTTTAGTCCACACCTCAAGGGTCTCCGAAGACAGATTATTGTCCACCGGGAAAGCCCCAATGAGGCCGGTCGGCTGTTGATACAAGTTCGTCTCGATGACGGTAGCGCCTTTCTTAGCAAATCCCTTTACAAAGTATCCGAGCTGCTCCTTGGTCATCGGACCCATTTTTGGCTGTGTAACTGTCATTTGTAATTCCTCCTCATCCTATCGGATCGAAGCAAAGCTGCACTCGGATGTTGGTCTCTCCAGAAGTCAGCACGTTATCCGGTCCCACATACCGGCCTATCTTGGTTGCGGAATTTGAGCTGGAAGTCTCTACTCGACCATCGGCAGAAGCGGACTGGGCATTGTAGACGATTGCCCCATATCTCCAGGTCTGCGCTGTCAGGGATATGCAGTTGACTACGGCATTGCATCCGAGAGGGTAGAATCCCCATAAATCGCCTGCTGTGAGAGTGAGAGCCGCGCCCGCATCGTCTATGGACTTCTCAGCAGCAACCCCGACAACAGTGTCATCTACCGAGGTAGACTGGGTAAGCTGGTAGCTGGAAACTATCAGAGTTTCGCCTTCGGCAACCGCAACGGCTGCGAATGGGCCGGAAACGATCTGTTCTTCACTTGCCATTTCAAACACCTCTCATGGATTTTGCGATGTCTTCAACTGAAGGTACACCGACGGCGGCATATCCAGCTTCTTCATCATCGGCATTAACGTGAGGTACGAAAGCAGTGCTTGAAGGCTCGATCTTGACAGACTTTGCATAAGCGGCAAAATCGATCTTATCGGTATTCTGAGCTATCCACAGAGCAGAGTTTGCTTTGAAAGCTGCAATATGGGCATCCTTTTCGCCCTTGAAGGCAGGCAAAAGCATCCTTTCAACGGTCTCGGCGATCAGCTTATCTTCTGTTGCTCTCTGAGCATTGATTCGGACTTCTTCGGCTGCCCTTAGGCTGGCAATCTCGGCATCCTTGTTAGCCATGTTGGTCTTAATTTCGGCTATCTGGGTACCAAGGGATTTCATCTCAGTCAGTACGGTGGACAGGTCTACTGCCACATTGACCGTTGGCGGTTCAGGAGTAACCTGGACAGCATTGGTCTTAGGAGCCTCTACCGCCTTGGTAGGAGCAACTTCAATCTTAGTTTCGTCAGTCATATTATCAACCTGATTGTTCACGTTAAATCCACATTCGGGCAAGGGACATGCACCGTTAGGCACCATAGAAAAGTGGTCTGCGAAAAAAGGTCCTTTCTCGATGCGGGTATATTCAGTACCATCCTCCCATTTTTGAGGACTGCTTAAAATTTCATCATTGCAATAATAACCAATCGAACCACCGAACGGCTCACCGTTCTTGATTCGTTCCAGATCTCCCGGAGCTATCCGATCATTGAAGAGGATTGCTTCAGCTTCGACCCGTTTTAGTTCTGAGTTAAGCCTCACATTTCGCAATTTGCCCGCCTTGCTTGTGGTGTGTGAGACAGGCGGATCGCCCTGCTTATGCGGGCCTATAATCGGGACACCTTCAAACCAATGGGCGTGGGGCGCAAACTCTTCGTATTTCTTAAGTGCTCCATTGGTCACGCGCTCGCGCATGAGGACCACAGGGATAATGGTTTGCGTATCTGTTGCCTCTATGATCTTTCCCCCCATTTGAGAAGAATTCGTTTTTACTAGCATGGTCTTGGTTTCGGTTTCCCCTTCTTCTTCATCCAATGCCTCCTTAGCATTTTTGGCTTTCATCTGCCCGCCGGCACTCGCCCGCGCGGTCTTGTGGACTTCAGCTTTTATTTCCTCAAAGACATCAGGCCGCTCCTTGAGGATGTCCCAGACTTTCTTGAGATATTCATAGGTTGGATCAGACGCATTGACCTTGACGATCTCGATTTCTTCCAGATCGCCGCCAGTTGCCGCGAGTCCTTGCTTGATGGCCTTTTCTTTGGCGGCTTTTATTTCAGCCTCGGAGCCATCATGTAGGTAACATTTTCCAGAATCGCCCCATTTGAAGCCGTTTTTGCCGTCTTCGGAGCATTTTTGTATTGGGATGTAATCACCTCTTTGGAAAGGATTATAAGGTTAGAAGACACTGCAATATTGCCGCGGTCTTCGACGGACCACAATATCGAAGAACAGCCGGGTGCATTCCCGGCACTCAAAATTCCAGTTTCCTTTTTATTTCCAATCCGTGCCTGTCATCGGTGGTATGGATGGCTTTTATCACATGATCCACTCCAGCATACCGGATAACATCGCCTACCACGCTCGCGGTCTCATCGGTGGTACAATGTGCAGGTCTTACAACAAAACCGCCTATGGCCTGGCTGAAATATTTGGTCTCATCTTTGTACTTGATGTCTATCGCGGTAAGCGTTTCTGTAAGGATATCGGCCCCCCCCACACCAATAACGGTAATATGCACATGGCAATCTAAGCCGGTGCTCGTGGTCACGGGGTTTGCGGTTAGGTTAACGGTTGTGGTCTTGGTCCCGGCCTGAGTGAATGTGAGTGTTTCGCTTCCAGCTGCGATGCTACCTGCACAATCCGTATGGCCGGTCACTGATGAAATGGTGATCTTCAACCTGCCGGTCCTACCTGATGGCCAGGTGCCTAGCGTGAACGTGGCCGTTGCTGTGCCATCGAATAGTGATGCAGGTGCCTTGGTGACCAGATAGGCCGGATCTGTAAGTTTGGCATGGGGGAAAGGCATATATCCTCAGAAAACGATAGCTATCTATGGAATGTGATACCGAATACGATCCTGTCTCGGACATGAAACGCGCATTAGAGCGATTGCATCAGCCGCCTAATTATACAGCTATGGCCGAAATGGAAAAACAAGTAAATATGCTTACTGACATATTGACTAGCGAAGGCAAGTCGCCTGTTGAAATTGCGGCGCTGTATATCAAATATGGGATATGGCCATAGAGCCCTAAAACGGATCAGAATATTCAGAATCGATTTCAGTGAGTCGCCAACTTTCGGGATAATTGGTGTGGTCTCGGACCCTAATCAATCCATCCGAATCCTGCAAGGCAGCAATTGCGCCGCTATCCGCCAACGGTAAAGCATCCAGGATGGCTTGATAGGCTTTCATGTAGCCGGATTGGCCATCTCGGGAGACGGAATAGCCATCAAATGATACGCTTTTGGCGAATATATCAGGGTCTTTCTGCTCGTAGTAGGCCGCTATCAGGTAGGCTAAGGCTTTCTCTGACTGGCTATCCGTGGCCGTCTTGCCCACCTTATCCAAGTCGCTTGCAAGTTGATCTACCGCATAGGCTTTTAGGACGGTATAGGCTGCCTGAGTTCTGGAAGCAGTTGAATACAAAATGTTTGCCGTGGTATTAGTTCCAGCAGTTGCCTCCGCGCTGGTTTGGACAGAGAAGGCGGTAAAGGACTGGATGGCCAGCATAATGTTAGCATCACTCAATGTCATCTCATAGCCCCATCGGATTATTAGCGGCTTTCTCTTTCATTTCGGCCTGCTCTTCTTCTGCCAGTGGTTGCCAGCCCATTTCCTGGATCGCCCGGTTCAATGGGAGCATTCCCAACGAGAACGCCTGCACTATGACTTTCTGCTTCTCCAGCTTGTTTTCCATCGCAGGATCTTGGTAGGTGAACTCACACGCCCAATCCGTAAACCCATTGGCCTCTAAGATCTCAGTATACAGGGCCTCAAAAGGATCGGATATGATCCGTCTCCAGCCACGAACCACCATCATAACAAGTTCCAGGAGAGGCGTTCCCGTGGTGCTGATGGCCTGCCCATTTTGCTCTATGAAGTCCCTGGGGATGAGGTGCTGCAAGATTTCAGCCTTCAGGTATTCATCGACCGGAACCACATCACCCACATTGCCCAAATTCGGGAAAATCACTTCATGATCTTGCCCCCATAAGACGCCTACGTTATTATTGCCATAATTCTTGACGAAATCCACCGCGGCGACATAAGCCTTTTCCCACCGTTTGCCGGTCCCTGTCGGTGTCTCCAAAAGCTTGCCCTGGGCATCTCTGACCTCATTGACCTTGACCACGCACCGCCCTACGCCTTTGTAGTTAACATTTTGCATGAAGGCTTTTCGCACAAATTCCAATTGCAGAACGGTTGGCGCTATTCCAGCCAGGTAGCTTTTCCCATCCGGGTAGCGGCTACTTTTGTCCCTGATATGCAGTATGCGGGCGGTAGGCAGTTGTACCGGCTGTTCACCGTCTTTCTGGGTCTGCCAGTACTGCATTTGCTTGTTCTGAATATCATGTGCGATACCTTTCAGGACGCGGCCCGGCACATAAGACTGAGTATTGTTGGTGCTTGATGCCTGCTCGGCCAATGAATATGCGTCGATGTATTGCAGCCATTGCGGAGCATTCCAGCCCATTTCGGTCTTTGGGAATGTATATGTTCCATCGGGCTTGTCTTGGACACCCATCTCGACCAGACCCGAACCAAACCCCATGCAATCCAGGCCGGTTTGGGCCATCAGGGTTTCGGTATTATAGGCTTTGTCGAGCTGCCAAAGCCGCTTTCGGACTTCGTTTGATTTATCAGATAGCTTATCGCTTTCCTGGTCTTCAGGAGTTATGATTTTAATATCGCGACCATTCAGACAGAGCATAAACACTTGCATTAATATGCGATCTACATGGCCTGCTTCCAACACCTTAAGCAGATTGGTAGCATCCAGCCTGAACTCATATGCCGTGCTGTCATACGGAAATGGCATGCCAGCGGGCGATATGTTAGCGGCATTGGTCTTCAATTCTGGAGCTATCGCAGCCGCTAGTTTAGTACGTAGTGATTGTAACATGTATAACTCCAAAATTAATATATTCCAGAATAACAAGGTTCGCTTACTGCGCCGGTGCTGGGCGGTATCCACTCCGATTTATCAGACACATTTCCCATAGCATGAAACGCATATGCTAACGCATCTACAAAATCGTCATGATCGGCAACCGGAAAGCTTAACAATTCTGACTCAAATGCTTGTGGCAAATCGCGAGAATGATATACCTGTCCGAGTTCATATCGGGCTTCCATTGGCGCAAATCTAGATACCTTGTCGTTTATGGGCTTGATGCCCCGGACATTGAGCGAAGTCTGCGCCGCTAGCTGCTGGATAAGGGCCTTCTGGTAGGCCACATCTTCAATGCCTATGATCGTAGGCTTCCACCTGGCCGCCAATTGTTTGATGAAATTTATCTGCTCGGAGAATGATCCCCGGATACGTTGCATATCCAGTACATGCAAATTCCCATCCGCATCGCGGCCCAAAACGGCACCTGCTGTATAATCGGCAGTCTCTTTTGTGCTAATCGCCAGGTCTACACCGAGTGATATTGTCAGGTTGCTTGGTACATGGTCTTCATATTTCAGCCAGCTTCTTTGTATCCTTGTGGACCCCGCCGCTATAAACTTGCACTCATATTCTTGTGCAACCCATGCAGATCCTCTCTCTCGTTTTTCTTCCTCTATGAAAGAAGGGTCTATGCGCGGGCATTTGTCCCAAGGGACTTCTACTTTTTCCCAGCCGGTGCTTTTGGTCCACGTTTCATAGAAAAATCCCTGTTCGCCCCGCGGAGTAGACATCAAGACAAGGCGGCCTTTAGATACGGCCAACATGGGCCGAACAGCACCGTATAGATCGCTTGGTATGCCAGCCGCCTCATCCAGCACCAAGAGAGTTACAGCCGATATGCCCCGGATAGTTTTCTCCGATCCAGGCAAAGCGAGTACCCTGGAGCCATTGGCGAACCTAACAGATAGTTTGGTATCAGAATCCAGCTTAACACTCTTATCTACCATATCCACGAACTCTGAGAACTTCAGCATGAGTTCTTGTGATTGCCTCAGCGATGGCGAATCTAAAACTATGGTACTTTTGGGCTTGTGGATGGCTTCCCACAACGCGAGAATTGCCGTGCTTGTGGACTTGCCTGACTGCCTGGAGCAATTCAGGATAATCCGCGGTGATCGCGATCTAAGGAACTCCGATTGCCATATGTCGGGCTTGAATCCCAAATAATAGCGAGCAAATATAACAGGATCTTCTTCAGCCATCTTTGATATCTTTGCTTCTGCCAGCTCTATCGCTTGAAGCTTCATCGATGATATCAAGGAGTCCTTTGAGTTTGCCATCCAGATCTTCCGCGGTGAGGTTAATGTTTGTGTTGATCGTTGGTTTATCTTCCGGCTTCAGGATGCCCAACGCCTTGGTCGCCGCGTCCCAGCACCCGGATGCATCCCGGTAATCTCTGGAGGATTCTGCCTTGCCTTTCGCTTTGGCGGCATTGTCGCGACAGTCCTCATAGATCTCTTTGGCACATCGCATCAGATCCAATTGCTCCTTAGCCCCAACCGTGAGATGTGCATGCTTTTGGAAACCTGCCATCATATGCCCTTCGTCGCGATGCCTAGTCAGGGTTCCCCGCCCCAAACCGGTCCTTTGCATAATGGCAGAAATCGATATCCCATTGACCAGATCCTCATTGACCCGATTGCCCCCCCGATGCGACCGGATGTAATCACATGTCTGGCAGTGTCCCTTTTTT
Source organism: Candidatus Pacearchaeota archaeon (assembly GCA_023228245.1). The sequence goes on from JALOBN010000045.1 coordinate 10,591, forward strand.
CCTGACATTTGGTTTCTTCCAGTGATGCTTATGATGATTGGCTAGGGTCACGTCAGTTCCTACGCCCGGAAACTGCATAGCTATGGATCGATATGAAGCGCCTTCATCTAGGAGCTGATCGATGCGGTGTGAGGGATAGCGGCGAATGTAGCGGCAGACTTTGCAGAGCATGGGGATAAGTATATATGTATGTATGTAGTATGTATGTAATATGCAAGTAATCTCAAAGTCCGGCCTGAAATTGGCCCTCGAAATCTCAGGAACTCAGGAAGAGCCCGTTATCATCCTCGAACCAATCCCTGGAAAGCCCGCCGTAAAAGGCCCTTGCCACATAGCAGCCAGCCAGAAGAGAACTATCCCGGGAGTGCCCGCGAAGGCCGATAGCCTGTTCGTAGAGGCCGCGAAGGGCTTTCTCCAGATGGATCTCAAGCCCATCTATGAGGCTATAGCAGCCCTGCCTCACAAGGTCTACATGGCCCGGAAGGTCGCAGAGACCAGGAACCTGGATGGAGACGTTTGCCCCACGTCGGTATGGAAATGGGATACACCAGAATGCTGCATCGTCTCGCCGAAGACAGGCGCGATCATTGGCGGAAAGAGTATGGCTAGGTTCCTAGATGGGCAGGGCATTACTGAGATCGAGATTTCGAAGGCCGCTCAGATGTGGTCAGAGGTCAATGAGACGCCCGAAAAGCTCCAGAAGAAAGCAGCAGAATCTGCAAAGTTCGCCGCTATCACTCAACACTGGGCGGACATGGAAGAAATGGAAAACGGCCACGCTCTTTCAGAAGACCGCGACCCAACCAGCATGTATCCGAGGGAAGGACAATGAAAAAGACATACAAGGTCAACCTATCGCGAGTGCCGGAATTTGCCCGGCCCGCGATACTGAAACAGATTGCCAGAGACGAAGGAATAGAGATCTCAGACATCGTTGTTGAGGGTGTCTGAGATGGCCTGCCCATATTGCGGAGAAGAGGGGTTCGTCGCGAACCTCCCCCCGGAAGAATCGACGTGCCCCAAATGCGGAGCCGTCTTTTACGGCTCCGATAAGCCAGCCAACTTATTGAAGTGCCCTAACAGGCACTGTGGGCGGGCATGGATATACAAAGGGAAGAAGGCATATCCAGCCTATACGAGCTGTCCGAGTTGCAAGAGCAGCGTGCGGTGTCCGTCAGATCTCTGACGTGAACAACTTAGACCCCCGCTTTGATTTGGGGCCCTGCCAAGATTCGTGTAATTGGCGGAGAGCTGCTTTTTCCTTGTCCGAAAATCCGATTACTTTTTTCGGTATTGCGGCACTTAGAGCATTTATTTTCTGGATGTAACGATTTCTATCTTGTCTCCATTTTTCCAATGATGCTTCGGTGCGCTCCGCGCCTTGCGGTGAGTGAAAATTATCATACTCCGCATTGAGTTTATCGCGCAGTGCGCGCATTCCCTCGATGCTATCAGGCAGAGGAGTATCCAATGCACTGCCGCCACCACCACCGCCACCGCCCCCCGGCTTACCGCCGCCAGAACCGCCACACACCTTAAGCACCTATCCAAACTTCGATCCAGTTCGCTTCAGTTCGCGTTCTGCCGTTGACCTTGCTTCAGATTTCGTCTTGAAATAGGTCATTTTGCCCCATTGGCTCGCGCTAAGATCGACTTTCCCCTGTGAAACCAACTTCTTTCCCATGCCGGCTGAAAGTTGCCTGCCATCTGCGTATGTCCATTCACCGTTCTTGACTTGAATTAGCTCGAATCCGTTGGATGTTTTAGTATTCATTTTCACGAACTCGGAACCAACGACGGTGGTATCTACTTTTTTAGAAGTTGTCAATGTGGGATCTCCTCCACCGCCGCCGCCTGATTTCCCACCACTGCCGCCGCAAATATCAACCACCCCTCGAATAAGTCGAATCATCTTCATGAAAAACAATACCCGGAACCGCCTTAGCCAATCGGCCTTTGTTCCATTCCATTTGAAACTCCTTGTCCCAGGGGCAATCGATGCCAGCCATATAGGTAGCATAATCGGTATGATATGTGATCATGTGACCATTCACATAATAGGCCCAAGGAGCCGGTTTAAAGCCCGGCAAACCATCTATGCCACAACATGACCGCCAATTACGGCTACCAGTCAGATCATCGCAGGTTAGGCATTCCAGCCCTGTCTCATGGCATAGCACTTCAAGCTGTAAGATCTCTTCTTTTTGCGTGTCAAGGTTAGCTATCTTGAAATTGTGCCGTTGCTCGTAACCTAAGCAAGATTCTTTGGCATAATCGTAACCTAATGCAGCACGGAACCGCGATGTATCGCGACCAGCATTGAACAATTTTAGGAAGTTAGCTTGGACGGTCCTAACTCCCGCATCATAAGCAGATGCTAGGAGATATTCAAGGTTGCCACATAGATCAGGGATATATGGCCAAAGTCTCAGGATTACATGAACACCGGAACCAGATAGCGTTTCCAATGCAGCCATTCGCCTCTTCCAAGACGGTGCTTCAGGTTCTAGGATGCCCAGCATGGCCTGATCCTCACTTGATATGCTACATTGCACTACCAAGGGCAGGCCGTCGATGGCTTTTAGATAGGGATCTTCTGTTAGGAGGTTAGGCCACTTGGTAGTTATGATGGTAGGATATTCGAAATCGCGAAGGATGCCTAATGTCTTCAAGGTTATGCGATGCTGCCTTTCCAGTGGTTGCAGCGGGTCGCTTGCGTGGCCGATCTGGACTGGATATCGCGATTCGATTAACTGTCTTTCCATTGAGTCGCTTGAACCGTAAAACATCCTTTCAATATATCGAATGGGCGATGGTACTACGTCCTCAAATCTTTGTGATCTGCTCACCCACCGTACTCTTTGGCTGCGCATTGAACAATATAAGCAGCTTCCAGAGCACCCCGAATACGGGTTGCACTTCAAAGGCACTGGACATATCAATCTATCTGTCCCATCACAGATGAAAAGTGGCCGTTGGTAGCCGTGTTTGGATTCCATAGCAACGAAGGAGAGAACGAGATTTCCGGGTCAAATGCCCAATAATTAATTAGCAAGTCCCCTTGGAATGGATAGGATATTTCGGGGTTACGTTAAAGGTTCGCCCATGCCGTACTGTAAGGGCCGATGATCTCAAGTAGCATTCGCCCCTCGGCCAACAGGACGATAAGCCTTACATCGATGCAGTCCGTGCAGGGATCAGCTGCAATGACGAGGATGCTGCCGTATTGGTTTTTGCCGCCCGGCAGCAGGCGACGAAAGGATGTTATCGACCTTGGATAACAAGAATTAGGCGGCGGTAGGCCGCCTATGGCACCATCCGCTTTGTCCCGGACAGGACAGATTAACCTATACAGCCAACCTATTTATGCCTTTTGCCATTTATTATACGATCAATTTCTTGTATTCTATTCAACGTTTTTATTCTGGTTATTTCATGTTTTTCTATTATTTTTTCTACATATGGCAAACGATCCGGGCAGGGACCATTATAACGCTTGCTATAGAACCTGGATTCAAAAAGGTTGGATAGCGTCATGGTCGATCAGTCAGTGCAATGAAATTTCTTGAAAAATTGCTCTTCCGTGAGATGCCTATATTTCGCCCTGAGACCAGATGGATTTAAATTGTTCCCACGTCGTTCATGATCAACCATATTGATACCAGATATTCGATGAAAATCATTTTCTTCCATAAAAACCTCGATAAAGTTTATACATGCAGATCCAGCCTTGAGGCGATCCTCCCGGTCTTCCCGCGCCGGTCACGTTAGTTAGCATGGAACTTTTAGCGAACCGACAAAACGCATTGCGGATATGTTATGAGACTTGCGAGATTGCTTTTGGATTTTTGATCCATCGTTCCAGATCATGCAATTGCATGCTGCATAACCTCTTGGGTCAATATAGATAATGCAATTGCAATCTGGGCATCGCATCTGATTACCAGACTCCAGCCGTATTACCTTTCTATAATTTCTGCTAGATGGGTCGCATATGCACGCGAGCCGTTCGGATTGCTTCCATGCTTGGCCAACTTTGTTTATGTGGCCTTCATGCGCTGAACGTCCTCGTGGTCGGTAAGGGTGCACGGCTATCTATTGCACGTCATTGTATATATGTCTTTCTATTGGTAGTAAGTGAATATGATTACTGAAAAAAGAAAAGGTTCATTTCACCTCAAGCAACGAGCTTAAGAACTTAGTTGCTTTTGGATTCGCACGGCACGCGACAACGTGTTTCTGTCAAGATCATGCAAACGATACAATTCTCAATTTCTTCTATATGGTCGTATAGACCAGCCGCCGCTATTGTGCGGCGAAACTCATCTCTATTCATCTACAACTCACCCCTATACTTCCTAACCAGTCGACTTGCCGTAGTCGGCGTGACCCCAAATGCCTTCCCGATGTGACCCCAGCCCCAGCCATCTGCCTCCATCTGTGACATAGCAGGGTAATCCGATGGGTTAACTTGCTGACGGGGTTGGCCGGGCTTGTGGCCGGTATGCTTGACGGTTGGATGCCTGCCGCAGTTGGTCACAGTAGCCACCTAATCCGTATCCGCGTGACCAATTCTTTCTTTCCCAACGGTCCACCGCACTTCGGACAGGTAGCGGGATGATCTAGGAAGACGAAATACCGATGACAACGAAGACACATCACCAATCATCACCCACGTCATCATATTTTTTTCGGAGATCTAGATATCCAATTCTCGTTGACTGCCGATCGAATTGAGATATCGGTATCTTGGCCTCTTCCAGCAATTCCAACCCTCTTTTATCGGGGTACGAATCGATGTAGGATACTTCCTTGATTTTTGCCTGTATGATCAACTTGGCACAATGATAACATGGTTGTAGAGTACAATATAGCTCTGCCCCGATGGCGCTTGGACCGTACAAAGCGCATTGCAGCAAAGCGTTTTCTTCTGCATGAATGGCATGACAATCCATTAGCTCCTTGCCGGATTCTTTTCGCTGGCATGTCTGGCACTCACGCATTCCGGATGGCGTGCCGTTGTAGCCGGTGGCGATGATACGGCCATCTCTGACCAGGACGGCACCTACCCGTCTGGAAAGGCACTGTGACCTGGTAGCGGCCATTTGGGCCAAGTTCAGGCAATATTCCCAAGGAGCCTGCCTTTGGCCGGGATACAAGACAGTGGGACCTACCCAGGAGAACTCTATGCTGGAGGGGCGGGGATGGGTGTTTTCTGTCATCTATTCTACCTCATATCCAGCCACGATGCACCACATGAGCACCAGGCTATCAGGATCTATGCCTTCGGATGCTGCTACGGATCGCAGAGCGTTGGCGATGCGATCGGATAGGATGAATTTCATCTATCGTCCCCCACTTCAAAACTTCTCTTCAGCTTAACGATCTGCTCCTTCAGCTTTTGGTTTTCTTTCATCAGGGCTTCGATTGTGGCCTCTAGCTCGGATTTTTTCACGCAAACCACCTGTGAGCAAACCAGAATCCTGCGCCAAACCACAGACCGACCAGGAACAATATTACTAACGAGAAGATAACTATTTCGATTGTTTCGCCCATATTATCGATTTCAATGGAGCTTGTCATCTATATATCATCCTCACCATATGCACCATCCCGTTCATTTATTCATCTCCTTCCATTCTTCCTTTGTGTAATAACTTCTACCCGCATATATTTCTATTATGATTCGATGCATGATATTCTCCCACCAATCACGACTACCGGACGCGCTTGTCTTTGAATGACAACTATGACACAAAGCCGCGAATTGAACGGGCTTACCATCGCAGCAAGCCGACTTGTTATATTCTACATGGTGGACATCCAGTCCCATACGATTTTCTCTTTCAGTTTTCCCACAAAGGACACATCGATGTTCAAAAAACGCACGAACCCGCCGCCTTAGATCATTATTAAACTTAGGACAATATGGTTCAAAGGACACGCCGCCACGCCACAGATGACAGTTTTTTCCAGACATTTTAGCGATTGTTTCCGGTGTGTGTTTTCCGCCCACGCGCTTCGCGGCTCCCCTCGCGATCGAATCCGGTGATAACTTGATACCACGTTCGATACGCGCCATGGATATTTTTCTTTTATGCTCTTCGGAAAGATGCTTTCCATAAAACGGATGATTCTTTCCAGACATTGCTATCGATAGTTTGGCACGCGTTTCTTCAGATGGTGATATGCCCAAGTGCGCGGCAAGCAACTTTGCTTTGACATGCGGCGGTCTAGGTTTTCCTCTCTTCGTTGCTGCTATTTTTTCTTTAGTTTCTTCTGACAAATGCGACCCAAACAACGGATGATGTTCCCCAATTTCCCCGTACATATGATTTTTTGTACCGGATTGAGATAATGACATGCGACGCTTGGTCTCTTCCGAATGATGGGATCCTTTCTTCATTCCCACGGCTCCTTGATCTTTTCCAAGTTCGAGCTATGGCATCTCGGGCAAGCAACTGGTTTCTTCCAGGGTTCTAGCCTGCTTGACCATTCGTGCAAGCAGGTCTTTCTCATGCATTTGTATCTCATACAAGTATCATCATGAACGTGATACTATTTAAGGCTTTCTACGATCCTAGATTTTACCAGCGCCGCCCGTTTGGGCCCGAATCCCGGAATGTCTTCCACGTCGCGCGCACCCGGCTTAGGCACAAAACACAAATCATAATCCACCAAGAGATTCTTCATTGTATCCGGGCCGATTCCTCGATATAAAATTGAAGATGCGACTATCTCCCGTTCATTGTCAATCGGGCGGGGGGAATAATCCATGAGATTCGATTCTGTTAAAACCTTGTACGCGGTCGATAATAGCCGTTTAAACGGCGAATTCTTCCAACGCATGATCGGAATACCCAACGCAAAACTTTTACTTTCGTAATCCTGTAGCCTCGCTTCATAGTTACTAATCTGGAATGCAAGCTCTTTCCCGCGGTACCTGGTCTGCAATGAGTCTATGATTGCATTGGACACATCCAGATCGCTGCCAAGGACTAGGATCATCGCGGGATGGCCGGATTCTCGCATAGATAGATGCTGACAGTACAAGTGGCCATCCTTTCCTAATGCGGATGAGATGTAGTCGGAACATTGTTTCAATTCACAATTGAATATTTTATTGCCGGCAACCGGCACATATTCAGGTTCACTGTTGCCGATCCGATGAAGTTTTTTCATCGCGCCAACCGCAAACTGAACATCCACTGGTATATCAGAATCGATTTGCAGCGGATCAAACCTAGGATCATGCGACAAGGCGATACGCAAATCTTGCTCGCGGGCTCCTTCACCTGGGGCCATGTGAACCTGCACCCTCTCACCACTCGTCATAGTCGGTCACGTCCTCCTCTTTTTGGCATTCGCTACAGATGATATCAGTATGTACGCCTATCCCGGTTCCTGTATATTTCAGGATGAATATATTTGCGTGTTCATGCTCTGCCATAAACTTTTGCATTGCAGCGAACTCTTTTCTGGATAGATAGAACTCATCGTTCATGGATGTCCTCTCATAATATGCCCAAATACGAACAATATTATGGCTAGCATGATCAGGAAGTATCCGAAATCGTCACTCATGGCAACTCAGCACCCGATACATGAAATGTCATCATGTTTGATTTGTTATACAGATCGACCACGTCAACTATGTAGTGGGTTGCGCCAGCCTGATAACCACCACAGTAACCAGCCATGTAAGCAAGATATGCGGTGACCAGTAGGCCGAGAATTACCACCACCAACAGGCTGCCGCCTCTCCAGATAGCTAGGTCATTGGTCATTCTATCGCCCTGTAATATCCGGCTCTGTATTTTGCGGCTACGCATTCCGATAGGTTGACACAACCACATGGTGAAAGTTCCTCTATGCCACATCCACATTCATGATCTGGATTGCATAGGCCATCCGCGCCCATTTCGGTAAGAGCGGCGCGAAGTAGGTCGTCTACGGACTTCATTCTACCACCTTGCACTCAAATATTTTGCCCACGAGTGATTGGTAATATACCAGTTTAACGGGCAACTCGTTGGTATCATCCGTGTCGAACTGTGCCCGGATAGTCGTCCACAGCTTCCCATGACCAGATCCGCTCTGCAATAGGAGGATCATGTAATTGCCGGATGCTGGTAATGGGTATTGCCTCTCTTCGCCGCCGTCTAGGTAGGCCGTGTCATAGTGCCGGAATTCGGCGGACAGATCGGAGAGCCGAATAGGAATGACTTGGAGCAATCTGGAGTATTGGTAATCGCGGGGTAGCTTGTTGTAAAAATGGGAGAAGCGGATGGTGTTCATTTCGATTCTCCCAGCTCTTTTATTGCTTTCGCCGCCAGGATGGACATGAGTATAACCAGATCTGCATCCAATTGCATAATTTCGTCATGCAGTTTGCTTTTGCGTTCTGCTTTACCCCGAAGAAGGACATCAAGTTCATCTATTGACATGTCCATTTCGGGGATGTTGATTGTGGTCATGCAAACAACCCCGCCACATACGGCAAAGTCGGCAGCACTATCCAATTCCAGATAGCCCACAGAAATGCCAACAGGATGCCGAAATAGACTAGACAGATCGCAACACACATCAGTAATGCCAACATTCCGGCAAGCACGTCAGTGTGGCTCATGCTTTCCTCCTAAAATCCAATATCTCGACTACCCTATCCCTCATCGCGCGACCTA
>JALOBN010000006.1:0-23849 GCA_023228245.1 Candidatus Pacearchaeota archaeon
TGATTACCTCTTCGTCAAGTACTTCTTATTGACTTTCCCCGTATACACTATCGCAGGCTTGCTTCCCCTGCCAGTCGCGTCCAACACTCGGACTTTATTATACTTACCAGACTGTGCATTTTCGGTTGCGAACCTATCGGCTCTCGTCTTTGCTGCAATATGTGATGTTTGTGGATAGAACATCGACCCATTCATCACAACCCAATAGTATCCCTTCACCATATTCTCACTTCACCCTAAATTTCATCTTACGAGCAACCTTCACAGGCACCGTCTTCGCCTTCTTTGCCTTCAGTTGCCCTGCGGTTACTTCGTACATGACCTTCATGCTACCGTCTTTGGAGCATTCTAAAATAGTCACTTTGTCCCACACGTTTCTGTTCGCGTGCGCTAGTTTATCTGCGAACTTGATCGCATCTTCCCTAGCACGTCTGATGCCACGAAACGCGCCTTTGAACACAATTACGTACTTGTAACCTACTAACTTACCCATGTACTATACATGTGTTAGCTCATCATATATAAGAGGCGCGACACGCAGACACGCATTCGAACGCACGAAAAAAGAGAGAAAACGCTATGCAACGACAGTCATTGCATATGCATAAGATGCTGTATTGCGCTGCTTGCAGATCCGTTCAGCGTGCTCCTTGCTATACAGCACCTTGCCGCGTATCGGTTTTTTGCGCGGATTGTGCGGATTGTGCTCAGTTATGATGAGAGCAAACTTCACGGACTTGCCTCGCGCACCAGGGACTCCTTCGTTGCTTCGCCGTTCCATCTCGCGCAATTCCTTCTCGCGTTTTGTTATCCTGAGTGTCTTCCTCATACCAATCACTCCTGAACACTCTCTGTTATGGGTGATATTAGCTCACTCCATGCCTTCAGTGTCGCGTCATCCGGTGTATTGTTTTGTACCACATATTGTGTATCCCATATGTAGTGTGATGGACCTAGTGGAGTCATGTTGAATGCGCTAGTGTTCAACACGCTCCAATTGGCACGTTGCAGGTCGATGCACTTACTTACGTCGCTCTGCCCTGCGTCGCGCAATGCTTCTGATGGAGTTAGTGCCTGGGCCTCCAGCAGCACGCATGCGCCGATGAGCAACCCCGTGAACGCCAATACCCCAAGAACCGATCTCACTTCAGCACCTTCACGCCAGGACCTGCAGCTCTCCGCCTGATCCTTCCAGTGGCCCAGACTCTCAGGCCGTCCCTGCCTCCCACCTTGGAGTCCTTGTACCATCCCAGGCGGGTCAGCTCTCTGCCGGTGGCGTCCTTCAGTCTGATCGCATCAGCATCTCCCTCATAGAGAGCACCAATCAGGTCCTCGTTCATGACGGCCTTGATCACCTTGTCTCCCTGTTTTACCTGAATGGCAGGTACGGTGACTGCCTTACCGCCCCGGAACACCACCACATGAGACACCAGGTCTTCCACCTGGAAGCCTTCGGGCACTATTCCACCTGAAGGGTCCTTGGCACCCGGACCTTCATAAGTCAGACATTCAAGCCAATCTTTTCCAGATTCCGTTGTTGGTATCGTTGACATATATTCACCTATTCCAATGTTCTTGCTTCTTGCTATATGTATATTGGGATTCATTGCCCGTATTCTTAATGCCGTCGCCTTCACCGGCAGAATTTCACTCCTCCTATTTCGACACCATTTCATTCACGCCGTTCGCCGAGTTCCAGATATTCATCATCTGGTACAATGACACCGCGGCGAACGCACCTGCGAGCGTGTAGGCAACCACTTTGCCGGTGTCTGCCTTCGCGCTGCCGTTTGTCTTATACTGATCTATACTCAGATAGACCAGCGTCGTAACAATCATGCTCGCCACGTAAGCGATGGCGCTACTTCGGTCCATGTCAGTCCGTTGCACCCCCATCATATAAAGGAGTTGTCGGCACCCGGTGAAAAGGTGGAAGGAAGTAGAAGGAACTAAGATCCACCGGGCGCCATTGAGGTGCTAATTGGCCTAGAGACCGCAGCCCAGCGAATCCCCGCGCTAGGCTTAGTACCAAGCATGCTCTGTCCATATTTATACTTAATTGCCGACTCGTTCTATTGTCCCGTTTTCGTACACCTCCCAGGTATCGTTACCGATACGCAGCGATGTATTGTTGTAGCTGTAGGTCCAATTGGAGTCGTTGAGGGCTTGGTTAACGTGAAGAGATTGCTCCGAAGTCGCGAAGTCTTCTGTGACGGTGCCTTTGCCATTCGTGATCCCAGTTATTGTCATTGTGGCGACAGTCGGATCGGCCAGCAGTGCAATGAGTAGGACGACATAGACGTTATTCGTCCTCATCCTCCGCCCTCACCCCCACCCCCACCATCTGCTTCTCATCCGGGATATTCACGTAGCGTCCATGCAAGTCTTGCCTTACACCCCATGTCAGATTGGTCGGGGTTTTCAGCGCTGTGATGTGCATCATATCCAGCGCTTGGATTGTGGATTTTGCAATTCCGTTAAAGACGCTGGGAGGGAAGAACATGGTTCTGATAGTCTTGCCCTTCTCTGCGACCCTCAGTACTTGCAGGGCACTGGGCCGGAAGGTGAATATCACAGCACAAGTTCGACGGTCAATGTCGATCAACATATTTTTTTTACTTACGAGTAATGCTTCCATAGTTGATACCTGTGATACTGTTTCTATTTAAACTTTTCTTATTATCACTTCCTGGCGGTGGGAGACGGTAGTTTTTAGTGTTTCTACACAACACGCCCCGTCACATTGGTGGGCGTTCGGTGTTTTCTGTAGGTCATGACACTAAAATTGGTCTGATATACATTATATAATAACACCACTTATATAACGCAACGTCTACCGATATCGATTGTGGTTTTTTAAGCTCTCTATATAGGAGCAAAAATGGGTCAAAATCGCTATCAGTAGGCACAATGTAGGTGGGCGATCGAATAACGCCGTTATTCGATGTGCATCGACCGCGTGACCTTAACTTAAGACTTAAATATATACATACCAAAGTAAAAAGATACATGCCGGTAATATTTTTCAAAATCCGAAATAACAGTGTTAACGAATCTGTTATTCGTATATACTATAGGAATACGCTTCAAAAAAACGGTTTTTTGGTAGCAGTAAGGCCCAAAAAAATCAACGTACATAAATTAGGCAGATGTCGTATATTTCGGATGTTTCGCATCGCCGCGACGCTTAACTTTCCCAGAAAATCTAAGCGCTTGGATGCGAGAACGGAACATCGCGTAACGGACAGTTGGATACACGGCTTTGTACAAATCTTTCAGGTCCATCTCAGGAGCGTTCGTGTTACGCTTTGCATACGAATCACGTTGCCTGTCCAGGATGTTCAATATTTTCGCGTCTAGCTTATCTATATATAGTTCGTCCAAGTCAAACGGCGATGCATCGATGTTTTCTAGGACGCTTTCACGAAAAACCGCGTCTACCCGGTTCGAATCTACCGCATCCGACCATTCGCTTCCTATATATAGATCCTCTATCGTGGTATTCGGCTGGAACAAAAAACGACTGGTTAAATTATTATCGACGATCGCCTTCGCGACAGACACAGAGCTTGGAGGGCAACCGTTTGGATCTTTGAGTTCTATCACCTTATCGCCCAGGTAATTTATCTTCCATAGGTCTGCGCGAGGAACCAATATGATCTTGGGCTTAGACACCCTTCCAGAGCGCATGGTTGGTGCGATACGCAGAGCACAGTTGGTCGCCTCGTCTGACGTGATCGATTCTAGTATCTCTTTTGCGCCTTCCAAGCCGGCGTGTCTCGCCGCACTCCAGAAAGGCACGGCGAACGAGCTGTCATGCAGTGCCAGTACGCCGTAGAAGTCAACGTCGAGTCCTCTGGCAACTGCAGCGTTGAGCACGGCAAGATTGATGCTTCCAGCTCTGAAGTTCTTCTCCTGGGCTATTTCGCCACCTTCCATGGAGATGTGGGACTTCTCACCGAACTCGTGTGCCAGGTAGGACTGCTTAGACTTGGAGCCTGAGAACACGAGGATTGGCCGGTCAACCTTAGAGTCTGCCGGGCCGGCGATGAGCTTAATGACTTCACGAAGCTTGGATTGTTGCCTACGGTATATGTTTTTCATATCCTTTTGGTCGTCCTGGTCGATCGGCACCACGGCGTAATTTCGAGCGTACTTGAATTTGGGTATGCTGATCACCGTGGGATTCTCATCTATCTTGGATGCGAACAGCTCCGCCAGGGTCGCGCCTATGACCACGATCTTCTTACTGCCATAGATCCAATCCATGTTCATCAGGGGTACACGCGCATCGCCGATTAGGTACATAGAGCGGTATCCGTTGCCTGTATTCGACCAGTGCACTGGTCGATCAGTGTATGGTACAAGTAGTGCCGTCACAACCTGTCTCAGATCGATGTCACCTTCTCCCTCGGCTGAATGGTACATGTTGTCTAGTGCGCTTAGGAGTTCTATTATCTCGGTATGCGATCGCTCCTTGTGGTCACGCACCACAAACTTTGTGATCGACTCACCCACTTCTTTAGGCGACATGTTTCGATCACGCATGTAGTTGAGTGCTATGCTGATGTCTTTTACCTTCTCCAATACGGTGAGCAGCACTCTGTCGTATGCAGATTTGCGTTTCTTTTCTTCTATCTGCAGTATGACCGACTCGACCGCAGGCATCACATGAATTAGGTTGTTTATTATGTGGACTTCACTATAAACCATCTTTACTTTAGCCAGTTCCGGCGAGCCTGGGAAGAAGTAGTCCAGGGTCGGGTCTTCGTCTATTACCGTGAAGTCTCGTTTTATGATGTTTATATTGTCGATATTATTTACGACGGTGAATACGTACTTCGCGTGCTCCGTGGCGAACCTGAGCACGTAGTAAGGACAGTATTCATCGGGCACGTCGTTCTTTGTCAGTACTGGGATGTTGTGAGTGAGGTTCACTGCAATGCCCTGCATCTGGAAGAATCCCATCTGTCCTTCTTCGTCCTTCCGGCTTTCGTCTGGTTTGAGTTTGCACTTGGTGCAGTCATGGTTCTTCCTGCACATTCCTGGCCGGCCTTTCCCTTCTACCACCACGGCGCCCTTTCCGCCCAGGTCCCTAAAGATCTTGATGGCATGGTCGATGATCGAGTATCGATGGGTCAGGTAGTTTCCGCTGCCGTTTTTCACAAGTTGCTTTACGCTCCAGTGAGATTTGCCTATCCTGGGCGGACCCCTCACGGCGTCTACCTTATCATCAGGTAGTACGTCGGGTAGCTCGTCTACTTCTATACGGCTATCAACGATTTCAGCAGTGGTGTCGTGCTGCCCGGATCCTGGGAGGTATTTTTCCAGCACTTCGTCTGGGATCTCATGACCATCGTCCAGGGCCGCCTCGACCGCCTGCCAAAACTTCTCGCCCTTCAGGCAACCCTCCACCGCTTCGTCGCACTTTATGATGCCATGCTTGAGCGCTACCAGCTCCAGCCCCGACCCACCGGTGTGGCACCTGAAACATGACCACACGTTCTTCTTGGTGTCTACATGGAAGTTCTCTCCATTATCGGAACCATGAAAAGGATGCTCGCCTTTTGCCGTTGCGCCAATCCACCGGGATATAGGCTCGGGCATTGCCACGTCTTCACATTTTATGTAAGAAGAAATATTTTTGTATGCATCGTCGTCAACGGGCGTGTCCCGCTTCCCTTTCGGGCTCTTCTTCACCCGAATTACGACGCGCTTCTTGTCCTTCGAGTGAGGGATGCAGTTCATCACTTCCCAGAATTGTTCTTTCGTTATGGTGGCGATCGGGACATCATTGATGACTGTGTAGACGCCGCCTGAGTGATGGTGGCTGCCGGGCGACACAACGTAAAAAGGGGTATCTGGTGTGCCGGCCTGGAGTGACCCGAGCTGCACATCTTCGTGTTCCGGATCAGTAAATACTACTTTTTCGTGTAGCTCCTCTGAGATGAAGTAGTAGTGGACACCCTCACCGTTCGCCCGGCCCGTGCGTACTTGGAACGTGTCGGGCCACTTCGCGAAGTCTGCGCCCAGCTCCTTGAAGCGGCTCAGGTGGTCAGCATCGAATACGATGAGTCCGCCATAAGCGGTTATGACACCATAATTGCCGTCGCGCCGTCTCCATCCACTGAGGAATGGAGAGTCGAAAGAGTGTATGTTGGCGTTCTTTCCTTGTTTCTTCCACGACTTCCCAGCGATGGGCTTTTTTCCTGACGAATCGTCTCCTGGGGTCGGTTTCTCTATGGCGAGAAAGCGAAAAAGTAGGTTGCGTAGCTGTGGGGGGATTTCAATCAATCTAGCACCTCGGTCTCTTTTGTTGGTCTTTCTATATCTTATTTATCTACGGCGGGTGACGGTGGGGCGGTCTCCAAAAACTAAGGTCTCACCGAACACTTTGACGTATATATTTTTCCGCTCCATACTATGCCTACTTACATACTTACCTGAATCGCTAAAGTCTATAACGTAACCATATTTCTTCCCCGGTGCAGGTCGCAATACCCTACCTATACGCTGTATCGTGGCTATCTCCGACGTACCACCGGCAGCATTGATGAATGCATCCATATTAGGAATGTCAGCGCCTTCTCCGAGGAGCGTGGAGATCAGGCATAGTATCTTCTTTGCTTTGAAATCTGTTATCACGTCTTCCCGTTTCTTCTCCCCGTCCACGCCGGTAAGCAGAGCGCTTCCCGGTATCATCCTATTGAGTATCTGCCCGTGTACTACCTGAGTAACGTGTACGTAAACACTCCCTCCCTTGCTAGTGGCTTTACTTACCATCGCAGCGATTTTTTTGTTCCTGCCGTCGTTCTTCACCACGCCCCACTTATAGGCGGCGGCATACGTGTTACCCAGTACAGTAGGCTTTGGTGCGGTGAGGAAGATGAACTTAGGCCGGGCGAGGAAGCCTTGATCTACCAGATCAGTTGCGGTAGTGGTGGAAATGACGTGTCCCAGGCCACCTACGAATTTCAGGTCCGCGCCGTCCTTGCGGTTCTCTGGGGTTGCACTCAAGCCTAGTCGGTAGAAGGCGGGGCAGGACATGGAGACGGTCCAGAAAGTCTTAGCTGCGAATCGATGTACTTCGTCTACACATAGGAACTTAAACTGATCGAGTGATACTTCTTTGTTTTTCAGCCTCGCAGCCAATGTCTGTGCCGTCGCTATTGTGATGCTTCCCATGTCGCGTTTAGTGTCATGATAGTAGAACGGCTCTACTCCAAGCGCGCTTCTTACTCCTCCTATCCACTGCTTCGCGAGGGTAGTGTTGGGTACTACTACTATCGTCTGTGCGCCTAACATTTGGATGATCTTAAGAGAACTGAGAGATTTTCCCCCGCCCGTAGGACTCTTCATGATGCATCCCCGGCCACTCTCTACCCACTTCATAGCTTCGAGTATGTCTTGCACCTGATAGGGCCGGAGGTCCGGGCCATTCCACGCCCAGGTATACTCTTGTGGTGGCTTGGGTGGGAGTTCTACGGTGACGTTGTGACCTAATTTAGTAAGTATTGCCTCTACTAAAGCGAGCAATCCAATGGGTACGTAGAGCATGCCGTTGTGTGCCCGGCGCATCATGTGATAGCGACCGTCCCACGATGTGCCATACTTGGGTGAGTACTCCGCACCGGGTACATCGTAGCTCGTGGCGTCTACTATGATCTTAAGTTCTTCCGGTGATAGTCCAGCGTCGCTAAAGTAGACGTTGGAGCGTTTGGTGCCGCCGCGAAGAGTTATGTCCATAAGTCGTCCTCGTCTGTGTCAGTGGTCGGAAAGATGCGTCGAGTGGCTATTTCACAGTATTCCTCGCTCTGTTCAATCAGGATGTAATGAAAACCCTCTTGTATTGCTGCGAGTCCGGTCGTGCCCGATCCCGCGAACGGGTCCAAGATAATGCCGCCAGGTGGAGTGATTAGGCGGCATAGGTAGCGCATGAGAGCTAAGGGTTTCATGGTGGGATGAGTTGAACCGTTTCTTTCTGCTCGGCTCGCCTTAGCTTGGTATATGAGGGGTGGCAAATCTTCTTCGGTTATAAGGCAATGCTGGAAAAATCTAGCTGTAGAACCGGAATCTGCATATTCCTGGCTTTCATGATTGTCAGATAACCAGTTAGTCCCTTCGACTTTTGCGGCTTTGCTTTCAGCGGTTCGTTTTCCGGTGATGCTGCTTTGAGGGAACATTCTCAACACGGAATCTTTGCCGGGACTGTGCTCTGGGTAGGATAAAATCAGATTTGCTGGGAATCGGCCCGGTGCGTTATAATTCGTTCTTTCGTTTGAATCCTTGCCGTAGATCATGTTATCGCGTTGTCCACTCCCAAAATCTCGGTGCTGGTTTTTATTTTTTGATTCTTTTTCATCATCTTGACTGGCGAATCCCACTCGACATCCGTCTATATTTAACCCGCCGACGCCCCACTTAATGATGTTCTCGGCGATGGTGCGGCCATCGAGAGGCTTGCGAAAGAGCCACCAGTCTTCGTGTGCGGGTTTAAGGGCGGTGCCAAATCCGGCCCATTGTTTGGCGAGAGAAGTGGCCGGAGCTGTAATGTCTATATTTGCCCTGGTTCCTTCTTTTGATTCACCGATCTGGTATAATTCAGTTGGTGCGGTATATCCTGCGTTTCCGATTACGTTCCGTTCGGCCTCGATTCGCTCTATCAGTTCATCAAAGCGATCGTCTAAATTTAATATATCCTTCAATATTAGATAATTCTCTTTGATAGGCAATTGAACGCCAGATAAACGACCTTCCCACCAAGAATAAGCGGTGTTTGTGCCCATCTTTCTGTCAATTTCTGACATAGAAAGCCCAAGGGCCAAACGCCTCTCTCTCAGATATGCTCCAAAATCAGGATATTGTAAATTTCTTCCATTCAATCGGTCTATCGCCTTGTCTATTGATAGCGATTTCGGAAATCCACTTCCAAACACATGAGCTATTTTATCCCTGGGTTCCCAACCCGCCTCTTCCCATGCCATCCCCGTCCAATGGGAGGTTCTAGGGAGCGCCCACACAAGTGCATGGCCGCCTGGCTTGATTACTCGTAGACATTCACTGGCAATATCAGTCATCCACGTTATCCAGACTTTGCGGCCACCTCTGTCTTTGTCCCATTCTTTGCCCATGAAGGCAATTCCAGCGGGGGGATCTGTCACAATCGCATCTATGCTATCTTCTGGAAGTGCCGGCAGTTCTTCTTTGCAATCTCCGTGAATGATTCGATCAAACCTCATACCGTCCACCATATCAACCGTCTACTATTGTACTCTTTCATGCAGGCCGCCTCACCGCACCGCTCTAACGACTTCAGTGATCTCTGTACCGCTACTTGCGTAATTCCAAGAGCCGTGCTGAGCTGATGAGATGTGAGTGGGCCGAACACATGCAAAAAAGGATAAATTTCTGTCTGGCTCACGTCCACAACTCCTCCTCGCTCTTCTTGGCTTGCTTCAGCTCTTCCTCGCTGAGAGTCGATGTTACCTCGTCGTCCTCATCGGCGGCGTCTTCTGGTATAATGACTTTACTCGCTACTTTGGTGTGGTCGAGTTTCAGTTCCTTGGCAATCTCCTGTATATCCTCCTTGGTGATCCCTAATGCGAATTTGATCGCGGCTTTTGTTGCGCTCGTGTCCGCCGTTGCTACCAGGTTGTCCTGTCCTATAGGCTTCTTCCTTCGCAATGTGTCGCTCCGGAGGCTGATAGTGCGTGCGCCGGGCACTCCACCGATCACGACATGTGCGGATACAACGCATACATATGCATATACTGGAACGCGGGATGTGGTGTCCTTTCGGTAGTGCTGTGATGGGGTCATGGGTGCATCCGCATGCGAGCCCGAATAGGTATCTACATGTTCGGTCTCGCTCTCCTCTCGCACCAAGATCTTCTCAAAATGCTTTAGCTCGGTGGTATATTCGCTCAGGCCTCCTTGGTGAGCCAATATCATCCACCCCTCCTTGTCAATATCGAAGGTTATTTTTCCTTTGAAATCCATCATGAAGAAGTGCGATTCGATCTTTTTGAAATCTAATCGTTTTAATTCGGAGCGCACGTTTTCACCTCTTCTCTGAGTTGATCACAACAAAGCACTACTTTGTCTATTGGGCGTTCGTATTGTGCATATCTTGCTATGCTTCTACACGAATTTGTTATGCTCAGGGAAGATTTCGCGTTTATCGAATCCCCCGGCACGAGCCACACATGGAGCGGTTTCAAGTTGTCGCGGTTGTCGAATCCGAGTAGTAAGAAATAATCCGCTACGTTGTTTTGGTTAATCGGAAATGCCCATCTTTGATAACGGTGGTTTTTGTCGTGTTGTCTAAGACAAGAAGATTTTACGTCTATTTTGAATCCACGCCCACATACGAAGTCGTAACCTGGATTGCCATATGGCATTCGCTCAATATGGTCAAAATATTTTGATAGTGCGCGTTCTGCGACGTGGACTCCAAGATATGAACTGCATTGGGTAGATGTTGCGTATGGGCGTGTGATCCCCAATTTGTGGTTTCTGGTGCGCTGTAGTGTATTGTATCTGGTTCTGTTTTTGTGTCTCCATTCGATCATTTTTGAGTAATTACATTCAATGCAATATGATCGGATCTGGCCACTTCGATTAATGTAAAATTTGGAGAGTGGTAAATCATTACCACACCCCAAACAACGCTTATAGTTCGTCGTCCTTTCCGTCATCCTGGGGCACCTCCGCAGCAGCGCTCACGTCTTCCTTCGGCAGCTTAGAGTTGTATGCTACCTCGATCAGCATTCGATCATACTTCTTATCCAACTTGGTCTTCTTAATAATCTCCTCCAGGGGCCGGTCTGTTATGTTCTTCATTCCAAAGACACGGCAGATGTTTGGAAATTCTTCTACGATCTCCGATATGATGTCGGACTGGCTCTTCTCCTTGCCGTTCTTGGGTCCTGGCGTGCCCGATGCACCGGCATCGCCTATCGGTTCGCTGTCTCCTCCTGGGTTCTTCTGTGTCTTCTCCACCGGCAGCACTGTCTGTCCAGCATCATTCGCCAGAATCGGCAGGTCCTCGGGCACGTCAATTACCGCACTCGCACTAATGTCCACGTTCCTTATACCTGAGTTCGTCGCGTCTCCAGCTCGGATGCCCCGCATCGTACCTACTGCCAGGATCGGCCTACCTATGAAGAGCCCGGATACCTCGGCGGCCTGCTTCTCCGGCTGGTCCGGGTACTTGTCGTAGGCCTCGGTGACGAGTTCCTGCAGGTCCTCTATTAAGTATACTCCATGCAGTGACCTGCGCTGATCCAGGGAGACCCGAACGGCAGTTCCTTGCTCAATGGCCAGGGCGATCTGGAGCACTGGGTGGAGGAGCTTGTCTGGGGTGTCATCTGGCATGAGCAGGGGCAGCTCCCCGGTCTTCTCCCAGGTGGCTTTGTTGATCTCATCGCCTTCAGATGTTTTGGAGAACACCGGGATCGGGTTAATGCCACTGATCTTCCCCTGGATGACTACTACCTGGTACTGGTCGAGATCGCTTATGTCGCCCAGCTTCTTGGTCTTAATGTTCCCCAGAAGCTTTGTTGCTACCGCGGCGGTGTCCAGCTCCTTGACATCGATGACATCAAGTAGCTTAATGCTCTCTCCTATGTCATTGTTCTTGGTAGTGTAGCGCTCCTTCTCCACGGACATGCGCACTACGGAAGGCATCACGATGTCAGCCGGCGCGCCGTCTCCCTTCTTCAGGGAGTTGCCCCACACAGCTATCTCGAAGTGCTGCCCCTTCGGGCGCAAGAACGTGACGTGACCAGGTAGACGCTTGCCCTTTGCGGAGAGCTGTGTGGTGTCGCGTTGCCCTATACAGAGAGCAGTGACTTGCTCAGCACTCTTGATCCTGATAGCCTGCTTAATGGCGGCCTGGATCACTGAGAGCCCCACCCTGTAGGAGCGTCCCTTGTTTTTCTCTTGGTGCTCCTTAATGAGTGTCTGTACGGTGGGCTCACCCAGTACGGCATTGGCCTTCACGAAGAATCCGGTTTCTCTCGTTTCGATTCCCTGGATAATCTGGGCCAGGGTCATATCTCCAGTCTTAGTTTGTTCCATGTCTCTCAGTCCTTTACATAGATCCCATGGTACATGGGATGACATGGACTTACACCGATTGGTATATATAGATGCCGGTCTATTGGGGTGGGTATGAAACATAGTCATGTGAAGGCAATTGCCCGGAGAGCCGCTATGAAGGAATGGGTGAGCAGGAATGATGATGTATTGCATGGGGCATTATCGGAATCTGATGCACATGTCTTTACGGTGGCATTCAACATGGGGTGGAATGCATGCACAAAATTGGTCCGTTGCCCTAGAAAGACAGGCACTCAATTGAAGTGCATTCGCGAGATGTATCGAGTGGACAACCAGGCGCACGGATCAATTAAATATTTCGACACGTATAATTTAAATGAGGTTTACTGATGAGAAAACGTCGGTATGCGACCGGGGTTAAGGAGCTAATCGCAATAGCCAGAGCCACGGGCACGAGTCGTGATACGACCAGGGAGGCAGTCAAGCTGTTCAGGAACACGCTCCGGGCAAAGGCAACGCCGGGCGATGTGGTATTTGGGCGAAGCTACATAGTATTTGAGATCGCGTCTCTCTATATAGCATCGCGCGGAACCCAGGATGAACACTCTATGAAGGAGTATGTCAGTGCCGCAAGTGAGTTATCGGAGTCGCGGCAACACATAAGCATAAGAGAGTGCAACTGTGCGGTGACTGCACAGAGGGAGCTGGTGGGGGTGTGTCAATATGCGTATACTAGTGTTGATAAGTACGTTCGGATAATAACGACACGCGCTGGTCTGAGCAACGATACGTGTGATAAAGCGCTTGAGTTGGTTGATCGGTACGGCGACGTTCCAAGCGTCCAAAAACGCCACCCAAGGTCGATCGCGGCGGGTATGATCTATGTCGCGACAGTGACATATAAGACCGATACAATTACACAGCCCGAGCTAAGCAAGTACTCGGGGGCGAGTCTGGTGACCATCAGGCAGGTGGCAAACGCGGTGAGAAAGAAGATGACGACTAAGAAGAGTATCAGGTTTACCGTGAGGAAGGCATGAGGGTTGAGCACGCACGAGTAAAGCGTCCCTGGCCACCGATTCACGTCGAGATGCTGCACCACCCGCGCAGGTGGTTCGAGGACAGAGAGATGGTGAGGAGAAGATGGGGGGGAGTGAAATGAGAGCACTTGACTTATTTTGTTGCGCCGGTGGTGCATCGCGTGGATTAGAACTTGCCGGATTCGATGATATTGTTGGTGTTGATATAGTTGATCAGCCGCGTTATCCATACGAGTTTATCAATTGTGATGTTATGAAATTGGAAGAATCATTCGACGAGGACTTTTTGTGGGACTTTGATTATATATGGGCGTCGCCTCCGTGTCAAGCATTTACAATTGCGACGATGCAATGGAAAAACAAAGGACGATCTTATCCGGATTTAATTGAATATACGAGAAATATGTTGAAATCAACAGGAAAATTATATACAATCGAAAACGTACCTCAAGCACCACTCATTAATCCGGTAATGCTGTGTGGTACGATGTTCGGCATGCGGATGTATCGCCATAGGATATTCGAAAGCAATTTCAGTGTCCGTCAACCCGATCATGGTAAGCACCTGACTAAGAATGCTAAACTAGGACGGCCCATTGACGGTGATCAATTTATTCAGATGGTCGGTCACTTCAGTGGCGTGCAGCGTGCTCGTGATATGACCGGTTGCCAGTGGATGAATCGTTATGAATTGGCGCAATGCGTTCCACCCGCATATTCCCGTTACATAGCAACTGAGATGATGAGAGGCAAGAAATGATCCGCCAGGGAATTAACGGTATTCGTCACTATCTGGACGAGCATGACAAGCTTTGGGTGCCGTCAGTCACCGCTATAATAGGTCGGATGATGTGCAAGGACGGTCTCGTTGCGTGGAAGCGTCGAAATGTAAATCACAAGGCTTATTCTAGGAACGAGGCCATACTGGGGTCCCTGAAGCATCTACGCATATTGCAGCAATATGCAGACGCGGAGCTGGAACTGGTGGACCTGCCGGACATTGACTGGCTCACAGACGACCGGTTGGACCAGCTAGAGATCGCAGAGGCTATGTGGGAGGGCCTGGGGCTGGAGGTTGGGTGGCCCAGGCACGTGGAACACACCGTGTACCGTCGAGAGTATCCCAGATGTGCCGGGTCATTGGACTTGCATGCACAATTGCACTCGCCGGTAGAGTGGTCCGAAGGGCTCACCCTGGGGGATATAAAGTCATCGAAGAGTCCACAAGAGAGCCACAAGGTGCAGCTCGGGGCATACTACGTGATGCTTCCACCTGAGCTGCGAGATGCAACCGAGCGCGGCATAGTTTTCTACTTGCATACGCAGGAGGCGAACAATCCCACCCTGCAGCCTACCGTAGTGCTGTTGAAGAAGAAAGAGCTTGAGCAGCAGGGCGAGAGGTTCCTGGTGATGGCGAGAAAGTTCTGGGAGCTATACGAGGGGAATGCAAATAAATAAATAGCATTGCCTCAATAACTCTTCACATGGGCGCGAGTATTACACCGAAAGGGACGGGTTTGTATGATTTATACAACCTGTGGACAACCGTGACGGATCTTTTCAAACAATATACTCGCGCACCTCCGGCTCAGCAAGCGTCTGCCCCAACTGGTTGGGTCAGTCAGGACTCACAAAATACACAATCTCAGCTCATCTTTTCTCAGTTACCTACAATTAACGTAGATCCGTGTGCAAGTGTCGCCAAGCCCGGTGTATTCGCTTCTGATCAATACGTATACAAGCTTGCTGAATGCTGCAAAGGTCGAAATCCACCTGGAGCTACATGCTCCGCATTCGCGAAGTCCTGGGAAGCTGCCAAGATGACGCTGCCAGACGGTTATCAACTCGGCGACCTGGCTTACATTGATAGCATAGTCGCCGGCATCAATGCAAATGGGAGTGGGATGTTGTCTGTCTTGTCGGTTGGTAGCAATGACCAGGCGATGCGGGCCGCCGTGAATACCGTGATGCAGGCCAGGGTAAGATCGGTATTGGGTGAAATGTATCCGTCGTCGGCCCAAAAGCTTCGATTGGGAACGCTTACAACGAAGCAAGTCGCGCAGCCAGTATCGACAATACGTCTAGGGAACTTATCAGTTCCGGAGTCGTCTGGCGTGCAATCTTCTGGTATTCTCAATTTGTTCAATCCGTCACAGGCTGCCAGGATCGTGACCAACATGATAACATTCAAGAAGGTGTGAAAGTGCCAAATTTGTTCAAAGTGGAGGGAGGCAATATACTAATCGGGATCGAGAAGTGCGGTACTTCTGATGTGCAATCCACCTTCAATCGTCTGATCTCGCAAGGGTTCCGGGGAGTGTCCGAAGACCAACGGGCCTGGTACTGGGTTGCGCCTGAGACCCCAGGGCGTCGTATATTTGCGG
This sequence comes from Candidatus Pacearchaeota archaeon, assembly GCA_023228245.1. The sequence goes on from JALOBN010000006.1 coordinate 15,488, forward strand.
GACTAATCGCACAGGACGAGAGGGTGCGAAATCCAACTGCGTCATCGTGTGGTAAGATGGGACTTTGGTGATACGTCCATGAGTGATATCATCGATGCCAAATGGGCAGAGAGCGAGTTCTGTGATGGCAGTAAGAAACACCCCACCGCAAAAAATCCTATCACCGTGGACCCGTGGATATATTGGTATGGTGACAGTGATCTCACTGGACAGGAACTGCCTGCAAAAATATATTATTATATGGGAGTGTTGATAATCGAGCCGGATGATGTCGAGTTGCGTGAGATGAATCGTATTGACAACAACGACATATATCGTGCCATTCGTCGGGTTCCTACTATTTTACGAAATTGTATCGACGCGGTTCAAATAAATCCATATGCTGAAGAGGATGATTCGGCTAGGGCACAAGCGGACGGAGCGACCATAATACTATTCGGATATCAGAGTGCGGAGGAAGCACGCGAAACCACCGACGAATTACCATATATTTTCGTGCATGAGGCCGCGCATTTATACGATATATCAAACGGTCGGATATCAAGATCCGATGCATATCGTGAAGCAATGTCATTGGACGGAAATCATGCGAGTTCATATTCACAGACGAATATGGTTATGGACGGTATCGGTGGTCGAAATGGAAAAGCGGAGGACTTTGCCGAATCCGTTGCTTTATATGTTCAGTATCGTCCGAAGTTTGAGAAGCGGTGTCCACACCGAGCGAAGTTTATTCGGATGCGAGTATTGAGGAGGAGCTGACTGTGGGTCAACTCGAAATTAAAGGGGTGTTGCCGTTCGAGGGTGATGGGGGGGAGCTGTCCGCAGAACAAATCGCAGCGCGATTGGGGGAGAACGTTGGCACCGTGAGAGTGCTACTGACCAGGATCAGAAACAAGCCTAATGATGACGAAGTTGTGACGCATGAAAAAATAATTGATGGCGTGTCTATCTACCACTATGCGAGGAGACGCTAATCTATCTCATGTTTTTAGTAGTCGCATAGATGACACTGTTCCATTTATGGCTTCCATTTTGCTTCTCCATTCTTGTTCTTGTTCTGGTGTCATTCCTCTGGGCTTGCATGCCAGTAGGCCATTGATCATTTCCATTTTTGGCCCTGATACACCAGGTCCACCGGTCTTACCTATTGGCCCAGTCATCAAATCACCCTCAGCGCCTCTCTAAAGTAAGGCGGATATAGCATCCTATTTTGACCGTAATGCGCACTGAATTTACCATCACATATCACGGTGGTACTGAAGTCTTCGGGTCCTCTAGTGCATCGGCTCGCGGCTTGCACCACATCGACTGCCACCCCAGTATTATACCAGAGTTTACCATCAAATGCATTGCGAGCACTTATCCAGGAGTCTTTGTATGGTGGGTAGAATACGTTTGCGATGATATTTAGTGGGTAGTCCGGGCCGTCGCATGAGATACCTTCGTTCCGCTCTACCGCGAGTAGTATCGTGTTGCTGCCAGCTCTCCATGCATTCATAGTGCGTTCCCTACCAAGTGCGCCGCTCTCCTGGAGGATCACGTTGTCGAACAGTTCCACCGGTACGAGCGGATGTCGATGGAATGCATGAGTTTCAAAACCATCGTAAATCAAATTTGCCACTCCATACGTGCCACAATGTACGAGAGTGTGCTTCCCTTGTGCATACTTCGTGTGGTACTGAGCTATCTTCAGTGCCATGTAAGGAGCCCATTTTTCGCGGTCCTGGTACGTCATCTTCATGGTGGCCTGGGTGCCCGGCGCAATCGGATCATAGTACACGAGCCTGTGATTCACGTCTGTGGGGTGTGGTATGGACACGCTCTTGTAGTCTTTTGTCAGGAGTGCGGTGGTGGGAGTGCCGGACGCGAGCACAACGAATTGCAGTTTCTCTATGAGCGACTGGAAGAGCACTTTGCCTTCTATGAGCCTGAAATGCCTCTTCTCGTCTATGATGTATGGCACATGCTGATCTAAGAATCCCATGCACCGCGCGCACTTACGTGCGTCTCTGCTCACAGCATTATACTTCCTCGTTGCTTTTTTAAGTTCCGAGAGTGCTTTGCGATCGCCTTTCTTCGCATCTTCTTTCAGTTCTGTGATCAGGCGTTCTAGTCTGGATGCTTCCACTACTAGCTTATGGTAGTATATGGGTAGGCTGCCAGGCAAATCGTCTACATCGACTTCGGGTGGTATGAGCATATCGACTCTATTGAGGAGCTTATCTTCTGTGGTGGCGGACTCGTCTATAAACAGACCTCTGCATCGCGCGTTTATGCTGGGGTCGCTTAGGTATCGGTCGAATGTCGTCGCGCCGTAAGGAGATTCTATAAAAGTGTGGTAGTCGAGCCTGTAAGGGCACATGGCGCATTGGATGAATCCCTCTTCGGACGAACTGAATGGGCAATCATCCGCCGTAGCGGTAGGCTCTACCAAGCACTTGTAGTTACCTTTACCTACAAGTACAGGAAGATCCGGAAACTGTGCGCGAAGCTGGTCAGAGACGAGCTGTACCTGGGGAGAAGTATATGTGAGATAGTTGTAGTCTAACTCATGGTGGAGGAATAATATCGTTGCATATATATCTAAGCTCTTACCAGAGGCAGTTGGCGCACGCAACTCGATCACCTTTTGTCCCTCTTCGATTAGGTCTAGCATGCCGTTGATGGCGTCCAACTGGCCTGGTCTAAACGATTCGTATGGATTGTACCTTTGCAGATCGCGAGTTTTGATCATTCTTCCTCCACCGCGACGTCTACCAATATGGACTTAGCTCCCACGCGCTGTACCATCTCCATAGCGTACCACAGGGTGCAATCTACTTCGATCCATTCTATGATCAAATCTGGGTCGTCGTCCCTATATGTTACCACGCAGATCGGGTCTTCCATGTTTGCGCACTTCTCACGCCACAAGGCGTACGGGAGAGTGGCGGTTACTATGTCTTTGGAGAGCATTTCTTTGAGCGCATCGCGTTCGCTCTGGTTATTCTCAGCCAATCCTATCTTGGTCTGCATCGACATGAGTTCATCTAGACTCAGGTAACGTGTTTTGCGTTCTCGTAGGTCGGGCATACGGTTTACACGAACTGCTTTCTATATATAGATATCGCATCTACTTATCCGACATCTATATATACATAGCACGTTACGCTACTTATAGCGCGGCTGGGTCCTCCTGAGTTCAGCAGGTCCTACTTTCCTGGCCGCGCTTATGATCATAGTGAGGTGTTAAGATGGAAATGGGACTAAGAACAGCACAACTAATAGACGAAGTGAACCACGCCCTGGTAGATCATCCACGCACTCAGTGGTCGCCCGAGTTGGAAGCGCTATATGTAAAGGCATTGGAGCAGATGCACATAGTTGATGAGATCGACGCACGTGGGGAACCCTGTAGCAAGGATGAGTGCGTGTATGAGGCACCATTAAAGTTGGTGCGGGAAGGATTATGTTCAAGCTAGACGCAATGAAGAAGGATATGGCCTTGAGGTACTTGGACCTTCTTTCCAGTGATGTCACTGTGAAGGCAAGTGATATTGAGACCATCACAAATCTGATTAACAGCGGCACTGAAGTGGGCTTGGATGAAGCGATTCGGCTTGGGTCGGAGCTTATCCATACAATGGAGGAGTCTGGATTATGTCCCATGCGGGTATACTACGTCAAGGCTGGTGATATGGTCAATGAAGCCATACAAGACATATCGGCGAAGTCGCCCGATACAACAAGTACTAACGCCAAAGCGATCATGGAACAGCTCGCATCGCGTACTCCCACCGAGGTCAGAGAGCCATTCGTGCTGGGGATGTTCATCGGTCGGTTCTTGGCAGAAGCCGAGTTCGAAGAGGTGCAGGTGATGGCCATGAAACGAGCACAGGACATGCTCGGTGGCACGATTATGAAAAACGTACTCGATGCGGTGGGCGATCCCATGGCCTTGCTCAATAAGCTCAGGCCGCCAAAGAACGGTGAAGAGAATGACAACTGAGTGGGTTGGTCCGAGATGGGCGGATTACAGGTGTCCCAGGTGTGGCCGGCGTGTAAAGCGCCCTGGGCTCGGTCCGGTTTGCGCTGCAAAGGTGGCGAAGGAAGCTGCGGAGGACAAGGAGGATAACAATGGAGTGCCGTCTGACGCTGATAACGTCGAGTAAATCGCAAGAATCGGTACTTGACAGGGCAGCGAGTGTTATAGAACAGCTTATTGCGGCAAGCGGCGCGCATTGTGATATGATCTGGAAGGAGGCACGCGCCATTGATGGCATGGACGATACCGCTAAGCGCGAGGTGCTTACGGCAATTCGGGCGTCCGGCTACCCAGGCAAGGCGGCAGTGTTGCTCACTCCACCCATTTTACATGTGGTGATCACATCGAGTTCGAGCTTGGTGGAGACTCGTGACAGAACGCTTCCCGCCAGAGTCATTCAGTCCGCCAAGTTGACCGATCCGCTGAAGGGGGTACTCGCAGAGATGCTGCATGGTGTCATTCGAGCGGAAGCCACCGCGTTCCGACCACCGCAAGTGCCTTCTCGTAAATCGAATTGGAACTGGCTGCCGGATGATTGGATTGAACCAATGAGTGGACCAGGGGCAGAAACGTGTTATTGCAGAGTCATGGCACGAAAGATGCTAGTCGAAGAAATGCGCGCGGGACGTGCAGGAAGGACAGTTGATGTCAGCGACTTGTTACCGGATGTGTCGGATAATGACGTTGAAAATATAATACGTGCGATCAGAAATGCGATGGAGTGCGAAACACATGATGCACCACAAGGCATGCAACGCGAATTAACGAAGTCGTATGGTAGATCGGAGCAAATTGCATACTTTACCGCGATGCGGGTTGCGAACCATAGTGCGGCACTGAAGCTCATTAAGACGTTTCCTGGGGATGAAAGGGCGGTCAAATTGGCGAAAGAACTTGATCCATGGGCGGATTTCTGATGATCGATCTGAAGTTACTGGAAACTGAAGCGGAGGTAACGCTTCGGTACACGCGAATGATCGAATCACTGGAGAGACGGCGTGACCGTGACATAGAGAACCTAAAAATTGATGAATGGCGGCACGCACTCGATCTCCTAGATGAAATGTTGAAAAATCATCCGAATATCGAGGCGGGGCATGGGTTTATTGTCGCGGATTATGACGCGATGAATAAAATCTTTTATGACATAGGAAAATTGCCGCTTTGGAAGTTAGGCGAATTCCATATCGACATGCCGGAACGTTTTGATTCAATCCGTTATATAAACATGTTTCGTCAGATGCTCGGTTGCCTGGAATCTGAGCGCGTCGACATTGAGCTGAGATGCGACGATAGAACAACGGAACTTCGCTTGAGCCGCGCCAGGGATCTATTGTTAATCGAATGTACCAAGCGTCTCCAGAATTTCTAAACTTTTTTATATAACCCCGTCGTATAAACACCTCATGTCTGCCAGCGATGTCGCCGCTCTCTTAGTCGCGGGAGCAATATTATATGTTACGTACAATTATAGTAAGTCACAATCTCAACCAGCACAACAGGCCATGCCTGCAGTTGCGCCCAGTGGGCAGGTGCAACAACATCCACAGATCGTCTATGTGAATATTCCTGTATCCCAGGTTCCCACGTCTCAAGCGCCCGTCAACAACACGGCGGCAGCCGCACAAGCAGCATATGACGAACAGGTGTATCAGGAGTACTTAGCCGCTGCAATGCAGATAGGGCAGATACCAAAAGAGAACGTGCCTGGTCAGGGTCCAAGTTGGCTGGGTTGTGTATAAGAGGGTGAATGAAGGGAGTACTACTCCTCTTCTCTATCGGCACACCCCCCGCCAAGGTACTCGTAGGCAGAAACATGGTCCTTCGCAGTGTCCTCTTTTTCTGCCTCGCTTGTCCCGCTCCCAGTGATCACCCTGAACAGCTCTACCAGCAATGAGGCAACGCGGTTGTACTCGTCTATTGCATAGAGGTTGGTCTTACTGAGAGTGCGGGTGACACGTACTACGCCCAATGCATTGAGCTGGGAGAGTACGAGTCTTGCAGTCCCCTTGCATAGCCCATTTGCTTCTGCCACCTCGCCAGGGCTGTGGTCCTGGGCAGGATTCTCGATCATGTACGCCAAAATATCTGCCACGCTCGGCTTGAAGCCGAGCACTCCGGTCAACGACTTATCGGTTTCCATGTTACTATGATGTGGTGACTTGTGTATATAATACTTGTGCTAGAAATATTCATTTTGGTAGAGATAATACACAAGTGCAAGTGACGCGAGCGCGATTATGCCATATACCAGGTATGATGCCGCGGGCGTGGTCTGAGTGTTCGCGAACCCGAACGCTGTTGCTTCTGTTTCGTATATTCCATCTTCCAACACATTGACCTTACCGGACTGTAGCGCGGCCTGTATGTCAGTGCTGCTCTGCGTGGTTGTGCTCGCAGGAGTCGTGGTGGCTACGGTCTTCGCGGTCTGCGGGGTTTGCTGAGTAACGGGTAACATCTCCAGGGTGCCCATGTCTCCCAGCTTCATGCTCATCTGATTGGGTATCTTGATTGGATCGGTGGAAGGGAGCCACTCTTGGGTATTGCTCGATCCCTGTTTTTCTATCTGTTGCTGAGCCCATGACTTCTGTATGGGTTGCAGTGCGTAGCTGATGGGCTGGCCCGAGCTGGCGGGCATCACCAGGAACGGGCCGCTGACTTCAGTGACAAGTGCGGATGACATGTGGTTAGGCAGGTGGCGATTATATAAGATGGTGTGGGTGATGTATCGTTTACCGTAAACTATTTGAGCTCAGAGCGCCTATATGTGGTTGAGGTGTTATGATATGAAGACCAAAGCGGCTATTCGGGAAGATCTGATGAGAACTGATGACTATGAGAACGGAATCCGTGTGGAGGCCATCTACACTCATCCGCAGACAATGTGCGGAGGATGCCCGTTTTGGGCGCAAACCGCCACTGACTGCACCGGTAAGCTCATTGGCAAGTGCCAGTGGGCCAAATCGAACACGTTCGACCAAAACAGATGTGGTCTGCCGTGGCAGATCAATGTTTTGTCCGCTCAGGCGGAGCAAGCTGCCAGAGACGCGGGACTGGTGGTATGGATGGCCGGGATTGCAGGAGACTATCGACCAGCTCTTAGAGATAGAGATATGGGAAGACTTCTTGTAGACGGGTCCCTTGTAGCGGGAAATGTCCGGCTCGTGCTGGGGCCACATACCACCGCGCCAAACGCATTCGGGGGCGTCCGACACGCCAATGTAATTGTTGAGGGAGAGGTGGCCTAGATGGCCCAAGAATTGATCGAGAAGACCCTCCCGCGTGGGAAAGAGTTGAGACTGACGCTCAAGTCTAGCATCAGGGCTGGACCGTGGTCTGAGCCAGACCATGAGTACGTCGCGCCGTGTGGCTGCGCGTACCAACAGCGTGCTCATGGGCGCGGAGAAGGATGGGGCTATATTTGCCCCGATCACAGAGGCGCAATCCAATATATCGACTCTGAGGAGGCTCGTGAGGTGTTGCCCTACCGATGCTCCTCCGAGGAGTATCTGAGAAAAAACACATCAGGGGCGTTCCTGGCTTTCCTGGCGGGCCGGGATTATCGACCCGACACATATGAATATGGGTCGAATGCTGGGGATTACAGCTCCCCGTTGGTATCTGAAAACGGGGAGCTGTGGTACTATAATGTCCGGCAGTCTTGCCCGACTAAGCGGGCGATAATCGCTAAGAGGGAGGTGATCTAAGATGGGTCACTACGTATCGTTCTGGGGATTTGTCCCTGGAAGGGATATTCCCTGGGGAGAGGAAGCATCCGCTATCAGAGCGGATGTAGAAAGCCAGTGCCAGGCGAAGGACATAAAGTTCTCCAATCTCCTGGTTATGGCCGGAGGTTCCGGAAAGGGGATCATCCAGACCAGTGATGGTCGGAGGTTCTTTGTTGGAAGCCACCATGGCCTAATCGAGCTACCTGAAGGTGTGGAGTGCCCACACCGGTCAAGTATTGGATACCATAGTGCAGGCGAGATACCTTGCCCGCTGTGCAAGGCATACGGGCCACGTATCACCAGGGAAAAGCTTGGGTGGGAGGTGCCCTGAATGCCCCGCCCCAAGAAAGCCGGGCGGGTCCTCTTCACCCGACTCGCGGTGGGTGACGAGAAGGCATTCGACGCTCTGCCAGGCACGGAATCGGAGAAGCTGCGGGATCTGGTGCATGAAGCACTTGTGGCCAGTGAGGTGAGAACACGGCGAATCGAGTCCGCGTCGAAGTAGACTCGGCTGAAGTCGTGAGGTTGTATGTGGAGGAGTGCATGTCGATCACGGAACTTTCAGCTAGGTATCATCGCGGTCATCAAGTGATTTCTCGTATACTCA
>JALOBN010000006.1:23949-27774 GCA_023228245.1 Candidatus Pacearchaeota archaeon
GTGCATAGCACTGTCGTATACACCATGCATTCGGTGAGCTATACGCCGAGCGATCAACACGCATAGACACCGTGCTATACTGTAGCACGGTTGAACTTTTTACTTAAATTTTTTAAAACTGTTAAATTTAATTAAATTCAAGCATTTTTATTATAATATCGCAGGTCGGAAACGCTGTGACAATTTAGTGATATTGGCAAAAACGTACAAAACTATAAATAGAATAAAAGATACTGTTGTGAGTGCCGAAAATTGTGCCATGCTGGATCTGGTTGGCGCCATTTTCGTGTTGGGGGATAACTATCATGAATGCTTGGTGGATATTAGTGATCATGTTGTTCATGTCATTGGTGTGTGTGACAGTAACAACCGCATATCGCTTACCATATTACATGGATGTGTTGGCAGCATTTGTTGTGTTGTGTATCGGGCTATTACTGCTCTGTTTTACGTGAGGTGTGATAATGGGACAACGAATAGACGATGAGATAGAACGCGATAATCTAGAGCGCCAACCGAGAAAACGTTGGACAATGCAAGAGATTAACGACGCGATAGCTGAAGAATACGGATTCCCAGACAAATAGATGGAGACAACAGCGTGATGGGCGGAGGTTAAGATATGAACGGCGAAGATATTATATTGATAGGCGCTGGTATTTTCACATGTGCTCTAATAGCGGCCATGTTTACACAGAATGCTTATCTTCTGATCGGGTCAGACGCAGAGTATACAATCACGGTGAATGAGAAATGGATCAAAGGCAACGGTGATGAAGGACAGAAGTACCTAATGTCCGACATGGAAGGCAATGTTTACAGTGTCGAGGATAGTTGGTGGAAATGGGCGTTTGACGCGAGTAACAGGTTTGCTATAATCAAACCCGGACATACTTATCACATTAGCACATTTGGGCGAAGATCACCATTCTTCAGCAATTATCCGAACGCGATTGAGATACAGGAGGTGTTCACATGAAACGTGTTGCACCACTGGCACTACTGCTCCTCATCATCGGAGCAGCGCAAGGTAACATGGTGATAACAGAGACTACCGCCCACCTGGGCAACCACCTATACACGGTAGCAGAGCCGGTATGTGAAGTCTACACAACGTGGCTTCCAGGGATGGTACCGCTGTATCACGTCGTTGCACCATTCAACGAGAACTATGATAATGTGCTCACGACTGACGCAGGTGCCTTGCGGACATTGCTCGACACTGGCTGTTGGCGAAATGCCACTGAGCAAGTCGGATGGATATATGCAGTGCATATGACCAACACACGAGCATTACACGCATTTCACAAAAAGGTGCAATTGGTGAGCGGCGAAGTGTGCGGTGGTGATGGTATCGGTGATCATATGTACACGACAAAGCCCGATGCCGTGCCAGATGGGTATGTCTATGATGGGGTGATCGGCTTTGTGCCTGATCGGAGGTAATATGGACATTTTGTATGCAATGCAAGAAGGACTCGTGCTGTTAGCCATTATTGTAATTGGTGTCGTTATAGGCGCGGGGCCGCTTTATTATGCTATTCACCATGAGTTTAAAGACGCGCGTATACAAAATATCGCACTCTGGGTTGGATTGCTGTGGGGAATATATGTGATAGTAGTTTGCTCACTTATGGAGTTGTAGATTCAAATGGCACTACACAAGTACACCCGTGACAAGCTCACCACCGCAGATGTGGCTGCGATCCTTGGCACGGCGAAGAGTGCGGAGCTAGAGCCTGGAGATCACCTTTTTCTCCACCTTCTCGCCAAGACAGGCCGGCGAATCGGTGAGATCCTGGGAGACGCGAGGGCCAGCAGGCACGGCATGAGACCCAAGGACATCGAGTGGGACCAGAAGTTCGCCTGGCTAAGCGTCGAAAAGAGGAGAGACGACAGTGAGTACATATGCTTCCTGACGGATGAGATGCTGGAGGAGCTGCGGGTATACATACACGCACTCGGCATCGGACCCGAAGAAGAGCTTTTCTTACATCAGCCAAAGAGATCGGCAATAGGTACATACAAGAGGCTTCCACAGGTCTATGCAGATCTGGCTGGAATTGGCAAGCACATAAGTGCTCACTCGTTCAGGCACCATTTCATAACGACTCTACGTGAGCAAGGGTGGGCATATGAAGACATTCAGAAGCTCACAGGGCACAAGAGCATAGCATCAATGGCGAGCTATGATCACACAAGTGCCAAGATGGTAGAAGGACGATTCAGAGAGGCGTTGGGAGGAATTTAGGTGCAAGGTAAATTTACGTGGAAACATATACGTGCGGACATGACGAGAGGCATATCTGAGAGCTTTGAACTTCGTCGATGGTCCGGACCAGGTAAATATGAAACGGTTGGGCACGTCGAACATGTTCCGTGCAAGGGGTGGTATTTCTATGCACGGATCGGCGACAAGCGAATAAACACGGCTGGACATGAAACGTGCTCACTAGCCGATGCAAAGCACGTTTGCCTAGCATGGGTGAAAGAAGCGATGAGGCGCGAATGATAATTGATCCAGAAATGGTCTTGCATGCGCTAGAACTATCCATATCGTCCCACGAACTCCGGGCAGACGGTGGGTATGGAGCTAGGTGGTGTGCGTTGTGTGATTTATTCAAGGAGTGTGACGAGTGCCCTATCTGCAAGATGGCATCACTGCCGGAATGCAGCGGAACGCCGTATCACAGGACAATTGACCAGCGCGATCATATTATGTTAGATCCTTGCGCGACGGGTTGTGAGAGCTGCCCGGATCGAATGTGTGCAAGCACAACGGGCCGAACTCCACCATGTCCGATTGATTGTGTGTATATAGACTCGTGCCGGTTGGGTGAAACCGAGTATTGCATAATCGAAGAAGAGAACATGATATCGTTCCTGAAGTGGGTACGATATAATATTAAGATGGGGTGGGTGTAGATGGCAGAACAAGAGATTATCAGAGTACTGATAGGCAAGATGCGCGAATGCATGGATCTATTGGCACAATTGGACACCGTGCCAGACACGGTAGGACCCGATGAGACAAGAAGATCATATAAGACGAGAAAACCGAATGTCAAGATGCAAGCTTCGATGGAGGTCATGTTGAACGTAATCACATTGCGCCCAGGGATAACTCGGGCGCAATTGATAAAGGAACAGGACGAATTTGGGGAAGGTCCGAACACGCCATTGACAGCAGCACAGATCACAGCTCGACTACTGGCATTGGAGAAAGAGACTCGCGTAGTTATCATACGTGAAACCTACAAGACATGGCGACTGTATTCACCGATATACGACCACATACCACCGGATTCATGCGTTACTATGGTGCGTGAGATCGTGCAGACGAATGCCTCAATCCACATAGACGCATTGGTAAACAGCGTGACGACGAGATTGGGATACTACACTCGACCAGATGTCCTGGATGCAATACGGAATCTGTCTCGCGCGGGGATGTTGTGCGTTGATTACCCGGAGAAAGGAATCGTGTACATTACAGAGAAGGGAAAACATGCTCACGCTCAGGTTTCAGATCTATGACGACGAGGCAGAACCAGACGGAGCGAAGAACATCTACTCAATAGAGCTGCCTCTGGGAGAGTCGCTGCCGGAAGGCGTGAGGACGGCATTGAATGAGGCAATGTCTTCGTCAATGGACGAAGAAGGCAGACCTATTACACAGGTGACATCTCTTGTAATGATGTCACTTGTACTTAAAGGATTGATGGCGAAGCTGCCAATTGGGGTGAAGTAGGATGGAGATTCAATTGACACAAGGCAAAGTTGCACTTGTAGATGACATCGATGCTAACTCGGATCTGATTGGTG
>JALOBN010000006.1:27874-69106 GCA_023228245.1 Candidatus Pacearchaeota archaeon
ATTGGTGACGAAGCACAAAGAGAGGGCGCCAAATGATTGGGCCGGACCACTGCTGAAGAAGGTGATTGGTAGGTGAGACCGGAACACGTAGCCAGGGCGAAGAGGCGAATAAAGCGGGGGCTCAACGGGAACCCAGCTCGATCGAAAGGAAGCAACACGAAAGCAGCGCTCAGGAGTGAGCGTGCTGCTCTATTTTCCATTGGAAAAGGAAGGGTAAAACACCACGAGTACTGCATGACGTGCATGCTGGATTGTGAGGTGCTGAGGGCGGTTGATAACTCGTATGCCGCGAGCTTGCACCGCACCGGGGGAGGCGACTTGCAGAAGGCAAGAGAGCACGCTGTTATGAAGGACATAGTAGAGAGGGGAGACAACGCGAGATACAATTTCGACACATGTCCGAAGATAGCGATGAGGAGAGGAGTGGAAGAAGAGCGAGTGAGGATAACATGAAGCGAGTGGTAGGTCATGAGCATGATAGACCGAATTAAGAATTTGCGAAATCTGATAGACAGGCGGCAAGCGATAATCATCCGGAGGAAAGAAACCGGAACGCCCAATCACGGACTACTTGAGCAGTTAGATATCGAACGCGATATAATCAATGCCGCGCCTGAGATGTCATCGATCCTGAGCGAAATCCGGGCTGGGGATGAAGATCGCATATGTAATGTGATCTCATTGGCGAGCCTGTGTAGTAACATGAGCGAACCTCCGGAATTCGATGAAGAAGATCTGGATTGCCTGCGGCGATTGGCTGCGATGGTGGCCAAAGCGGAGGCGGGCGGTAAGTCATGACCACAACTCTTCACATACTCGGTCTCGCCCACTTACCAACGGCTGCGATCGATCCGGTTCATGCCTGCGCATATTCTTCCAAAATTCGTAAATTTTGTGAGATGATGCATAAACACGGTGGATATCGCATAGTGTTCTATGGAGTAGAAGGCAGCGAAGTAGTAGCGGACGAGGTAGTGACCGTGCTGACTGAGCGGGAACGTGCTCGTATATATGGTCCACTGGATTCGTTCGCGTCACAGTTCTTTAAACACGATGGTAGAGATGAAGCATACACGATATTCAAAAAGAATGCGACTCGTGAGATACTACAGCGTGTGGGCGAAGGTGACATCCTCTGCAACCCAATGGGTAACTACTACGAAGAACTCTGCAAGCCCGTATCGCAAGGAGGAGTTGAGGTTGCTAACGGCCAGCCATTCCTCGTCGAGTCCGGTATAGGGTATGACGGTATCCTACTTAATACTCATAGGGTGTTTGAGTCAGAGGCATGGAGACACTACGTATACGGCATGTACAAGACATGGACACAGAATAAGTACTTTGTAGATGGCGACTTCTATGATACTGTGATACCAAACTTCTACGATCCTGACCACTACGAGCATCGGAAGTCCAGAGAAGATTACTACTTCATGAATTGTCGCATAGCGCAGCGCAAGGGCATCGACATTGCAAAAGCAACAATGGAGGCCACAGGAGACAAGCTCATCATAGCAGGACAGCCGGGCGAGAACGTGGACATGAACTCTCCCAACGTGGAGTATATAGGGTACGTGACTGAGAAGGAGAAGATCGATTTACTCGCTCATGCGAAGGGACTATTTAGCACGACCAAGTACATCGGTCCGTTCGAAGGAGTCGCAGTAGAGGCCCAGATGAGCGGAACTCCCGTCATAACCACAGACTTCGGCTGTTACACGGAGACAGTAAACCACGGCGTGACAGGATATCGAGGCATGGTACTGAAGGACTTCGTAAAAGCAGTAAAGGCCATCAATGCTGGAAGAATAAGCTCTAAGGCATGCAGGCAATGGGCGGTGAACAGGTACAGCACAAGGGCCGTTGCACCTATGTACGATAGGTACTTTAAAAAATTAGAAGATTTGTGGGGGGCGGGATGGTCCGCCCTATGAATTTTAGGTTACCGCATTCAAACTGACTTGTTTGTTTGTGGAATTATCCGTGATGGTTCCGCTAGACTTTAGAACATTGCTACAGAATACGAGTCCATCAGTATCGGCATCTAAACCACACCCATGAGCGCAATTGTAAAATATATTTCCGATAACGACACAGTTATCAGCCCCCACCAATTGTGCTCCGTATGTATGCTCATACACAGAGTCAAATACGTTGTTGGAAATGACACTGCGTACGTCGGTTATGTACACAGCCATTCCGTCGACTCCAAGGTTCGAGTTAAACCAAAATCGATTTCCACTGACGTTATTATCATGTCCAGAAATCAATATTAGCCCATTCTTCCCGCCACCGAAATAATTACCATTGACGCCGCAGAACGTGCAGGTGTCCAAAAGAATCAAATTGGTGGCCGGTGACGTGGAATTATACCACTCATATGCGATATACCATCCACCCACGATGTTGCATCCCTGACAACTAAGCATATGAACAGGAATAGAGCACCCATCCATTCCACTGCCCACAACATGCATTCCATTAGTTGAATGCAGATACAGTCCTTTCTGATATCCAAACGCAAAGCAGTTTGACATCGCAGAGCCATCAGACTGATCGAACTGGAACGCGATACCATTGCTGAACACCCATGCTTGGAGGGTCGAGCCTGTGTTTCCAGCCATCCCTGGATTAAAGTGTACCCGGTCGAAATACGAACAATCATAGTTATTGGCTTCGTAAATTCCTCGACTTAGTGGCCACCCAATGCAATCTGTAACGGTGAGCTTGTTATGGATTATTGTAGCATCGATAGCGTAATAACTATTGTAAAAATCAATCCCGACTATGCTACACTCGTTGGGTCCAAGACTTCCTTGCATTACTAGGGTAATGGAAGCTTGATACGCTGTTGGGGTGTCATTGGTGGCTTGATCCGGGTAATAGAATTGGATGTTGCGAATGTGGCTAGCGGCTTCCATTTTCACCGGATAAATTGCGGTGTACGCACTGGATATGATAAATCGAGCGCATTGCTCTTCAGATGCATCGAATATTGTATTCGCCCAGCCCTGATCATTCCAGGGGCGATTAGCGCCTTCCAGTGTAACGAATGGATGAATGATTATATCGTCTGTGATATAATAATTAGCAACCGCCACAACTACCTTCCCGCCAGCATTGCTTGCCGCTTGAGCATCGATAGCGGCGTTGATTTGTACATCATCGGCAATACCATCCGTAATGTAGTCGCACCAAGAATACGGTCCAACGGTTACATATTCTCTGATGCCCGCTCCAGTCGCTCCTACGGGTCCCGTCGCGCCCGTCGCTCCGGCTCCCCCACTCGAACCGCTTGGTCCGGTCGGTCCTGTGCTTCCTTGTGCTCCAGCTCCTCCGGTCGGACCAGTGGCGCCCGTAGCACCTTGTGCTCCTGCACTGCCGTTTGCCCCGGTTGGACCGGTGCTGCCCTGCGTGCCGGCACTGCCGGATGGTCCTGTTGCGCCAGTCGCGCCTTGTGTACCCGCGCTCCCAGATGGCCCTGTCGCCCCTGTAGCACCCGATCCACTCGGTCCAGTCGGCCCTGTCGAACCCGCGGTCCCTTGTGGTCCTGTTGCCCCAGTTGTACCTGCTCCAGCCGGCCCGGTGCTGCCCGTGGCTCCCGCGCTCCCCGTAGGTCCAGTTGCTCCAGTAGTACCCGCGCCAGTCGCTCCCACGGGTCCTGTAATACCCTGCGCTCCAGTGGCGCCCGTCGCCCCAGATCCTGTGGGTCCAGTGCTTCCTTGTGGCCCGGTAGCTCCCATCGGTCCAGTTGGTCCACTAGCTCCTCCACCTGGACCAATCGGGCCGGTCGCGCCTGTCATTCCCGCGCCGGTAGCTCCCGTTGCGCCTATGCCCGTCCAGGTGCCGCCTGAGAATATCATTTTTTCACCTTTTTCACCTGTGTTATGTCGGAAGCGAACTTTTTCATGTCGTCAGCACTCCGGAATCCAGCAACCTTCCAATTTGGCATAGGGTTCACTATCGATCGAGTAGTCGGTTTTTCTGGTGTTCCCTCGGTGATTTCGATTTTGGAGTCATCGATATTCGCAAGTTTTGCCAGCTCAGTTTTCGCTCGCTCCGCGTACTCTGGCATTTTGCACAAGTTCTCATAGTCGATTTTTGTCAGTGGTCCTTTCGGGTATCCTTTCATGCGATATACCTCATGTAAGTGTGTAATATCGATTCACTTTTCGGATGGTGGTGCTTGCTGCCAGCGAGCAGATTTTTTAGACTCGATCGACCTATTATCGACACGCGACTTCCGCGTACCGAATAACAATTATTGTGGGGAGGCGGAGAACCGCCCGCCGAGAGCCGAACTCGCAGACCAGCGAGAATTACTCGCACTACGCGCCCGCGAACCCGCGTCAGCAGCATGATTCCAAGCACCGCCAGCGAGCAGCTTGATATCGCCGTAAGTGCCTTGTTTGTACAAGCTGCCTGCGGCTCCGGGCAGATTGTACCAGCCCCACGTCGGTGCCACATCCCCAGATGGATTACCGGTAGTCACCGTTTGCGGATCGCCAGACACTATGACCTGATGCGTGTGGTTCGCGGCGCCCGCGAATTGGTAACTTTGCTCATCCAGCCACTGCCACCATACCCCGGCATCGTCCTCCGATCCTATGTTTGATATCATCCGGCGACCTGTGGTAGAAACGTGTCCACCCGTTGTAGTTGGGTTGGCTGATCCGGCGATGTTGACTTCTTCCTCAATTCCAGTACACAGTACTTGGAATTCAGCATCCTTCATCATCCTGCAGCCGATCAGGCCGAAATCTGAAACGAATGAATTCCAGTCTCGCGTTGTCGAAGCTGCTGCACCAAATACCGATGCAACGTTAACGCCCGTTCCAGATGCCATATAGATGGCTTTCCAGATAGGCGCGTAGTTCAGTGAGTCGAAATCAGTAGGACCGCCCCAAACCACGCCGCCGATGAAGCCTACTTTCGGCCTATGTTTGAGGTCCTGGATGGAACGAGGTAGTATGTCTCCCGCCAGGTAGCCGGTGAGCGCATGTCCTGCTATTGTGCCCACGTTTGCACATTCGCAATGGAATTGTGCAATTTTGCGAGAATTTGTGGCGGTGTACCCACTTGGAAACGTTGTCGCTGCGGATATCAATATTACTGGGACACATCCGCTGATTGGTTGACATGCATAGACATAGAAATTTTTACCAGCACGATTCGCGGCTACGGTATAGTTAGTTCCCACTATGGTGTCCCATGAGTCGGCAGTGTTCAAGTCGAATGAGACTGCATAAGGTAGAACATAGCCGTAGTTATTGATGTTCACCGTCATGTAGTCTGGACTCAGCAGCGTCCGTCTCGTAACCGCCGTGCCGGGCCCCATGTTTGCCCACATCCTAGATCGCTCGTAGTGAGCAGGAAACGAGTACGAATCCAGATTGTACATCGTTGCTACTGGCGAAGTGTATCCAGCGAATATCATACTCTATACCTCATGGTAGTGTATGTGTATGGAAGAGTCACAGCAGCAGTAGGCGAGACTTCCGACGTTATCACTATCTTGGTGTCACTATAGCAACGCAGTGCAATCTCGATGATCTTCGATATGTTACATTGCTGATATTCCCACACATCTGAAGGTTTAGCTGGGTACGTCGCGCCTACTTTCCGGTAGACTTCGACTTTCAAGTAGTTGCCCATTACAGCGAGTGAATCAAAATCAACCGCGTTCAGCGGTGAGAACTGCATGTGTGATCCCACCGGTAGGTCAGCTCCAGCGGTGTCTACCCTGGCACGCACCCAATATGCCGTAACTCCATCAATGTCCGTCGACCCGAGGTCTTCTGTCCATGTAACCGACCCGCTTTTACCGAATGCGTTCACTGACGCAATTGTACCATCCGTGACCGTTAGTGCTGCCCAAGCGCCTCCGTCCCAGTATTCCCACACAAACTCGTTATCTGTGTTGTAACTGCCTCCAAGCATCACAACGTCGAGCCTGTGCGAGTTTTCACTTAGACCAAAATATATCGCATCGTCGTGCGCAGCACCACCATCTGGTACTATGAGAACGTCACCAACCGAGAGCCCTTTGGCAACTAGATCTTGATTATCAAATGCTCCACCGTCGTCTAATCTGCAATAATCGAGTCGCGCGCCGGACACATCCAATGCAATGGAGAGATCAAATACGCTGCCAAAAACCGCAGTCGTGAACTCAAGCAAGTTTGCAGATGCATCAACTATCGACATGCTACCCGATGACGGAGGTGTGACTAGACTAGCGGCCAACAGATCCAGATATCCCGCTCTTCCCGCGGTGAGCCGACTGTTCAAAATCGACACCTGAGACAAGACAGATTGCAGGTTTGTACCGAGCACGAGAGGCAATGCATCGAACTGATTTGCTACCTCGAAGTCGTAGAACCAGGCGGTGATTTTATCGGCATTTGCAGTCGTACTTGCCACCAATCGTACCTCGTAATCTCGAAGTGACGGCATCTTTTTGCCCCAAATCTTCACACCATCGAAGAATACGAGCACTCGTCCTTCGGTAATGCCATATGTCACCGTATGTCGAACGGCGTCGGTTATGATGCTCATAAGTGCTGTCGGACCAAATGCAACACCACTTGATTTTCCATACACTACGAGCTGGTCATTTAGTGCTCCCACGGTGTCCCTATATGGTCCAGCGATGATGTAATTATCCGCATCTGCCCACAGCTCTAACCCTGCGTCAGCGTGGTTGCCATCAGCACCCGCGCTGCCTACATCCAGCTCGATGTCTACACTTATGCGATTATGTTTGCCAAATCGTATCGAGGTGGGCAGGTATGATGCCCCGAGCGTGCCCGCGCCGGCATTCTTTATCTCAATCTTCCCGGTCGCCCCAGGCGCGCTCACGATGGTGGACCCGACGCTAATCGAGCTGCCCCATACCTCCGAGTCTATTGCAGCATCCACGAACGGATCTAGGAGATAACGACCTTCCGGGATATCGGTAAAAGGTGAAAACACTTCAGAACTCCTCCTGCTCTATGGGAGGATGTGGTGAGGTAGGCGCGTCTTTGGGCGCGATCTTGGCGTGCTTAAGACGTGCATTGCGAGGTGTATCTTTATCGGTTTCTTGGGCCATGTGTATACCTCCATGATTCGGGGTGCGTTAATGGTGCCCAGTCGAGTAACGGGTCGGTGGCGTCATCCCCGCAAGGCACAACCTTTTCCGCTATGCCCGTGTGCCTGACATCCTCATACCATCCGGTGTAAGCGTAGAAATTACCATCTGCCCTAATACCCGTGTCCGTAGCTGCGTCGGGACTATAGATATCGTACAGACGATTTAGATAATGTTCATTCGCGTGGATTGCGTGCCATGTAGCCGCGCCACCTGTGGTGTAGCAGTACGTACCATATGCATTGCTTGCGATAAAATTCCTGAGCACGTTGATGCGTTGGGATAGCGCGTGCATTGCTACGCCGTAACCGTTATGCGCCCCACCGCCGAGAGGATCACCAAAGTTCAGTATCGTGCTGTCTGTCAGGTTTCCGGATACCGTGCCCGAGCCGAATAGGACACCGATCACGTTATCCAGATTGCCGCCGTTCAGGTAGAGTCCGGAGAGCTTCGCATAATCAGCATCATTGAGCCATATTCCAATTTTATCATCGTGCAGCACCTCTATGGCCAAATTGCTAAACTCGTGCTTAGGTCCGGTCGCCTTGATGACATGATCATCCCCCGAGCTGAGGTACATGTCGGATACTTTACATAGGCCATTCTGCAGGTCCAGGGCCACGCCTGACGCGGGAGACACTGCCGCTTTCTGGGCACCATCGTATGTGGCGCCCATGATCCAGACGTTCGAATTAGCCACCACAAGGTTCTCCGCATACGTGCCGGGAAGGAGCACCACTGCTCCATACTTACCCGCCGACGTGATGGCAGATTGCGCTAGGAGCTTTGCCTTAGCCGGGCTACTGCCGTCGTAAGACTCGCTCCCGTTAGTTGGGTCTGCAAACCGAGTAGCGCGACCGCTACTCTGGATCGCAAAAACCCGATTCAGAATAGCCAGGATATTCAGCTCTTCATTAGACGGCATCTAAGCCCTCCTGGGTTCATACTTGAACGAGACCGCCACGGCGCCGGCAGCTCCGGCGTTCTTGGCAGCAGCATCACGGTTCACCAATGCAACGTGCAGCTCTTGAGTCGAGTCCAGGTCTAAGTATAGGTCGTCTTCCTTAGTGATGTCCATCACATAGACTGCGCCAACGAGCACACCATACGAGGCCAGATCCACGTCTATGGACGCGCAAAAGTCAGCCGGTAAGAAAGTATCTTTCTTGAATAGCTGGATCTGGTAGTGGAGTCGCTGGACACTCACGATAGTGAGGCCCGTTATGGTCACGGTGTTATCTGTCAGGCCAACCAGATTCGCGTTAGCCGAGGCATTCAGAACTAGGCCCGCCAAGAAGTCCACCGTTGGAACCGATGAGATGACATATGCCGGATTCACTATGCTCATCGACTCCAGGAACGCGGAGAATTGAGTATCTGGCAGGGTAGACGCCACTATCGCGAGCTGCGTGCCGGCCACGAAGCTGCTCACACGCATGATATCGAAACTTACACCGTTTAGCGTCCTTCTGCTCCTGGCAGCTACCTCTATCCAATCACTCTGCCTTTCGTGTCCTGGGACGGTGCTTATCAACTGTACTTTTATATTTTGGCTAGAATAAATAGTAAAACTTTCGATGGACTTAAACTGGGTATTCTGTAGGCCGGATCCCAGGTGTTCGCCGGTCTGGTCCGAGTAGAGTATGCCGCGAGTAACAAAGTTAAACTCATGGATGCCCGTTGCTGGAAGCACCTTCGTGGTACTGGTTGGGTCCGATGGGAAGGAAAATATGAGAGGAATTTTGCCGTCCATATCCAACTCCTCCCTACGGATTCTCATGGTAAACTATCATCAGAGTACATGTACCCGATGTGTCTGCGGCAGCTCCGACCGAACAATTGAGTGCCGCTCCGGCAGCGATATCATTGTTCGCAATAGCCGCGATTGTGTCCAGCTCTAATTGTGCGGCGGCCTTTGCTATGGTGATCGTGCCCACTGCTGTTGCAAGGTCGTTGTTGTACAACACTATTGTCGGGTCTGTACCCGCGGACACGACCGCAGCTTCCTGTCTACATTGGACTTGCGTAATAGTTACAGCCCTATCGAACGCAATTGACGCAAAGCAAGTGGCTACCGCTAGGTTGATGCCTCTGAGTATTATTCGCTTGTCTTCTCCCTGCGAAGTAAGTTTTGAGGCGGGAAGAATCCCGTCCTCGATATCTGTTGCCCTGAGTATCCGGGCTCCTGACAATGATCTCATGGTCAGGGCTCCTTACTCGGCTACTGCCATCGCAGGCTCTATCCACCAGGCAATAGACACATCGCATCCAACCGCGACCGCACCAGAGAATGCAATTGTGGCCACTATGGTGGTCTCGAAGGTATACCCTCTCAGGTCGTCCTCGGTCAGTACCACGGTCTCGCCGATCACGGAGCTGGCCTTCTGTACCACTATGCCAGCTATCTTGTCAACCGCCGCGTCAAGCAGTGATATGCTGATAGGCCCGAGTATTTCCTTGTTGTTGATCACCATGCCTAAGAGATGCGCCTTGGCGCCGGTGGGCACTGTGAGGAACGTCGAGGAGCCATTGGCCACGTATGTATGGAATAGTGACCCGGAAGCCCGATCTTTGTCTATTGCTCTGCGGAAGTTCCCATTATGGTCCAGTCCTCCTGGGAGGAGTTCGCTTACATCATTAACGAGTGCCATCTTCTCACCTCTGCACCAATTGGCTACCGAGTTCGCTGGTCAGCCAAGAAGGAGCGTTCACGAGTTTCAGGCCACCGAAGCTCCGGCGTGATGCCATCTGCACCACATTTGCGGTGATCGGGGAGTTCTGGGGGGTGTCCTTCAGGAGTTCCACTTTGTACTTTCGCACGTAGTACCGCATCTTGCATGCCGTGGTAGCTGGAGAGGTCACGCTGGCAGGCACTCTCGCTTTCCAGGCCGGGTGCATGTCTTGCAGGGTAAAGAACTCTGCGAGCTGTGGGTTGGGTGCATAGTAAGGAGAGTCCCTACCGTACACGAAACCAAATTCTTCATCGCTCTCAGTCCTGGGGTCTCTGAGATCCGCCAGGCTCTCATTTGCAGGGTAGTACTGATAGAATTGAGCATAGCCAGGAGTTCCCCCCCAGATGACATGATAGATCATGTCCTTTGACTTGGGCTCAAGCATGTACTTCAGCGTCGGCTTGGTGTTCTCGACTTGCGCGCTTATCGCGCCGCTAGTCACATCACCGATGTACCCGAGCTGGCCGGCAGTCGCGCCGGGATTCACGATCACGTCTTCATGCGCCTTAACTTTCCAATAGGCATTGCCTTCTCTGAAAAGTAAGCACAGATACCAGCCATCCTTGAGATAGGTGTCCCAAGGCCCATTGTTGTTTGAGAAAGGATTTGGAATTATTATCACCCCATAAATGTGTGTGTAGGGGAAGCTACATCACACTAAGCTGGAACACATATGAGCTTCGTTCCTATGGTGTCAGCTCCACTTGCAGTAGCGCTCTTGCACTGAATCAACACGCCGGCCTCTACGAAGATGGGCTTGGGCAGAATGATCGGAGAGAGCGCGCCCACTAATGTTTCCACCGCGACCGGCACGGATGCCACAAGCACGGTATCCAAATAGATACCAATAATGTAGTTCTCCAGGATGGAGGGTGCGGTGGGTACTATTGCCACAATCTTGCGGCGGTATGTGTTGCTGGCCGCGAGCAACAGAGTGCCAAATGCAGCGCTCATTGTCCAAGCAGCCCCGCCTGTGGTCACAATCGCAGTTGCGAGATCGGGCACGGTTTCAATGGTCTGGTCCGGGTACCCGGTGACAGATTTGTACACTTGGTCGAGTTGGTCTTTCATCATTCTAAGTCACCACCGGAGCATAAATGAGCTTGATGTTGCATGTTCTCGCAACCGCGTCATTGCACGCAAGCTTGGCGTTTATCGCCGCCCCCGCTTCAACGAATATGGGTTCCGGGAACATGATCGGAGGCATTGGGCCTACAAGAGACTCGGCAGAGAATGGCACTGCGGCTTTTGCGGTGGTGTCCGCTAAGAGCTGCACCTGGTACTCGTCAGCAGCGCTCAGAGTATCGAGCTGGATACCGACGATCTTCTTGCGTCCGGTGTTGAGTACTGCCGGCAGTACCTCTATGGCAGCGCCGTAAGTCCAGCCAGCCGCGTCTGCCGTCAGAGCAACACCTGCAGCCAGGAGCGGATACACACTGATAGTCTGATTGGGCCATCCAGTGATGTCCTTCTGAAGCTGATCCATTTTAATTTTGTCCATACTTTCACCTCAAAAATAAAACTGTGATCCACCTAAGTGGACACAGTGGTGTACATGTCAGTCTTCATGTAGCTGCCCAGGCCGAAGGTGATGCCGAACAGCCTGATCTGCTGAGCGGCGGTGAACCGATTCCTGGACTTCATGAGGAACTTGTCAGTTGGAGCCAGATACCTGGTCTGGATGGGCGCAATGCCGATTCCTTCAGGAGCATCGCCCAGATATAGGCCATAGTCAACAACCTCGGGATTGTATGAAGTGTTGTTGTGGTCAATCTGGATCTCCTGTACAGTTGGGCTGGGAGTGAAGGGCACCAGGCCGAGTAGAACCATCATGGCGTTCTTGTCGACTGTGATCGGGCTTGCGAATGGAGTTGCGTCCCATCCAACCCAGTTTCTCTTGGCGTCGGTTGTGGCATTGGCCGTGAAGGAGAAATCCCATACGTTGTTGCAAGTCTCCGTAGCTGCTGCGGTCCTCATGATGTGACCAGCTCTGATGTAGGACCACCCGAGTTCTGAGCTGTTGGCCTTGATTCCCTTGAATGTTGGATTGCCTGGGATTTTCGCCTTTGCGATCCTGAGCCCGGTGAGAATAGCGTTCACACGGTCTCTGACAAGCAGGCCTACATTGCTGCGGACTGTGCCGAGCTGAGTCTCAATCTCGGACTGGAATATCAACAACTCGTCATCAGTGACTCCACTGAGCTGGTAGTCTATGCCGTTAAGAGTCACGGACCCGGAGAGAGCCGGGTTCTGAAGAATTTGTACATCGCCTGTAGCCATAATTTCATCCTCTTTAAGAGGTCGGTTGGTCTGTGTCTAGCCGCCCTGGTAATAGATATCGGTGGAGTCGTTATATATAAACACGATACCATACGCGAGGTCACGCCAATTGAACAATTGAATTTATGTATTACCAGAGCACACGAGTACATATGAACGAGATGAGTTTAACCGAACCGGCCAAGCCTCTATTCCAGGTACGAGTGACCAGTGGCAATTCTTCTGGCGGCACTTCAATTCCATGTAATAAAGATACCAGAAAGGCCATGGTAGAATACCGAAAAAGATATGAAGCGACCTACGGAGAGCAAAAGAACTGGGATGCAATTTTGCTCGCTCTGATCCGTGTCCCGCTCTCTTTCGTCGGGATGCGGTGATATCGTCGGTGGAGTATCGCGTTTTTATATTACCGGATCGCATAGAACACACATGCCACCTAAACGCAGGTCTCCGGTGCGACCCGGAGAGGCACCCAACTACCACAAGTACATCTACTTCGTGGCAGGTGGGCAGGGACAGAGACCGAAGATGTATAAAGTGGGTAAGAAGAACCCGAGGTAATGACATGGTAAGACGACACAGAGTGAAACACCCAGGCTCAGGACATGGTAGGCCGGTAAGCAAGACTGAAGTACTGGACTATCATAAGTACATCTACTATTGCAAGTCAGTAGGCGGAAAGCTGACGGTGTTCAAGGCCAACCGGAAGGGCGGGGGCGCAAGGAAAGATAGTGGCGCGATACACCATTCCAAGAAACGCAGCTATGCCTACAAGAAGAGAGACGAAATGGAAAGCGGGTGGTGAGCATGGAGATACGCATCGATGACCACGTAATCTCCGTAGCGGGCCTCTCTCCATGGAAGAGGTTTCTATTGTTGTGTGGATTGACTGGCGTCTCGTACAAACTTACGGTGCTGCCGGGCATCGAACCCACCTATATCGGAGGAGCGTGGGCAATGGTGTTGATGGCCTGGACTTTCTACTTCACCACCCACAAGAACGATACCACCCCGGAGCCAACCGAACCGGCCACTCAATCGAACGCCCCGCGCGAGAAGAGCAAACTCGAATTGGAACAAGAAATATTCAATGGGTCGGGCACATTCATAAACAAGAAGGACTAAGGACTGAGGAGAATGCAAAACATCTTTTTTCTCGTCAAGGGACAACAGCTCGTGCTAGGCGGCGCGACTCTAAAAGTAACTGATATCACTGACAGCAATCAGATCAAGTTTGACGTGGTATGTTCCTGGAAGTTTAACGACACACTTACCCACCAAGAGACGATTGCCGAAGGGTCTGAACTCGTATATGATGTCAGTCCTAACTACATGCGTGTAGTGGTGCGATCCATCGCAAAAGCCGCGAGCTTCGGCTTCGCGAACATTGCGGTGGACTACGACAAGTCCGAAGAGACCGGGAACCTACAGCTCGACGCAGGCAACCCACTCTATGTGAAAGGCATAAGCACCGCTACAATCTCTTACAGCGTACCCTTTGGAGGCAGACTTGTCATCACGAAGCCGAGTGGTGTAACAATCGTAGACACTCCCACATTAGGAGGAGCACAGACTTACACTCTATCAGCAGCTAACCTAGACGAAATTGGTATGTGGAAAGCCACCGTGATGGAATCCGGCGAATCATCTCCCCAGATCGTTAAGCTGTTCAGGGTTGTGGTTCCACCTACGTCGTTTAGTCACATCGTTGACGTGGTGTTCAAGGCAGCCACTTACCAGAACGTTTCAGACATCTTCACGCTGATTCAATCCAAGAAAGATAAGATAGAATCTGAGATCGCTGAAGTCATGGACCACTTCGGTCTACAGTACATGTCTCTCGGAGTCGTGGCTGGTACGTCTAGTGACTATACAATACGGATTCTCGCGAACATGGGCAGTAACCGAGACACAGAGGCAATCGTTTGCTCGATCATCGATATGCTGTCTGTTGCCGACATGGGGTCTCCGGTGGGATATGTGTATACCACTCGATCAACATCCAGCCAAGACAAAATCACATTCAACGTGGGAGACGTGCTGTCGATCATGAAGGCCGCGGCAAAGACCAAATTCGACCGGGAATACGACACTCCTACCCACACCACAAGCGACCTGACTGCACTTGCCACGAGCGAGAAAAAGTTGTACGCCGATATCTTCCCTTCCGCCACCGTCGATCCAATGAACCAGGCAATTTCGTCTATCGGGGCGCTAGATTCATCCACAGAAACAAAGGGACACGACGCCATCAAGAGCGCAAAATCGATCTTCATGGAAGCAGTGCGAAGCGTGGAGGATAGCGCGACGACGGCGTACTCGGTACATGACGTACCACTTGAGCACACTACTGTGGATGTATCAAGTGATATTCCCGGTAGCAACGTCGTGGCGACTACCGGCGCGCCCGCTGCGGTGGCAAGCACGCTGAGCATATCATCGATCACCGGTGTCGCTAAAGAGCACTGGAAGTTACTTACTGTGATCTTCGCAGCGGTTGTGATCACCGTAATACTCAGAGCCAAGGGCAAGACGATCATAGGAATGTTGAGGAGGAATAGAGAATGATTATACTAAATTGGCTCGTACTCGGGCCATTTGGGTTACAGGGGACATCACTGGCGAGAGATTCCATTATAAGCAATGCAGTTGCTACCGACCTCATAGGCGAGGCTTCCGTTGCCCCATATCCGGGCATGGTGAGTGCCGGCAAGACGTGGCAAGTGCTGGCACAGCCATATCCAGATCTCATCATCGTCAAGGATGGCGCAGAGAACGGATTCGTCTACGACGAGTCCAGCCGATCGTATCTCGGAAACGTGCTATTCGGAAACACGTTGAGTGGATCATTTAGCGTAACGGCGCTGACCGACACTGATATCAGACTAGCCCATTCGTCAGGTGTGACTTACCAAGGCAGCATCACAGATGCTATTCACATCAAAGGCGTATCACCGGGTTCATGGGACGGATATGAACAGATTGATATCACCAAGTACATGTCACCAATTGACCGTGCGGTGTACTATGCGTATGTCAATGTCTATTCGCCGTCAGCACAATCCGCCCGTCTGCTGATTCGCTCAGATGATGACTGCAAAGCATGGCTAAATCACACAAAGGTGTATGGCACTGACACCATATCTGGTTTCATGGGGAGAGGCGTCGCGCGTGGTCTCGACAAAACGAACATAACATTAAGCGCCGGATGGAACTCGTTACTGATTAAAGTCGTGAACTCCGGTGGACCCACCGGCTTTGCCGTATGCATCGCTGGTACAGATGACGCCCCATTGACGAATCTCGTCTACAGTACCGACACTATCAACACTTCGACCACCGTGGACCAGATGAATCCTACTTACACAAGTGCACAAGACGCCGCACTAATCGCATACCTAAGCAGTCAACCAGGCAGTACACTCAATTCGAGCTGGACCCCAGGCATGACAGCCAGTGAGTATCTGGCAACGCTATCTCCCGAAGATCGCGCGGTTGCGTTGCAAGCAATGTATGCCGGTAATACTTCGTTACCACCCGCCCCACAATCCGAGACGCTTGCCAAAACCACAGATGCTTTGGTGTCCAAGGGTTGGGGTGTCACTGCCCAGATGGTGTTCTATGCGGCGATTGGTATCGTCGTGATACTGCTCGCGATATTCTTGCTGTAGGAGCATTCGATGTCCATAATCGCGCCGGAAAAAAAGACACAACTCGATACGAAAGGAGCGGCGACCGTAATTAATCTCAGCATGAAAAGTCGCGATGTAATCCAGCTCGGGAACAAAGTAAAACTTGACCCCATTGTGCTTGGAAACAAAGCTCTGTCTCATGGCGCCGGGCTGGACATCCGCCTGGGCGAGATGCGATCTGGCCAGAAACCCATCCACGTAGAGAAATTCCTCCCGCAAGGCAACATCGCCGTCAGGGTGAAACAGGATGTACCAAACGATGTTCCCGCTCCTATTGTACTTACCATGGGCGGAAAGAACGTTGGACCAAGCGACCTGGGAGGACCATCGAACCTCAGGTCAACGGATACTGGAGATGATGTGCATAAGATCCTGGTAACGGATCTGTCGAACATCAAAGCAAATGTACTGACGGGCATCCAGGGTGAAGGCGGTGATGCCAGATATGCCACGTATGTAGAAAACGCTAACCACATCGCATACACGCCCGATGGTGTACTCCATGTAACCTTCAGTAACATTAATGGAGCTGTGGAGAATGCTTACCACGCTTACTCGCCCGATGGCGGACAAACCTGGACAGTCGAGCGAGTGGACGATAGCTGGAGCGGGCGGCAAGTCTACAGCAGTGTGGCAGTTGATAAGAACGGCAAGCTCTACTTCATGTGGGCAGAGTCAGACGACTCCGATACATCAAGGAGGTTTCTCAGACTGCGAACCAAGACACTCACTGGGGTGTGGGGGTCAATCGAGCAGGCTTCAGAGACTATCGCCGGAGGACCCTACAACAGAGATCCATGCATGGCATTTGAGCCGGATGGAGAAACCTTGGGAATCGTGTGGAGCGGACAGGGGTATGGTAGCGATCCCACCGGACTTAATGTGCTCTATCGCACAAGAGCTTCCGATGGTACATATTCCGCCGTAGACACCGTTACCGCTGACGCAAAGAGCACCGCCACCGTCATAGAGTATCGTCGCACGTCACTACAGTATGATAGCAATAGCAAGCCCCACATCGGATTCAATGACTCCGGAACCATCAACACTTACTACAGCAACAAAGTGGGCGCTGGGTGGTTGGCGAAAGAACAGGTGAACACTGATCACAACAATGCAGGTTACGTTAACAGCAATGTGATAGTGGATACAAATAATACGTTTCATATCTGCTATCTATACGACACCGGATCTCAGTATGACCTGATATACAAAAATCGCACATCGGCGGGAGTTTGGTCTGCTGCGAGTACTATAGAGAACAAAGTACAATCCACTCAAATGCAGATCAACGTGGATGGCGAGATAACATTTTGCATCCCTACTGCGAACTATGCAGCTCGCTACATGCTCGTGATGAAGACTCTGAGCAAAGGCGGCGTACTGTCTGCGGCGACTACTATAGACGACCGGGTGGGCTACTGGATACTAAGTGGTATGACACTGTGGGGAAACGCTGTTGTGCGCGGACTACGCAACAACGTGCCACAGCAAGGCGCGGTATTCGTCTATACAGTGTTCACGGCATCCGACATGTCTAGTTGCGACTTGGTATTCCTGGCAACGCCCACGGCTGTGATTGGTAGTGGCAGCCCTGTTATAATGGAGTCATATGTGACTCGTAGGCGAGGTTACATAGAAGTAGGTAAAAAGGAATTAATAGGAGCACCACTTATAATGTAGGTGATGATGACACATGGCACGAACAAAGAAGACAAAGAAGAAGGCAGAGAAGGCAAAGTCCGACAAACCAGAAGTTGTGTGGAAGCAGCCCAAAGCAACACAAGAGCTGCGCTTATAATCATATCACTATTTTTTTGTGTCCTACCAGCATGCTCCACTTACGTAGATCATATACCACTGACGGCTTTGCACGTAAAGGGTTGATTTAGCCCTACTTTACGTGCAGCCTTCGGGCTTTTCGTGCAAGAACTCTGGTTGTATCCCATTTTCGTACATCTCGTGAATTACCACGGTTAAGTTGTACGCAATTATTTTAGCCAGTAATTCATTTACCTGAGCAACAGGATTCTTGGACTTCAGGGTTTCACCAAACTTCCTTTTTATCGCGGCGTTGGTTGCTTCGATGTTGCTCCTCTTGTGGTAGTGCTCCATGAAATCATCGCGGTTAAGCTGGAAGTAGTGATACATCTTGCCCCATAGGGTTGAGCCTCTGGCTTTTCCAGTGGCGTTCTTCTTGAAGGGGATGTATGCCTTGCCGCCTTCGTTGGCTACGGTTTGAAGGTTTGCCCTTGATGAGTATGCCAAATCAGCCGAAATCTCGTTGATGGCAAATCCTTGCGCCGTCTTTCTTACAAGTGGCCCGAATTGAGGCGAATCATTGCTGTATGCATCAGTGATGGCAACCGCCGCTACCACATTGGTTTTGACCCCTGCGCAAAGGTGAGCCTTAACCCATTGATGCTCTTTCTTTTGGCCGTGCTTCATGCCGTTGTAGGCGCTAAATGTAGTCGTGCGAAATCCAGTTGAATCGACAGCAAAATCAACCTCGATTCCTGCGACAGGCAAAGCAGAGAGCGTTACCAGCTTTTGCAGAATTTCCGTTGTTTCTGGTTTGTTGAAGAAGGCAGAAGGTGCATTGAAGTATGGTGCATGGCTGATTTGTCCCTTTTCCGTCGCGTTCTGGAAGAGACTATGAGCACGGCGGCTAGATAGCTGAGAATACACTTTCTGGATGGAGCAGAATAGTGTTTCTTGCAGGGAGAGGCGCGGTCTTCCTGTGGTCTGCTCTGGCTCTGGTATGGCTTTTACCAGGTCTTTTAGCAGCTCATCAAATAGCTTGATCTCTGCTTTCTGAGCCTCATTGTATGCGTTCCATGCCTGAGTATAGGTTAAGTGTACCTTTTCAGTAACGGTTCCGGTCGGGGTGTCCTGCTCGATTTCGAGGTAATAGCGTGTCGCTTGTATATGTTTGCACTTTCCACCGCGATAGACAAAATCCGGACAAGTGCAAGTCATCCCGTTTGGCGTCGCTTTGACTTCATAGACATTGCTTCCTGATTGTGATTTTACTTTGAATGAGTGATCATTGACCTTCTTGATCTGATCGCCTTGATTGGCAATTGCTTTACCGCGCTTTTCACGAAGCGTTAAATCGCTTTTAAGAAGCTCGCTCTGCACCATATATGTTACCTCTTTAGTTACCTATTTAGTGGTAATAGTATATAAGGATATAGCAGGGCGCGCAAGTGATTGGGGCCATATTAGATAGAAAATTCGGTAGAGATTTTGGCAATCTATATATAATATGAATAGGTAACGAAAGAGGTATGCCAAAGGGACAAATTACCAGTCTAAATAGAGCGAATAAAAATAGCGAGTCCCTAAGAACTACCGTACCAGCTAATATCATCAAGCAATTTGATCTGCAAGAAGGAGATAAGCTCCGATGGAAGCTCGAAGCAATTAAGAAGAATGAAATAATCGTCAGATTGGAGCCCATTAAGTTGAATGAGAAATCCACTGGAAAAGATGGGGTGGGGGCGTTATGAAGAAAGAAGAGACAAACGATATAATTCAATATCTAATGCCCCAACTAGAAGTTCTAGATATCTCTCGCGAAAATTGTAAAATCGATGTTACAACTGAAAAGAGTGGTCAAAAGCGCGGGGACGTTTGGATCTCTCTAGAAATACAAGGCAATAGGTATTTTGAACAAAATATAGTTGCACTAATTGAGGCAAAACATAAAAAAACAATTATTGGTGATATGGATTGGCGAGATGCAATGCGCCAAGGAAAAGAAAAAGCAGAAAAACAGGGTTTAAATTATTATATTGTTACAAATTGCCAAGATGAAACTAGATTCTATAATAGGTACAACGATGGAGAAATATCGCTCGATGGAAAATTCCTTACAAAACTGGTTTCGCTTGCAGTATTACAGAAAATACAGTCGCAAATTTCGAAGGATAATTCTTATGTTATAGATAAAGCAAGCGAAGTCACGCGTCCATTTTCAGAAGATAAATTTAGGATAACTCTAGGAAAATTGGCGGACATATATCGATCAGCGGGCTTGAAAAAAGGTGATGAACGAATAGATCCAACCGTGAGTTTTGTAGTTTTAAAATATATATCCGAAAATGAACTGACAAAAAGGACATTAAACAAAGTAATTAAACTATGGGACGATTTAAATATAATAGCAAATGATGACAAGGGAGATCTTAAAGCAGCATTTGAAACAATAATCAATCAGATATGGAGCGAGAAAAGCGAATATAAGGATATATATATATATAAAGACTTTAAAGATCTTATTATATTACCTTCAAAGCTTAAAAATGAGCATTGCAAGAAGATATATAATGAATTGACAAATTATCATTTTCATGGAGTTAATTTTGATTTATTTGGCGCGATCTATGAAGAATTTGCTTCTCAGACTAAGAAAAAGGAGTTCGGGGAATTTTATACCCGGCGACATATAACGAAAATGATAGCCAGGCTTTTGCTCAGAAATGAAATAAACCCCAGAACATTAAAAATTTGTGATCCTGCGTGTGGGACTGGTGGATTTCTAACCGAGGCGTATAAGACATTAGAAACTCTGTACTCACAAAATGATAAATTAGACGATGCCACTATTCTCAATCTAAGAGAGAACGTTTTCTGGGGTTATGATAATGATGATAAATCGGTCGCAAGAACAAAATTGAATATGTTCTTGGTAGGCGACGGTCATGTGCATATTTATGATAACGATTCATTGATTGGATGGAATAGAAAGAAAGGCTGGGTTAAAAACGAATTTGACTATATCATGACAAACCCGCCAATGGGATCATACGATGGTGAAGCGAATATAGAGATTTTTAAATTTACTAATGAAAGCAGATACGAACTTTTATTTACAGAGAGGGTTGTGGATGCAGTAAAGTATGGGCAGGAGATTGCTATAGTAATCAATGATGGGGCACTAGAAACCCCATCGAGAAAAGATTTTAGATCTAAACTCTTGAAAAATTGCGATATTTATGCAATTATATCTTTGCCTAAATTTGCTTTTGCTCCCTATACAAAAGAGAAAACATATGTTTTATTCATGCAAAAAAAGCAGGAAAAAGCAAAAGGGGAGATTCAAAAATTCCCCATCTGGCATTTTATTATTGATTACGATAGCTATGCCAATAGCGATAAGAGATATAAGACAAAATATCATGACGACATTCCTGAGTTAGAGGAGAAATTTGATGCTGCGATTAAGCATGCTAAGAATTATTTATCTGATAAAGAAAAATTCGAACGTGGAAGACTCAATTTTGAGCGTGTTGTGAATGATAGGGAGAAAGAAGAGGGGTTATATGGAAAAAAGTGTGCCTATGTCGAGCCCGAAAAAATAAATGGTGAGAACTTCTATAATTTATTAAGTGAATTTTATTTGAGACCCATCCTTATGGAGAAAATCGATGAGAACGAATTCAATGCAAGACTCGCTGAAATTGGGCAACAACTAAAGAAATTGAATAGCGACCTAAGTGGTATGGATGACAAATGATAACCAAGCGCCTTACAATATCTGATTTTTTGAGTGAAAATCAAGAGGATGAATTGTTTGAATTTAGCAGTATCCTCGATTTTAGTGGCGGAAACTCTGGATTAACAGAGGAGTTTATTTATAATAATCAACCAAATGATATTGGAGAGACAATACCTATTCTATCAAGTGCCACGCAAAGCACTAATTCAATGGGGCAAATTTCGAGATATGCAAAACCAAAAAATAAAAAACTTAAGATATATAAAGGCCCGTGTGTGTTGGTAGCAAGGAATGGATATGCAGGAACAATGACATACATCCCGAAAGGTGAATTTACTATAAATGATCATGCATATATAATAACTCCAAAAAAGGATTGGGTGGATAAGATAGATTTAAGATGGTTTGTATATCAATATCAAGAATTGTTTTATAACCTTGTGACATCAAAAAGCGATAACGCTACATTTAATAAAGAATATGCAGAAAAACAGAAAATGATAGTCCCCAACACGTCCCAACAAAGCAATCAAATTAATAAAAAAATTGCTCTGGAAAATTCGATGAAGAAAGTTTATGAATTGATCTATTTAATTCGGCATCTTATCACTAATACATCTATGCCGATAGAATCCAAAAATGAAAGAGTTGAAATTGGCAATGTTTTTCTATTCAAAGGCGGTAATAGCGGACTTACTGAGGAATTTACTTATAATAATCAAGCTAGCACCGAAGAAGATAAGGTCTCAATTTTGTCGGGTGCGACATTGAAAAAAAATAGTATGGGGTATATTTCTAGGAATTCAAGGATAAATGGTAAAAAAATAAAAATTTTTGAAGGTACGTACATATTAGTCGCAAGAAAAGGATTCAATGCGGGAACAATTACACATATAGATAATTTGGAGTTTACCTTAAATGATGATGCATATATAATAACTCCAAAAAAGGATTGGGTGGATAAGATAGATTTAAGATGGTTTGTATATCAATATCAAGAATTGTTTTATAACCTTGTGACATCAAAAAGCGATAACGCTACATTTAATAAAGAATATGCAGAGCGACAAAAAATAGTAATTCCTGAAAAATCGTTCCAGGATGATATAACAAAAAAACTTTTTAAGTTAGATGCCTTATTAGACAGATTGGAAAACATATCCATGCAAATAGAGATGATAAAAAGTTCTAATATACTATTATATTGATATTCTATAATATGAACTCCAAATGACCTATCACTAATATTAACTGATTCATATTTATTCCCAAGTTTTATCAGATTGCTTATTCACGAATATAACCAACCCACTGATATAATCTGTCACATTACGTGCAAGGTCGCGACTTTACGTGCAGGGAGGCTTTTACGTGCAAAGCCACCACTGACGAATAACACCACTGCGATACATGACATCGACAAGGCACTCGCGTCCCACAACTTCGATACCCCGTACTGCATCGGAGAGTTCGATTGCTTAGAGTCCAGTTATGCCGTGTTCACCCTGCTTCGCGCACAAGGATATGACGCATACGTGATGTACCGCATTGTACCATCTTGGTCGAGCGAAGAGAGTCATGCGTGGGTAGTGGTGAAGGTGGACGGTGCGTATGCAGTGATAGAAACGACTCTCTGGAACTTTGGTGTTGACGCTATTGGAGGAGTGGTAATACCAGAAGACGTTAACGTGTACCACACTGATAGCGGTTACATGACGACCGAGCCAAAAGAATACTTGGATCAATATGGGTTCGGATACAGGTTAGAAAAAGACATTATGGGGCACGTTAAGGCGTTGGCGGAGCCCACCCCAGGGTCTCCCCGGTAGAAGGGTCCAGGTACACGGTAGTGCTCCCTGCAGTACGTTGCACCCTGACGGCGATAACCGCCAATGGCAGTACCACGTCTTTTGTGAACCACTGTTTACTTCCATCGATAATGGTTGGGGTTACCTCCACCCTCACGACCTTCTGTCCGACCTGGTGAGGTGCAATGCTGGCCAAGGATTTATCTTCTTCGGCCAATGCCAACTCGCTGGCCTGGTCGTCTGTGATGACTCTTGCTGCCGGTACCGGTATAGCATCAACGTCTCCCTGCGCGAGCCATCTGACCTTCTCAACCCGAGCCATCTCAGCATCGTTTGCAGGATCGACATGCACGACGGCCCGAGTATGGTCCACGATGTAGTCACCAAGTTTCTGCTTGGCGATGAGTTTTCCCTTTCCGGTACCAGTAATGCCATAGGTGTCTACGTAGTGATCACCCAGGGTATTGAGAGCAGTGTCTATTGTGTCATTGAGAATTTTGGATAGTTCGACCATATCCACCTACAACAATAACAAAAGCAGCAGCACGGCGATGATTATACCTACCGTGCCTATCTGCAAGCTAAGTGTCACACTCTCACCTGTTCTTCATCGCCATGTAGACGACAGCTCCCACTACCACAACCACGAGTATCAGCATCATGTAGTTGTTGGTGCTGCTCGCCGGAGTGTACACTGGAGTGTAAGTCGTGCCCGCGGGAATCACAGCGGGTATTTGACTCTCGGCTGTGTAATTGTATTCTGGCATTCTGTTCTCACCTCCTTCCGCGATGCGATTCCTTGCCGCCGATCATAGCAACGACCAGAATCACTGCCAGGATGATACCTGCGATCATGATCAGACTGGTCATGTCCGTGGCACCTTCCCCACTTGGTGCCATTGCAGCCTGGCTGCCAGCAGGCACGAACGTGATGCTCGCTCCACTCGACTGTCCGCCATACCCGATGCCGTACCCAGCTCCGCCCATACCTCCGAAAGCTGCCTGCGAGGCATTAGGAAAAGCGTTCTCACCAAATGTTATTCCGCCCATTGCGCTAGTGGGCAAAGTGTTCTGATTTCCAGACATTTAATTCACTCCATATTTATCCGCAGATGCACTGATTACCGTGTATGCCAAGAACGCCAGTGCGATGAACACGACCGCCTCAATCAACTCGCCGAAGTAGCCAGTCATGAGCAAGGCAGCGATACACACTACGATTCCGATTACCCATATGTGAATCTTTTTTAATGCGAATGCCATTCGATCACCATTTGTTGTACCAATATGCTATGATTATGACGCATACTATCGCAAGCACGTAATACACGTTGAACTCTGCTCCAACCGAGTTCGTCCTGTTGTCATATACCACAATTTTTTGCTTGCTTGCGTCATAATACACCTTCGTTAGACTCGTTGGGGTGCTCCATAACATTAACGTCACTCATCACCACCGCCACCACTAGTGGGCGCGACCTGTACATACTGTATAGAAGGCGTGGACTTCTTTTTGAGGAAAACCTTGTACAATATGATGAGCGCCACTACTATGATCGTAGCGTATATGATGTACTTGGCCACGTTCGCGCCAGGTGTTACCTCAGTAGCACCCACCTGGCCGGCTGGCGCTGTTGCCGCCAAGTACGGCTGCCCGTTGGCATCATAGTACACGTTGCGATAGTCCACCCCAACGTCACCATATTCCGATATTCCGGTAGCGGCAATGTTGCCTGGTATTCCCTGGGTGACATAAAATGGCAACTGCATGCCTTCTATCGTATTCCAGTTCGCCATCAGCACGCCCTGTTGTCCATATTGTGCCCCGGTCACAATGGGCGTTGCTGTCGTCGGGAGCAATGCAGCGTTCCACCAGCTAGGTAGAGCCGACTTAGCTGCCCAGAGATCCATCGAAGCATCCGTCATCGCGAATTACCTCCTCTGCGATTATATAAGTAATAGCCGATACCCAAGACGACTATTGCAATAATTACATATGTTAGCCAGGGTGAGCCCGAAGTCGCCGTGCCCGCAGGGGATGTTGCCGCCGCAGCGAGCTGACCCGAGTAAGAAGCATTCGCCGCTTGCTGCTGTGCCACACTTCCCAGCACGACCGTCTTAGGCTTATTCCCCGCAGCCACGCTCCCGAGCACGACGGCCTTTGGCGCATTACCCGACGCAACACTACCAAGTTTCACGGGTTCGGTCATCGTTTCCGCCTCGTATCGAACACCGTTTTGCGCCTGGGCCAAATCAGCACAGCAACTACAATCAACACGCCCAGTGCAACTATTATTGCAGTGGGGCTTATGCCAAGCACTGTATTTGTTGTCGTACTGGTGTTGGTATTGGTGCTGGTCGATGTTACTGGAGTCGATACCAATGGCGTGTTCGCATCAATCCATGCCCGCGCGGATACCTCCCCAGGGTCGGGTTGATTGTATCCGGTCTGCTTGAATGTTCCCCAGTCGGCGCCGTTTACGGTCGCCCTGTACGTCCCCAGGTAATTTTTATCCTCCGTTTTGTATAGTATCACACCCGCGCCATATAGCTTAGACCACTGCTTAGAAGTAGCGATACTCGATGCACCCCAAGACGTTACGTCAGGATAATTCGCGGTAAGTGATGCTAATAATGTTGCATCCATTTTCAATCCAACCCCCCTAATTTATATAAGATGAATAACAATGCGCCCAGTACGATAATTGCTGCCACGATGTAGTATACGGTATTATCTCCCGTGATTGCCTTCGCCGCTGCGTACGAGTTCTGTAACGGGTCATTGGCTTGCACTTTCACATCATTTCCGGCGCTGATCAGATTCGGAAATATCTGTTGTAGCAAACTGGGCTGGGGCGTGGTGTCGCACACATCATCCAGTACTCTCTGGATTGATGATATACTGGGGTTAATCGTAAGTACTCTGACACGCTGTTGATTACCGTTCTTGTCCTTGTACTCTACCCAGTAATACCCATCAACTCCCTGCCCGTAAAGACCGCACTTATAGTAAGTAATGGCGCCCTGATAGAACGACGTGTCGAGAGGATATATGATGGGTGTGAGTGGTTCCACTCCCGTCGTTCCGGTCGAAATATAATTAGCATCCAGTATTTGTATCGCGTTAGGTAGTGACGTTATCTGAGTGTGACCTGCTCCGCCAGCGTCGATATAACTGACCGAATAACCACCATTCCCAAGCAAGGTTATGGTGCCGTCCTTATACGATATTACCTCTCCGACCATCAATTATCTCCGAATCTGTTTATTATGTACCTTGCTAATAAGACCAAAACCGTGAATACTATCTCTGCCACAACTATGGAGAGAACGTCGAGCTTAAACCCAGTATTCTGGACGGCTTGCTCAACAAAAACCGGGATGGTTTGGGAGGGGGAGGAGGAAGCTGTCGGGGCCGATGCAGCACTGGTAGACACCCCACGGTAGGCATTCATCGTTGTCGTGAATTTGTCCTCACCGCCACTATCCGGCCACAGTCCACCTCCCAAGCCAGCTCATCTCCTGGCGATTTGTCGCCTTCTGACCTCTGCCAGAATGGCCGCATCTCTCGCAGAGAGCACGGGAACGGCTACAGGTTGTGCAATTGGCTGTACATTGTTCAGACCCGCGAGCACCGGGGTCTTCTGTATGGTGTTCAATTTCAATACCATTTTCTTATGCCTCCAAATTCTTCATTTCTTCTGACGTATAATACGATTTGCCATTATATATAGTATCGATGATTACATGGATAATATGTTCCCACTTTTCTCGATCCGAGTTCGTACGACCGTGACACCGCATGCAAGTCGGGGCGAAATGTGCAGGTTCGCCGTCACAACATGCATCCTTATTGTACTCTACATGGTGCACACACAATTCTCGATTACGATTTTCAGATTTTGTTCTTCCGCACAATATACATTTATAATCAAAGAATGCCCTGACGCGATTTTTTAAGTCATTATTAAATTTCGGACAATATGGTTCAAATGATATGCCACCGCGCCAGTTAGATCCACGTTCACCGCGCTGCGCTTCTCCTATCTTCCGTCTTGCTTCTATGGTATGATGACAATGTATCTGCTTCTTGCTCGCTTCTGATATTTTCGCAATAGTTTCTGGTTTATGATGCCAACCACCAGACGATGCTGCAATTTTTGCGCGGTGCTCCGCACTGAGCGGCTTTCGTTTTTTCCCCTTTTGCGCCAATGATATTTTTGTGCGGGTTTCAGGTGAAAGCGGCTTCCGGTGTTTCCCAGTGTGTGCTAATGACAATTTCGCCTTTGTCTCCGGTGACCGATGTCTACCCCTAAGAGTATTTGCAATTTTGGCATTGGTTTCTGGACTACTGACTCGATTTTTCATGGCCGCCGATATTTTAGCCCGAGCTTCCGCGGTGTGGTGATAACCCTTCTTACCCACTATTATCACCCGCATCAGATTCTACCAATCGAACCTGTCCATCGCCCGCTATTTTATAGTGCCCCATCATTTCCACAATGGGATTGGGGCAGTCACCAATCTCACCGGCTGCGTATCTAAACGCATGCTCTACCGTATCACCTGCCTCAAGTTGTGCCAGCGCGGTGTCAATAAATTCCCAGCTAACCGTCCAATCATGCATTTCTGGTATCTTAGTAAATCCTACCACGACTTCATATGCCTTGATAAACGCATCGGGCACAACGTGCGCTCCAAGAAGTAAATTTAACGCATTCATCGAAGTCTTTGTAGCTTCGTCCAAGCTGTCCAACTTAACTTCATCGACTGGATCAAAAGCACCACATGACCCCAAAAACGCGAATTTTCCTTTTACTTTCGGTGTCGGTATCGCGTTATAGAAATCGTTCGCGTAGATCCATTCACCCAGTCCCGATTGAATAGCAATTGCGTCACCGTGTGCCAGTGCATAGTAAATATTCGGCACTTCTTTCAATGCATTAAGTATGTTATTTTTGCTCGCTGGGTTCGTTATGCCCACGACGGGAGCGTATGTTTTAAGGCATGGCGAATTCCGTGTTATTGTATGTCCGGTTGGATTTACTCCAGTAGGCACCAATGTAGCACCCATCCACGACGGTGCATACCCCATTCGCCTGAAGCGGCACATCGCCGAAGCACTCCAATTACACCAACTCGGATCTAGCCCATACCAGACTAACCCTTCTGCACTGGGTTCGATACTCGGTAACGCCGTGGATGATAGGAGCTGAGCTGTACTAGATGTTTTTGCCAAGTATGCTACTGCGCCAATTCCTACCAAGCCCAATAGCATCGTTGACTGTTTCATGTGCCTACCATCGCTGAGCTAAACCTACTATCGTCGTGATCACCACGAATGCCGCTGCTGCCACCTGCCCAATTGTGATCAGACGACGCTTGAACGTGACACAACAGCTCACATCCGACTTTATGCTCGTCACTTCTTTTTCATATTTGTCATCCACCTCAGTTATTCTGTCATCAAGCTTCTTGTCCATGGTCGCCATGAAATCTCTTACCTGAGCATTGCTGTCCTTGATGTCCCCAACACACGCATTCATCAATTTACTCTGGTCATCTATTCGCTTGTTTATAGTGTCCAATATGGCCGCGTCCATGTTATCTCCTCCCATATATTATCGCTATGATAAGAATCGCCGTCATGATGACTCCGATAATTAGTATTGTTCCAGTCGTGTCGCCGCCCATTCCACTTGGTGCGCTTGCTGCCGCTGGCATGTTTATCACCGGAGCACCTATGGTGATCGTCGCGCCCTGGGCAAATCCACCGTACCCTATACCTGTGCCAGACCCCCCCATGCCGCCGAATGCTGCTTGGGTGGCTGCAGGAAAAGCGCCCTCTCCAAAATTCAAGCTGCCTTGCCCCGTGGCTGGGGTGGCAGCTTGTGCGGATGAGGTGGACGGTTTCGTGCTCGAATTTGCATAACTCGGGAACGTGAATGCGGATTTCGCCGTCTCGAATATACCCTGTTCTAGTATATTCAAACCGCCGTTATTGGGACTCGCTTTGCTCGACGCCATGCCACTTGGAGCACTCGCGGGCACGTTCGCAGGAGCGCTCTGCACCGTCGCGGTAGGTGTCGCGCCTAACTGCCGCAGTATCTCCCTGGTTTGCATAGCAGAACTTTGCTGAGGGTTACCCAGCGCCGCGTAGATGTCAGAAGAGTACCCGAACTGCACTCAATCATCTCCCATCACACGCATTGCGATGATCACGATGACAACCACGACAAGCGCCTTTATCATGTTTGGCAGCGTTATGTATGGCGATATTATGTCCCAGACACTTGGACCAGTCGGCATTCCCGCAACATTACTCGACGGCGGCATGTCAGGCACGTTTGTTTCCGGAGCTGTATAATTCACCACCGCTGGCCCCATTCCGTTCTGCGCGTCCGATGGAACCGTAAGCAGCTTGGTAATGTGGGCAGCTGCTTCAGACCCGCTCCGCAAAGCATTTGCCATCGAGAGTTCTAGGAACTTGGTAGATGCTACGTCGGCATAAGGATCTCCACCATATGTAGTGGCATATGCTTCTGGTAATGTCTGCCACACGCCATCCTTGTATACTCTTAAAGATGAATGAGTCCAAACATCTTGTGGATTACTAAACTGCGGCGAGTTCTCCTTATATCCAGTGATGACACTTGCAAGCATTGCCTGAGTACGAATATCACTTCCTTGGTATGCCTGCAAATTGCTTTGATATGCCTGAATATCCCTAGTAACCGCGTCTTGCGCTCCGCTCAGGCTCGCCATTTGTGTATTGTATGCCGCGTCACTTATTGCGCCGGCTTGCCTCTGAGCATCGAGTAAGTTCCGCGCGTTGGTCAATTCTTGCTGCTGTTGCACGAGAGTATAATACACGTTGCGATCCGGGGGGAGAGCTGAACCCGATGCGACGCTCGGGCTTTGTTGACCAGAGAAATTGACCTGTGCTAACGGAGTCTGGCTGTATTGAGCAACCGGGACATTACTTTGCTTGACGTAAGAGAGGGTCGGTGCATTTGGGTACACCGTAGTAACCTGACCCACGCTAGTAACTTTCCCGCCACTTATCTGCGCGGCGGCGGCATCCATCCATGTATTGTTCGCCACTATTTACCCCTCCCCACCGAGCCTATGTAAGCGACTCCACCACTATACGTCACAGCCCCGCTGCTGCCACCACCGCCGCTACTTCGTCCACCACCGCTACTACCACCGCTGCCGCCTCCACTACTACCAATATACGCCACACCACCACTATATGACACCCCGCCGCCACCGCTGGCATTGCTACCCCTGCTAGACGATGCGCTAGGTGACGCTTGTGCGAACGTTATTGTGCGCGTGATCGGTTGTGCGACGTTAGTCTTTATGTTGTTTGCAAGTGCCTGAAGAGTGGACACTTTCGAAACAAGTCCGACTTGTGCTTGTACCTGGTTCGATACTATTGGACTCGCCACGATGTTGGGTGTTATCTTATTCGCCAGAGCAATATTGCTGAGTGCCTGTTGTGTGATTGGTATGATGACCGGTGCTTTAGTCGCGGCAGATATACCGACCACCGAATTTATAGTACTGTTATTACTAAGCTGCAATTTCGCGGCGTTGGCTGCATTTGCAGATATTGTACTCGTCTTCACCGTGTTCAGACTTATCCCAGGCAATGTGATAACGTTCTGCTGCATGCTGCGTTTAGCATCTAGCGATGCCGCCAGTTGTTCAATATCATATGTTGGCTTTACCTGGGACGATACCGTTGGTGTGGCAGTCGTCTTGTTTATGATACCTGCTATATTCTTAGCGGCGTTTGCCATTGCACTGAGAAAATTCGCAGTCGATCCCGCCGCAGGTGTTACGCTACGTGTTGGCGCATTGACCACAGAAGATGCGACAGGCGCGGATACCGGTGTAGATACAATCCGCTGAGCAAGATCGCCGCCCAATTGCACGGTAGCCATCGACTGTCCGGATTCCTTCGCAGCTCTGTAAGCCGCGACTTGCCCCTGTGCTGCCTCCATTGCTGCCTGGAACTTGGTTTGCTGTCCCTGCACTGGATACATGTTTGCGACGGAAGGATACCGAGCGAGTTGTCCTGCCTCGGCGATTACCTGCGCCTGGTAAGCTTGGTATGTAGCCTGATCAATCTGACCACTTTGATATTGGGTATCAAGTACTGCAGCGACCTGCTGTAGCTGCAGGGCGCGCTCGGAGGGGAGCATTGCATGCCCGCTGGTGGGGGCATGCGACACGGCACCCACCACGCCGATCTCGCCCGCCCCCTGCCCAGGCATATGAGTCTGTCCACCTACCGTGCCTATGCCGGTGCCCTTAGCAGCATCTTCCATCTGAGATTGTATCCAGATGTCGGTTGACATTAGGGATGAAGTTAGGTCCTGTCCCTCGTAGTTTTCCTGGTTGGTGCCTACCGCTGAGCCTGGGCTGCTCTGGAAAACTCCTATCATACTTAGGTAGTTATCCACTCGGTTCTTAGTGTCCTCGATTATGCCCATGTTAATACTTCCCTATCTTCCCTGAAGCTGCTGCCGAAGCCATTGCACTTGAGAACCAAGATGGTGCGGCTGCGGATACCTGGGGAGTTGATGCAGTAGTTACTATGGCAGGCCTGCTCGTTTGCACCTGAGGCGCGCTCTGTTGGACACCCGTGCCACTTGAAGAGTTGGATGCCTTTGTAACATTCGATCCGCTAGACTTTGCGACGCTGGACGCCGCGGGTGTTATCGTAGCTGCCACCTTCTGCGCGGCTTGTGCCATCCAAGACGGCGCGCCGACAAACATGTTCTGTACATTGGTTGTTTGCATTGGTATGGCAGATACAGTATTCGTCTTCTCTTGGACGAAGCTGAGCGGATTGATGGAGCTAGACACTTTCGACGCTGCTACCTGGCTTGGATTAGACCCAATGAGCGCGACCTTTTTACCATCTGCATTTGTAGTGACCACCACGGCGCTGTTAAGAGCGGTCACATTATTGAATAGTACAGCATTCTTTGGCGTGCTCGTTGTCTCCGGCGCAGACATTGTGCGAAGTATAACATCTCCATCAACCTTGCCAGGGTTGAGCATCGTGACGGACACACTCTGATCAGCAAGTGCCCTGGACGCGATGTTGCGTGCTATTGCAGTTGCTATGCTGTCCGCATTGTCTCGCACCGATTGACTTGAGCTAGTGAGCAGAGTCTTCTTGATCGAATCCTTCACTTTGTTATCATTGCTCGCGGCAACCGCATCAACTGTGGTAGTGACATGATATTTGCTCAGGTCAATGCCACTCTGGGCGAGCACCTGAGACAACGATGTGGCATTGCCCAGCGACGCGGTGTGTGCTGTGCCCGTGGGTGAAGCATTTGACTTTGCGGATGCCTTAGCTGTTGTCTGCTGAGTAGATCCTGTAGCCTGCTGTGCCTGCTGAGATGTTTGCTGTGCCTGCTTAATCGCCGCGTCCAGGTACGGTTTTCCGTTCTTCGCATCCGCGCCGATCTGATTGTACCATGCTTCCGACCGGCCCGTTGCGGGAGAACCATCAGGATTCACCGGACCATAAACACCGTTGACGTAATTGAGTGCAGCCGTCTGGTAATCGATATTACGACCAAGTGCATCACTCACACCCATCGGAGTGTGTCCGGTGGGTAA
The DNA here is from genome assembly GCA_023228245.1 of Candidatus Pacearchaeota archaeon. The sequence continues at coordinate 60,670 of JALOBN010000006.1, forward strand.
CAGCATGGGCAATGCATCTAAGAATGGAATGCTTGCACATGAACACCAATCGCCTGATGCTACTGCTCCCTCGACCGGAGTGCCCCAGGTAACATCAGTATTATAATAGATATCCAATGGACTAACGGTTACACCCGGAGCAACTTCGATGCGCCCGTTGACGGCTACATTTGGATTCGCCATTACCTGTTCATGTGTCACGGCGATCGGCGTGCCTGCCGGATAATAAGCATAAGCCTTGAATGGAACGTTGCCGGTTGGATCGATCTGCGACAAATCTACCGGGTATATCGGTGCCGTGCCTGGCGGAACTTCGCCCATATTGGCATAGGTCCCTTCTGGGAACAGTCCCTCATTTACCCAGGGAAGCAAGCCCTCCGGGTAAGGAGAGGCATTCTTTGCCTTGTAAGAACTATAAAGGAGGTAACCACCCACGCCAGCCGCCGCGAGTAAGATCACCTTGGTGGCGGAGGAGGCCATATAGTGCCTCCGCCTAAGCCTTGACTACGCCGACCACTGCGCCCATCATCAGGAACACGGCTGCAGCAAGCAGTCCGAGTACAAGGAGCTGACTGAATATGCCCATTGCTTCCATGTTTATCTCCCCCTCTTGTGTGGCTTGCTGCCAAGCATTGCCACGACCAGGATGACAGCCAGGATGATACCTGCGATGACAATCAAACCGGTGTAGTTAGTTGCAGTTCCGGTTGGGGCGGCTGCAGCATTGCTACCACTGAAGAACTGGGCTGGCACACTGATAGAAGCTCCCTGTGAGTTTCCACCGTAGCCCACGCCGTATCCCAGACCACCCATGCCACCAAATGCGGCCTGGGTTGCTGTCGGGAAGGCATTCTCACCAAACGTTATACCGCCCATAGAAGGCAGCGAAGATAGCCCCGCGTCGTGCGCGGCAGCAGTTCCAGTATCTACCATATTTTGCACTCCTACCTATATTTTTTCCATATCAACAATAATAAGGCAAGCACAACCACAACGAGCACAATAGCAGGTATGGTGTAGTTGCTACTGCCACCCACTGCAGCACCGGTTGGAGCCGAAGCGCCTAATAATTGCGATTCTGGAATCACTATCTGGCCAGCTCCTCCACTGGAAACCGACCCCTCACCAGCGACCGCACCGCCTTCCGGCAATGCGCCATTCGCGTCATACAATAGAGCACATGATACCCCATCATCCAGTGTTGGTACATGGGCCACCAATGATATGCTCTTAGCAGAGCCGGCCAGTCCAAGAGAAAATGGGAGATCAGCGCCTATCGATGTCGCGTTGTCGATTACAGAAGCATGCAGCGACTTATCCATGACGAACTCTATGCTCGCGATACCACTGGCGTCAGTTGTGCCCGATGCCACCTTGATAGCATCCTGCCCAAATGACGGGAGAGGCGATGAGATAAAAAAATCTACCAACACGCCCGACACATCTTCATCTAGATAAGCCGTAGCGCTTACGCTAGATTTGTCATGGATTGTCTGAGGCGTCGCTGTAATACGTTGCAGTCGCATGCTGTAGTGTAGTTGTGTGGCGGTTATATATAAACGATATCAGAAGACGATGGATTCAATTGATCAATTGATCAGTATCATACTTAAATATAATGCTTCATCACACTACATCACATGGCAAAAACGATAGGTAAATTGATAGCAATTGCAAACAGCTCGATTAATAGCAAAATGGAATATTTGGTAGCACGCTTAATAAACAAAAAGACGGACAGTGAAACCAAACGCCGCATGAATGACGAGATAATACAACCAGCGATACAAAACGATCCTTTAATGAAATTATACAGAGAGCGATTGATGGGATCAGGAAATACGGAACAACATCCCCGTGATCCTATCGTAATGCAATCTTCACCAACTCAGCGTGCGTTGAGTGAAATGTACGGCAACAAATTTCTTCCAAACACACAAACAAGCTCATTCGGTACCTTTGTTGGCAGTCAAGACGTTGTTGCAGTATCCACCGGAATACCTGGCGGTGTGCATGCGCTGGTATCACCTGCTGGCACTACCAAGAAACCATTATCGTTGAAAAATATATCGATAAGATGAAAGTGGTTCTATAATATATATTGTATAATAGCGATGATCATAATAATCACAATCACCCCAATGATTATAGGTATTGCTAGTAATCCCGCCCCGACTCCCACCAATGCAGTGTTTGCGTCAAGCACATTATTCTCGACTGCTATTTCGCCACTTTGTACCATGACTTAGTTTAGTATACGATTATATAAAAACGACACCCACCTACAGTTCCGACTCGATATAAATAGCCATCTCATGATCTCCTTTATATATTACCGGAGATTCGTATGGTACAAAATGATGTGCGTAAAAGCCGTCGTATGGAGATTGGAGCCACATGAAATTGAGAGTATATACCTGGAAAAAATGCCTTAACCCAGGATGCAATAACATCTGGCCAGGATTTTCCACATCTCCCCGGTGCCCGGCGTGTGGGTCACGCTTGGTAAAGAGAATGGAGAACGATGAGGTAAAGTGCCTACTTCAAGCTACGGTAAGACTGGAAAAGCGCCTGAACGAGCTGGAGCGCGAACTACATCCTCCAAAACCAGTGACCATACGCAGAGGAAAACAAAAGCGAATAGCATTTAGAGTGAGGAGATCATATGGCAGCGAAGAATAAAGTCGATGAAGAGAGTACGGAAGAAATCGTCGATTTAGACGATGCAGTGAAACTGATCAAGCGCAAAGTAATGGCCGACCTTGAGCCCACTATGGACGTGGTGAGGAAGCTGAAGGAGGCATCGGAGGGTGCGGCGAAAGCAACCGATGTTGTTGCGCTACAGGCCATCGTACAGGAGCTACAGAATGTGCCTGCGCCAGAACAGATTGACCTGGGACAACTTCGGGAAGAACTCAAGGCAGAGATCATGGCAGAGATCCGCCCACTCATCAAGCTCGAGACTCAGGCAACCTTCCGGGAAGTCCTGCAACGCTTTGGTGTGAAGCCCGCTACCCTGGACTCCGGAGACATGAACGCCATTATCGGTGAGCTGATCCCTCTGCTCATGCCGGCTGTGATGGGCAGCGGCGGGCTGGGAGCACTTGCCTCAAAACACCTCCCGCAACCCGAAACAGAAGAGATCCAGTCTAAGCCAGAGCTGAGCGAGGCAGAACGCAGAGATCTTCAAACCAAGTGCCAGACTTGCGGCGCACCTCTCAGAGTCAAGGGATCTTACAACGAATGCGCCAAGTGTGGCGCACCCAATTATGCGTACCGGTGCTACGCCTGCAAAGAAGTGTTTCTCACGATTCTCTCACCTGACGAGATCGGAGGCACCGATTGCCCGTTGTGTAATGCGCCCGTGAAGTCATTGAAGGCCCGCAGGTGATGACATGAAAATACAACCATACATAGATAGAGTACTCGGTATCACTAAGAGGATCTACCCCAAAGAGTACCCCCAGATAGACGCATTCGTGAAGACCTACCAGGCACAGCTACCAAAGACCCTAACCGAAGCTCAGATCAACCGCGCCCTCAAGCTGGCCGAGGTCATCCAGCGCAACTTAGAGCAGATGAAAGAGGACATACTCGACGAGGAGGAAGAGCTGCGCGATATGGGCATAGAGGAGACAGGATAGTGTCTGGCGTATTCGGTGGCGGAATACCGGATACCGTGCCGGTGTCGGAAGAAGGAATTGAGATCGACAGAGCTCCCATCGATCTCATTTCTGACCAGGATATCAATGAAGTAGAAGAGCTGCAGGACATACCTGAGACGAACGGCGCGCCCGAGACGGAGGACCTGGGAGAGGCGGAAGAAGCCGAGATAGTAGACGGGATACCCACTACCAATGCCCCTGAAGAGAAATGGGATATAGATGAAACTCTCGAAGTAATTGGAGAAGATGGGATCGACCAGATGATTTTGTTCATAAACAATTTCACTCGCAGACTGGTAGAGAAGAACTTGAATCGTCCGCCCAGGAGAGACCTAACGGCTGAGCAGATCAGGCAGACCAAGATAAGCAAGCAACTCGTCAAGACCATTCACCACTACGCGCCCAGTCTCCCCATGGATTCGCCAAGCACCGGCCTTGCTATCTGTGCCCTCACCCTCATATGCATGAACATGACTTCGCCCTTGATCCCACCCGACGAACTTGAGAAAGACGAGGCTAAATGAAGATAGCAGCAAACTCTCGCACCACGATAGTGGGCACCAGTGGTAGCGGGAAGTCTTATTTTGTGAAGAAGAATATTATAAAGAAGCTACTCATCGCGGGTAATCGACTTGTCATATGGGATTTGAAATTCGAATATGCTGGAAAAACTGCGGTGGATGCCAATTATGGACCCAATTATAAGATATACATAGCACATGACGCGAAAACACTGGAGGAAGCATTCGATGGGAGAGACGCACAACTTACGGTAGTGCAACCCAACATGACAGCAGGTAGCGCCAACGTGAACTTTGCAAAAGTGTGCGAGTTTGTGTACAGACAGCATAACATGGTGTTCATCGTAGATGAGTTACAACACATGCAAAGTAAGCAACAGATACACCCCGCGCTGAAAGCTATCGTGACACAAAAACGCGCACATGGTGTAGGATTTGTTGGCATCTCACAGCGATTCTCGCATATTCATAACGACATTCTTTCACAGTCATCTAACTTAATTTCGTTCGCCCAGCACAACCCCTCGGACATTAAGCAACTACAGGACTATATGGGCGGCATAAAAGTGCCATGCTATGAGTGCGGTGGAAAAGGCTGTGATAAGTGTAATAACGGAGTAATGGAGTCTGAGAAATATGCATATCTCGCAAGAGAACCGTGGTTTAAGATGGAACGATGCTTCTTGCTCTACACAGATTCGGGTGAAGTGAAAGTACTTAGGAGCCAAAGATAATGATACTAAAACTAAATGACGCGATACCCCAGATAGAGGGAACACCGGACGAATGCGCCGAGGTAATCAGGCAGCTCAATGGTGGGAGTGTGACGGTACATCTCAAGCTTCCGAGAACGAACGACGACACCAAAAAACATGCCAGCGTAAGCATTGCACCATCACCAACTACTACCGGCTGCGCTCAGTCCGACCCGGTGCCCGCCAATGTGCCCGCTCCAACAGGTCGCACACCAAAAATACCCCATGAAGAAGATGAATGGATCATCGAGCAGCGGCATGGCAATAGCACAGTTGAGCAGATAAGGCGCGCACTGATAGAGAAAGGATATGCAGATATCACCAAGAATGATGTCAACAACCGCATCACACAACTACGTAACAAGATAGACGATACCCGACCGAGAAGGGAACCGTTCGACGCAGACACATTCATAAAAGAGCAACGCGCTCAAAACACGACTCCGATAGAGATCGGGATTGTGCTCACCAGACGAACCGGAGCGCCCTGGAGCACCGAGAAAGTGATGGAGCGGATACGTGAGATGGATGCTATGCCAGTATCCTAACCATACCTCTTATTCAGGTACGCCGGCACATCTCCGGAAAGCAACTTTTTCTTAACGATATCCCTAACCAGGTACGACATCGCCCCGCCCTTGATGCCGTAGAGGGAACGAGTCATCTTTTCTTCACCTCGTCCCTTATCATCGACCAATGCTCTCTATAAAAGTCGTCATAGTTGTTCTTCCAATGCGGTTGCCAAGGATACTCTTCTTCGCGTAGATCAAACACCTCGGACAATCTGAACGATTCCTTGTACTTAGTATAGCCGATCACCGAATCATATCCACTACGACGCACTTCACATGCAACAATATGTTCTTGTATGGCGTATGCCAGTGTGTTCCCCTTCATACTATTGGCAACGATATCATATGCAAACAATACCTTACCATGATATTTTTCGAGTATGCCTTCGACTGCTTGCTGTTGTGAGCTTCCTTTTGGCGACCACCATCCATATATGTTTTTTAGTACTTCCGATCGCATGCCATCATAGCTTTTCTTTCCCAGTATGAAATCATAAGCCATCTGCGGACACTTTCCACCGGTAACACCCTTTACCACAAGTGGATAACGATACGTCGTCTCGCCTTCATACCTACCACCGCCACCATATCCTTGCTTACCAGTAGTATAATATTTCTGATATGGTGACTTAAGCTCGGGTAAGTAGAATACGCCTGTGCGAATCGCCCTGCCGCCCGCCTGATCATCTGGTTGGTAGCGCACCACATTTAGTTTGAGCCCCATCTTGGTGAGCTTCGCGTCGGAGGTGTTCGCTATGGCACTCATCACATCCGGAAGCGATAGAAGCGCATGTGACACCTCATGTTTGTCGAATTCGCGTTTCGTTTTGGGTGGAATGTGCACGATCGTCGGAAGAGATGTCTTTGCTGCCATTTACTTTTTCCACCCCTTACCCCACGACTGTTTATCAGTAGACACCCACCCGGCATGATCCGGTGTCCTGGGCTTGCCGTCCAGTACGAACTGGAGATCCTTGATCGCGCTGCATGTGGAACACGTTTTCATGCTCTGATATTTCGCACTCGGACCATCACACATATCGAAATTGCACCCGGATCGTTTGAGTGATTTGATCGCTCTGCGTATCACCGCTGCCTGGATTTTCGTAAGTGCCATCTCAGTGCCTCCAACCGCGCTTCTGTGCCGTCGCGTGCGCTATGCGCGTTCCCTCGGTCTTCCCATATTCGCGAATGCAGGCACATTTCAATTTTTTGAACTTCTTGGTTTCTGGCATTTACTTCTTCCCCTTCTTCTTAGGGTAATAGGGATAGTGGCGTGCCACGGCCCCTAAAATTCCTTCGTAAATCTGCACCTGCTTCTTGGTGAGGCCCGCGTGTTCTGCCTTGAGTGCGCGAGCATGAGCCTGCAGGTACGTAAGTCCCTCTTTAATCCGCAGTGCTCTTTCGACCTTCTCATGAGTCACCAATCGCTTGCGCACCTGGATGCCTTTGTAGGTCTTAGGTACATGTGGGTTAACACGGATCGGACCCGCACGTCCGTACCCAGCCAGGCGGGAAATGCGCCGGGCATCGCCGCGTTTAGCACCCGCCACTACTTCTTCCTCCTCCCGCTCAACCCCAGTGCTTTCCTCAGCACGTTCCTTATGCGTCGTGTCGTGGTCATCTTCTTGGGAACCCGCTTAGCTCTATTGTGGTCCTTCACGAGCCGTGCTGCCTGGGCTCGTGAGATCCAAGGATGCTCTACGAGTTCATTCGCTACGGCTTTCTGGAAGCTCTTCTTACGCGCCACCTAATCCACCTACCTTAAATCTCAGCACCCCGTCACGAGGCACCTTCTTATTAGCGTCATAGAACTTGTCTATGCGCGCTTCAATCGCCTTATCTCTCTTCTTCATCGATACTTCGTAGCTGTATTGTGCTGAAGCGCCTTTGGGGTACTTGTGCACAGCCACCGTCGCCGAGACACCGATCTTCTTGACGTATGCAGTGAGCACCTGAGCAAAGTTGCTTGCTTTGGGAGGAGATCGCTTCTTTACGGTGGATTTCTTTGGTGCTGGGTTTTTCGGTGCGGGCTTCGGTGCAACCAATCTCTTCGGCGTGGCTTTCTTCTTAACAATCGCAATCGGTGTCTTCTCTTCCTTACTAAATCTTCGCCGAATGCGATCTTTGCCCTTGCTCAGCGCTGCAATCTTCTTCTCCAGTGCTTTAACCGTCTTATCCCGGTCTGATGCCTTCCCGGTATAGTGACCTAGAATAGTGATCTGACGTAGGCGCTTTGCGAGCAATAATTGCAGCTCGTCCATCCTGCGGAACTTGTCTTGGTCAGAACGAGGCGCTGAGCGAGGCGGGGCGGTGGCGCGTGCCTTCTTACTCTTCCCCCTGATCTCCGCCACCATTGCAATTGTGTCCAGGTCTTGCTGGGGGCTGTCCTTGCCCTTAACGTTGTGCTTCTTGGCTCTCTCCGCGTACTTGGCCTTTGCCGCTGCTCTGCGGGCCGCTAGGGGCATCCAGTACTCTTCGTCGTCCTCCTCCTCGTCACCTATCATGTGGTAGGTCTTGCCTCTAATGGCTTCACCCATGGTGTTGGTAGGAGCCTTCTCCCCAGCTTTGACGAATCCACCTCCCCGCACCGCTCCCGCGCCGGTAACCCGGTTGAGCCGTCTGAGAGCATCGGCCCGCTCAAAAGAGTCAATAACATCATCAGAATACTCGCCGCTGTACACCCACTCGTTTTTGGTGGTCGGAACGGTGGTGATAGGCACCGCTTTGCCTCCGGTGAATTGTACAGACTGCCGCGCTTGCCCCGATATGTTCACCTTCTCAAGTTCCACTTTCACTGACTTAGGTGATCCTCTGGGATGCCTGACAGTGAGCACCCCTGCTCTCTTCCCGGTGGCCTGGAAGGTGATAGACGGACGATCGATGCCGTGGACCATGGGACCCACTTACCGCTTCTTCTTCTT
>JALOBN010000100.1 GCA_023228245.1 Candidatus Pacearchaeota archaeon
CGTTCCCTTTCAAAAGTTTGGGCGGGAGACAATTCCCCCGCCCGTTCGTTCAAATCGTCAAATCAAGCCCGGCGGCAAGCTTTGCCCGTTCTGCCGCCTCGGCCTTGCGCCGGGCCAGTTCTGCCTCGGCCTTTTCCTTGAAGGCGTCCGGGTTCCGGGCAATGATCGAGTCGAGGATCTTTTCCCGGTCCGCCGCCTCGGCGTCGGTGATTTTCGCCTTGTAAACGTCCTTCGATTGCGTCTCTTTCAACAGGGCCTGTGCAAACTGGCGCATGATCTTGGCCAACTCGTCCACGCCGCCGCCAACGCGCCGCGCACTCGTCACGCCTTCATAGTACCCGGCAATCATGTCCGCGACCTTTTCATGCTTGTCCGCCGCCGTCTTGTCACTCCCGCCAGTCGCGTCATTGAACCGGCGCTGCGTTCCATACCGCAACAGGTCAAGCAAGGCATTATCCGGAAGCTTTGCCGGGTCAATCGTGAAGACCTTCCCCGCGACAGTCGTTTCAAGCATTGCGCCGCGCAGGGCTTCCGAGACTTTCTGTCCAATCGTAGTCATGTTCGTTCCTTTCGTTCTGGGCGATATTGCCCGGAGGGGGGAAAGCGTACCCTCCCGCCGCCATGCAATACCTTACCATTCGCCGTAAATCTTGCCCGACTCGTCAAGCCAGATGTCAGCCGAGTATTCATAGCGGCCGTCGGTAAATTTCACGATGATTACGTTAAACTCCCTTTCCCATGCCAACACTTCCATATGGTCAAAGCGGGCTTCCAAGTAAGCCTGAGCCGAGTCAAAGTTCAAATGGTCTTTCATGTCCGTTTCCTTTCGTTTCAATACCCACAACATAAGCGAGTCGTGGGACCATGTCAAGACCAGCCCGCAAACTTTTTTATCCACCTTCTCCCGTCCCCCTGCCCGCTACCCTACCCACCCACCCCCTCGCTTCACTTCCCCTTCCCTGCCGAGGGGGCCTTTCGCCGGTACCCCAGGGGGCTCGCGGTTATGCATCCCCCTCGCAAGTTACACACGATTTTCACTGGGAACCAGCTCCCACCCTCCTTCCTTCTTTTCTCCTCCTTCCCCTCCGAGCTGGCCCCTTGCTTCCCGGCCCGCGCCGAGCTATACTGGCCCAAATTCCAAAACCTCTTAGGAGCCCCTCATGGACCTAGACCTCGACATCGCGCCGCGCACGCGGGGCAGGGCCGCCAAGCAGATCGCGGCTTTTCACGATAGGGACCTCGGACCTGCAGACCTCGCCACCCTTTCCTCGGAGCGCGGGACTCGGCCCTCCGCCCTCGTTAAGATCCGTGACCGCCATCACCTGCTCGCGCGTCTTATTGCCGCAGGTCAGACGATACAGGCCTGTGCCGCAGTGACTGGTTATACAGTTTCGCGCATCTCCATCCTGAAGGACGATCCGGCCTTCGAGGAACTCATCGGCTTCTACAAGGACCAGGTCGATGAGAAGTATTTCGACATGCACGAGCAGCTGGCTGGCCTCTCCGCCGATGCCCTGGCCGAACTTCGTGACAGGCTGGAGGATGAACCTGATGCTTTTTCTACTGGGCAGCTCCTCGACATCCTGACAAAGACCGCCGACCGCGTAGGCTTCGGGCCTTCCGCCAAGACTGAGGTCTCCGTTAACATCGGCATCGCCTCACGTATGGACGCCGCTCGCCAGCGGATGAAGACTATCAACGCCATGCCGGAGCTCGACATCGAATGAGCGATCCCCTCAACGACGAGCTTCTGTCCCTTCTGGCCTACTACTCAGATAAGCCCGACGAGTTCGTCCTGTGGGCTTTTCCATGGGGCGAGCCTGGGACCGAACTCGCCAAGTTTCCGGCGCCGGATCCATGGCAGCTGGAACTACTCCGCGACATTCGTGAGGGGCTTATCTCGATCGACCAAGCCATTCAGCTCGCGCGAACTTCCGGCCACGGCATCGGCAAGTCAGCCCTCGTCGCCATGCTCATCTGGTGGGCTGTCTCCACCATGCCCGACACCAAGGGCGTCGTCACGGCCAATACCGAAAACCAGCTCAAGACAAAAACCTGGGTCGAGGTCGCAAAGTGGCACCGCCTTTTCATCGGCAGGCACTTGTTCAAGTTCACCGCCACAGCCATTTTCTCGGCAGACCCTGAGCACGAAAAGACCTGGCGTATCGACATGGTGCCGTGGTCTGAGCGCAACACCGAAGCTTTTGCAGGTATGCACAACCAGGGCCGCCGCATCCTCGTCGTGTTTGACGAAGCCTCGGCCATCCCTGACGTTATTTGGGAAGTAACCGAGGGCGCCCTTACCGACGAAAACACCGAGATCATTTGGTGCGTTTTCGGCAACCCAACTCGGAACAAGGGCCGCTTCTATGAGTGCTTCGACCGGGGCAAGTTCGCCCACCGCTGGCGCAGTCGCAAGATCGACTCCCGCTCGGTCGCCATCACGAACAAATCCCAGCTCCAGCGTTGGGTCGATGACTACGGCGAGGACTCCGACTTCGTGCGCGTCCGCGTTAGAGGTGAATTTCCCGGCATCGACATCGAGTCCTTTATCTCAATCAACGACGCCCGAGCCTCAGCCGAGCGGCCCCATGCCAACGACAATAATCCCTGGCCTGTTGTCCTCGGTGTTGACGTGGCTCGCTTCGGTGACGACTACTCAGTCATCTATCCGCGACAGGGCCACGACGCTCGCTCGCGGGAGCCTGAAATTTATGCCAAGCTCGACAACGTTCAGCTCGCCCGCAAGATTGTAGTCGCCATGGACCGCTACCAAGCCTCGGTCGTTTTCGTTGACGAGACCGGCATGGGCGGCGGCGTCGTTGATATACTGCGCCACATGTCCGTTAACGTAGTGGCGGTTAACTTTTCCGCTCAACCCGATGGCGTCAATTCCGAGTCCGGCGTCAAGTACGCAAACAAGCGAGCTGAAATCTGGGGCGCCATGCGCGACTGGCTTCGCACCGGCCTCATCCATCCGTTCGAGGTGCCCGGTTCCGATCGCACCCTCGTTGATGAAATCTCCGACCCCCAGTACGGCTTCAACGGCCGTGATGCCATTCAGCTGGAAAAGAAAGAAGACATGCGCCGCCGTGGTGTGCCGAGCCCTAACATCGCCGACGCCCTCGCTTGCACATTCGCTTTCCCAATGCTCGCGCCTCCGGTCGATCCCTTTGGAAAGCCTCTGCAAGAAAAAGCCGTGCAGTACGACGATTACAACCCCTACCAAACAGGAGTCTATCAATGACCTTCGGCCCCAAAGTTGAAAAAACCCCCAATCCGGCCTACGCAGCAACCACCGCTGACGCCAATGCTGATACCTCTGTCGGCGGGATGCAGGGAACTCTCCTCGCCCGCAGCCTTCCATCCTTCACCGTTTCGGGCCTGACCTCCACCGCCCGTTCTGGCCGTAAGTCTCTTCTCGGGAGCGCATGATGCCGAAGAAAATTAGCGCCGAGGCGCATGGAAAAATCAAAGCCATGCTCGCTAGCATGGACACAGAATGGAACGACTGGAAGCCGCACTACAAGCTTCTGGCCGACTACCTTCTGCCCCGGCGCTATAACTGGCTTTGCAGCCCGACCGAACGCCGCTCGAGGATGACCAAGAACCCCAACATCCTCGATGCGACCGGCACTACTGCAGCACGCATTCTCGCGGCCGGCCTCATGAACGGCATCACTTCCCCCAGCCGTCCATGGTTTAAGCTCCGCACAGGGGACATGGCGCTCGACGCTGACCTCATCGTGCAGCGTTGGCTTGACGAGGTCCAGCGCCGTATGCTTCGCATCATGGCTGACTCAAACTTCTATAACGCCATGGCCGTCATGTACCTCGACCTTGTCGTCTTCGGCACAGCCACCATGATCGTTTACGAAGACTTCGAGACCGTCGTGCGCTGCTACAATCCAGCCTGTGGCGAATATACCCTGGCCCAAAACGATGCCCTCAAGATCGACACCTTTGCCCGCAAGTTTGACTACACACTTCGCCAGGTCGTTCAGCGTTGGGGCGAAGAAGCTTTGTCAGAAGTCCACCGGGCCAAGTACAAGCTCGGCGGCGCGCACCTCTCCCACACCATTACCATTCGCCACCTCATCGAGCCCAACCGGCCCGACACCGGTATCCCCTCGAAGTTCAAATTCCGCGAAGTTTACTGGGCAGAGGGGGCCCCGGCCGGCGAGCTTCTCGACCACCGCGGCTACAACGAGTTCCCGGTCCTTGCGGCCCGTTGGGAAACCACTGGCAATGACCCATATGGCACCTGCCCTTCCATGGA
>JALOBN010000007.1 GCA_023228245.1 Candidatus Pacearchaeota archaeon
CCGTCCGGTGGACCGACCCCTGCCGCTGGACCCCTACGTGCTTTTCCCGCCACATGGGCGCGGAAAGAAAGTACGCACGGTCCGCCTCAGCCGCGCCCGGGCGGCTTATGTAGGTCTCGGATTTTTGGGTTAAATCTATTGTGTATGACATAACGTATTAGCCTACCCTCACACGGTCAAGCTGCGCTTGGCCGTGCCACCCGGCGCTGAGGGATGGGTGGCACTGACAACCTTCGGGTTGTCAGTGGGCGCGAAGGATTTATACGCTCTCCACCCTCGCCTCGATCTCGACTTTCGTCTCTCTCCCTGCCTCCGCCAGCGTCACCTCTCCCAGCGCGACGGCAAACGAATCCAGCGAATCGTCCACGGTGTAGCCCGCCGGCGCAATCATGGCGTCCCGGACGGCCTCCATCACTCTCTCGCTCAGTACCTCGAACAAACCTTCGTCCTCCAGGATGAATGCCGCGACCGCGCACGGCCCCTCGTCGTCGAACTTAAAGCAGACTTCGCCGTTGGCCTCCGCCACCCACGCCTTCGGCACAGTAAACGACACGGTAAACGACCCGTTGACTCGATCCACGTACCACGGACCCGGTGGCAACGGCCGGGCCGCCAGGTTGTTCGGGTAGTCCCCGGCGTCCTCCCACAGGTTCCAGTCCACGGAAACGTCGTTGCCCGCCACCGCAAGGTCCCCGCCGTCCCAGAGTTCGGACAAATAGGCGGCAAGGTTTTCGGCCGAAAGAAAGTTCATGCTAATCTCCGCTCTTTAGCTGCTGGTTGATGGACTGGGTAGACTCGTCCGGGCTGTTTGCCCCGGTAAAATTCCTGCTTTTCGCAATTTTATAGAGGTTCTGCATGATAACCGACGTGACCGACAACGTTAAGTTAAGCGACCCGTTGAGGTCGTTGACCACCGTCCTGACCGAATCGAAACCGGTCGCCATGGTCTCTACGTTGGTCGTAATTCCCGGCACAATCCCGTCCTTCATGTTGGTAAGCGACGCGATAAATCCGGCCTTGAGCGCCTCGTCCAACCCGTCGAATTTGTTGCCGAGGTCGGCAACCGGGTCAACTAATTCTTTCTTTAGCAGTTGCATTTCCTCGAATAATTCCTTCAGATCCCAGTTTCTATTTTCACCCTTGCCGGCAAGGGTATTGTTCAACGCCATCAGTGCCTTGTCTACCTCGAGAATATCTTGAGGGTCAGAGAGGGTCTTCTTATATTGTTCGAAATACCATATTCGGTCTCTAAGCATCGAAATACTCGCTTCATCATCCAGGGCCATTCCTTCCAGACCAGCACGTAAAAACTCGCGCTGTTTATCACTCAGGTTTGCCATGGCCCCGGCTGCGCGACTCGTCTCATCGGCGTATTTGTTCATCAGCTCGTATGCCCTGCGCTGCGCCTCGTTGGCCTCGTCGCTGCCGGGCTGGTTGGTGGAAAGCATGGTGGCGTACAGCATCGCCTCGTTCGCGTATTTTTTGAGCTGCGCGAGGTATTCCTCTGTCTTTATCTCGTCCAGGCCGAAAAGCGTATCGAGCGTCCAGAGCTTCCGGTCCGATATCTTTTCCATGTCGTTGTTGAATTTGTTCAGGTCCTTGGTAAGCCCGGCGATCTCCTTGCGGTCGGAGGCTATCGCCTTGCCCAGCTCGTTCCACCGGGATTGCATGGTGGCAAGTTCCTCGGCTGATTTATTTTGCTCTTTCTTGGCCCGCTCAATTTCTGCGGTCAGCCGTACGTATTCGTAGACATGGTCGTCGAGCGTGGCCGTGAGAAAATCGATGGCGTCCCGGTAGTCCTCCGCCGTGACGGTTCCCTCCGCCATGCGAACCGACAGCATCTCCACCGGACCGATCATCGCCTCGATCATCGAGGCCCTGCCGCTCTCGCCCATCGTTTCATAGAGCTTATCGAACGCATCCCCGGCCATGCCGGCTTCCTCACCTATTTTTGCCAGTCCGTCGGCGGCCCAAGAAAAAAGATCACCCATGCCTGAGGCATATAATCCTGAACCGGGCAGCAACATGCCGCCGATTATCTTTCCTGCATCCAGCAACGCCCGCTGCCACCACTTCATCTTCTCTATTTCGTCGTCGCTGATCGACAGTTTGAGGTCGTATTTTTTCGCAAACAGCGCGCCCAGCCTGAAAAGTTCCGCGCTTACGTCGTTGAGGCCGGAAAGCATGGTGTTGAGGCCGTTCATCATCGGCCCGAAGAGTGTTGCGCCGAAGCTCTTCGCCGAGGTCTTTGCCGCGTCCAGGTTGCGGGTAAAGCTGTCCATGCGCACGCCGGACATCGCGTCCAGCGCGCCTTCGGCGTCGGTCTCCAACGCCTTGACCATCGCGTCGAGGTCGTCAAAATACTGCGTCAGCACCAAGATGGCCTGCCCGCCGCGGGCGCCGGTCGATTTCAGGAGTTCGCTCATCTCCCCGATGGACAGGTTCCCGGAGTTGATCCTCTGGTTGAGCTGTTCCAGCACCGGCATGAGCTGTTCGCCCCAGGACTTGCTCCGGTCCACCACCAGGTCGTATCGCTCGGCCAAAAACTCGATGTCCTGCGAAAGCTGTATCAACGCCGCCCGCATCCCCGTTCCGGCGATCGCCCCCATCATCATGTGGTCGTTCATCACGGCCAACGACGCCACCAGCACCTCGAACTGGATTCCTGCCGTCGCCGCAACGCCAAGCGAGTGCTTGAGGCCGTTTATCAGGCCCTCCATGTTCACCTGCGACCGGTTCAGGGCGTAGGCCAGCACGTCGCCAACCCGGGCGAACTTCTCGGCCTCGGACGCCGTGGCGCCGAGCTCGTCCTTAAACGTCCGGTAGATCCCGGCCACCAGCCGCGTTGATGTCCCCACGTCGGTCACGTCGGCGGTCAGCAGCTTGAGGACGGTCCCCGTCCCTGCCAGCGCCTCGGACGCGCTCAGGCCGGCGCTCTCGAGCTCCCACGTGGCGTCGCCCACGTCCTTGATGGCGGTGCGGTATTTGACGGCGTTATAGGCCACCGTGAGGAAGGTTCCGGCGTAGGACGTGTTGGCCTCGCCGGCAACGGCCGATGCGCTGATGATCTTGCGGGTGGCCTCGTCCAGGTCCTTAAACCCCTGGATTACGCCGCGGATGATGGTCTGGATCGTACGGAAGATGGCAAAGGCGATCATGAGGATGGCTAATTTGGAGGCAAACGTCCCGGCGGTGGCGATGCCGTGCTTAAATGCGGTAACAAACTGGTTAATCTGGCCGGTGGGGACGTTTTTGCCAAGATCTACCGCCGCCTGCTTGGTGGCGGTAAGCGCAGTCGCTGCGACAGGAGCTGCCGAGCCAATATTTTTGAGCCCGGTGTTGAGCCCGTTGATGCGGGCGACTTCTTCTTTCCATGCGCCCCCGGTACGCCACCCGGCGGCAATCTCAGACATCGCCCTGCCGGCATCAGCGGCTACCGGAGGAATCGTAGCAAGGCTGTCTTTAAGCCCCGCAACCCCCGTCCTGATCTTTTCGACGTCCCCGCCAACCTTATCGAACCCACCCTGCGCGAACGCACTGATATCCCGGGCCTTGCCGAGGTTCATCATAAGGGTCTGGATTCGCTCGAGCTGTTTGTCCAGGGCGGCCAATTGCGCCTGCCCGGTTACCACATAATCGAGCCTGGAGGTGTCGGTGCTCATATAACCACCCCACTCGCGTGAAGCCTGCTTCACGCGAAAGGTTTTAGATACGGCCACCCGGGGGGCGGGGTGGCGTCGTAGGTACGCTGCTTTCCCTTGGGACCGAATTCGAGGACCTGGATATGTGTAAACCCATCGGCGGCCAACGCCTTGACGAACGGGTCTTTCTGGATATCGGTCTTGCCGCCAGAGATGGCCGACGGGTTGGCCTGGATGCCCATGGCGCCGCGTTTTTTCGCGTGAGCGATTTCATCCGGCGTGTGCTGGGATATTGATTTGTGGGTGTGCTCCCAGCAGGGGAAGTAGTCGGTCGGCCCGAACGGGCCGTGAGATAAAAGCCTGATAGCGATATGCAGTTTACCGGCATCTTCCTCGTAGACCAGAGCATCCTGCAAATTGGTCGTCAGCGTCGGCATCCACTTCTTGATGTTGGCATAGGTACGTTTCACCCTGGGCCGCATCGCCGTAAATGTCCGCAGCGCAAGCGTCTGTACCTGTTTGCGCTTTTTTATAATGTTGCCGACGCCGAATACTCTGACCGAAATCATTTGTCATACCCATACAGCGCCCCGATAATCCGCGGAATCGCCGGATCTCCGGGGACGTAGTAGCTCTTAATCGGCGGCAGCACGGACCCGTCCCGCCTGATTCGCCCGGGCGACACCTTGAACCCGTGGTCCTTTACGCCCTCTTTTTCCTCGTCCTTCATCTGTTGATGAAACGCCAGCACCAAAAACCAGTAGTAGGTGCAGATCGGGTTCACCTCCGTCCCATACCAGAGGTGGTGAAACACCTTGATTGTCTCTAATGCCCCCCCCAGCTCCGAGGTCAGGCTCCGGGCAGTGCCGAGGAGGGGGAGGGCGGCTATTTTTTTAGGTTGTCCTCTTCGTTCTCGTCCTTGTCGTCGGTCAGCCGGATGCCCAGCACGTTCGGCATGATGAACATCTGGAGCGGCATGATTGACGTGTCGGGGATCTCTTCCGGGTTGTCCCAGACGAGTTCTCCGTCGGCGTCCCTAAACCCGGCCGCGGCATACCACCTGATGCGGCCCTGGCCGAGGATTTCCTGCTCGTCTTCCACCGGTAGTTCCCGGCCCTCTGCCGCGGCCTCTTCCTTCCGTGCCAGGAGGTATTTCTTGGCGTACGCCCAGGACTCGAACAACGCGCCGGTCGGCAACTTGAAATCGAAGAACATCTTGACCCGCTCCCCGCCAACGAGGAGCGTAAAGGGGACCTTGGCCGTCGCCAGTTCGTTGATCCGCCTTCCTAATTTTCCCATCGCACCCTCCAATGAAACAGGGCGGCCGTAGCCGCCCTTATCGTTTAAACCCACTTCGCCCGCGGCCCCTACGTCACCAGCAGCGAGGCCCGGTACACCGAATCGGCGATGCCCTTGACGGTAACGGTCGCCGCATCGTTTCCGCTCGACACGTTCTTGGTCGTCGGAAACTCGTCCAGCGTGCACCTGCGGAAGAACTCCATCACGCACGACAGCGCGCCGGAATCCGTCTCTGCCGAGATGTAGGCCCAGCAGCAGAAGAACGGCTCGGTGTTCTTTTTAAACTCATTCCAGACGGCGATGTCGGAGAAGTCGGTGCCGCTGGCCCCCGCCGCTCCCTGCGTCCATTCCGACCCGTAAAGCATCTTGAGCACCTGCTCCCCGGGGTAGAGGTTGTGCCGCTTGCCCACGTCCACCACGGCATCGAAACTGAACGTCGGGTCCGCCCCCTCGTCGACCGTGAACTTGTAGGCTTCCTTGGTCTGGCCCAGCACCTGCACCTTGGTTGTGGTGAGGTTTATCTTGCCTGCCCCGTCGAACATCTGCGCCCCGTGGATGTTTCCGCACAGCGACACCTTGACCACGTCGGACGCGCCGAGCGCCACCGCGAACGTGAGCGTCCCGTCCGTCCGGTTGACGGTGTAGTCGTCCTCATCGACGACCATGTACGCCCCGGAGCCGCCGGCCTGCCGCTCGACGAACGGAACAACGCGGGCGTCGACCACGCCGTAGGTGTCCACAAAATCCTCGACGCCGACTTCGTCCTTGATCGTATACACGAGCTGGTCGGACGTGGTGGTCGTCAGGTCAAACCACCGCGGGTTGAACAGCTTGTTGAGTTCCGTCTTGGCGTTGGCGAGGTCGGTCACCGCGTCGTTGCTTCCGGTGTACGATGCGGCGATAACCAGCACCCGCTCCTTGGTAATGCCGGACATTACCCGGTCTTTGAATAAATCCGCCATGGTATTCCCTCCCTAAACCCTGCCCCGTCAACGGGGACGTGTTACGTTGATATCGCCAGCACGATCTCGAACCTGGCCGCCGGGCCCGCCCCGAGGTCTATCTTAACCGCCGACGCCCTCATGGCAGTACCCATCCGCCATTCGTCGGGGTTGTATTCGTAATACCTGATCGCTGAGCCAGCCAGGGCCTCAGCCAGCGCCGTTACCGCCAGTCCCACCGGCCCGTCGTCGTAGTCCTGCAGCTCGTGTTGCGGAATGTAGAGGTCGATCACGACGATATAGGCCCAGTTGCTCGAGCCCAGCCTGCCCGGCGCGGCAAATGCCTCGGCGCCCTGGGCGCTTACGTGGACGGCGTTCGCGTTCACGATCTGCTTGGCGTCAAACGGGCGCGTCAGCACGATGTATCCCGAAAGGGCGTCCACCTCTCCGAGCCACCGCGCCACCGACCGCGCGAGGTACGATAGGTTAAGCATGTTATGCTCCGAAGTATTTTTTGGCGTACCGGTTTGCCGGTCCCGCCGCCACGCTCGGGGCCGAGGTCTCCGGTATCCGCACCTTTGAGTCCCCGATGCGGCCGGCCACCCGCTGGCGTATTCGGTCGGCCATGATGGCCAGCATCTGGTGGGTCTCCTGCTTGCCGCCGGCCAGCGCCCGGTCGGCCAGCCGCTCCAGCCAGATAGCGTGGGCAAGGTTCAGGATGTGGTCGAGGTTGGCCTCAATGTTTTCGACCTGCCAGATCATCATCCGCAGGTCCAGCACCTGCGGGCTGGTGTCGTCGGCCGACGCCAGGATTATCTTGAGCACGGGCGACGTGGAGGGATAGGCGCTCACGTCGATCTCCGTGGCAAGGGAACACCCGACGGCAGCGCCGATCCAACTCCGTCCTCCGTCAAGAGACAGGTCAAACCCCACTGTCCTGCCGGAGCTGTCTGCCGTCACCATCTCGACCTTCACCGCCAGTATCCCGGGGTACTTCCTGGGCCGGTAGATATTGCCGTCGGTCACGCCGTGGACCGCACCGTCGTAGTCGTAGGCCGATACGTAGCCCCCGATCATGCTGCGGTAAAAGAGGTTGCGCTTGTAGGCCGGGTCCGATACCTTGATCTTCTGCGCCTCGTCGGCGCTCACAAAATCGTAACCGGGGACCGTTTGCACCCAGCCGGATGCCGGCGCCGCGGCAAGGGAAAGCGCATCGTCGACAACCACGTTGCTGTTTCCGGCCCACCGGAACGGATCGATAGACAGGACATCGGTGTCCGGCGTGTAGTACGGCACGAACTGTTCCTCGTAGACCGACAATCCCCACGCGCCGCGGTACTGCGGAAGCTCCGGCACCGCCTGCATAAAAATGCCCCACAGCTCGTTGTCGGTCAGCGTCGGCTTCAAACTCGACGGCGCGTCGGTGTCCGCGTCCAAAAACCGAGCCAGCGCGTCTATGATATCGGCCTTCTTCATTCCAATTCACCGTCATTGTTTCCCTGACCGTCACCGAGGACATCGTCCGCTTCACCGTCATTGCGAGCCTCAGCAGCAAACGAGGCAATCCCCGCACTGCCTATAGGATCCTCATCAACCGCGTTGAACGGCATCATAATCGGATCGTCCGTCTTTTTTCCTTTCTTCGGTTTCCCCTCGCACTCACCGACCAACGCCTCCAACTCATCGGCCACCTTCGCCACCGGGATTTCCGGAGGATATCCCTGGATCACCCGCTTGTGCGTCGTGTGCGGATACACCCACTCGATATGCAACACCGCCGGGTATATCTCGACCAGGTTTTTGTTCAGCGCCGCTGCCACGTGCGCCAGCCCGCTGTCGATCGTCACCACGTAGTCGGCCGCATCCATCACCGCCGCGGCGATGCGTATGGGAAGGCCGTGGAGTTCCACAACCCCGGTGTCTTCCGCGAAGATCTTCGGGTCATCCGGCCCGCCGAGAGAGACGACACTGAACCCCATCTCCTGGATAATCAGGACCAACTCGCGCCACCTGCTGTCTCCCCAGAGCTTATTGCCTTCCCGGTTGGCGGTGTCCAGCCCGGTCGATGACATGGAATGCGGGCAGACCGCCACAAACCGACTCATCGGCCCGAGGATGTGCTCCGCCTCGGACCGCTCGGCATCGACGATCCGAAGCTCCGGCCTGCATGATCCGATCTGCACTCCCAGCAGCTCTCCGTATGCCTGCGCCATGTGGATGTTGCGCCGCTCTCCGTACGAAAACGCGGCCCCGACGTCAAACAGCCACTTCTTGGTCCAGTTTCCCCATCCGACCATCCTGCGGATCTTGTCGTGGTCAGGATCGAGGATAACCCGGTCGACGTAAGGATTTTTCCGCAGCACCCTGCTGATCGGCTGGTCCTGGGCCACGTACCAGACCGGTTCGTCAGGGTGGTTCAGCCGCCATTCCCGCACCGCCGGCGTGGTGGCCAGCGCGTCGCCGATCAGGTTTACACCGGCAAAGAGGGTTCCCCTCATACATCACCTCGTATTGCTATTTACAATTCGCCGTCATTGCGAGGGGTCAGCAGACCCCGCGGCAATCCCCTGATTGTCACCGGGATCGCTTACCATCTCGGCAACGCCATCACAACACCGATTAGCCAACCGATGATTATTCCGACGATAAAACCGATGATGGTGCCTAACCAGATCATGTAACCACCTCGATTGGTTTCAGCTTCCGATTATTCGGACTCGGCAGCCCGCTGTTCGGGATGTTTCCGACGATCCTCCCCCAGCTTGGCCCCTGCCCGTGGAGCACCGGCAGCTCCACGTCCCGGACGACCTTATATCCCAGGTCGTTCACCCGGTAGCTGAACATCCTGTCGCTGTCGATGTGGGTGTACTGTTCGTCCAGCGTCCCGTGCTGTTCCATGAACCACCGCCTGATCATCCAGCAGTGGCCCGTCAGGTAATGCGGGCGCACCGGATAGGTGATGCCCTTTTGGGGCGGAAAGTGGTCGGACCCGGCCAGCATCACCCGCTGGTCCTCTAAGTACGACAACAGCTTCTCGACCCAGCCCGGACAGAGCACAATGTCGGTGTTGAGCGCCGCGATAAACGGATGTATCGTCTCGTCCAGCCCCCGGTTGAGCGCCCTGGTGAACCAGAGTTGCTGCCCGGTTATGATATGGACGTCAGGCATCAGCGTATCGATGAATGCCTTGGTCGGTGCATCCGAGAAATCGTCCACGATAATCAGCCGGTACTCGCACCTCGGGGTGAAGTCCTTGAGGCTGGTCATCATCGTCTTAAATGAGTCAACCGCGTTGTGGACCGGGATAACGATGTCGATCATGCGGCCTCCACCAGCTTGCGGTACTGTTCCGCCCACAACCGCTGGTTTTTGCGGATGTCAAACTTTTCGCGCACGAGCTTCTTGGCGTTCGTAAACAGCGCTATCCGCTTCTTTTCGTTCTCCACCAGGTCTACGATGGCCCGTTTCCACAGCTCGTACCGGTTCTTTTTGACGATGATCCCGTTGTGGCCGTCGGTGATTGTCTGGCTGTAGGGTAGTACCGCCGATGCGATGGTCGGCACGCCGGCCAGCGTGTACTCGAGGAATTTCAGGTTGCTTTTAGACCGGTTAAACGTGTTGTCCACCAGAGGCGCCAGCCCGATATGCAGCCCCAGGCCGAGCAGCCGGTCGTAATACTCCTGGATCGGGACACCTTTGACCAGCCAGATCTTCTTCCGTTCGGCGATCTCCTCGGTGTTGACGACCAACTTCTTGGCCTCGTTTTTAAACACCAATCCCTCGTCGATGAGCGGCTCGATCACGCACCCGGGATAGCCGCCCATGTAGAGGATCTCCACGTCGTCGCGCTCCGACAGCAGGTCGGTGAGGACCTGGTTGATTTCCCGGAGGTCTTCATCGTGGGTCTTGGACCCCACCCACCCGATCCGGACCTTGCCGGTTGTACCGGTTTTGCACACCGGCCCGCGTTTGACGTCCCGCCAGTCCGGGTCTATGGAATTTGGGAGCACCACAACCCGGTCGCTGTACCTCCTCATTTCGTCGGCCAGGTGTTCGGTGGATACCGTGATGAGGTCGGCCAGGTGCAGACACCGCTTTACGTTGCGTTTGAGCGCCGGCGTATAAACCCGGTGGGCCGGGTTTTTCGGCGGGATGTTTAAAAGCTGGTCGTCCATGTCAACGACGATCTTCTTGCCTATGCCCTTGAGGTGTTCCAGCACCGTCAAATCAGGGTCCAGAAACCTGCGCTGAGCCACGATGACGTCGTAGTCCTCCATGACCTTGACCGGAACGAGCGACCCCTTGGTGGCAAGCGTTCCCCGCTTGTCGGCGTAGTAGCCGGGCATCATGCACCGTGCCCACGCGCACCCGTCGAAAAAAGACATCCAAAAAAACACAGAGAGTTTACGTGCCATGGCCCTCCTCAAAACAGGGGGGCCGTCAGGCCCCCCCCAGTTGGTTGTTTTAGCTACGGAGTCACGCAGGCGGTGATGATCCGCACCAGGGCGTTATCCCTGAATATCTTGCTCTCGTAGGAGAACTTGACTCCGACGCCCTTGTCGTCCCCGTAGTCGTCCTCGTCGGTGATCCACTCCATCGGGAGTTTGCCGTCGAAGAAGTTGCCGAGGGCGAACGCGAACGCTTCCGCGCCCATTACCAGGGCCGATGCGATGTCGATGCTTCCGGACCCGCCGGCCACAACCGGCACCTGCGGAGTCGTGAAGATAGAAACCCCGTCCCAGTCCCCGAGGTAGTTAACGTCGAGGAAGTGCTGGAACACCGGGTTCATCTTGCCCCTGATGTCCGCGTCAGCGCGAATCGCGTGCCAGTTCGTGTCCTGGCTGAGCTGGTAGTCCTGGTAGGTGTGGATGATCGCCACGTACTTCTGCGTGGAGCCGACGTACGGGGCGTCATTTGCCTCGAGCCGCGCGCGCGCCCGGGAGATGCTGTCCAGGTCCAGGATGTCGGTCGCGGTCAGGTCGCCGGATGCCGCCACGGTCCCGGGGAAAAGCACGTTGGCGCCGGCGCCGGCCGCCGTGTAAAACGACGTGTCGACGTGTTTGGCCGCCCACCGAGACAGCACCGTTTTGGCGCCGTTCCAGAGGTCGTACTTGGTTTTTCGCTGGGTCTGGTCCTTGAGGGCAACCGCGTGCCGCCAGCGCACCGGCGTACAGGTTATTTCGGAAAATTCCAGGGTCTCCTCATTGCCTTTGAGGCGGGCCGTGTCGCCGGTAACGCCGGTCCCAGAAAGGTCGCTCATCGTCTCGAACCGGATAATGTCTCCGGGCCCCTGCGAGAGCTCCCGTTTCATGATGATCGGCATGCCCGATTCCTCGCCGCCGATGAACTGCCCCATCACGAGTTTCTTGGGCCACTCGTTATAGAGCTTTGCCGCCCATATCTCGGGGATAAGGGCGTCGGCGTCGGTCGGCGTGGTTGCCGCCATAATTTCGTCGTAGGTCGCCATTTTTGTTTGTCCTCCGCGTTAGAGTCCTTCCGGACAAATAAAAATGGCCTTAAATCGCAGATTCCTCCGTAATCTAAAGCCGCTTATCGCCTTCCGTCGGGAAAGGCTACATTTTCAATCCTTCGAGTTTGATCAGCGCCGGGAGCCGGTCTTCGATAACCGCGAACTCCTCGGGCGGCAGCGCGCCGTAGCCGTTCTTCTTGGCCTTGGCCACGATGGCCATGAACCGCTTCTCCTCTTCGCCCGGGCCGCCGTCCTGGGCCGCCCCGACGATCGCATTGGGGGCCGCCATCTGGAATCCCGCGTCCTTGAGCACCTGCATCGAGAGCTTCATGGCCTCGGTCTGGATCGCGCCCCTGGCCGCTATCGCGTCGACGGCCGCCGGGATCTTCTGCAGCTCCTCGGCCTTGACCGATTTGAGCGCCTCGTCAAACGCCGGAAGCTCCTTGATCGCCTCGGGCGTCAGCTCCTTGACGGCTTCGCCGAAGGCGGCAAGCCACGGCATCTCTTCCTTGGTGGCGCTGTTGAGCACCAGCACCCGGTTCTCGCCGGCGGTCAGCGCGGCCTGCACCTCGGTGTCGATCGCCTGTGCCCTCGCCGCCAGCACCGGCGCTCCCTCGGTCAGGAACTTGTCGATAACCGCGGTAAGCGGGTTTTTCTCGTCCAGCGCCGCCCCGGCGTATGCCGAAAGCCGGGCCGCGAACGCCTCTTCGAACTTCTCCTGCTTGGTGATATCCTCTACGCCCAACGGCGTGTCTTTCTCGCTCATGTCTTCCTCCTCCGTTATCGTCTGCACCGCAAGTTTTGCCGCGATGCGGTCAATCATTGTCCCGGTGGCTCCCGCCACTTCCACAAGCGCCAGCGCCTTCCCATGCCGGTCCATCTCCACCGGCTCGTGGTAGCCGTCCGCGTCGGTTTCCACCTTTCGCGGCCATCCTTCGAGGGAAAACTGCACGCCGCTCGCTTCGTCGTCATCCTGTTTAAGGGCCATCTCCTCCCGGATACGTGCCCTGATGTCAGGCCTTCCGGCCGAAACGTGAAGCCAAAAAAAGAATTTTCCGTCCCGCTCCTCAAACGCCAGAATCTTGCCGATCCTCGACCGGGCGTCGGTGTCGCCGAACCCCTTGTGTCCCTCGTACGCCGGTTTGTTTATGTAGGACGGCCCGAATGTCCGCAAAAACCGCTCGGAGAGATTGAACTTGACGCCACGTCCGGTATGAAACTTGCCGGTCGTCTGGTGGATGCGGACGACCATCGGGTCAGAATCGGCGCCCGATTGGATCAACTCGTTCTTGGCCGCCATGACCGTTTCCGGGATTTCGGAATCGTCGGACGGTATGGAGACTTCCGACGGAGCGGCGCACGTAAATTGAAGCGAACCGACCTTCTTGGCCATCCATTCGGCTATGTTTTCCTCGGTCCATCGGCGCGGAGGCCGCGCATCGAACACGAACGCGATCACTTCGCCGTCGCCGACAATGGTGCTGATTCCTTTGTTGACCCCTATCGGCTCGATGCTGCCGCGCTCGAAACCGTTTGTCTCGCCGATGGGATACAGGATGAACCCCTGCACGGCCATTTTCGAGACAACGGCGTTCGCCTGCCTGATAGCCGCGGAGTCACAGTCTGTCCCGCCCTTGTCCAAACAGCGGGTCCGTGCGTCGTTGGCTACCGCTACCCACCGCTCCTTCTGGGCCGTCGACAGGCCCTTAAAGTGGCTTTCGACGTCTTCGATTGTCCAGGGCATTATTCCCCTCCCTCAAAATTCTTTCGGGTCTTCCGGTCCCCCGAAGCCCCTGCCTTTTTCTGGACCGGCTCGACTTTACCGTCCCCGGTTTTGCCCTGGGTCCCCTTATCTACGTCTTGCGCCGCGTCCTCCCGGTACGGGATGATGTCCATCCCGGCGTCCTTGAATTCACGGTGTTCGCGTATGATCTGCTGTTGCGCCTCTTCCCAGGTGTCCTCGTCCTTGCCGGTAAAGGCCGCCTTGCGGGATTTCCGGAAGCTGCCAATCTGCGATTCGTCGATCTTCTCCTGGACCGTGCGGCTGTCGAAGCTCGTCTGGGGATACTTCGGCGTCATCCGAACCCCCGCCACGCCGTTGAGGATCAGCTCCCGCTCGATGAGCGGTCGGAGGATTTCCTCCCACTCAAACGTGGCGCCCTCGCGGATCGCCATCTCGGCCTGCTTTTTGAGCTGGTCGAGGGCGTCTCCCGAGGGCATCCCCTTTCCGTTCCCGAACCCCATGAGCGCGGCCGGAAACGGAGAATTCATCATCAGCAGGTCGAGCTGGAGCTGGAGGTCGGCCCCCCGGATGCTGTAGAGCCGGCCGTCGTTGACCATCTCCACTTTATCCGTGCCGGACAAAAACACCATCGACCCTGCGGAAACGACCTGCTCCCACTTTTCGTTCCGCTCCCCGAGGATGCCCTGCTGGAACTTCTTGATCTGCTCATCGTTGGCGCCCAGTTCCTTGCCCATCGCATTGATGTAGAATACCAACACCGGCGTCATTGAGTAGTGGCTGTCCAGCGCGCTGTCCTCCAGCATCAGCTGCACCCTGTTGAACTGCTCACGCATCGAGAGCATGGCCGGACGGCTGTACCAGACGTTGTCCCACATCCAGTTTTGAAACCGGGGGTGGATCATCGCAATGTAGGGGATAAACCGGGCACGGGCCGGCGGTGCTTCGCGGCCGTCAAACGGGGCAACGCCCGCCAGCATCGGGTCCTCGAGTTGAAAGAAGGCCTTGCGGGTGCTGATCGGGCGGTCAAGGGCGTCAAACCACTTAAAGGTGAATCGGGCCGGCAGGTGCTTGATGCCGGCGATCGACCCCATCCCGGCGCCTTCGTTTATCGCCCGGGCAAACGATTCTATGGCCTTGTCGCCTTCTTCTCCCCCCTGCTGCCACTGCGCGAGATAACTCTGGAGTTCCGGGTTCCACTCGATCTCCAGTAGCAGGAACTCTTCCTTAAAGATCGCGTTGAACAATATCTGTTTGCGGTGCTTTTCGTACCGGATTCGGTAGAGCAGGTCCTGCGCGATTCCTTCGGCCCGGGCGGCGTTTCCGCCGTCAAACCGTATCGACGGCATCTCCGACGCCAGCCAGGTGGCGTATGCGTTCGCGGGGCCGAACATGAAGGTGCTGAGCATCGCCTCCATGTCCGCCAGGACCTTCAGCCGTCCCATCTCGAGGGTCGTCCGGTAAAACCCGTTGAGGCCGAACTGCCCGCCGACCGCCGGTATGCTGTAGACGTTCGGGAGCTTGTCCTTCGACCGCTCCATCGGACGTCCCAGGTGGTTGTAGAGCACAACCGACCGTATTTCGTCTATGTTACTGGGTGGTCTTGCCATATCTCCCTACCGATGTCATCGTCCTGGTCCCGACCGACGTCATTGCCCGCTCTATGGGGCGGCCCGCTCTGTCGGGCATCGATGCCCCGATCGTCGTCCGCCCGGTCTCGGCCACGGTCCCAGGCGCCCACGCCCCCCGGCCCTGCATAACCGCCGCCCAGGTGGCGTAGATCTCCGCCTTAATGCGGTCTGTCCGCTTGATGCCCGTCCGTTTCTCTGTCGTCCCGTACCGGCTGTAGGCCCGCTGGAGGTCGGTGTCGGGCGGAATCCCGATCTTCCCGTCCTTCATGTAAGTTTCCGTCAGGTCGTCGGCCTCTTTTGATTTTTTGGGGCTGTCAGTGTCGATCCAGTCGATGTTGCGCACTCCCGGTATCCCGTCCTTGGAAAACTTGAGCGCCTCCATCAATGCCTTGCCGGGGTTTCCGTCGATCGTAATAAACCGCAGCCCCAGCACGTGGTTGAGCCACCGAATCCGGTCGATATAGTCCCCGGACGATATCTGTTCGCGCTCCCAGGGCTTGGTGCTCTCCGGGTCGCCCCAGATCGTGCTGTACCGTGTCACGATCTTGTACGGGTTCTGGCTGACGACCTCCCGGATCGAAAACGCAGCCGCGTCTGCCGCGCTCCCCCGCTCCTCTTTCCCCTTGTTCGGGTCGGCCCCGCCGAACAGCGGACCGCATCGGGCTTTCAGCTCAGCCGCGTGTTCTGCGATGTAACCGTCGGTCCACAGCAGCGGTTCGTCGTTGGAAAGCACGCCGCCGGGAAACAGTTCGTAACACCGCTGCATCAGCAGCTCGGAAAACAGCCGCCACTTCTGGTCCTGGGGAATCCCATCGTATTCTTCGGCGTATACCTCCGGGTAACCGGATTCAAGCAGCCGCCGCTTGATCCTGACCAGCTCGTTGAGATCCCGGTAGATGTTGAGTTTGCTCGGAAAGCGCCGGACAACGAAATCCTTGTCCAGCGAACAACTATACGCGGCGTTCTCCTTGCCGTTGGGCGTCGTCGCCGCCCAGAACCCTGACCATCCGAGGGAGAGGTACGGTTCCACAACCTCGTTCCAGAACGTCTGGTCAACCACGTAGGCGTATTCGTCGCATACCACGATCGTGCGTCCCACGATCGTCCGGCCGAACCGCTCGGACCAGAACGAAAACGGGTTGAGCCCCCGCGCGGCGTCCGAGGCCGCGCGGACGTGGTACTCGGTGCCGTTTTTCAGCTTGAGAAAGAGCTTGCTGTCGCTGGCCGGGTCAATCTCGGCCGCGAACAGCGGATGCACGGCGATAAAATTGCGTATATACTGGATGAGCTGCTTTGCCGTATCCAGGTTGTTGCCCGTCAGCACAAACCGGACGGCCATCGGCCGCCGGGTCCCCCACAGCGCCATCTCCGCATACGGCAGCACCACTCCCCACCACGCGCATTTCAGCGCGAGGTTATACATGCTTTTGCCGATGCCGCGCCCGCAGAAATCTTCCTGCCGCTTGGACCGGAAGTCCGCGATCGTCCCGATCTGGTACTGGTCAACCAGCACTTGCCTGCCGCCGACGGTCACCAGATCCTGGTATTCACCGACCACGTCCCCGTCCCAGATTCTCGCCGTCCCCTGCGGCTCGACCTCGAAGAATTGTTTGATCCCCGCCGCCGGGTGGTTATAGAGGTTCAACAGGAACCCGGCTTCCATGTTCTTGATGTTTCTGGCGTATTTCGGGAGTTCTAGCACTGGCTTGCTTCCACCGGCGCGTCCAAAAACGCCCGGTCTATCTGGTCTATGTCTGACACCGCGTCTTTTTTGCCCTCCGCCGCGTTAATCCGGGACGACTCGGACAGAAAATCGGCCGTGGCGATCGTCCCCTCCACCAGCTCCGCCAGTGCCTCGGCCGCCGAGACCAGCGTCCCGGTCTTGTTGCCGCCCGCCCTCTTGATCAGGTCCTCGCTCGTCAGGCCCAGTATTTTCAGCATCCGTTCTCGGTGGGTGGACAGCTCCTTTTTCTGTTTCGTGATCCTCTCGCTCGGCCCCCCGCCTGGTTTGCCGTTTTGCGGCTCGTAGCTCTTGCTGATCGTCTCGTCAATCTGGTTGATCTGGTGGTTGGCGACGATCAGGTCCATGGCAAACATGACCATCTGCCCGGAATCGTCCGGGGGAAGCGTCGGAACGAGCCTCAGCAGCTCTTCTTTCGCCAGCACAAACGCCTCCTGCCCGACGGCCCTGCGAAGCCGTTTCTCCATTTTGCTCGTCACCCGCGCATCGTCGCCGGGCGTCAGGCCCAGCCGTTCCTTCTTGCCGGCGACGGCCTTGGCCACCTTCACCCGGCTCGTCGGAAACCGGTTGCAGAGGAACAACACGATCCCCTCTTCCTCGTGCCGGGCAAGCGATTCCCGGAAAATATCGAACGGCGTTGGGTGGATCCTTTTTCTCTGGGCGTAGGGCGACTTCGGAATATACATTCCGTCCGTCCCCTCGCACGCCCTGGAAGCGAGGGTCATAACGATATGCGTCTTGCCGTTGTCTCCCCCGAAAAACTCGGAAACCGCCTTCTCGAATTCATCGGGCGGCAGGTACTTTGCTCCGCTCATTTTTCACCGTCATTGCGAGCCGCCGTAGGCGGCGTGGCAATCCCCTCACTGTCACCGTGCTCGTTACTATGCCCGTCGTTCACTCGCGCACCTGATTCATGGGAAATTTCATATATAGTTAATTTTGCCACCGTCGATAAATCGATGGATGAAACAATTTGGACCTCCGATGCGATGGCCAAGGTAATGGGCTAATTCATGGAACAGCCATCGCAACATCAAACGAGATTTGTCCCTTCTGATATAGATTATGTCTATCCCGGGATGATAAGCGGCATCATTAGATGAACGTATCCATTGCGGTAATCGGTCGACAACAATTATTTTCATGTCTTAATCTCTGGCAGTTTATTCCATCGCCGGTATTCCAGGTCAAAATCTCCCCGGTCTGCCGCCGGCAGTTTCACGTACCGGTCGAACAACCGCTGTCCCTGGTTTCGGTATTCCACCGGCTCATCCCCTTTTTTGGCGAGCCTGCGCGCGCGGAGTTCCTCCCGGAGGTCCTGCGATGCATTGGCCCGCGCAAGCGCCAGCAGCTCGTCCACGTTGTCCGGCGCCACGTAGGGTTCGACGATCAGGAGCTTGGAGTACGGTATTTTTCCGAGTATCTGGAAATCGATCTTGTAAGTCAGGACGAACGTCTCATGCAGGCTGATGAATCCGTAGGCGGACGTCTTTCTGAACGCGATATCCGGGTCGGCGCAGAACTCGGGGAAACTCCCATATCCCAGCGCCTCGTAGATCTGCTGGTCGCGGATGTCCTTGAGGATCGCCCCGAGCGCGAACGCGTCCCGGTTCCTGCTCGAGACCAGGTCCTTCAATTTTTCAAAGAGCTCGTGGCCGCGCCGGGCCTTCTCCTCGGCCGTCTCGGGTTCTACTTCGTGACAGCCGGATGCCTTTACCTCTTCCTGATCCACCGTCCCCTCTCCCGGCAATATCCAAGGCCGTATTTTTCGATGAACGTCAAAACGCCAAGCATGCCCGCCTCGATGTGGTGCCAACGGCACAACGGCATCAGGTTTTCACGCGTGTCGTCTCCCCCGGCCCCCCTGGTCTTGACGTGGTGGGGGTCAACCGGGCCCGCGCAGTCGCGGTTGTTCACGGCGCATCCCTGCGCCTTGACCTCCGCCCGGAGGGTATCGTCCCGGATACGCGCCGGCTTCGGATATGAACACATGACTACCAGCCCGGGGTAAAAAAAAGGACCGCTCGTTTCCGAGCGGTCCACACCGCTGTATCTCGTTTTGTGTTGGTCATAAAAATGGGCCGGTGCACCGGCCCCCGTCCCATCTTGCCCCGTCCCTGCCCTTAACCTTTCATTCCGTGACCTTGGCGGTCGTTGTTGGAGTGGGCTTTACATGCCACACCTCAGTCTACCCGAATGATACAACTTCGAGGGGCCTAAGTCAATACTTTTTTCACACTACTGTGCATTTTTTTCACAGTAAGGGGGCCGTCCGGGGTATTTTACCCCCTTTTGGCCGCCGCATCGTCGTAGGCCCTCAGCCCTTCGGCGACGATGGCCTCCATGACGGCGTCGAACGTCATCCCACGCTCGTCCATGATCTTGGCTATCCGCTCTCGATGGTCGATACGGATCTTGAATGTGGTTGTCTTTTTAGCCACCGGCTTGTTCTTTTCCTCAAAAAGATCGGCAATCCCATCCATAGTTGCCTCCTCGTAAAAAACTGGTGATTTCGGCAACGGCGGCCTGATCCTCGGCCGCGCCCCTCCGCCCCGATATTCCGGGCACCCACTACACACGTCGGGGTTCCGTTCCTGGTACGTTTTACATGCGCGACGGGTGATTCGCGCGTTGAACCTGCACCTGATCACGGCGTTCTCGGCCAGCCAGTCATCAACTTGTCCCAATTCATACTACCTCAGAAAATAGATTTGACGCCTTCCCCTTCCGCTTCTCCGATCTCTCGGCGTACTTCGGATTCAGTTCTATCCCGATATACTTTCGGCCCAGCTTTTCGCATACCACGCCGACGGTAGCCATGCCGGAGAAGGGGTCAAGTACTACCGCCCGTTCCCTATCCTCGTGTCCGCACTTACAGGTGGGCCGCCAGCCGATGGTTTTGGATTCTGAAAACGCTTGGCCACCACCCTTCGAGTAATCGTCCATGCCCGATGACTTTACCGTATATCTACCGGGCCTATAATTAGGGTCGTCCGGTGGTAATTCGTGCCGCATGATTCTTTTCGATTCCACAACCCTCTCCCACCCCGCGCCGCATTCCGGGCAGACACCATGCTCTGATGTCCCGGCCTTGATACAGGGGACGACAAGGGCCTCGGGGAACATCGCAAAATGGGGCTCGGACGATGGTTGCGTAGCGATAGTCCAGACGGAACGGAGATTGCGGCCGGACAGATCCCCAACCCCGCGCTTTTGGCCGATATTGGTGGTGGAGGATGCTTTGCTTAATGGATCCACAAGTTCTTTATGTAGTCCGCCGATCCGATCCTTTTTCTCAATCATTTTCCGAATATCGGAAGGGCCGCTCTCGCACGCTTCCTTCACCGCCTCCGCATCATAAAAATACCTCGCACTCTTTGTCAGTAGGAATAGGTACTCATGGCTTTTCGTCGGTCGGTCGGTTACACTTTCGGGCATGGGGTTCGGTTTGTGCCAGATAATATCAGACCGGAGATACCACCCGTCGGCCTGTAGTGCGAAGGCCACGCGCCACGGGATGCCGCAGAGGTCTTTGGGCTTGAGGCCATTCGGCACAATCGCCTTTGGCATATTCTCGCAACCGAGATTAGTGTCCTGCTTTCCGCCGTAGCCGAAGCCGCGCCCTCCACCCGCGAAACTATCCCCCAAATTCAGCCACAGCGTCCCATCATCCCGCAGTACCCTCTTGACCTGGCTAAATATCTGTACCGCGTGTTGGACGTACAACTCAGGCGTTGGTTCAAGGCCATGACAACCGATCCACGTTTTCTTGTCGAGCGAGAATACGCCCGAGCCCCGCTCTGCGGCGCGCCATCGCATGCGGAACAACCAGCGATCTTTGTTTTTCTTCGGGGGACAAAAAGCGTCCAGGGCAGTGCCGCCCCATTGGTCCCATACCGTCTGTATGAACCAATGCCCGTAGCTTCTCAGTCCCCAGTACGGCGGGCTCGTCACCACGCAATGAACGGATTTCTTCGGCAGTGTCGGTAGGATGTCTCGGCAGTCACCGTGTAGTATCATTCCGCCTCCCGCTTCTCCTCATACAGCCCGCCCTTGAGAAACCCGGCCGCCGCCTTGACCGCCGCCTGCTGGTAACACCGCATGACCCTGTCGTTCGGCAACCCGGTTTGTATGGCCACGGATTGCCGGTCGACCCCTCCCGCGTTGGCCGGGTGCATCATGCGTATCAGCCGCTCCCCCGTCGTGTTGATGCGCGAGAGGACGCCGTTGACCTTGCCGATATACGCGAGCTTCTCCTCCCTGGTTATTGGTCCGGCGCCGGCCTGCTCGCCGGTCAGGCACGGGATCGACGCCACGCTGCTCTCGTACCCGCGGTAAAGCCGCATGACCCGGGTGACGACCGCCAGCGGGTCGTGCATCTCCTCCCGCTTAAGGACTTCAAGGGTTACTGTCCCGCGAACAAGTTTGGCGCCGCAACTATCGAAGACTACCCTTGTCCCCCTTCGCTTTCTTTCCAGCCGCCGGCGCGCCAGGGCCTTGCGTAGATCCATGGATTCCTCCATACCTGATAAAGTAATCGCCGAGATTTATGGCGTCGGCCTCGTCCTCGGTAACGTCCCGCCGTGCGATCTCCCGCGCCACGAGGATAGATAACCGCTTTCTGTCCACCCGCTTAGTTTTATGGCCCACTCGGAGTTGCCGCGCCTGCCAGGCGCTCGCCGCGATCTTGAATACCTCAGCGCCGGGGTTCCTGATCTGCGCCAGCACCGCGCAGGTGGTAGCGACCTCCGTCAGCCGCATGGCCGTCGCAACGTTCATCTTGAGATAAACGCTTTCGATCACGACCGTGGAGAACCGGCCTTCCCGGTAGAGCAGCTCACCAAACCGATTCGTATCTCTTGCCGACCCGGATTTCACGTACCGGCAGCCCTCAAATATCGCCCATCCTATCGCCCTGGTCGACGGGTCCACCGCCAGTATCCGTTCTTTTCTGATCAGGTCATCCATCCGTTCCCGCCCGTTTTCGTATGTACCTCATTATCTTCTTTCGCGCCTGCCAGATGAGGCGCTGGGCTTCCTCGCTCGAGACCCTCATCGCCTCCCCGATAGCCCAGGGATCGAACCCCTCGATGTAGTACCGGTGCGCCAGCCGGGCAACCGGTTCTACCGTTGATTCCGCATCGAGATACAGCGCCAGCCTCTCGGCAGCGATGATCTTTCGTTCCGGGTTATCCTCCGAGGGAAAACACTCAACGTCACAGGTAATTACGTTATCAGGCATTCCTGCCTCCTTCACCCATTCCTGGGCCTACGCTTTAGCACCCGTAGGGACGCGATTCATCGCGTCCGTCTCTCTCCACCTCCATTATTGCCCGTCCGAAGATTTCGGGGATTTGGGGGACAACGGCGTTTCCGAGGGCTTTAAGTCGGTGTGTTCGACCCGCTGATGTTTTATTCTTTTGTTTCTGAACGGAAACGGAGACGTCCCTTTTCGTCTCGGGTTCGCCGGATATTCCGTGAGTTCTGTGTACCCTATCGGATACCCCATCATCCACTCGACAAAGGCGGGCTGCAACTTGAGGCCACGGCTCGTCCCACGATTCACTTTGATCTTTCCGCTTATTGCCGACAGCGTGTTCTGTATCCCGTACATCGGTGCGTCCGGGCCTCTCTGTGTTTCGCCTTTCCAGTCCCGGCCCTTGGGCGTCGGCAACATGGTAGTCGATTCCCTCAAAAAATCCGACCCACTTTCCACAGTCCGGGCAGTACCCTCTTTCCCATTCCCAACTTGTGTCCGGATACCACCCGTCACAATGGGGGCAGTATTGATAGCCGTCTGGATGTTCTGTCCCCCCTCCCCGTGTTCCCCCGCCCCCGTGTGGCAGTTCCCGTGAGGGGTCGGTAACATATTGATCGCCAGACCGAGCGGAGGGGTCGATACGAGGCCCGCCTTGTGCCGACGAGTCCACGATTCCTCCGTTTCGTTCGTCATCTTCGATGGGCGCGGCGTGGGGAGCATCGACAGGCTCTTCATTACATCGTGTAGTTGTGCCCCGTGGCTCACGCCCTGCTTGCTCACTCTCTTGAACCCCGACGGGGTCCGCATCGCCTCCACCGCCCCACCCGACACGTCCTTCGTCGATGGCGTGGGAAGCATCCGATTCTGGATGCGTAAATCCATGC
Source organism: Candidatus Pacearchaeota archaeon (assembly GCA_023228245.1). Next base: position 22,609 of record JALOBN010000007.1, read on the forward strand.
TCGGAGTTTTGAGCAATAATCCACACCCTGTCTCGTCTGTGCGGGGCATTGACGGCACAAGCCGGTATAACAAACGTCCCGACTTCGTAGCCGATACCCTCCAGGTCAGATATACTTTGGTCGAGGCCCATATTGATGAAGCCAGCAACATTCTCGCCAATGACCCAACGAGGCCGGAGCTCGTCAATGACACGGAACATTTCCGGCCAGAGGTGACGGTCATCTTCCGTGCCCCGGCGCTTCCCGGCAACGGAGAACGGCTGACAGGGGAACCCCCCACAGATAAGGTCAACTGGTTCGAGGTTGTGTTTCCCGACTTCTTTGACATCCCTATACCTTTTTACATTCGGCCAATGTTTGGCGAGAACCTTGTTGCAGAAATCGTCGATTTCAACCTGCCACTTGACCGTCATACCAGCACGTTCAAGGCCGAGGTCAAAGCCACCGATGCCGGAAAAGAGTGAACCCGCTTTCACGTTTTAATCAGTTCTCCCTGCACCGGCTCGTCCCCTGGCTCGCGCGGCGCTTCCGGCGCGGGCCCGGCCTCCGGCGCTGGACCAAGATCGGGCGGTAATGGATCCCCTGGTCCTTTCGGCTCCGAGCACGGCTCCACGGCCGGCGTCGGCTCTGCCGGAGGAGCAACGGCCGCCCCCGTGAACTTCGACTCGTCAAAGTCGTCGGAGTCGTCTTTGATCCCCTCGGCGGCCCGCTTCTGCTCCCGCAATAGGTATTCCTGTTCTCGGACCTTGTCTACAACGTCAAGATTGGGATCGGCGCGGAACGCAGCACAAACATCCTTGATGCAGAACTCGAGCAACTCGACCCCGTCCCGTAGATCTTCGATATGCATATCCTTGATAACCGCTCCCGTCCCACTCCCAAAAACTGCCTCGAGAAGATTTACGCGAAAGGCTTTCTCTTTACTCCCGACGTTGCCTGCGAGTTGTTCCTTTATCAGCGCGGTTTCAATCATCTCAAGCAGTTTTTCCTTTTTGTGTTTACGCTGGAAGTCGGTTTCCCCGGACGTCACAAAATTACGATATGTCTCCGACTCCGGGACCTTAATGCCGGGGCCACCAAGGTTTAGAGCGTTCCAATGCGCAGCAAAATCCTCAAATGTCGGGTTGATGAAGACCATCCCGTCCGTCATATCCGAACGATCCTTGAGCACCACGCAACCGACCTCGAGCTTTTTGTCCTTGGTCTTATATTTCTTCCCCTCTGTTTTTACTTGTTTGAACATCTCTAAGCAAAGGCTTGGCTCATAATCGACGCCCTTTCTGGCCTTCATCTTCGTGTTTATTTTCACGAATGATGCCTTTCCGGTTTCCTCGTTGATTTCCCTTTCCCAGACGTCTGCCGACCGACCACAAACGATGATGTGGATCTGGGCGAAGGTAAGCTTTTTGTAGAACTCACTGAGAAGTCCGTCAAGTTCTGGATATTCAAGCGGCTCCATCCTCTTCCTTTTGGCCGACTCTGGCTTGCCCTGGTTTTTCGCCTTCAAGAAGCCTTCCACCATATCTTCCCAGACGTGCGTGAAACTATCGATGATGATTACGAGACATCCCTCGGCAATGGCAAGATCAATCGTCTCCATCATGTCGTTGTATGACCGTGACCGGACGCGCTTAAGGGTATAGCCGGCCGCTTTGAACTTCGGAACCAGAAAGTCGCTCCCTACCTCCGTATCGAAAAACGCCGCTGTCCCTTTCCTCCCCGTTTTCTTCCGCTCCAGGTCAAGCAGTCCGATAGCGAATAGTCCGGCGGTAAACGTCTTACCCGTTCCCCCTTCACCGTACATGCCTATACTGGCATGAGATACCTCGTTTGATGCATCTACCAATTTAACCGTCATCTCCCTATCCTCCCCATCTCGCCCGTTCCCGTTCTCGATGGTTGTAAAAACCAGCGGTCCCCCGCTATTCGTTAAACTCCGCTATCACCTCGTTATACGACGGGATTTCGACCTTATCGAAAGCCTCATCTCCGTATGCCATTGAACTCCCCACAGCCTCACGTTGCATGTTCTCCGCGGTCATCGCGGCTATCTTCCGGTTAGCCTCGGTGCATTTTACGATGATGAGCGCGTGTGCCCGCAACGCAGCGATGATATTGTTTGTCATTATTTAAACTCCGCCTCCGTCTCCTCCATGAGGTAGATCGGCTTATCGACCTTCACGTATATCTTCCCCACCCTGCCGTCTTTGTGCTTGGCGACGATGAACTCCAGTCGCCCGCGGATCTCCTTTCGGGTTATCGGGTCGGTCCCGATGTACTTGTCGTCGTGGTGTAGAAACACCACGATATTCGCGTCCTGCTCAATAGACCCCGAGCCCCGCAGGTCGCTCAGCACCGGCCGCGGGTCCGGGCGTTTGTCGAGGTTGCGGTTGAGCTGGCTCAAAAGCATCACGTTAACGTTGAGTTCCTTGGCCAGTTCCTTGAGCCGCCAGGTGATCTCCCCGATCTCCTCGTTTTCCGACTTCCTGCCCGGCCGCCGTACCATCTGGAGATAGTCGATCATCACGACCCCGATGTTGTGCTCGAGCACGTATTTTTTTGTCAGGAATTCGATGTCGTCGATGGTTTGGTGGGTGTTCTCGTTGATAAACACCGGCAGTTGGCTGAAATCGGCGACGGTCTCCGTTATGTTCAGCCATTCCTCTTTCGGGAACTTGCCGTCGCGGATGGCGTAGTTGTTGATCATGGCGTACCGCGCAATGATCCGGCGGGCGAACTCTTCCTTGGTTTGGTCGAGGCAGAAGAAGAGGATCGGCGTCTGCTTGGACAGCGTCCCCACCATGTTGACCAGCAGCGCGGTCTTGCCCACCGACGGCCGCGCCGCCACGACGAACAACTGCCGTTTCTGGATTCCGCCGAGCTCATTGTTGATTGACGGGTAGCTCGTGTTCCATCCGGGGTGATAGTCCTTGTCTTTAAACTTGGTGGCGATGCGGTCTATCTCCGATTTCAGCGGATCGTGGATGTGGACCGTGGCATCCTTTCCCGTCTCGATGGCGATGATCTCCCGGGCGAGCTTCAAGATCAGGTCGTGCGGGTCCGATTTCGCCTCGTATGCATCCGCCTGGGCCTCGCTGCACGCCGTTATCAGCCGCCGCAGGTTGGCATGGCGCTTGACGATCCCGGCGTAATACCGGATGTTGGCCGCCGTTGGGACGTTGTCGACCAGGGAGGCGATGTAGGGAATGCCGCCGGCGTCGTCGAGGATGTTCTTCTCTTTGAGCAATTCGGTCAGCGTAATAAAGTCGATCGGCTGGTTGCGCTTGAACAACTCTGTCATGGCCGAGTAGATCCGGCGGTGCTGTTCTTGGTAGAAGTCCGCCGGCGCCAGCATATCCAGCACCCGGGCGATCGCCTGTTCTTCGATGAGTATTCCCCCCAGGACCGACTGCTCGGCCTCGAGGTTCTGGGGCGGTACGCGCATCATGTATGTTTTTGTTGTCACCGGTTAGCGTCCTTGTTTTTGTCGGCTATCAATGCTTCCTCTTAATCCCGGATAATCCCATAGTCGTCACATTCCTCACCAACCCATGATTCGGTCCATGTCAGAAAAAGGTCCCGATCAACCGTGCTATTAAGAAACGCCTTAAATTCGTCGCGCTTAGTATTGAAAAAATCAGAAGTTGCCCACCATTCCTTAGACCCGTCGGGGCCGACGAAGAAGTAGTGCCAACTGTTCATTTTGGACTTAAAAATATTTGTTACCATCGCTGGCGTCGGTTTCCCATCCTGATCGTGCGAAAACAGTTCCAACGCCTTCGCGTGAGCAACCTCGGTATGTTCGGACATAAAAGAACACACAAAAATAACATGATGCCGGTTGTATCCCATATTCGCAATCCTCTGCTATATCAGCCGCCGTACCGTGCCTCATCCGACTGATCCAGCACCTCATATTCCACATTCTCGGAATAATACTCTTTGAGCATCGCGGTCACCAGCGGCACGATCGTGGGCGTCCGCTTGTGTTCTTTATACAGGCTTACCAGCACTCCATATATCCGCTTGCGGCTGTAACTCTTGAGCCACCGGCCCAGTATGCCGAACGGGCCCGAGCGCTTCGGAAACGGCCGGGTAGAAATGGCGTTCATCAGCGGCACCACCAGATCCCGGTACTCTATCGGCGTCATCGCGCCTAACTCTTCCGGAGTCTTGGACAGCACCTCTGGGGTTATAGGGGCGTCGTTAGGATGCTTCGGCATCGTCCCCTCCGGCCATCCCCTCTATGATCCCCTTCCGTTGAAAATCGGCCCTGATGATCTCAAAGGCACAGCGCGCGTGGATGTGTTTCTCCCCGGGGGCGCTCACCTGGCCGGTGTTGGTTTTCACCACAGCGGCAATCGAAATGTCGATCTCGCCCAATAGGTGGTCGGCGCGGCACCGGATGATCTGGGTGTGGATCTCGTCCGATGGGTTCTCGATGAGCCTTTGGCAGTGGTCACACACGAAGCCGTTTATTTCTGTCATAGTTCAATTCCCTTTATACGACAGAAGGCACGGAGACAAACATACTCAAGCGTTGGGCCGTCAGTACAAACACAATGTCCATCCCTTTCGCCGTTCGTGTACCTATGCCCGACCCCGAGTATTACTGATTTGGGATAATAGTGAATATCAATTTCATTATGAGGTTCGTCGATTTCTCTCAGTTTTTTCATTAGCCACGAGAGGGACGGGAGAAGGATCGAGTTTTCGCGCTGGGCCGTAAGGCATTCATGGTAATCGAGCATATAATAAGAGCGTGTGACTCCAAACGCATCCGTCTTTGATTCAAATCGAAGATTCCTTATCAAGTGTGGAGCAAGATCATTGCCGTTCATCATCCACATCCCAACTTCCGGCTCTATCTCATCCTGGATTTTTGCGGCAAGGTCGATGAATTCTTTGGTGTAGATTTCATTTATCATTGTTCACCTATAGAACGGTTTATAGAGGGGGTGTTTATAATAAACCTCTCAGCTCCCTCGCGTTGCGCTGCTTCGCAGCCGCAAGCTTCTGTTCTCTTGTAGCACGGAGAGAGAACTTGTCTTGGGTACTTCCGTGTTCTAAAGACCCAACCCCCCCACCCCCTTCCCAGGGAACACGGAACCCGGGAGAGGGCAAAACTCAGCACCGTCCTTCTACGTCGGTTCACCGACAGAAGGTAGAAAGGAAGAAAAATTCGCGCGCGCTGCGAAAATGAAAAAACGCCGTATAGGCGTTAGGCTGCTTCGGGTTTTTCGTTCCTGGCGATCGCGGCGTTGGCCCAGAATATCGCCGTTTCGAGGTTCGTGAGGGCAACCGCCTGCTCCCGGCTGTCGGGAGTTGTCTCGGCTATCAGTAGGGCCAATTCCTTGCCCTTGTCTCTGATTGCCTGATAGCGCTCCTGCTGTCCGGAAACGGGTGGGTGATAGGAAAAGTCGTTTTCGATGCGTTCTCGTTTATCCATGGATCCCTCCAACGAAAAAGGCGCCGCAGTTACCTACGCCGCCTGGCTGTCTTTCTTTTTAAGGTTGATCGTCATCTCGTAATCCGCGGAAAAGAAATCATCTGGAAGCCCGAGTTCCCTGATGATCGATGCGCGGACCCGGGGTGACCGGGTGATTCCCAGGACGGTAAAGCTCGCCGCCTGCCTGGATACCGGAGGAGAGGTCTTCTTTCCGATCTCCGTGCGGGTGACGTCCTTCACTTCAATGAGGACATTGAGCATCTTATGTTTACGTGCTTCCAGTAATTCCATATTTCTCTCCATTTGATGGGTACAGGTTACACCCCAAAAAACCCCATGTCAAGAAAATAATAACGCAAAACGCATTTTTTTTGGGGCCGCAATAGTCTCGCTACATATACCCCCCCATAGATCCACCCACAAACCCACGATTTCACGCCCCCCACAATAGTTTCGCTACAAAATACACCCACACCTTCCCCCGCAACCAGCCATTTACCCATCCCCCACCCCACGCTCCACCCACTCACCCCAATTCCGCACCCAACGCGACCGCTCTCCAGGCCACCAGGGAAGAAACGCTAATTTTCCCTAATTCTCAACAAAAACAACCCAATACACGGCAATTCCACAAAACGCAGATTCCAAACCCTGGAACGGGATTTTCAAAAGTTTCCCGATATGAGAGGTGAGGTCGTCAACCGCGGCGGGGGGGAACCCCTCCGGTCAACTAAATCTCGGGGGGCTGCGCACGTCCAAACAAATAGGTATTTGTTTGGGAATTGTGCAAAAATTGCATAGTATTGTGCAAACTTTGCACAATTGGGCACGTAGGGGGGGGCGGCAAGGCGGACCGGGCGTGTGCTGGCCCTGTCGCTGGGCTACCCATGCCCCCCTTTTTTTAGTATCCGCGCGAAAGCATTATGGACGTTGTTAGTCCGTGTGTTCTGCACTCATTGTAATCGATCTGATTACAAATGCATCATGCTAATTTATTTGTAATCAGATGGGGGCGGCGGTAGGAGCCTGGCATGGGGCAGGGGAAGGCCTGGGCCGGTTGTTTTATTTAATTACATTTATATCATTGTGATTACGTTCTGCCCGTGGTGTTGTGGGGCGTGGTGGTGGGGGGCGATGCGGTGTTGTGGTGTGTCTTGGTTCTGCTGTGTTGGTTCTGTTATTCCGAATATTCGGAATAGTTCACTCTCTCAATAATTCCGCGTTCACCCATTAACGAGTCTGTCTCTCTCTCACAGAGTACTGTAATAAGGGCGTTACTCTATAGGGGGATATACGATAAGGGGGGGTTGTTTGTGGTGGTGCTACCTGAGGGCCTTGGTCTGTGGTGGTGGGGGCGGGGGTCTCCGGGGCGGGCGCGTGACCTTGGCAAGGAGCTGATCACACTCACGGCAGTATACTGCGTTTCCCTCTATCTCTTCGGGTCTGTCTGGTATGCTTTCCCTATACCCGCACCGGGGACATATGATCCGCATGGTGCGCCCCCCTGCCCTGCCCGTCAAAATGGGATGTCGTCACCCTCCGGCGGCGATCCCTGCCCTTCCTGGGCGGGTTCGGCCGGGGCGTCAACGTCAATCCCTTTTGCCTTGTAATGTTCTGTTATAATCAGCCGCACCATTTGGGCGCGTGATCGCATGCTTGCCCGTGCGTCCTGGTCTATCGCGTCGATCAACCGCGTGTCGATCCTGATTGATAAAGCCGCTTCCATGCGTTCCGTTTCTCCTTTACTCATGCCTTTATGATAAATCCCCTTGTGTTTTCCTGTCAATAACAAAATGCAATTTAAAACAAAAAAAACACATTTAAACACATTTTTCTCTTGACAGGGTATTTTATTGTGTTAGAATGTATTTAAAGGAAATACATTTCAATACATAGGGGGTTTAAAGATGTGCCGAGTGAGACTCACAGTAGACGGGAAAACCAGAGTTTATAACCTGACGCCCGCCGCGTTCGGACGGTTCCTGACCAAATGGGCCAACAGCCGGGGGCTGGTAGTCCTGGACATCCTTGACATTTCCGAGGATAAACCGGCATTCTCTGAGCGGGCCGCGTGATCATGGGGGGTTTCCCCCCTCAATCTCTATCGGGGATAGGGATTGATGGGAGACACACCACAAACAAGGGGGATTTAATCGTGACAATCAAGACAACGGAGCAGTATTGGGATTGTGAATGTCGTGAGAACTTCATTCATCCGGCGGCTGTCAATCATTGCCCGCGGTGTGATACATACCGTGACGAACAGCCAGACAGCAGAGTTAATGAAGTCTTGGACGTTGGGCTTTCTATTACCGCCGAAAACTGGGACACGCTCATCGACCAGGTCGAGGATGCGGCGGAGCGGTTCAATGAATAATCGCATTCAATAACAGGGGGATATTGTGAAACGCTATACGATGAAAAATTATGAGATTTTCCGGGATAACGGAAAATGGGTGGCGGTCAGGTCTGGCCTCGATGGAGTACGTCGTAACATCGCTATGCCGAATTGCCAGACAAAACGGGACGCCATAGAGGACGCGCGGCGTGACAGAGATTTTTTAAACGATGTTATTGGGGGACGTTATGAGACCCCATAAACCAAAAACACGCGACACGCGCCGGGTCCCGGCCGAGACACCCACGGAAATAGTGATCCGGTCGCTGTGGGGGATCGTACGCGAGCCGGGAATGACCGGGGCGGAGCGGGCGGAGTGTCTGACATTTTTTGTGCTGTCAATCGTCCATGAGGGATTTTTTGAGCGGATCGATTGGCGGGCAGTTGCGGCCGAGGGGCTATAACGGAGGGGGGTATATGTTACGTTCGAAGATTTTGGCAGCACAACACCGGGCACTAGTACGCCGACAGCGAACCGCGTTAGCGTTATGTGCTGACGATGATGAGCGTCAGGCGGTGCTATCTGTCTGTGGCCCGCTCATCAGCAGGGCCAACAGCGCCGTTGAATATGCGCGGGCGTGTGAGACGAGAGAAACGCATCCGTGGCATACCGCGCCCGATGGGACACCGTGCCGGTGTACCGCCGAGGACAGGCGTTATGGTTGTGGATGTCGGTAACACACGGAGGCCGTGCGGGCCTCCCGGAGCTTTCCGAGATATCGGAAATTTCCGGGAGTTTCACAGGGAAGCTCACGGGGGAACAATTCACGACAGGGGGGACTTATGGACGACACGAAAGCGGCCAGAATCTGGCAAGCGGTTTTTTTACAGGCGGTCAAAGACTACCGGGCTGGGGATTTGCCCCGGCGGTGGTTTTTCGGCCCGGCGGCCCTGGCAATTTCCGGGGTGATCATAGCGGCGGGGCTGGCCGACGATACGGCGAAACGGGCCGGGGAGATCATGGGGAGGGCGGCGGCATGAAACGACAATGGCAACCGGCGGCGAGATATCGCATTTCTCTATTCACGCCCCTCATGCTGCACCATTCCTATTGGGCCGATACGTTAGCGGAGATATACGACGTGATCCGCTATTTGTCGCCCCGGTGGGGGAAAGTATACGACTACGAACACAGGCATGACGTTTTAGCATGGGGCGGCCCTGTCCCGACGGCAAATTTGCCGGGCGGGTTTTAGTATATCGGGAGGCTTTACGCTTCCCGTCTATCCCCCTGAGGGGATAGACGAAAGGCGTAAAACATAACAGGGGGGATTTATGAGAATCAAAAACTTACCATCGTTTCGGTCGTATGGGGAATACGCGAGCGACAATTACGGCGCTCACGCGCTGCAATTTACGGACGGGCGGGAGATTACCTATTATTTCTCATACAAGACGCTTGTGGCCGTCTGCGTGCCGGGGGTTGGCCTCCGTGTCCTCAAGAACTATTGGGGAACCACCACCGGCAAGCATCTAAACTGGATAGACGGCGGCCAGAAATCAAACAGATGCACCCAAGAAGAATTTGACCGCTTCTTAATTCAGAACGGCATTGTAGAAGAAGCGGCAGCGTAAACCCTTGACGGCCGGGAGTGATCCCGGCGGCGGCCGTAACGTGATCCGCATTAAAGAGGGAAGCGGCCAAAAAAGCGGATCGAGAAAAACAGGGGGAAGCATGAATAAAAGAATCACATGGCCAGAGAAAAATATGTATAGCGATCCAGATCATAATACATATTTTTTGGGTCGCAACGGAACCGGAAAAGCTGGTGGAGTCGTGATAACCGATTTTAATCATAAATCGGTGGGCCGGGTAAGAATCGATCCACTAACACGGCAAAGCATCACGCGCGGAAAACCGAGGGAGGGCCGGGCGTGGATCGAATTTCCGGCGGCTTACGCCGGGGCCGTTGCCGACGCGATACGGGAAGCGGCGGGGCTGTTTCCGGTGCGGGAGGGGATCAGGTGCGCGAAATGTGGGAGCGATATCTATAACCTCTTAGACGATGACAACAGGATATATACGTACCGCTGCGACTGCGGACACGAGGGCACGGCGGCATATATTGAGATCATAACGGAAATAACGTAATTATCGGGAGGGGGGAACCGTGGAAAAAATCAGTATTGAAAATCAGGGACATTGTCCAAGGTGTGGCGGGGACAATATCGAATTTGAGGGCTGGAACGCCGATGGCGAAACCGGCTGGGATGATTGCACGTGTTTGACGTGCGGGGCGTATTTTCAACAGGTCTATGATATCCGCTATCTTTATTCAGAGACAACGGGGGACGAATTGCCCGCATATTGCCGACTCGATCCGCCGCCGTTTCCGCATATCATACCGTAGACCGATCCGGGGGGGGCTTTATGTCCCCCCGTGATCCCCCCGGATGCGGGAGGATCACGGGGGTATATAAAACACTAACAGGGGGCAAATATGAAAAAAGATTGGCGCGAAATGATCAAATGGTCGGACGACGAGCTTCTAATGGGCTTGGTGGCCGAGCGAATGAGTGAGCTTAATCCGTACTCACCTTTTCACCGGCGATTAGATAAAGTTTATGACCGTCTCCAAGAAAAGGTAAAGGCGGAGCGCAAGACGGCGTAATCCCCCAGGGGCGGGGGCTCCGGCCCCTGCCCTATCCCCCCCGTATCCGGGGGGTTGGTATTTTACATAATTTATGAGTATCGGGCGCGGTGGGCGGCTTCATAAATTCAGTATCCGGGAGGCGTATCTTGATCGGATTGGCATTACAAAAACATAGTTGCGATGTATGCGGGCGGGAGCTGGATCATCCGGGCCGCTGCCCGGAGTGCATCGGCTGGGAATACCTGGCCCAGGCGTCGGCCATTGACGGGCGCGTGTATCGGGTCCCGGTATCGGAGATAGGTATCGATCCCGCCGTGTATCAATTTAAGCGCGACGTGGACGCCCAGGGCGTATCCGAGGGGTCCCGGCTCACGGGTTCGTGGAACGAAGCGGCGGCCGGGCTGCTGCTGCTGTATGAAGACCTGTCCGGTATCTTATGGGTGGCAAACGGACATCATCGATTGAGCCATGCGCGGCGGTGCGGTATCCGGGCCCTGAATGCGCTCATAGTCCGGGAGATCGAGGGCTATTCATCGGAGGACGCCCGGAGGCTGGCCGCCGAGGCGAACATCCTGGACGGCAAGGGCACGGACCTGGACCATGCCGAGTTTTTCCGGCATTCCGAGGCCGATAAGTCTTTTTACAAAAAGGCCGGGCTGGCCCGGCGGGGCTGGATCATAGGCCAATGGGCGACGGATGACCTGTATGCGCTTTTTCGGGCCGGCAAGGTATCCGGGGAATGCGCGGAGGCGGTATCGGGGGCGGCGCCGGGTGACATAGCGATACAGGCGGCGGCTGCCCGGTGGTGCCTGGCCAATCCGAGGGCAAAGGGCGATGAAGCGCGGGCCTATACGGAGGCGCTCAAAGTCGTGCCGAGGGGCCCGGCGACGGCAGATCTATTCGGCTTTGACGACAGCGCGATCATCGAGGCCGACCGGTACACCCGGATCGTCCGGGCCATCCGTTCCGAGATATCGGAACGAATCACGGCGGTGCGGAGCGCGGCAAAGCGCCCGGACGTGGCGCGGGCCGGGGGAGTGGAAGTTGCGGACCCGGACGGTATCCTGGCGCAAGTGCGGGAAGACCAAGCGACGCTGGCCCGGTGGGATAAATGGTATCTGGACCCGGAATTGACCGCTGTGGTCAAGAAACGGGCGAGGGATAAAGAAGCGGCTTAAACTTGCAGATCAAATAGAATCCGAAGCATGGTCAAAGTTTATTTCTCATCCTTATTAACATAACGGGGGATGATTATGGCAAAAATACTTCGCAAAATAGATGGAGAATGGATTGCTCTATGTCCGAACTCTACAGATCCAAAGATGGGTGACGTATATTTGAGCGATCCCCAGTCTTATGCGCTCTCTCTCTATTATGTTTATGATGAAGGACCATACAATAAACGCTTCCTGTCTCCGAGACAACGCGAGGAAATACTCAGAGACGTTCCAACATATGTCGATGAATGGAGAAGGTCGGGCTGTATTTCCTGGAGAAAAAATCCCGAATGGATTGCGAAGTATCACGGCAATAGATTTTGGTATTTTATTAGAAAGATCAAGGTGTGGCTTTTTTGGTCATTGCCCAGTCTAAAAAGTTTTCTCAAATAGGAGGGTTATTATGATTGCAACAGCAAATTTACCAGGGAGTACGCATTTTCGGTGGTTCAAGGGTACTAAAAGACAGTGTTATAGGTTTTTCAACTATCTTAACAGAACAAACGAATACTGGCGGCAGGAATATATGCCTCAAGTAATGACAGACAATGCCACGAGAAAACGAGATCGTTACCAGGACGGTACGTTGATCTATGACGTGCCAGAAGGACACTATGAATGCGATGGATTAACCGAAGAGGCAATAATCAATAGAACTTTTGAGCCTTATCCCCGACAGATATCGAGGGTGTCCTATACTCAAGGACTTTGCCCAATTTGCGACAATGATGTTTTAGATCAGAAAAAGACGGAAATCAACGACAATACGATTGCAGTGTATTTTAGATGTTGTGGGTGTAAAGCATATCTAAAAGAGCAATATCGTATCGCATATTATGATGGAACTATCGTTGTCGATAAACACGGAAATTCGAAAGAAGAACTACAGGCGGGGGGTATCCGATGAAACGCTGTACTGAATGTCACGTCCCCCTGCCCCGGGACCACCGGGGAGCGCAGTTGTGCGCCGGGTGCCGGCTGGAGGCCGAGGATGCGGGGATGACCACCCCATGCGACAGGTCGCATGGGGGCCCCGGTGAGGGCAAGAAAACTAACGCCCAGGAGCCCCGTCTATTTTCCGAGAAACCCCAGCGGGACCGCTCTGTTGAGAAGGCCGAGGCCGAGTGGACGTGGCGGGAGAAGATCAGGGCAAAGACAAAACCAATTGACGAGTTGCCGCTGTTTCGGCGGCAGAGGGAGATGTTTTAACGGAGGTATCTATGGCTATTTGTCCGATTTACAAGGCGGGGATGTTGGCTAATCCCGATCCAGAAATTCGCACCTGTGAGGGATTAAATAACATGATGTGCGATCAATCCGGCTGCGCCTGGTGGGATCAGTATGCCGGGATGTGCGCGCTGCTGGTCCTGGCGAACAACGTATCGACCGAGAACTTCCTGCTCCGCGAAAAGGCGGCCCGCGAGGTCATGGTAGAAAAAAAGTAGCCTCCTGATGGGGAGGGGGCCGGACCGGTTCCCCCGCCGGTATCCCCCTCGGTCCCCTCCCCCTCCTTATGGAGAACGGTGACATATGACAAAGGACGACATTATTGCCGATTATCTCAGGTCCGATGTCCTGACCCTGACGATCATCCGGGCCCGGCGGGTGGACTTCGACACGCGGGAGGGCCGGGGTATCCGGCTTCGGTTCGTTGGACAAGCGGTATCCGGGGGCGAGATTGCAGCGCTCAACGCCTCCGGCTGGTGGCCGGTGGGCGAGATCGGCGGGGCCTATACCCATTTAATCCGCTCCGGCGCCGAGTTTTGGGCGGCGGCATGTATCTGGATTTGATTTTTTTCAAAAAAACGCTGCACACATGACCGGATTAACTGAATATATGATACGATAATAATAGAGGGAGAAGATCAATGAATTATTACAAGCTAACGAACAAATCCGAGGTTCACTACGGGCTGCGGCTGGTCGATGGGCTGAACGTTGACCCGTGGCAGTGGAACCCCTCCGGCCGCTGCCAGGAGGGCGGAATCTACTTTGTCTCCTCGGAAATCCTGGCGTGCCTCTCGTATCCGGAGGGAGGGGCATACTGGATCCGCACCGTTACCCTGCCCGAGGGTGAACCGGTGTGGACGGAGGACGGCCCGGTTAAGTACAAGGCCCACCGACTGATCCTCGGTCGGCGACGGCGTATCACGCCGGCGGTGCTGAAACGGCTCGTTCGTGAGGGTGCGCTGCTTCACCCAAACGCGGCCACCTGGGCGGCGGAAAACGGTTACCTCGACTGCCTGCGGTATCTCAACGAGATCGGAGCGCCGATCAATGAGTGGGCGGCCACCCGGGCGGCGATAAACGGTCACATCGACTGCCTGCGATATCTCAACGAGATCAAGGCGCCAATCGATTCGGAGGCGGCCGGGTGGGCGGCGGCAATGGGTCAGGTCGAGGCCGCGCGAATAATCAAAACCTGGCTGGAGGGAAAACGATGAGCCGACGCAGACAATATCTTGTATCCGAGATGATTCTGGCGTTTAAACGGTACGTCAAACACGAGATAACCAGGGAGGAATTCGACGAGGCGCGGGAGAAGATCCACATCGCCATCAACGGCGCGCCCGTTGGTGAACTTAATTTCGACGGGGTATCCGGGGAGCCCGGCAAGTCCGGAGTCCCCACCCAGGCCGCCCTCGACTGCCTGGCCGAATGCTACCGGGCAGAGGGCCGGTCGTTTCTGGTGCTTTCCATGCCGGAAGGAAACTACGACGCTCGGGTATCGGCGCGGTTCGGCAGGACCGATGACGAGGATGCCGTGGCGATGATCGCGGCGTTTCTGGAGGGCAAGCCCGCCATCAAGGAGCAGTTGCTGGTCCACTACGGCCGGGAGGCGATGGACCTGCACGTAGAGGCCGAGTTTTTCCGGCAGCGCCGGGAGCGGGAGCTGGACCGGGAGATCGAGGGGCTGGAAGAAATACGGACAGTCCCGTACACATGGGTGGCCGATGAAACAACTCCGGCATTTCCAACAATAAGAAGGTGGCGGCTGATCTAATGAGAAAACACATTAAGGAGTAAACGATATGTGGTGGATTTTAATTTCCGGTGTTGTTCTTTGCGTGACGATCGCCATCCTGGTTCGTTACGCTGAGGAAAGCTGGCTATGGGTTGCGATCGCGGTGTTAGTGTGGGCTTTTTTCGCCGTCATTTCTTTTGGTTTTTTCTTCGGCACGACCTCCGAGTATGGAGAGATGCACGGCATCCTGTATTCGTTGCCGGCCTACAAAAAGACCGTTGACGATACTGGGGACATAACCTATGCGATCTCAGAAAACGAAATGATCAATGCGGCCGAAATCGGGATCGGCAAGGCCAAGAGCGAGCGGATGGCTGAGATGGTCACCAGGATAGACCGCTACAACCATCTTTATGGTGTCAACCGAGAATTTTATGATACATGGTGGGGCCGCCTTTGGATGCCGGCATGGCCGGAGGATTTGAAGCCCTTGATAATAACGAAATAAGGAGAGGTAAGACATGAAAAAGATGTTTCAGTGGCTGGCGTCGCTGGTTATGGTGGTGCTTTGTAAGGCCGTGCAGATCATCGGTAAACTCGCCGACAGAAAATACGTGGCGGGCTGCGAGTGGGGAGATCACACGAATATTTATATATATGGCAACAACTTCTTCCGCCTCCGCCTTGCCTCCGGTGCATTGCATCTGCGGGCCAGTCGTTTCGGAATGGTCGTGTTTCTTTCCGACGAATTCAACGCATGGGGTAAAACCAGGAGCGAGTTCTTATGTGAAAACCTGGAACGAGTGTTTGATAAGGAATCGGTGGGATTCAAAAACACATCGAAAGAGATATTGCGGGTCGAGCAAGAGTTAATCTTCCGGTTAGCGACCCTCGTCGCCAACAAGAAACGGCCGCACAAAAAGCAGGAGTCCGGCGGTGCATAAACACGTCCCCGAGTTCATCGACCACCTCCGGCAGCGGAAGATGCCCCGGCCGCTGAGGGCAAGCACCATCAAGGTCTACGGCACGGTCCTCCTTCGGTGGCGGGACGTCTACCCCGGCGACATCAACACGGCCACCGAGGACGAGATCGAGGGCTTCCTCAACCGTATCAGGGGCAACGGCTCCTGGCGGTACGTTGCGGCGGTGGCCCTCAAAAACTATTACCGCTGGCTGGGCAGGCCGCTGGGTGATCGGTTCAAGATCTCGCTGCCCGCCGCCCGGGAGTACCCGGCGGTTACCGACGTCGAGTTCGAGCTGATCAAGCGCCACGCCTCGCCCCGTATCAGGAACCTCATCAACTTCCTGGCGCTCACCGGCGTCCGTATCTCCGAGGCCCTCGGGGCACAGGCCGGCGACTTTGAGCTCGACCGCATCGAAGACGGCCGGCGCCGGCCGGCGATGAAGGTCCGGGGAAAGGGCGGAAAGATCAGGCGCATTCCACTGGTCCACCGCGGGCTGGTGGAGTGGCTTCGAAGGCAGGTGGCGGGGCCGTTCGAGGGAATGAGTTACGATCAGGCGTGGGGCGGGATCCACGCGGCGGCCGAGCGCGCCGGGGTCCAGCGGCTGATCTCCGAACCGGGGGAATATCCGCCCCGGTACTACGTGAGCCCGCACGCCTTTAGGCGGTACGCCGCGACCAGGCTGCTGGACCGGGGCGTCGATATCGATGTGGTCCAGACGGTCCTGCGGCACTCGAACATCAACACGACGCTCCGCTATGCCAAGACCCGGGAGAACCGGGTGTGGGCGCAGATGGGACAGGGAGAGGCGTATGTACAGTAGCACCAAAACCGTCCTCATCAAGCACGGTGGCCCGGTATCCGATAAGCTCAGGTACGTCGGGCAATGGGACGGGGTCGATATCTACACGACCGCACCCAGGACGACAATATGGATGTGGCCGTTCGGTATCTTCTTGCTGATTTGTGAGCTTCTGCGGTGGATACCGCTGCTCCTGTCTTACGAGGCCCAGCGTTACTACGGCATCTGGCTGTGGTCGAAGGTGCTCAAGGGTGTCGGCTGGCTTTTAAACGTACCGGAGGACAAAACATGATAAAAACTCGGGAACCCGACCGGTCTCCGCTTAAAGCGGAGGTTAGCAGGATCGTCAAAGGATTCCTTGCCGTCAATACGTTCACCGTGAAGGTATCGACGGGCATCAAAACCCGCACCGTCGGCTTCTTCCGGAAGCTCAACTGGGAGCTTCTTGTCTGGTGGATATGGTTTTCCTTCATGATTCTCTGCCTTTTATGGGTTATCGGAACCTTCATCTTGTTCTTGGTAACGCCGAAAGAACCGGCATCATTTCTGGCGATGGGAATTAATATCATGCTACTGGTGTTTGTCGTCTATAACTTGAGCTGGTTGTTGCCGGCCTATAGGAATGTCCGCAATGACAAGACGTAAACCACCCCAGATCAACTTCGTCCCCGATACCGACGCCACTCCCGGGCAGAACTTCGCGGCCATTCTTAAAAAACTCGGCATCCGGGACGAGAAGGCGGTCAAGGAGCTGTCGCGCAAAACGCGGCTGGACCCCTCGGCTATCGCCGATATCGCCAACGACCAGGAGACCATCACCCCGTCGATAGCCGACCTGCTGGAACGCGGGACCGGCATCAAGCGCGAGTGGTGGCTGATGATGGTGGAGAGGTGTACAAAAAAATGACTCGTATTCCTCAGTTCTTCTGCTGGTGCGGACGCGAGATGCGGCTGGAGCGATCCGGTATCCGGCTACGGGTAGAGTCCTCCATGATAGGGCCGAGGGCCGTCGTCGAGGCCGAGCAGTGGCGGTGTAAGGCATGTGACATGCGGGTCCGCCGGATCGCACCCGGAACCACGCCGATCACCCCGATGGACCCGGGGTTTGAAAAGGCGGTGTGGGATGAGGAAGTGAGGACGATATGAAGTTTAATTTTTTATCATGCGCGTCACCAAAAACAAAAGTGAGATTACTAAAGGTCGTCCCCTGCTTTCCCAGTGGATCCATAGCTGGGTATATAGGTGAAGAACCAAAGAGTTATGAGCCAACCCATGACCACATCGAGTTCCCGATTAGCATCTATCACGCATCTGTCTGTGAGACGTTTTTTCATGGCAGGATAGCGCATATATGGGGTGGCGGAATATCTTGTTGGGTGGATCCAACAACGAAGGAATTGATATAGATGGAACCCATAACGATTCAAACCAGTATAAAACATCAGTATCAGATCAAGGCCAGAGTCCAGAATATTACTGATCATCTTTTGAGATTTACCATTCCAGAAGAAAGCCTGACCGAGAAATATTACCCAAGGCGTAAACAGATCGTTCTCCTGTCGATGGACCAAGGAATATGGCGCCTAATAATCATCGATGTAAAGCGCCGTATGCTCGAAAACGATGATGCCTATGTAGTCGATCTTCTCGCCGAGACCGAGGGGCTCAAAAAGGTGCAACCGAGGAAACACCGGGCGGCATTAATGCCGCCCCTACATCTGTAACCCGTTTTGTATTCATCGGGGCCCCCGCTCGGCCTGCCGAGTGGGGTGATGCCCCCGTAGGGGCTCCATTCATGGTGCCCGCATAAAGGAGTTGGTTCTATGGGTAACATCATTCCGATTTCACGGAAATCAGGGTCGCCCACCATGGGAGACCTCATCGCCGGGCTCTATTCCGACTGCGGGATCCCAATGAGTGCGGACGACCGCCGGCGCATCGACAGAGCCCTGACCGACATCGAGAACGAGACCGACATCGTTCCCCTCCCGGCCAACATCGCCGTACTGGGGATGAGGAGGGACTGATGCGCGGATACTTCGAGATCGGCATCTATCATACTAAAACAGAGATCAACGTCGGTACTCTCTGGCGCTCTGCCTATCAACTCGGAGCAGCGGGCATCTTCACAATCGGTAGACGCTACAAGAGGCAGGCGGGGGATACCGTCAAGGCATGGCGCCATATTCCGTTGCGACATTACGTCGATTTTGAGGACTTCAATACACATCGGCCCCAGGACGCGGTTCTCATTGGGGTTGAAATGGGCGGTGATCTTCTCCATACCTGTGCTCACCCGGATCGGGCTATCTATCTGATGGGCGCTGAGGATTCAGGTCTGCCACAGCAAATTTTAGATCGATGCAACCGAGTCATAGCGGTAGAAACTTCCGGCGTGGAATCATACAACGTCGCGGTTGCCGGAAGTATTGTGATGTATCATCGGTTTATAACGAGGACTTGTTTATGAACACATTCTGGATCATCGTCGGGATCGCCATGATCGTCGTCCTGGGCGCCGTACTGGTCCTCATGGGCCTCGGGTATATTATCACCGAGGACCTGGCGGGAGCCGGCGAGCTGGAGGAAGGGGATGGATAAAGAACAATGCAGAGAATGCCTCGGAGAAGACTATTCCTGCCCGGTGAGACAGGCAGTTGACGCATCCAGAACATTCGGCTGCGCATGTGGAGAAGATGCTGCCGAAGAAGTGGCGGCCTATCTCGTCGATAGACGAGGGTGTGCTATGAAAAGCGCATTAATCGAGCAGGGTATCATCCGGGGCGAGCCGCTGAACCCTGAACTGCCACCCCTGCCTCCCGGAGGACTGAAAGATTATTGGAAGGTGCGGCTCGGAATGACGGAGGAAAAGCATGGATCAGATTGATATGCCTAAGAATCACACTGATCATTGTATGGTAGTTGGGTGTAATAATCCAGTTACCTATCGGGGCACTATGTTCCCAAATTCTTGTTCTGAACACGCGTTGTGGTGTTTTTTTCCCGGATGCTTTAAAAACGCAATTATAGAAAAGCGTGGAGTTGCTCTATGTAACGTGCATAAAAAACTAAATCTCAGAAAGCGCAATTCATATATTTGTGCACACACAGGATGTTATGAGACCGCAAGCCGGTATATCAAATTTTATGGTTATATGGCCATTACGCTTGTAAAAGCCTATTGTGATACGCATCTGCCGGGAGGCATAGAACAACAACGGCGCAATTCACCAAAAGAAATATCGTTCAAGCAATATTTATTGGCGATGGGAATAAACCGTTGCGCCGAACAGGAGAATGCTCATGAGCCTCAATAAAGTAATGCTGATCGGCCGGCTCGGCGCCGATCCCGAGGTCAGGTATCTTGACCACGGCGATGCCGTCGCCACGTTCTCGATCGCCACGTCCGAAAAATGGACGGACAAGAACTCCGGGAAGAAAGAAGAGCGCACCGAATGGCACCGGTGCGTGGCGTGGCGGCGGCTGGGCGAGGTCTGCGGCGAATATCTTTCCAAGGGCAAGCAGGTCTATGTGGAGGGGAAGCTCCAGACCAGGGAATGGACCGACCGGGACGGCGTAAAGCGCTCCACCACGGAGGTCGTCCTTTCCAACATGGTCATGCTTGGATCCGCCGGCAACCGGCCCCAGGGGCCCGGAGAGGCCGATGCGCCGCCGCACAGCAAGGGCACGTCCGCGCCGGATGAGGATGATATACCATTTTAGGATTCCGATCAAAGTGGGCTTTGATCGGGTGAACACGTGGCCACCTCACGCTGCGCGTGAGACTCTGGCCGGGAGAACGTGAACAATGGGAACGCTTGGATTCGATAATAATAGCACGGCGCAACAGTTTCCCGCGGCCGGATCGGACAGACCGGCGCTTTACCGAAACGCCGACCGGCAGGGAGCGCTCGGAGCGCACGGTGCAAGAAGAATACGAAAAGGAAGAGCGCCGGATGTGGCGGGCGGTGACGCTGGTGATTAAGGCCAAGCTTGAGGCGGTTGAATCCAACATCACAACGTTCGACCAGGAGTTTTTGCCGTTTATCGTTATGCCCGACGGCCGCACGATTGCCGAGATCCTGGTGCCGCAACTCCCCGCCCTGATCGGAGGCGACCGACAGTTGGAGGATTTAAGGAAATGAGTAAAATTAAGATGTTTTTGCATAAGCTATTCCGTTCTTCAAAAACGGCCTGTGCCGAAGACGGACATCTTGCTCCGGTGTATATAGTCCAGAAATGCTACCGTAAACCGGACAGAGAAAAGGATATTTTCCATAGCCGGTACGTTATGATGAAGGTCAAGCGATTTCGGCCACAATGCCCCCGATGCGGGAAATGGCTTGGAAACTGGAAGGAATTTTACGATACCGGGATAACGTCGTTTTCAGCCGGTGATTCGGTATGGAATGCTACTCGGTACGGCGGATTTTATCTCATCGATAGCTGGCGGACCTACAATGACCCCAGCAAACCCCCCGCAAACGAAAAATATGAGGGTTGATCCGATGAGCGCTATCTCACGCTTCCTCAAGGAACACGGCCTCAAACACCTGACACCTTTCTGGTACGTCCGCTACCGCTACGGCATCATCCTGCGGCGTTTCGGGCGCGTCCGGACAGTTAATGGCGCATATGGCACAATCACCTGCGCCCGGGGCGGGTACGTGTACGTCCGGCTGGACGGCGAAAAGCGGTCAGGCCGGTATCACCCGAAGGAGCTGGTGTACTACCCAGCCCGGCCCGAGCCGGTACACCACAAGGAAGAGGACAATGAATCGAACGAAGATAGAGTGGGTTCGTAACCCCGACGGGACCGCCGGCTACACCTGGAATCCAGTTACCGGCTGCCGTCATAACTGCTCCTACTGCTACGCCCGCCGGATGTGCGTGCGGTTTGCCGGGAAGTGGGGCCTCGACCCGGCCGACCCATTCAGGCCGACGTTTCACCCGGAACGGTTGAATGAAGTAGATCATCTCAAGGGGAAGAAACAAATATTTGTTGGATCGATGTGCGATCTTTTCGGTGATTGGGTTCCGAAAGAATGGATACAGGACGTCATCGATAAAGCGAGATTCCAAGACGAGCATTATGCACACTACGTTGTCGATAGAGACGGTCGGGTAAAACAATCCTGTCCCAGGACCTTCATCTTCCTAACCAAGAACCCCCGGCGATATGCCGAGTTCGACTTCCCGCCGAACTGCTGGCTCGGGGTGACGGTGACGGGGCAGATCGATTACCAGAAATACCTCGGACTCAGAAGGCAGGATTCTAAAAATATCAAGTTCATGTCCTACGAACCGATCCTCGGGTCATTTGATTTCTTTGACTTCGCCTTTCCCGACTGGCTCATCCTCGGCGCCATGACTGGGCCGGGGGCAAAGAAGTACGCACCCGACCCCCGGTGGATAGCCGATGCCGTGGCGCAATGCCGGGCGCGGGGGATCCCGGTGTTTATGAAGAACTCCATCCGTCCCTACTGGACGGGGGAGATGATACGGGGGTGGCCGAGATGACTTATGCTATCAAAGACAGTGCCGGCAACAGAGTGATTGTTGTCGAAAAGATGCCGCGTAGACGCTGCGAGCTTTGTGGAAAAACGGCCGAGTTGCGTCCTTACGGCCCCAACGGTGAAAATATTTGTTTCGCTTGCGGCATGAAGGATGAAGAGACAACGGCTAAACAGTTCGGCAAGATCATTTTGGGAGAAAATCTGGATTCGTAATCTATGGCTGGGCCTCGGCGGAGGGGGGAAGGGCAGTACTGGAATGTGCCCATAGTCCGTACTGTCTGTGATTAACACGGTAGCGATTATATGGGATCGCGACCCCGACATGTCTCGGCCCTGTGGGATGATAAGCCGCTCCCACCCCAGCCTAACAAATAAGTAGAGGATGACGATGAGACGTATCTGTAAGAAATGTGGGTGTGCAGATTTCAATGTTCTCATTACTGGCCCAGAATCGCACCATCTGGGATTGTTCGGCTTGAGGAACTTTTCAGGGATAGAACTTTATTGCGTTAAGTGCGGAGAAGTCGAATCATTCTCCATAGAATATTTAGGCGAGTATACAAAGGACGAAGTAACCGAATAGGGTGTGGGAACTGGCGTGAGATGTGGTGCGAAAAGGACAGCTCTCATGCGGTGTAAACTGTTGGCGAGCGTACCAGCCCACACCCTTTAAAGGAGAGAGATTATGAGGCCCAACGAATTTACACGTGGCTTTGATGCTGGCCTGGCAGCGAGCCGGGCCAATACAAAAGAAATCCTTGACGAAAAAGACAGAACAATCTCCGACCTCCGATCCCGCCTTGCCGCCGAGACCAAACGAGCAGACGAGGCAGAGGTGTAAAGGGATTTTGCTAACGCACTGCTTAAAGAACTCGGATGGGAAATACCATGTAACGGAGGGAGTGATGGATAGACCGTTTGACTTAGACCTGGAAGATAAACTATTTAACTGTGAAATGGCGATTGAATACGCCGTTGCCAATCACGGTGTAGACCCATATAAATTCCGCACTCAGCTAAAAGAGATATTTGACGACCTCCGCACCGCCCGCGCCGAACTCGCCTCCGCCAAGAAGGTGATAGGGGAGATACGGGAATCGGCGCATGGAATGTTGCAGTCTAAAACCGTGGGTGAATTGCACGATCATGCCGAAGCAATTATCAAGGTCATAAAGGAGAAATGAGAAGATGAATTCTTTTCAATGGTGGTGGTGCAGGACTATAGCGTGGCGAGTAGCCGATTGGCGACGAAAGGGGTTGAGGTTTATCGAGGACTGGTTTTGGGGAATCCTGTTTATTGCCGTTGTGATTTTGTTCTTGTTGCCGCTCGCGGCAGCGTGCCATTGTCTCGAAAACGGTCATTTTGAAGCATTCCCCCTTGCGTTTTAGGACAACCGCACCCCCCTACTAACAAGGAGTGAGAATGATGGACTTAGATAAAATATATAGCCTATTCGACGATGCCGTAAAAAATAATAACGACAAAATAGTGCTGTCTATTCCCCTGGCGGTGGAGTTTAGAGACGTGCTCAGAAATGCACTGGTGGAGCGTAACACCACAAATTCAACAAAACACCACCTACTCGATGAGGCAATATCCCGCATTACCGAACTCGAACGGGAGCGGGATGAAGCGGTGAAACAAGCGAATGAAAATTATCACGCCTACGAGATCATGCGCGACGGTTGCAAGATGCACGAAGAACTGGCCGACTCGTGGAAGGAGAAGGCAGAGAAGGCGGAGGGTGCGCTTGTCGAGAGTTTCCGGGACGGCTACGACGCGGGTTATAAATACGCGAAAAGCGCGGCTGGCAGTAGAGGAGGCCCATATGTTGAACGATAAAGACCTACGGGCGGTAGCGGAGTTCGCGGGGATAGACCTCGACACGATCAAACTCCCCCAGTACGTTAATGATACGCGGTCAGATATGAAACTAAAATTACAGACCGACTCCGGCATGGCCGCGATACTGAGGACACTGTTGGCGAAGCCCTCCGTGATGCCTACGGGGAGTCTGGACAGGATACGAGAATTGATAACCTTGCCCGATGGTGTAGAGTGGGCTCCCGGTCCTGAATACGTGCGTAAACAGATACAGTCAATTATTGACGAGGGATAACATGGACATAGATAAGAGAGTAGCAGAGTGGCTTGGCTTTATAGTGACGAAGGACGCGTTAGAGCATAACCAATACGAATGGTTTTGTGACAACAAAGCTTACGGGATGTGGAAAGAGTTTATCGATTGGCTCTTTTCCGACGAAGGCTCTATGGCCATACTGAGGGCATTCCACAAGGCGGGGTACAGAGTTGTTCACGAGACAATACTTACCTCTACATTTGTCCACACGGAACGCTACGTGGGTAATGCGCATTATGAACAAGGGGTAAAGGCACGTGCCGGTTCTTTAAACGCTGCCATCCGTGAAGCGGCGAGGAGATACGTAAAGGAGAAGCCATGATAGAAGAAATAAGAAAGAGGAATGAGGAGCACAAGACCCTACACGACAAGCTTGTGTCCGCAATGGGTATAAACTACGATTACCCACAACTCGTCATCGATATCGACGTCCTCCTCGCTATCATCGATAGGGTGCGGGAGGAGTTGCCCGTAGAGAAGATGTGCGACTTCTGCGGGGTATCAACGATCGGGGGGAATCCGCACGACATCCTCGACGACATCAGGGCCATCCTCAACGAGGAGGACACAAAATGACACCGGAAGAACTGATAAAGGTTTTTCGGAACAATTCTAAGGAAAGTAGCTCCGAATACTCAACATTGTTATGGAATGATCGAGCGGAATGTATCACGGCTCTCCTTAATCGCGCCACCCGTGCCGAGAAAGCGTTAGGGGAGATACGAACGGTATCACACATAGACCCATACACCATTTCCAACTTCAAGGACACGGTGTATGGGGTAAACGGCATCCTTGACGACTATTACGGAGGCCAATGATGACCGAAGATGAATTAAGGGCCGTTGAAGAAAGGCGTCAAGATGCACTATTTCTATGCTCTGAATATGGTGTATCGCAATTACTCAAAACCGACATCCCCGCCCTCCTCGCAGAGGTGCGGAGGTTGCGGGAGATATGTGAGCGATGGGAGAACCTATCCCCTGTATGGAGGAAAGAATGAACACCATCTTTACCAAAGAGTATCTACCGGGGACGGTTTGACCCGATGAAGATGGTCTACGTCCATTTCGGAAACTTTGGGCCTCCTATACTCGACGAACGGATACTCAGGCCGATTGCAGAGGTAACGAAGGAATTCAGCGAACGGATTAAACCGGTATTCGAGTCTCTGGGAGACGGCAATGTAACGGTTAGTGTCGTTGTGACAGAAGTCGAAAAAACATGACCGAACACATGGCCTACATAGCCGTTAAATCCTGCGGGTGCGTCGTGGGGGCCGTTGTGGATATTCCGGAATGTCGGAAAGAGACGGCCAAGGACGTCGCCGAATGGATACGTAACGGCCTGACGATAGAACGAGTCCCATCGGCGGAAGTCAAGACGCTCTTAAAGGCGTGCCACTGTGATGAAAAACAGATTTCCATGGGGTTGAAATGATCTACGAAAAAATTCTCGAATATCTCAAGGAATGCGAAGACCAGGGAAAAGAACCGGTCCTTTCGCCACATGGGCAACTCGGTTTAATGCGGGCATTCCGGTTTCTTTTTTGTCAGTATAAGCGGCTCAAGGGTCTCCAACTCGAGCGCGATCAATGGCGCGCCGGCATTCACAAGCGGTGCAATCGGGAACATTATGAATGGCGATTACGCAAGAAGGTCCCCATCGTTTGCGTCTGCGGCTCAACAAAGTTCAAACCGGAATGGGAAAAGGCGGTCCTCGAGGAGACACTGGCCGGCCGGGTGGTGTTATCGGTCGGCGGGTTCGACCATCATGACCACCTTGGCATCACAGAGGACCAAAAAGAGGCCCTTGACGTCCTCCACAAGCACAAAATAGACATCGCCAACGAAATCCTCGTGATAAACAAAGACAACTACATAGGGAAATCAACGCTCTCGGAGATCCGTTACGCCCAGGCTAAGGGCAAAGGGATACGATTCTACTTTCCGCTCTCAAAGGATTGGAGCGAAACGTTGGGGATTCCAGTATGACCGTCAGAGAACTTGCCAAAAGTTGCGTCGGGGCAATTTTCCGCAACCCGCCGCGGGCCCCGGACCCGGATTTGACCGGCTATGACCCGTCCTGGGAGGCCCGGAGCGTCAAGGAGCTGCTGTTTGTGGTCAACTGTATGCTGTTGCCGCACCAGCGGTTCCCGTCGTACGACGACCTGATCCACAAAATCAAGGGGACGCGGCAGGCCACCGACGAGCAGGCCGCCGCCGCCACCGCCGTGCTGCGCCGGCGCGCGGGCGCCATGTACGACCTCACGAACGCCCTGAGCGCCATGCACCGCCGGTGGATCGTCGAAGTGGCCGAAAACACGCGGCTGGAGCGGATCCTGTCGTCCAGGGGCTGGCTGATCCACCGAAACTTCTGGTGGGCCGCGGCTCTGATCGCCGTGACCGTCTGGGTCGGTCTGGTGGGGCGGCCCACCTTAATGATCGTGGCCAAGGACGTCCGGTACGACGCCATAGTGGAGCGGATAGCCAACGTTTATGCCGAAAACGCCCGGCTGCGGGTAGAAAACCGGGTGCTCCAGCAATACCTCCAGGACGCAACGGCCGAGAACGAAGAGATCAAGGGGCTGTTGAAAAAATACGTGGGGGAGGAGTAGAACCTTTCGCGCAAATCGGGGGCGCGAGTGAGCGACAGGCCACCCCGTTCGGGACGAACGAGGCCCCGGCCAGAGAAAAGGAGAAACGATATGGAAATACTTGATTTTGAGATTCTTAACGGCAAGACGTTGCGTTCTATTGAAGGTACTACCGGAGACGACAAAATGGTTTTCGTCGTCGACGACAAAGAACAATATGTCCTTTTTCACAATCAAGAGTGTTCCGAACACGTAACGGTCGAGGATATCGCCGGAGATATAGCCGACCTGATAGGGACTCCCATCATTGAGGCCGAAGAAATCTCAGGCGATATTGGGCCAGAAGGATGGAAACCTGATAAATATGCTGAGAGTTGGACGTGGACATTCTATAAGATTTCCACGATTAAGGGCAGCGTAACTATTCGTTGGTTTGGATGCTCCAACGGATATTACTCGGAACGTGTCGATCTTGTAACCCTTGACGAATGGAAACAGAATTGAGATGAAACGCCTCATCCTTATCCTCCTTCTCTCCCCTGCCCTGCTGGGGTCGCGGACGTTTGAGACGATCGACCTGATCCTCGACCTGGCGCGCTCCCGGGAGGCTGTGCGGGAGCTTGCCCGGGCGGTGGACCTCGGCAGCGTCCCCTCCATCGCCCCGGCGCCCGGCAGGATATCCAGTAGATTCGGTTCCCGGGTCCACCCGGTCTGGCGGTGTCGGTCGTTTCACTCCGGGCTGGATATCGCCAACGCCGAGGGGACGCCGGTCTGCGCCGTTGGCGGCGGGGTGGTGGTGTTTGCCGGCGGCGGCCGGCGTTATTCCGGCTACGGCAACGTGGTGGTCATTGAGCACTCGCCCAGGGTCCGGACCATGGTGGCCCACCTGGGGGCGGTCTTCGTGGCCGAGGGAGACAGGGTGCGCCGCGGGGACGTCGTGGGTACCATGGGGTCCACCGGGATCTCGACTGGCCCGCACGTCCATTACGAGATCATTGTGGAAGGGATCCACGTAGACCCGGAGGCGTGGATACTATAGGACTTCGCGTGAAGCGGGCTTCACGCGAGTGAGCGGCATCCGCCTCGACATGGCCACACTCGTCGGGACGCTATCAAATCTGGACGACAAAATCCAAGACGACGAGTCGGTTCGTCAGGACATCCTCGAGGTGGCAGCAGCGTGCTTTCGGATGTTGGAACTTATCGGGGATCATCCCCTTAACCGGATCGCACGGGAACTGGATATAACCCGCGCCGTGGCCAACGAGTTTGCGCTTCTATCGGCGGCGCACAGGAACCACGAACCGATGGTCTTTATTGCCGGGGTGGACGATGATGTGAGAGGAAGAATCAGAAAGAGAATCGCACAAATATTGGTAGTGGGTCAGTTTGACTTGGAGGATTTTTCGAGTTGACGGTAAGTAAGGGCGTTAAGAAATATATTGAAGGTTTTTTGGCCGGGCAAACTATCGCGTATTGCGAACAAGTTAGGCTTGGAGCTAAGCTCGCCGCGAATATAGACTGTGATCAAACCTACGTGGATAAACTGCTACCTATCGTCGCAGACGAGGGTTGCAGGGCCAGCGTTGTGTCAACCAGTCCAGGCCGCGTTTGTTTCTGGATCTTCAGATACGAGTTTGTGAAAAGCATCATCGACCATCTGCAATCTGTTTCGGAAAATGAAATTGCGAATGACTTTGATATTTGGATCGCCGGAAAACTCTTCGGTTATGCAGATTGCGAGATAGCCAGTTGCATTAATGGGAAAATGAAAGTTGCGCCTAAGTGAGCTTTTCTTTTAGAATCCAGTATGCTCCCTGATTTGGACAGCCTCCCATTGAACACGGAGGGACTCTGTTTCCCCTATTAAGAATTATCGTGTTTGTGCAAGCAGAATGTTTATATCTACCTGTCTCGGAAGCGGTAGTACCAACTTCGAAACGATCTCCTATGTTAGCCATTTTAGTTTCTCCTTTTAAAAATATGTATATTACCTGTAAACCTTCGTCGGTGGGTCTGAACTAATAGCACCCATTCTCTTCAAAATTTCGTGGAGGTGGCGATTCAATTGTTGGACGGCCCCCACTAATTCCTTGGTAGTTCTTTCGAGGTCTTTTACGTTCTTTTCGAGGGTTTCGTTCGACATTTTGCATATCTCCAAAAAGGTTTAAATATGATTCAATATTATATAATATTAATTAATAATACTACACATAAACGAATTTGCAAGAAAATATATTATATACAATTATAAAATACCAATAAAGATTTTTTGTTTTTCTTCTTGCCATGCTTGACCGGTCATGCTACAATAAGCCATGACAAAGAAGAAAACACCAACCGACATTAATCAGCTTGCCAAATTCATTACTGATCAGACGACAGAAGAGAAGCCCGTCGAAGAAGCATCGCCAGTAAGAGAGAAGAATGCAGCTGCCGTGGCCCTTGGAAGATTAGGTGGATTGAAGGGCGGTAAGGCCAGAGCAGAAAAATTAACCGCAAAACGTAGAAAAGAAATCGCGCAAAACGCCGCCATAAAAAGATGGCATAAGGATAATGATTAAGTTTCTTTTTCTGTTATTGTAATTACCTTATTATCACCTTCTGGTTTATTATTTCCAGAAATAGTACTTTTAATAGCGTGTGCTTCGATTGTATCTCGAATCAATTGAACTGGAAGATTTGTATGTGTCGCTATCTTTCTATAGTCTATTGGTGTACCATATTTTAATTCCGCAACTTGTCCGACAAGACGGGGTTTTTCGATTGGTATTTCTATCGGTTCTTTTGTTCTCCAATCATACTTATTTAATTGATAAATCAGATACTTGTATTGTCTTTGCGTTATTACCTCTAACTCTCGCGCCCTCATCATAATCGCCTGGATAGATACCCTCCAACGTTTTTTCATATCAATAATATTATTCATATTTACAGGACGATCTAATTCTTTGAGCATCGCTTCTTTAGGCAGGAGAAATTCACTGGCGAAATTATTAGCCTCCTTCTCTACCTTCTTAATATCTCCATTCATAGCTTGATGTAATACTAAATGACCAAGTTCATACGCCATACTAAAACGAAGTCTATCTCCCGGGGCAAAACCATTAGTAAGAATTATTATCGGACGTTTTGGCTCATCTCCAACCCATACGGAAAACGCATCAATTTTATTTATGTCAGTAGGTAACGCAATTACTAAAACACCATTCTTTTCAATGGTACTTACTAAATTATTAATAGGAGTATCTGGCGATAAGCCAAATGCCGATCTTGTTTGGATTGCCGCATCTTCGGGTATATCATCAATTCGTGGTAGACGATTTTGAATCTTACTACGAGTATTTCTTTCAAGATGGCTGACAACTTCATAGAAGATACGGCTATATTGATATACTCTACTACGCTCCTTTTTAGTAATTGCGGCTCTCGCACGATACAAAAGGGACCCAAGCGGGAATTCTACCGATGTCGGTTGTTTAAAAAATGCTGGTGGAAACCCAACTTGAAAGGTTATCTTTTGTAGGATTTCATCACCGGGTGTAATTCTTCCCAGTTCGATTTGCACAATCTCTGATTGATGAACACCAATCTTCTTTGCAAGTTCGATTTGCGTTAGTCCCCTAAATTCTCGGGCCTGTCTTACCCTATCACCATTAATCATTTTTTGTTATCCACTTTAACTTCTATTTCCGCATCCAGAAAGATTTCTAAATCCTCTGATTCAAAAGTAGGTACCGTTTCCGTTACAGATTTAATGTTGCTTAATTTGCTTTGCGGATTTCTAACATTAAATTCTCCTTGCAACTATTGTCCTTCTATGCTAATAATATTAGCAGAATAGGACAATGGCGTCAAGAAAAAAATGCAATCAAAAGAAAATACTACGAAAATGGGCAAAAGGAAAGAAAAAGCTTGACATGCTTGAGCGGTCATGTATAATAGATAGTATGAATACTTTAAAACCCGAAAAGAGAAAACAGGTAGTCGCGGCATTGGTGGAGGGTAACTCCATCCGCGCCACTTGCCGCATGACGGGCGTAGCAAAGAACACGGTGGTCAAGCTACTTGTTGATCTCGGGAAAGTCTGCACGGAATACCAGGACAAGGTATTCGTTGATCTCCCCTGCAAGCATATCCAGTGTGACGAGATTTGGGCCTTCTGCTACGCGAAAGAGAAAAACGTTCCCGAAGATAAGAAAGGTCATTTTGGGTACGGCGATGTCTGGACGTTCACCGCCATTTGTGCGGATTCTAAGCTCATCCCCACTTGGCACATTGGCAGGCGTGATGCAGAGAACGCGACACTATTTATGAAGGAC
Organism: Candidatus Pacearchaeota archaeon; assembly: GCA_023228245.1. The sequence goes on from JALOBN010000007.1 coordinate 53,571, forward strand.
CTCGCCGCAAGAATGGCGAATAGAGTACAGCTTACTACAGATGGTCACGGGATGTATTTGGTAGCCGTTGAAGATGCTTTCGGGTCAGAAGTGGATTTTAGCCAACTCGTCAAGATATATGGTACGCCTCCCGAAGCCGAAAAGAGATATAGCCCAGCTCAATGTATTGGAGCCGAAAAGCATACGATCAACGGAAATCCTGATCGGGCGAAAGTTTCAACGAGTTATGTTGAGAGACAGAATCTAACAATGCGTATGAACATGAGACGCTTTACGAGACTGACAAACGCCTTTTCTAAGAAGGTTGAAAACCTTTGGTGCGCGGTAAGCCTTCATTTTATGTACTACAATTTCTGCCGTATCCATCAGACCTTGAAAATGACCCCGGCAATGAAGGCGGGTGTTACTGACCATCTTTGGGAAATCGAGGATATTTTAAGTCTTTTGAATTCAAACTGACCCACTACCGAGATGTACCCGCGCATTAACATGACGTTTCACCAGCTTGACCGCAAGTTGTGGGGTCAGCAAGAGGGAGAACCTGCCGTCGAGGTTATCGGGACTCCCGGAGGCGGCGGCATGATCCGGCGCGGCCACACGAGCATCGTGTTGTCACCGACGGAGATGATGAACCTCGGTTATTCGCTCAGTAGAATCGGGGAGGCGAGGAAGGAGTTGATCAATGACTGAGCTGGCTGCTATCAACCGCGCGGGGTGGGAGATAAATGCCTGCTGTGGTTACTGCGGTACTCCGTTCGACCTGATCCACCCCGAGCCCCGCACGGAGCGGCCGACGCCGCGCTACAATCCTATTTTAACTCTCATAGGGATGTAATTGAGGGATGGTTTACCATTATCACACCAGTTAATAAACGTCTTGCCGTCCTTAAAGAAGAGATTGAAACGTTGAAAAGCAAGCAATGGCAGGAGATCCACGCATGACAGCAGGTCGTACATTAAAAACACTAAGCCAAGAATGGGGTACTCCCGAAAAGTACGTTAATGCTGTGCGTGAGTTCTTCGGGGGGAACATTGACCTTGACCCCTGTTCTAATGAATACTCCATTGTACATGCGAAAAATGAATATCAACTTCCAAAGCATGACGGGCTCAGGGAGAGTTGGAATTTTCCTACTATCTACATAAATCCACCATATGGGATTGATAAAGAACGAGGTACATCAATTAAACAATGGCTTAAAAGGTGTGAGGCGGCAAACAGAGAATACAAATCAGAAGTCCTTGCGCTTGTACCCGTAGCAACTAATACGGGACACTGGAAAAATTATGTTTTTGGTAAAGCTACAGGTGTTTGTTTCCTTTATGACACCCGACTAAAGTTTCTTGTAAATGGACAAAATGGTGGGAAAGGTGCCCCAATGTCATGTGCTATGATCTATTGGGGAAAGGACTTCGACAAATTCATGACAGTTTTTAGTAAGTTCGGTGCTGTTGTTGATCTTCGCCCATTGAAGGGAAAAGAGTTTGGTGAACGATCTGAAAACGATCAATTAGCTTTAATACCTACTACCGAAAAATAACCTTATACATTAACTCGGTCGTGTCAAGTATATAATCGCCTAATTTATGCACAATCCATTAATCCCCGGTAGTTTTGACCCGACCCGTGATATTGCCGCGATAGAACGCGCATATGATTTTTACAGGAAAATACAGAACGACAGACGGCTTGCGGAGAGAGCAGACCGGCAGGATGCAGCGATAGCAGCATTGGTCACGGCAGTGCAGGATCTGCACCGACTCATTGTGTTGCATCTTGCCGATGTTCCCATGAGCGATATTACGAAAGCACAATACAAAAAGTTGGCAAAAGAATTACAAGAGAGGTGATCCATGGATCTCTTTGAAACCGAATACGCCAAAGCCTGTGCGCAGGAGTCCGACATCAACGAGCACTTGCCCTACCTCCACGGGCTGGCCATCAACCGCCTGCATGTGACGGAGTTCGGCGTCCGACAGGGGACGAGCACCCGGGCTTTCATGGCGGCCCGTCCGAAGCGATTGGTTTCCTACGACCTGGTGTTGGACCCGGTTGTGGGTGCGTTGTTCGAGCGGGCGGTGCTGGAGGGTCACAACTACGCCTACCGCCAGGCCAACGTCCTGGATATCGAAATCGAAGAAACCGATATCCTGTTCATCGACACGTTCCACACCGGTCGGCAGGTGACCGCGGAGCTGGCTCGGCACGGTGGTAAGGTGCGGGACTATATCATTTTCCACGACGTGGAGACGTTCGGGTGGGTCGGGGAGGACGGGTCGGAAGGGATACTGCGGCCAATTATTGCCTTCATGGCCGCCGACCACGATTGGACGGTCTTCCACTACGACCGGGCCAACAACGGGCTGTTGACGATCGCCCGGGGGGCGTCGACGGCGTTGATGAAAAGAGATACATCGACGCGCAGCCAAATATCTAAATAACATCACATAGGTATGCCCTCAAGCATCCATCGACGGCAGATCTGCCTTCCGCTGGCCCTGCCCTATCCAGTACGTCCCGTCGCCCGTCCGGTGGGGTGTCACCCGCAGCTCGTCGAACAACGGCCCATACCGCTCCATGACCTGCCCGATATCGGTGAAGTGCCGCACGTGCGACGCGCAGTCAAAATTCGGCACGTCGAACACCACGAACGTGCCGGGCACGATGTGGCCGAAGACCGCCAGGTCGTTCTCGAGGTGTTCCAGCACCTCCATGGCCACCACGACATCCGCACGGCCCAGCGCATCTTCCGTAAACTCGGAAAATATATCGGCGCAGAAAAACAGGCATTCCGGAGCGTAGAGCGCCGCCTGGTCGATGAGCCGGTCGGCAAAGTCGATGCCGAGGTAGCCGGTCCACCCCCGGTCGGCCAGCACCCGGGCCAGCCGCCCCGTCCCGCAGCCCAGCTCCACGATCAACCGGCCGTCCGGCTCTCCGAGGCTGTCCGCCACGGCGGCGTACAACGTCCGCCAGGGGGAGGTCTCCAGCGGCCGGGATATCAGGTCGTGGTTGGCAGGGTCGTTGTAGTAGTCGACACCTTTCAATTCACCCATCAGCGTCTCCTTGCGGGCACGCCCATGACCCGCTGTCCCGGTCCCACGTTGCGGGTTACCACCGCGTTTGCGCCGACGACCGCGCCGCGGGCGATCCTCACCCCGGGGTGGATCCGGGCCCCGTGGCCGATGCGGACGCCTTGTTCGACCGTCGCCCCGACGTAGTTGTCCTTCGGCCTGTCGGACCGGCCCATGTCGTTGTCGTTGCAGAAGCTCACCATCATGCCGATAAAGCAGCTGTCGCCCACCACCATGCGGCCGGTCATGTGGGCGTTGTCCATGATCCGGACGCGGTCGCCGATCCGGGTGTTTCGGTTGACGGTCACCCCCTGGGCGATCAGGCAGTCCCGCCCGATCGTCACGTCCTCCCGCACGCAGGCGGTGTCGCAGACCATCGTGTTTTCGCCGATATGGCTGCCGGTATAAAGCACCGCGCCGGCTCCGATGATGCACCCGTCCTCGATAATCAGCGGGCCGTATTCCCAATAGTTCGTCAAGTGAGCGGCTCCGGAGCTCATCGGCGGTCGGCCCAACACGGCAAACGGCATAACGGTGACGCCGCGGCCGATGACTACGTTCGGATAGACCACGCAGATCTGCCGGCATCGAATCAGCCCGCGCACAAGACATAAAAGATTGTTAATTAACGCACCCACCGCTTACCTCTCAAATGCCAGGATAGATGTCGCTAAACCTAAACAGTCCACTCTCCGGAGCGATGAAGTTATACGGCTTTGTCAAATCTATATGCCCGTAGTGCGTGTGCCAGCCGCGTTTGATTTCTTCGGGGTTGTAGCGGGCTCGCCGCTCACAGATCTTTCGCTCACCCTGCTGCTGGCTCCGCAGCGGCCAGTGCTTGTAGATGAATGGCGTGGGATATACCCTCATGCTTGGGATCGTTACCCGGTGGGCCGCGGTCGTCGCAATGTCGATGCTGACGCCCCTCGGCTGTATGAATATCCGGTGCACCGGGTGCCCGTAGTGGGCCACGCCGTGGGTGAAGAACGTCTCCGGGTCCATCCCGCGGCAAAACCCGTCTACCGTCGGCACAAAGTTGAATACCGCCGTGTCGATGAAGTTGTAGCCCTCCGCCCTGACGCGCCAGAGCGCATCCACCAGCCGAACTCCGGGCCACGGGCTGCACAGCAGGTCGTCGGACCCGGTGGGGATTATCCACCAATCAGGATGATTTAGTGCTATCGCCTCGATGCGGCGGAGCTGACCGGCAAAGTCCCATTTTTCTCCCGGCATTGCTGGCCACCGCTCGAGTGCAACGCCATCCTTAAACGCCCCAAGAGCCTCCCAGGTGCCGTCGGTGGACCAATCGTCGAGGACGTGGACATTAACTCCCCCCGCCAGCCACTTTTTTACCGTCTGTTCTATAATGTCAATCTCGTCGCGCACAATCAGGCAGGCCAACATCTTCATCTGACCTCCTTTGCCGGGTTTCCGGCTACCGTTTTTCCGTCCGGAACGTCTTTCAGTACCACCGCCCCCATGCCGATAGTCACGTTGTCTCCGATGGTGATGTTGTCCTTGATCATCGCTCCGATGCCTATCCAGCAGCCTCGGCCGATATGTGCGCTCCCGCCGACCACCGTATGGGCGATGAGTATGGTGTTATCCCCAATAACCGCATTGTGCGCCACGTGGACGTGATGGTCTATTTTGACGCCGTTTCCGATGATAGTGTCGGACAGCACCCCGCGGTCGATATTGGCAAACGGATAGATATCCACGTCGTTGCCGATGACAACGCCGCCGAGGTGCGGGAAGTGGGCCCACCGGCCGTCGGGGTCGCGGACATAGTTGAACCCGGGCTGGCCGATTGAGACGTGGTTATGGATGGTTACGTTTTTGCCGATAGTGGCGATCGAAGCGACCACGGAATAAAACCCGATGGATACCGTCTGTTTTGGCGATGGAACGCCCGGTACGTTGAATATAGGAAACGGGCAATCGACCATGTTTTCGTCGTAGTCTGGCGCGAAGAACTCGCGGAGAACGCGGACGAAAGACAACTTCGGGTCGGCGCAGAGGACCATCGACGGTCCCGCTGTACCCTCGGCTACTTCCAGGATGTCATGCGCGACAACGGCGCCGGCCTTTGTGGCCAGCACACGGGAGAGGTCGATAAGGTTCTTGCCCGAGCAAAACGAGAGATCGGCCGGCCCCGAGCCGTCCAGCGGCCCGATGCCGGTTATCTCCACGTCCGGTCCGACGAGCCGGTGGCCCGGGCCGAGGAACGCGACGATGTCTGATAACTTCATTCTATTTCCTATTCTCAAAATATACGGCCCCGCCGCCGCCAAGGATTCCGCCCACCAGCATTCCCCAGCCGAACCAGGTCATCTTCTTCCAGAACGTCATCGGCGGGTGCTTGGCAAGGTAGTCGAGGGCCTTCGGAATCACCTTTTCCTCGTAGGCTCTCACCCGGATCGAGTCGTTGAGGGCCTTATCGCCGTACGGCCGCTTGACGATGTAGGTGTCGTCTGCGGCGTTGTAACGCACGGCATCAGGATCGGCCGGCTCGGCCGACAACTCCTTGATGACCTCGTCAACCTGGTCCTCGGTGATGGTGAAAGACAGGGTGGCGCAGCCCATCGGGCCGATCAGCCAGAAGCAGATCAGCGCGACGGCTATCCAGGCGCGGATGTTTTGTTTCATCACGGCCTCCACGCGTTGGACATCACGGCGGTCCGCTGATCGGTCGTGAGCTCGGCGATCTTCGGCCCGATGTATTCCTTTTCCATCACCACCCTGCCGGTGGAAAAATCCTGGTTGTACTTGGCCGATGCCGCGCGGCCCGCCGCCGCGTTGAACCGGCACGACTGCACCATTCCGAAAACGACCGCAACGGCCAGCAGCGCCGCCAGCGCGACGATAATCCAGCGCTCAAGCGTCAGCTTCGCAATGAGTGTTTTTACGTCCATCCTATCCTCCGTTCGACGGCTTGCCGCCGTTCCTGCCCCGTAGGTAGTCGAGGGCCACGTTTGCGCCCATGTACGCGCACAACAGCAACAGGTAGTTGAGGGAGATCTCCCCCTTCCAGACGTAGACCCCGCTGCCGATGATCAGGGCGATGAACTTGCGCCCGCCGATCCCCTGCCAGAGCTTGATATACCAGGGCTGGCAGGCGGTTAATAGCGCCACGGGCGCCTGTGTCGTGTCGACACGGATTCTATCCGGTTTTTCAGCCATATTTGACCTCGTCATAGCCTCCAGGAGCGGTCATGTGTGCGCTCCCCTGCCCCTGCTATTGGTTTATGCCGTCCGGCCCGCTCTGGCCCGCACCGGCGGTGTTCGGGCGGTTTTTTACCACTCTCCAGCCACGATCCAGTGCTTGACCATGTCAGGATGGTTCTTGTACGGATGACGGAAGGCGAAGTCGAGATGGACCCACTTCGAGTACTGCATCCATCCGATCCGAATGTTCGGGTAGATCTTCCGGATCTCGTTGCGCATCCCCCGGGGAGAGGCAAAATACCCAACGATCGATATATCGACCGCGTAGCTCCTGCGGTCGTTGCCGATCTGCGCGAGCAGCGTCGGGACGTGCGGCGATGCTTCTGCCCCCCCCTCCGCCCGGTTGTGACGCTGACAGCGGACCCCGCTGGTGATCAGCAGCGGCCGGCCACCAAAATGTGCGCGGAGATACTCCACGACGTCCAGGATGTCCGGGTCGATGACCGCGAGCACCTGCTCCAGGGTCTTGTATGGACAGTCGGAATAGCGGCAGCGGCACGCAACCTCGTAGAGGTAGATGTGCGGCCACCTTTTTGCATCGAGAAGATCGTTGCTCATCCAAGATACCTCCCTAAGATAAAACCGACTCCGGTACAGACGGCGCTCGTCGCTCCCATATATACCCATATCCGGTCCTTGAGCGCAAACAGCGACGTAAACCGCTTCTCGTTGAACTCACAGACCTTCGAGCATTGTCCTTCCGATGCGCTCACCCGTATCTCGAGCGCCCGCATCCCGCCGTTGATCCGCTGGACTCCGGCTTTTGTTTCCGTAATATCGGAGGCCATGTTCTTGATCTCGTTGAGCACCACCGCAAGCGTCACTTCTTCCTTTTTTGCCGCCATCCCATACCCTCCGATATCGTTACAAGCCAGCCCCGCGCTACTGCGTGGGGGTGGCCCGTGTTCACCCAATTGAAGCCTGCTTCAATCGGAAGTGTTCCTACCCGTAAAACACCGTCGGCTCCACCCACTTGCGCCCCGACCGCCCGACTATCTCCAGCGTCCCGCGCCGGGTCCGCCGCACCAGCGCCACCACCGTGCCCTCATATATCGGGTCGGACGACGAGCCGGCAAGGTTGACCGTCAACCCGCTTTCCAGCAGCACGGCGTAGGTCCCGTCCTCGTTGACGGCCGTGACCTTGCCGACCGGATCCCGCGGGTAGTCCTCCTGCCGGACGATTTTTCTGACTGTGCGGATTCCTATCGGCACCGCTTTTCTCCAAAAAATAAAGGCCGCCGCGTTCGCCGCCCTATCGAACGGCTTCGATCAAAGAGTTATTCGAACCTGCGGCACGTCTCGAGCGTCATTCTGGTCAGCATCGAATCCGGCAGCACCACGTGCGTCAGCGACCGGCAGACCGCCGAACAGCAGATCCCCACCCGCGGGTTGTCCAGCTCGTGGACGTCGCCCTCGGCATAGGAAAAATCTATCGGAACCGTCAGCGACCTGACCTTCCTGAACAGCCACTGCGGGTAGAGCTCCGCCAGTCCCCGGCGGTGGGCGATCGCCGCCGAAAGGATCAGCGGGTCGGAAACCGCCCGCATCGTCCTTGTCCCGTCTCCGAGCGTTACCCTCTCCGATATGGCCATGCATTCCCCCTACTCATAGATCGGGCGCCAGTGGATCTCGAACTCATACTCAATGGTTTTATAGACTTTGCGGGTCGGGTCTCCGGTCCTGTCTATGGTTCCATCGTCTATTGTGAAGCTCTTGGTCTGAGGGACGGGCCAGCCACCGGCAAACGACACCGTGACCGAATGAGACCCCGGACGTCCGCGGACATACCGGGCCCGTGAGTCGCCGTCGATGTCTTCCACGTCCTCGTCGACAGCCGCGATGTCTCCCCACGCCGACCAGTGTATCTGTCCGTCCCACCCGCCTACCGGCACAATGCTGCCGTCAGCTTTTTTCCCGAGGACCCTGAGCGTCCCCCGCACGTACCCGTCCGCACCCCAGTAGGGAAGCTCCACCAGCTCGTAGGCTCCGTACACGATAACCAGATATTCGCCGGTAACTCCATTGACCTCGACCACGCAGTTCCGGCGGCCCACCACTTCGTACTCCACCGGCCCGCGGTGCAGATAGTTGTCCCTGATGTGCAGGTCCGGGTTGGCGTCGCTGGCAAGCGGCGGTCCCCACGAGCCCTCCCGGTGCAGCGTTTGCCAGGCGCCGTAGGTTATCGAGTGGCCCGCCGGCGTGGTGTCCGGCGATGCTGCGTCGGCCGGGGTGGACGTCGACTCTGTCTTGATGGAGGTGGTAATCTCCACCTTGCAGTTTTCCTGCCCTGCATCGCACAGGATAACCGTTTTCCCTGGGGTCTGAGACCGGAACGTGAACGCGGCGCACCCGCCTGCCCGGTACGTCACGTAGACCAGGCTAACCCTGTCCGGCAGGGAGGTGCCGAGCGTGATGGTCTTGCCGTCGAACGACCCGCCGGTATAGTAGTTTTTAAGAAAACTGGCTGTGCGGTCAATGATCACCGAAATCACCTCGGAGATGGCGTTTGCCACGCCGACGGTGATCTCGTCGCTCGACCATTGTTCCTCGGCCTCTATCGTCTCGGTGGTCGTCAGGGCGCTTCCGCTCTGGAGGCTTCCCGGTCCGGAGAAGATCTCGGCGGTTACCACCGTCCCGTCGGCCACCGGCAGCCCGTCCGGCGTCAGCACGCAGGCCACGATCTGCGACGGCGTAATCAGGTCGATGGAGGCCGGGTCGGCCCGCGCCGTGATTGACCCTATGCCGGGATCTGCGATTATGATGATGAGCGTGGCGCTCTGGCCCATCCACGTCCCGGTGACGGTGGCGTATCCGCCTCCCTCCGCCCGGGCGGTCAGCACCGTCTCGGCGTAGTCGTAGACCACCGGGACTTCCGCCGGCGCGATGCCGGCCAGCTGGTCCACGGAAAAACCGACGGTCTCGCACCCGTCGTAGACCACGAAGTGCGGCACGCGCTCCATATCCACCGAGGTCTCAATCTCCCGCTCGCTCCAACCGGCCACCGGGATTTCGTCGCCCTGTTCGTCGCCGACCTTCACGTACACCCTGGGGGGGTTGATGATCCAGTAACTCGTGCGGATGCGCCGCTCGTCGTACGGCGTGGACGTGTCCCGCCGGGGCAGCATCCCGGCCACGTCGCCGTTGGGATACCGGCAGCGGGCGCGGATGCGGCAGTGGTCGGTGCCGTTGGAGTTGAGCCGGCCGCTCGGGTGCGTGGCGATGTCCGACTCCAGCACGATCTTCGGCCAGCCGTCGTTCAGCGCACCCGAGTCGTCATCAGTGACCAGCACGCTGTTTTCCCCGTCGGGAAGCTCGATGCTCTCCTCGAGGTCGATGATCTTGGTTTTTTCGTCCAATCTTGACAATGTCGCCTCCGGCGACGATTAGAAATTGTCATTGCCAGGACATGCGGCAACCAGCCACGCACTTCACCGTCATTGCCGCAATCCCCGGATTAACCCCGTAATCGCCTTCACCCGTAGGGGCACCATATATGGTGCCCGCCGCGGCCCCGCCGCATTGATATCTCCCTGCGTTCGCCGGGGCCCCACTCGTTAGAGTGGGGTGGCGCCTCCCTCACTCGTGCGAATCCTGATTCGCACGAAGTTCTACTCGATCACCCACTCCCGATACCGCACCGAAAGGTCCAGCCCCCGCGCGCTGCGCACCACCGCGCCGTCGGCCCCGGCCAGCGTCTGCAGCACGCTCATCGGGTACTCTCCCTCGATCACCAGCAGCCCGCCGGGGATCGTGAAGTCGGCCGCAAGGTAGTTTTCGATTTCCAGCGTCAGCCCGCAGTCACCGGCTATCCGCCGCATCAGCGCCAGCCGCGTCGTGGTGGCCACCACCTCGGTGATCTTTTCGGCGTACGGCATGAACAACCGCGCCGCCTGGTTGCGGCCCCAGATCTGCCAGGTGGTGGAGTCCGGGTCCTCGCTCATCCGCAGCTCTTCCCAGAAGTAGCTGTCGTACAACGCGCCGTCCACGTAGACCTCGATCCTGGGCGTCAAAAAGCTGCTGTCGCTCCTGAGGTACAACTGCTTGACCAGGTAAAGCGCCTCGTCGGCCACGTCTATGGTGATCTGGTTGGGCGTCCGGTCAATGTCCTCGCTGATCTCGATCCGGGTGTATTGCCGCCCTGGCCGCAGCTCGGCGCAGTCGAGATAGACCTTGACCTCGGGCGGGGCGGCGGCCGCGAACTCGCCGATGGTGTTGACCACCGACCAGTCGAAGTCGATAAAGTCCTTGCCGATCCGGTTGGAAAGGTCGAAGTCCCAGCCGACCTGCGTGCGGATGGCGTTGACGATCTCGACCGTATCCCCGCCCCATGCCGTGGGGAAGTCCTTTTCTTCAAACCCGATCTGGTTGATGAGCCTGATCTCCGGACACCCCAACTCGATCTCATAGCCCGATACCCGGGTAAATTTCATGGAACGGTTGAGCAGGTAAATCGTGCCGGCATAGACCTGTAAATTATCGACCTCGAACACGTTGGCCGCCGCGTTGGAGGCAAAGTAGATCTGCGCATAGACGTTGCTGGAAACCCAGCTTGTGTAGGTCGTCCCTATCTGGACCCATGCCGAGGATTTCCAGTAATAAAACGACACCGAGGTGCCGGAGCGGACGATCCGAAGGATCGATGTCGCCAGCGTGTCGGTAACGTAGTTTTGCTGAACATTGGCACCGTTTATCCATACCTGTTGGCGGTAGTACTGGTTCGTGGAGTTTCTGAACACCTGAAATCGCAGCCTGTCGGTATCGTCGTCTATCGCGAATAAATAAAGGTTCAGCCAGCGGGTATCTCCCGCGCCCGTGTCAAGGGTGACAATGTTAGTATTCAGCCGTATATCGAAGTCGCCGAAAATATTGAGCGTGTTTACAAAGTCGATCGTGGCGTTTTTAGCAGCTCCGCCGCAGTTGAAAGTCACAAGATTATTTATGGCAATCGTCGCCTGATCCCCGGTGACCTTATAAAAACACGGTTCCACCTGCTGGCCGTCAAACCCGTAACCCGCCGCAAACGGCTCGTCGGTATAGGGGTAGCCACTGACAAACCACTGCTGTTCCCCGGTGTTCGCGCCATAGACCCCAACCCAGTCGGTCTGTTCCACAACCGCATCGTCGTCGTCATAGAGCGTGAACCTGCCCCGGTGGTCCGGCCGCATCTCGATCACCAGCCGGTAGTCGTCGGTCTGCGTGAAATCGCCGACAGATTCGGCGACGGTTCCGGTGGCCCAGCTTGCGCCGTCCCACGTGCGGATGTCGCCCGCCCGGTCTTTTACACAAAAATGCAGGCTGTCAAACCCGTTCGTCCAACACCACATCCGGCGCGTGGCGTCGAACGTCGCCTTTGCGGCGATTACCGGCTGCACCGTCCCCGCAACCACCGCGCCGAGGTAGCCCACTACCGCCTGCGCACCGAGCGTAATGGTTATCCGGTAGTTACCGGGCAGGGCGGCCGGTGACGCGAGGATGCCCTGGGAGGTCTTTTCAATGTTGATCTGGAGGTTGCCCTCGCCCCCGCCTGCGTCGTAATACGCCCCGGTGGCCGACAGGTCCTCTTCCAACAGCAGATCTCCTGCTCCGGTCATGTTGTCCTGTAAGAAGACTTCCATTCTATTCCGTCACTCCACCGTCATTGCGAGCCGCCTTCTGGCGGCGTGGCAATCCCCGTACTGTCACCGTGTCCTACGCTACGGCCAAACTCCGCAACCTCACACTCAACCCGCCGCTGTTGCGCGGAAGCGGAAACGGACCAACATCATTTGCCGGGATCCAGAGTTCAAAATCTCCCCCCGGCCAGTCGAATACGATAAACTGCCCGACCACCGACGCATACGCCGCTTCCGGGCTTGGGGCCAGTCCACTTCCGCCCGACCAGAGCATGGAATACGTCCCGCCGATTTCTCCGGTAGAACAGGCCATGTGCCACGTCCAGGCATTGCCGTCGGACCGCCACAAATCGTCGTTGCACGCGCCGCCCAGCGGCTCCAGCAGGTAGGTCTGCGCCGGCAGGTAGATTTTGTACCGCTTGTTGCCGGGCCAGCAGTATTCCTGAACGTCCAGGTAGATGACCTCGTCCACCGGCCCAACCGGGATCTCCGACAGATCCGCGTCCAGCACGACCACCACCTCGCCGTTCTCGTCGTTGCCGGGGTCCAGCAGGACCACCACCTCGCCGTCAACCGTGCCTTCCGGCGCCTCCAGCACAACCGTGATCTCGCCGGTTTCGTCCACAACAATCCCCGTAATTCCCGAAATTACACGCTCCCGATCACCTTCAACCCACTGCGGTTTACGTCCATCGCCTCGCACGCCGCCGGGCCCACGGCCCTCACCCAGAACCCCTTGCTCGAGCTGACGGTGCTAAACGTCATGGTGTCGCCCACGCCGAACGTCCCGCTGAACCCCGCGGCGTAGATCGTAAAGTAGACGCCGCTCCAGTGGACCACCGCGCAGTCCTCGGACATGTCGTGGTTGGTGACGATGGCCCCGGACCGTGTGCCGGAGATGCTGTAGTGCGTGGCGTCCAGCCACGTCACGATAAAGTCGTCGTCAACCCCCCCGGCCTCGTCTGCCAGAATCGGGTAACCTGAGTCGTCGTAGGCCCCACCCGTGCCGGAGGTCACCACCACCGTGCCGACCGACGGCGCAAGGTCGCCCAGGGCGAGCGCCGCGGCCACCACTGTCCCGTCGGATCCGCGCCGCTCGGCCGAGCTCAGGCCCAGCTCCGTCATCGCCGCCGCCCCGCCGATGCACTGGAAGAACCGGTGATAGTAGTAGAGGTCGCGTTCGAGGTGGAGATAGCCGCCGATGGCCGACGCCGTAACGTAGCCCGACGCCGCCAGGTTGATGGTGGCCGCCACTTCGGCGGCCGTGGTCTCGGCGTCGAAATAGGCCGTCACCACGGTCTTGCCGTCAACACGGATCGACAGGTAGTCGTCCTCGGCAAACGCAAACGGCTCCAACGCCGTGCCGAGGAGAAACGCCTTCTGCTTGGTCGGGTACGCATTGGTGGTCAGTCCGTCGATGGTTACCGTGGCCCTGGTCCCGTCCCAGCTCAGGTCGGCCACCTCAAAATGCTCCCACCGGTTGATCGTGCGGTCCAGCAGAAACACCGTGTCGCCGATGTGAATGCCGTCGGCCGCCTCGAAGTCGGCCTCGAACACAGCCGACCCGGCCGCGCCGGACGCCGCCAGCTCTCCACTGCCGAACCAGTCTTCGGCGGCATAGCCCGATGCGGCGTACCAGACGTCGGTGGGCGTACCCCCGGCTATCCGCAGCCGGTCGCCCGCCTCGGTCGGGCGGCTGTTGATGAGCCAGCCGTTGGTGAACGGGTTGGTCGTCTCCTTCTTAGCGAACCCCTTGCCGATCCAGTCCCATCCGGCAACGCGGTCGGTTTCTCCGATGTCCGGGTAAAAGTTTGCCGGCACGCCGGACTTAATGTCGTCATCGGTCAGTATCCCGCCGCAGCTTCCGCCCTGGGTCGCCACCGCCGCCTTTTTGAGTTTTATCACCGGAAGAGCCATACTATTCACCGTCATTGCGAGGCCGTCGCAGACGGCCGTGGCAATCCCCTTACTGTCACCAAGAACGTGGATATACCCGTAGGGGCGGCATGGCCGCCCGCCATTGAATCGTTAGACGCGAAGTAAATAAACCGTCCCCCGCATCACCTGCTTGTAGTACCCATCGAGGTACTGCTGGTCCAGCGGCTCGCGTGACCAGTCCGGAACCACGGAATGCTTCGTGGTCCCGTCGTCGTCGGAAAATTCGAGCGCCACGCCCTCGGCCATCATCGCCGCCAGCTTGGCCGCCTCTTCCACAAACATCAGCCCGTGGCGGTCGTCGCCCTCGAGGGTGACAGGCATCCCGGCGGTCAGCCGCGCAAACGACTGCACCACCACCCCGCCGCCCACCGTCCGGTGGACCGACCCCTGCCGCTGGACCCCTACGTGCTTTTCCCGCCACATGGGCGCGGAAAGAAAGTACGCACGGTCCGCCTCAGCCGCGCCCGGGCGGCTTATGTAGGTCTCGGATTTTTG
>JALOBN010000046.1 GCA_023228245.1 Candidatus Pacearchaeota archaeon
AGTCCAGTCGGCCTTCTGTTGGGTACTCGGGCCCGCCAAAGTCAGGTTGCCGGATGCCACGCCGCACGCTCCTTCCCAGCCTTCAGGTGAAGAGGTTGCGGTGCCCGACTGGAGAATATAGACGTACAGCTCGCTTCCTGCGATCAGAGCCGCGATGATCAGAGCATAGGCAGCATCTGACATGATCAGGTTGTTTGAGGCCGTGATCTCCCAGGATCTCGCGCCAGTGATGGAACTGCCCCAGCCTGCGTCGTCCACGTTGCTCGTGTCTATCTCCTCTCCATCGATCTTTAGTTTCATATCGCTCATTTCACCGAGCTTTACCATCGACGCCGGAGTATCTGCGGTATATATCCACAGAGAGCCGGTCATTCCAGAAATTGCGTTTGTCATACTTTAATCATCTCCAGGTAGATTTATCAAGTCCCGAAAAAATCAGATTTTAAAAATTAATCCCATTTCAAAGATTTTAATCTAGGATAACTTTTGGCGTTCTTACTCAAATACGCCCAAACTCCATCGCCTTTCTGTCGATGTGTTTTCGTGGGGGTCGGGCTGTTGTATAGAACTGGGGGGTCTGGTTTTGTGCTCGATGCTTCCAATTTAGCCAAGAAAATGCGTGCTGTAGCCAAATCGACTAAATCAATAGCGCGGCTTGCATCCATATTATAAACACCTGTGTTTAATAATGTTATAAAACTATTATTAGAAAAAATTGTATCTGGATAAAATTAAGTGCCCTTCACTATCTCGAAATTCTGATAGAATATCGTCCTGTTTCGCCCATCCACTTCCAGCTTGCAGGGCACACCCCTTGCTCGGATGGTGAGGTACTTATGGGTGCTCAGGGTCACGTCATGCTGAGCATGGAGAGCAGCATCCACTGCTTCGGCCTTCGTCTGAGCAGCGGCATAGGTCGCTGCCCGAACCTCTACGTGCAGCTCCGGATACTGGAGGTCACAGAAGAGTTCCTTGGGCCTGCCAGGCCTGGCATAGAGGCAAATCAAGGCGTCCGGGCTATCGGGCATCTCGCCGATGTAGCATGTGCGGGTGCTGCTGGTTCCGGGATACACGACGACGCCCAGCGAATTGAGTTGCACTGCTAGGTCCTCTAGGAAACTCATGGTACCACTATCTCCGTTCCTGATTCCAATTCTATCTCTATGATGTCTTCCGCCCTGAAGAGATGGATACTGGTTTTTCCCCGAATCACCACATGATTCTCATCGAAGGCAACAACCTTCCCGTTCATGCCCACGCGATTACCGTTATCTGCGAACCATGTGCAACAGAAAACGGGACGGTCTCCGGCGAGGGTTAGAAAATCCGAAAATGCACTCATGCATGCACGAATCCCGCCGCTATCGCCCAACCCACCACAACGACACCCGCTCCAATGAGAACCATCTCCGCATAGTCATGCATTTTCAGGCGGCTAATATCTTCATCATGCCGATCTATCGTCTTGCATTTTCTGCATATCTCCACTTCCATGTTTCGGGTGCGTTCGTCGATCCTGGCGAGCATAGCCTCGGGAGAGTCCATATAGGCCTCAGGGCTCGGGTGGTTCCAATGATGGAATCTGAGTCGATGTCTGCCCCCTGGTGACTATCCACGCCGAGACAATGCCAGGGATGCCGAACATGGCCGCTAGGGTACCTAGACTTGTGAATAGCTCTTTCAGAGTGGCCACGTCGGACTTTCCAAGCGATACCAGATAGAGGGACGATCCGGACATGAGCATGAAGCTAACCACAAGGATGATGGCAAGCTTGAATCCTTCGCTTTCTGCCATCTATTCCACCATCCCTATTTTCCCACGAGAAAGCCACAGTTCCAGAAGCGAATCAGAAATCTCATGAATGCCGTACCACGGCCCCTCCCCAGCAGTCCCAGGCAGGAACGGGCCGAGCATCACCGCCCCGCCCGAGTCCTTGACTTGTAGGATACTTTTGGTCTTGTTGTAGAATCTCATCTCTTGCCTCCTATCTGGTAGAATCTCTTTGTCTGGGGTGGGAAGGTGCCCCTCAAAGTGAGCTGGAAGACGGGATCCGGATAGTCTGGATATCTGGCGACGTACTGATCGAATGTCATCGCTTCACCGTTTCCGTCGATGAACTTGATCCAGCCCTTGTCTATGGCCTGTTGGATCTGCGCCTCAGTTGCCTTGGCGAAGAACGCCACGGGCAGCGTTGGAGATTTGAACCCAAGCGCGCAAGCCTTTACATCTTCGGGGAAGGTACACAGTCCACCTTCATCAAGCCATCCCAATTCTACGATTTTCTCTTCATTTGTAGCCATATTTTTCAGTCCTCTTGTTTGCGAATTATTGTTTTTCTCTTGATGCTCGCGATATCACATTGTATTATTTTTTCGTCAAAGATGGAACGAACATACACAAGCTCCTCGCGAGTCCATCCATTTGAGATGGACCGCCAATCAAGATCAGTCGCGCGCATTATACCAACCTACCCAAAGATCGCCTTCATCGCCGCGGCCACGTCCTTGTGGTACTGGTCTTCCGTCTCCAGGAGAGGGCCCCGTGCATAGTTCGGCCCGGTGCCGGCATGGCTGGGAGTGTATCCCTGGGACTCGTGCAGCCAAGCCGCTTGAGGCGTGTTGAAGCTGACTTCTGCGCCGTTTTTTAGCTCTGTCACTGTCTTAGAATTTCTAGTCTGGCTAGATTCAACCGGGCAGCGATTCACCATTTCTTCAGATACTACCTCTGCATGCATTCGGGCGACCTCGATGGCGGCCTGCTGTGCTGCGGCGACCAGTCGGTCACCATGCCACTCGACCCTGGGGCTCATATCTGCCTCTCTCCGAGATTTGCGATTCTGAATTGCTCGCCCTGAAATGTGGGCGTCTTTTGAATTCCGATGATCGGCCAGGAATAGCCGCCCCTCGTGATGAGATCGCCCTGCTGCACGAGCGCGGTCGTCTGGATGTAGGCGAGCTGTCGCAGCTCCTCGCCCTGCTCGTTCTTGATGAGCCGGACATCATCATACCAAATGACAGTGATTGTAGTATCGATATATGTGGGCTCATTGTATTCGTTGACTGCGCCCTTTGCCTTCCAGGTCACTGACTCGCCCAGGGACGGCAGGTAGGCATCCAGGAGATTCATATAATTGGGAACGATCGCGCTATGTATTTGGACACTAATCGATACGCATCAGCACTTTTCAGCCCGTGGTACATATCCTTTGCACCGTCTGCAAAAGTTTCCTGAAGCTTTCCGCCAATGCTGAAGCTCTTCACGCCCTGCTCCTGTAGAGTTCTTCGGCTGGAGGTGCCCTGTAGATAGATTGCCAGGGCTTCCTCGCAGCATGCATCCTCGACGTTCTGAGGGACTTCGGCCACGCCTGTCGACTCGTTCATATCGTAGCCGTCCCGGTACTCGCGCGGGAACTGGAGGGCCTGCGTGCCGTCTCTGAGATACTTTTTGCCCCGGAGCGGTAGAGCATCAATGTTTTTGGTGGCTCGCTTAAGATACCAGGCAATGCCGCCACTTAGAGTCACGAAGGCCGTTGCTCTCGGATCGTCGGTGAAATAAACGAGAGCGTCCGCTTCGCTGATGTAGCATTCATCATCAGTGGGGGGCGTAGAGCCCGGATCATATATCGGACCCGCTTCAAAATCGAGGTCGCTCGGATCGGCATCGTCATCGTCGATCAGGACATAGCGTTTAGCCATAGGGTGACTCAGATAGTGATCTCAACGCAATTTGTTGAGGCGTTGAAGTTCACCGCGCGGTGGTTGGCAGCTGCATAGCCACTCAGGGAGTTGTGCGCTATATTTGCAGCATCCGCGGCCAGCGTGATGTCGTTGGTGTTGTTGGTGACGGTGACACCAGTGCCCGCCTTGATTGTTCTAAGCTGGAGGTCCACGCCGACCTTTTGCTTGTAGACCTGGCCGGCGCCGTCCCCGAGATTGGAGGCGGTGTTCGTCTCGCCAGCTACGGTATCCGCAGCCCATGTAGCACCGTCATAGATCAGCCGAGTATTGCTGTCTATGTCGTAAACATACCAGCCTTCTGCTGGAGTGGCATAATCCCATCCGGGTGTGCTGTTGTAGGTGGCGATGCTTCCGCCGTGGCCTACCCAGTCGCCCGTGGGCACGGTGTCGATCAGATACCTGTCACCTTCGGCAGGGGTGGCCGGTGGATCGTTCAGGATATCCTTCACAGGCTGTTGCCAGCCCGCATAATCTCTTGGAACTACTTTATGAAGAGTCATCTATTTACCTCCACGATAAAAAAATATGATCTAAGCTCCGGCAACCGTCATGAGTTGCCCGGTCGCATCGCACTTCACCGGCGTCACTGTGCCGTCTGCCTGTGTTGCGCAGATAATCACATTGACCCTCTTGGTAGTGGTTCCTGTGATAACTGCACCCAATTTTTCGATGAGCCAGGCGGGGATCACTTAGATCCCGCCGCAGGCTTCTCTTTTTTCGGGGATTCGGCAGCTTCCCGTTCCTTCTTCAGAACATCCTCGGAGACCTTCTCGAAGAAGCCCCGGACACATAGGGCCTCGGCCAGTTCTGGCGGACCGATTGCTATGCGCATATTGGCCGGAATCCGGACATTTGGATACGGCATATGCATGCGCTTGCAGACCAACTCTACGACTTTCACCATAATCAGGCCCTCGTTCCGTACAGTGTAATCGTGCCTACCGCACTCGTTAGTGTCCCGGTGAAGTCCAGGGCCACAACCTTACCGTTCGCAATGGCTACAGTGGCCGAGAGCGTTCCGCTCTGAGGGGTGTCTGCGGTGCCCTTGAGGTCGAGGGTACCGGTGAGCATTGCATCTCCACCACTCGGGGCCTCCCCAGAATCACAGAGCATCGGCATCACATTTACCGCCCCTATGTCGGTCCCTAGCACGCGCGGAGTCATCTTGACAGCCGTCAGCGTCCAGGCTCCGGAAGCCGTGAATATGCCCTGGTCGACCGAATTAGCGTCATAGTCGAATGTCGCTAGAGGGACGACTAGATCATCTATCCTGGTATCATTTAGGGCGATCCAGGCAAGCGCATTATCGGCTTTCGTTGCGTTGGCAGCAATATCGATGACAGTATCATCTATTCGGGTAGAGTTCGCGGCAATATCGACTACCGCCGCGCCTATGGCAGTTTCATTGAGTGTCAGCCACGCCAAAGCATTGTCAACTTTCGTAGAATTTGCGGCCACATCAGCAACAACGTCACTGATATCAGTTTCGTTCAGTGCCAGCCATGCTAAGGCATTGTCTGTTTTTGTTGCGTTGGCAGCGACATCAGCTGCTACATCAGATATTGCCGTTTCGTTCAATATCAACCAGGCAAGAGCGTTGTCTGCCTTGGTAGCGTTTGCGGCTACGTCTACCACGATATCAGCAGTCTCGTTGAGTGCCAACCAGGCGAGGGCGTTGTCCGCTTTCGTGGCATTTGCGGCTATATCAGCTACGGCAGCGGTTATGCTTGCATTGATAGCGGTTTCGTTGGTGTAGGCGCCGGCGACCACATCATCATACGAGACTGTTCCGGCTACGATATTAGCCCCGCCGATTGAGAGGGAGCCGCCGATCTCGACGTTGCCAGGATTACGGAAGCCCTGCGCGGGGCCGAACATAGGCAATCCACTTGCAGCGACGACAAATACCGCGAAGGCGACAAGAAAAATGAGAAGTTTTCTCATGGCAACCTCAACTGAAATTATAGAGTTTGGCGTGGTATTCCTCTGCCGTGTATGTCATGCCGATTTGGCCGTAGATCTGGCCCTTGTCGGCCGCACCGGTGAGTGCTGTAGGCGTGTAAAACAGAACGCCTCCGGGCCTGCCATTCTTCTCAGGGACGGGCAGGAATACTGGGCTACAGTACGCCAAGTCGATCAAGCCGATGTTGGCAGCTGGGCACTGAGGCACCTCCACCAGCGGGAATCTTCCGGCCTGAGTCACGATGATATCGATCTGGCCGGAAACTGTCCCAACATTGTTAGTAGGACCGGCAAATACAGTTACGCCGTACAGATCAGCCAGCTTCTTCAGAACGGAATACCTGCCGATGAAAACCGGATTCTTCATGGGCGCGTAACTGGTCTCCTTCAGCAGGAGGAGCATGGCATCTACGTCAGCCACGGTGAGGGCATCGCCACCACAGTCTACCTTGTTGGTGTTGATGGTGTGAGCTGCGCCAGAGTCCTTGTTGAGGGTGGCGAAAAGCCCGGCCATCCTGGAGGCTTCGGTGCTGGCAGCGGATTCGTTGAGCTTGCCGTTCAGCATGTGCCATTCGACATCCATCGCCAACTGTTTCATAGTCATGTTGAAGTTGCTGACGAACGGATCATTGAGATCCTGCACCTCACCCGTCAGGGCCAGGCCGGAGAGCTTGGAGTTTTCGGATTCGGCTGCCCATGTGGAGCCTACGCCCTTGTGGAAGATCTGGATATAGCCGAACTCATCCTGTGCTCTGTCGTAGTTCCTGGGGGTAGGCGCTGTACTGGCGGTATCCTCTGGGATATCCTGCTGCGTGGGAGTATCCAGAGCGTTGTTGCTGTTGAGAGGATACTTGAACGCCTTGGCGAGCTTTGCGCCGCCGCTCTGGAATCCGCCCAGGCCGCCGATCATGCTCAGAAACTTGCAATTCTTTTCGGTCAGACCCAACGTCAGGAGCTGGCCGTGATACTGGGGGGTAATCCAGCTTGTTGCTATTGCATCACTGTTAGCCATAAATCATCATCCTTTAGCTTGTTTTTGTAGAGTTAGCTGATTGTAGCCATTCCAGTCACCAGTTTTGAGGCCATGCTCCTGGGCGGCTTTGATTTGCTCGTCGATGGTTGGCGCCTTCCCGCCGCCGTTGGCCGGATTGGTGCCGCTCCCGAGCGTAGCGTTGAATGGGAAGAACTTCGGTAGTTTTTCCACGCTCTTGATAATCCCGTCCTCGTCCTGGCCCGATACCATTTCGAGAACGTCAGAAATAGAAACACCATCAGGAAGCTTGATCTTCTTTTCGGCGATCATGGCCTCGACCTTCGCGCGCTTGAGATCCCGGAGATCCCGGTCTTTGAGTGCCTTTTCGAATTCCGCTGCCTTCTCGTGGGCCTTCTCAAGTTCCGTTTTCTCCTTTTCTTCAGCCGCCTTGCGGGCTGCTATGAGAACTTTGGCGTCCTTCAAAGACATGCCAAGCTCTTTTCCAAGCTTCTCTTCCCTGCCTTCCCGGTCCCTCTTGAGCCGATCTTCGACAATTGCGTCTATTTCGGCCTGAGTGAGTGTCTTCTTTTCCGGTTCCTTTAGAGGTTCTGCTGGAGGTTGCCCGCCTGGTACTGGATTATTGGCCGGAGGCGTGCCGGCTGGTGGTACAATTGGATCTGCCATAAGAGATATCTCCCTCGATTAGGCATCGAGTAGCCGTGATTGTGAAAAGATAATTAGGAATTTTTTAAGCTCGCTAGGTATCGGTCTTTCTCTTCCGGTGCCAATGAAATCACGTGAAGGCAGCCCACGTGCCAAACTCCGGCTGCTCTAGCTTCGTCGACTGAAGGATAATCAGGATTGCTTCCTGAAAGGCTCATAGTTCTGCCTTGCCAGGGGTCACACCTCGGACATGATCCTGAATGAGTGGAGAGCCTGACCAGATCGTGGCCTTTCGACTGCAATCGGTTGATGGTTCCAGCCCGAAAGCTCTGATTCGTTGATTCTTGTGCAAGCATTTTAGCGTATCTGGAAAGATCCCATTCAACGCCATTTTTTGCTGTGAAGCCGGTTATCCCACGTTCGGAAAGCTCTTTTCGGATACGTTTTGCTGCCTGTTGAGTTGTCTGGTAGCCAATTACTGAGCCCCGGACGTTCTCAAGAGAGACTCGTCGAAATATATCTTCCGTCTTTCTACCGACGACAGTATCAACGTCAACCAATCGGCTATACGTGTTTTCGGCCAAAACCTGAACGGCTTCGGTGTGAATCTTTCCAAAGCCTGCGATAACCTGATTGCCTGAAAGAGGATCTTTATCGGCCCATTCCATACCATGCATATAACTAGCTGGAATAGCTTCTTCGGCCCATGTTTTACCACCTTTCAGGAGCTGGGATCTGATCTCTCGGACTCTGGAAAGAATGGTTTTCTGCCAGTTCGCACTATAAGATTCTGGTGATTTCAAGAGAAGCCGGTTTACTTCTCGAAGTATTTCTTTTTCTCCCCCATCATAAAGCCGAATTAGGCGTTGGGCCTGGGCATCGTTCAAAGGAGAGGGAGCCATGTAAATCCATGTCGAAACTGATATCTGGATTGATCGCCCAATGGTTGATTAAGAGGGCAAACCAATACCACCTTTCATGGCAGGTCTTTCCGTGGCAACTAGCGCATAATGTGACTAAAAGCCAACCTTTGCCCTTACAACCCTGGCGCTTATTATAATCGATGTGATGAACTGCGTGATGGCGTCCATTCTCACGCGCGCCGCAAATTAGGCAAGTTCTATTGAATCGTTCCCGCGTTTTTCTTCGGGTTCGAACATTGAACTTGGTGCAATACTTTTTCTTACTAATTCCACCGCGCCACTGCTTGGAATTTTGGCCGCTCAGCTTCGGATGGCCCACCAAAGCCTTGCTAATATTCTCTCGCGTTTTTTGGCTTCGCTTCATGCCGTGATGTTTAGCAGCGCTTTTTGCGATTTGCTCGGGTGTCCGTTTCTGCCCAACATGAGACGCCTTCAGCAATTCTATCGTTTCGCGACTTGCCCGTTTCCCTAGACGCGACGACCGAAGTCTCTCTAAAGTTTTAGCTGGTTTTTGGGCATTTGAGCGAACTGGAATTTCATACTCCCTTAATCTTTTTAAAACTGTGCCTTTGGAGTATCCGAGTAGAGTAGCGCATTCTATCGCGGTTTGCTCGTTTTTTATATAATGCTCTACCAACCAGTCCTTTGAAATGTAACATTGTATTCGATTCATAATACACCTCACGCAGTGTTCACGGGAAGTTTTAGCTGGCAGGATGCCCGTGAAAGCATCTTTTCGGTGATCAGCCTATCCAGCTTGTGATAATTAGCAGCTTACTATTTATATGTTCCGTGTTGCTTGCTATTGATTTTCTCCCACATTTAGCCCCGGAAGCTCGATCTTAGGCCCCTCTGGTGTTGGCACCGCAGGCCCGTTCATCTCCTCAGTCTCCTGCTTGATCTGCTCCTCGGGAATGCCTTTGTCCCTCATGAGGCCCTGAGCACTCCTGACCCCGCCGGTGACGAGCATCTGGTCTCTCTGCGCGTCCGCCGCGTCATCCTTCGGCATTCCATCATGCCAGTTGATTGTGACATTTTCGACCACGATAGCGCCCTTATATCCCATATGGACCTCCAGCATGGAAACGAGCCTGAGAAGCTGTTGCACCACGGGAGTAAGCCGCCTCTGAATCTTGTTAGCCTTCTTCAGCGGCTTCCACATCATGAGCCTTAGCGCCTGAGCAGACACCCCCTGCCCGCCAGCGCTTGAGTCGAAGCAAACCTTAGAGGTCTCGGACAGTTCATAGAACCTCTGCATGAGGCCCCAACCTTCGCCCGCTATAGCCTGGAAATTGGCTTCCAGGTTGCCGTCCCATGTGAGCATACCAGGAATGGCTTGATCCTTGTCCGTGAGTGTGATGTATCGGGAACCGCCTTGAACCTTGTACTCTCCATCCCTCGGATCCTGCTCCTCCATCGGGGGCCCGTACATGCTCGGATCTGAGTGCTTGTCCAGGACAAAGAAGACCTGTGGATATCTTACTTCCAGCTCCTTGATGACATCTAGGAAGATTGAATAGTCTTCCTTGCCATGATACTTCTTTGTGGAAGTTGTGTTATGGAGAACTATGATTGCAAAATCGTCTAAGCCAGTCTCCTCAATCGATTGCAGCGCCTTGAAATCAGGAAACTCCGATAACTCGATCTGAGCCTGGATCTTCTTATTTTTCAAGCGATAAAGCCTGTGCGCAATCCGGCCCACCGTGTGGATCTCTACCTTGAGATATGAGGTCTTCCCGCTGCTTATGGCGTTGCCGCTCTCGATTGCCTCGATCTGTGCATCGGTAAGCTGGCTGGCTTTGTTGGCAGGGATCATCTGCTGGACAGATATTCCTTTTTCCGCCTGCTCAGGATCGTCAAATTCGTAGGCAATCACATGCGCCTTGAGCTGTTTGACGTTTGAAGCTTCAACTACAGGAAACCAGTAGCCAGCGGGTACATTCTCTATTATGCCATAATCTTGATAGCGGATCTTGATTGGAGCGTCGCCGTACATGCTCATATCGATTACAGCGTCATCAATGACGCTCCATAGATCGGTCCATTGGATGATCCTGGAGAGGGCTTCGGCCTGGGCAGATTGCTTCTCATCGGCTCTCGCGTCCGGGGTCTCTCCGCACGCCATATCCGACCAGAAGAGGGATATGAGCTGGAAGTAGTTGAGCTTAAGCCTCAGATCTCCTTTCTTGTCGCCACGGAGCTTCCTGAGTTCGTCCTGCCAGACCTTCTCATGGCACCCCTCGAAAAGATTCTCATTGCGCTCATAGAGAGCCAGCCGTTCCCTGGTATCGCCATCATCAGGCGGCCAAGGTTGGCCAATGCCAAGAATCTTCTCATAGTCGGTTATCATGCTTCTCCAGCTCTCGTTTCTTTCGGATTAATGCTATATTTTCTGCGATGTTCTTTGGGATGTCCTCGAAGTGCTTCAGGCAGAAGGCCAGACCTTCCCATGAATTCTTTTGGCCGGTTGCCCTCGGCGAGGAGCCTTCGGGAAGTTCGATCACTTCCCCGGAGATTGATCCCCGGACATAGCCGTCATGCTCGCCCAGGTCGGAGCCACAGATGCAACAACGTAGCATTATTTTACCTTGATAATCATACAGACTCTTTCCATTGGGATCATCGCCACGAATTCTCCGCCTTCTGCTTCATGGCCATCGAGTTTGAAGAAGGAATACGAACCTGGTATTACTTCCTTTATAAAATCAGCATCGACCGACTTTGGAACTGAGTATTGATCAAAGTAAACGTCGTACATATTCTAGAATCCTGCGGGCTTTGCGCCCACTTTGGCAATGCCGGTAAACAATCGCATCGCCTGGTATCGAGTCTCATCACATGTATGATCATTTGTTTTGATCGGCTTTTCGTCGCCCCGCTGTTGAGCCTTTTCATCCCATAGATAATTCATATGCTCCGAGATGGTTCTCACACACTGCCTGAATATCTTCAGCCATCCAAGCATGAGGGCAACGGATACTTTCTGAATTCCGGGAGCAACGTCATTGATGGCTGAATAGACCACAATTCCGGGAAAGTCCTGCCTGAGCTGAGCGATGAAACCTGCCGCCGAGGGATCGACATCGATGGAGCGAGGCCGGATTGGCTGCTCATTCCAGACCAGGAAGGCCTTCATATCCCTAGAGTATTCTGCATTGGTTTTTTGGCGGCCTTCCTTTTTCGAATCCCAATAGTATTCCTTGACTTTGTACCATACTCTCTCATGTTTTCCATACAATCCGAAGACACAAGGATTGACGGTGCCGTAGTCAACAGCCACGCGCCACAAATCAAATTGCGCGGGCAGTTCATCAACTATCATCGATTTTCCAGTTTCGTCTTTTGCATCATTGGTGAAAAACCCGTAGATCCTGCCTTCTGCTGCCACCCACAGGCCCAAAATGAACCTGAGATAGTAGACCGTGCCCGGTGGGTTCTCCCTAACTAAGTCGGCTTTGTAGTCATCCGTGAGCCCTGGATTATCATCTAGGATGAAATGCCAGAGGCGAATAGAGATTTCGCCCACTCTATCAATATAATCTGTTTTGATGTAATGAAGAGGTTGATCAGGATTTGTCGTGCCCAAGAGGGTCGATCCGGCCTTGTCCATCCGGGTTCTCAGCATCTTGAAAACGCTTTTCGCCCAAGTGGTGACTTCATCAGCATATGCATCGAGTAGGGTTGGGCCTCGGAATTTCTTCTCCTGCCCGACATCATTTGCCCCTCTGATGCTGATTGTCCGACCAAAGATGAAGAATTGCCTCCAGCCATGAACATGATTGATCGCGGAAGGAAGAAGATCTTTCAATGGCTCGATGCAATTGAGTTCTAGGGTTTCCGTTGTGTTCCCTATCATCATTCTGCGGCCTTTGCGACCATTGGCACACCGCCAGAGCCAGACGATCAGGCTCATTATGGTCTTGGAGCTTCTGACCGACCCATACCAGAGATTGATGCTCAGGGGGTGATCGATGCTTGCCAGGATACTTTCAGCCTGCTTGCCCCTTGGTAGCATCAGGTCATTGGTGCCTTTTTCCGGCTCGATGCCCTGCGCCAACTTTCGCAAGCACTCAAAGATCTGCCCCTGCTGATCATCTTCCCCCGCTTGCTGGAATATTGGGAAAAGATCATGATCTCGCGGGATGTCACCTAATCGGATTGCAGCGATGAAGTAATTGAGAAGTTCGCCAGGCTCGATCTCAACCGGGCCGGATGGAAGTGTTGCAATCACAGCGGGCCGGGCCGCTTTCCGCTTGATCTTTCGGAATTGCTGCTGAAGGGCATAGACATTCATCGTTCTTCCATCTTCTCTTTGAAAGCGTCGAGCTCTTCCCGGAGCTTCTTGAAATCGTTCGCTTCCATGTGGGCCTTGTAGGCCATGATCCAGGTGTTCAGGAGTTGAGATACCTTTCCCAGCTCGGAAACATCGGCGTCATCTTTTCGGAGTTGGTTGATTAGAGTTTGCACATACTTCATTATATCTTTCGGCTGCTTCAATTCGAGGTATCTCGGCCCGCCTTTTCTGGAATTGGCAGGCTTAGCCGCTTTCGATTTTTGGCTTATCCCCCCCTGGGGTCTTTTATTTTCCACATGCTTTCAATCCTTGAAATAAAATGACATAGATCAATAGAACGGGCTGGCCGGGCTGTTATTCGCGCTGTTCGGAGGGATCCGAAAAAGATTGTGCCGGGCCAGGCCGGATAGGGGAAATGCCCCGTAACTCGGAGGAAGAGCCGGAATGGGTACCGGCCCGCTGAACGCATCCCGCATGGATGACAATGATGGCCCGACTCAAAGGTGGAGTGAGACTAAGAGCAAAGCCGGGCCCGGAAGGTGGCTCACTTTCGATCATCGCCGGTGATGTGATGCTTCTTGAAAAGCTTGATGGGATCTTGCTCGCGATCATGGAGGCTTACGAAGTTGGGGCCGGATCGAATAGAAACCGGCTTGTTTTTTTGGTCCTGCATATTCAGCCTCTTCCCAATCACGATATTGATAGATCCGTTTTCCTTTCGAAAACGGCTCTTTGGGCTTAATTCTCGGAGTTTCCTTGATCCGAAGGCCGCAATGGGGGCAAGAGCTTGATTGAGAGGTCAAACGCTTGCACGAAGGGCAGATCCAGTCAGAAATGAACGGCCTGCCTCCTTCTTTGGGCTGTGATAGAATAGGTATCCATCCGCCGCTTGTGGGCGTACCGGGAAACGTCGATGCCCCTGGCGTATGGTCAGCCAGTACATCCTGTGCGGGTGCTTGCTCTGACACTAACATTTTATGTCCTCCGCCGTATTTAGCTTTTCAGATCCCACAAAACGGGTCATTTTCCAGCCAAATTGACAAAATTTGGTATGCGGCGTAGCATAGCTTTTTTTCCGGGGCCGCTCAAGCGGGAGCTGTTCTACCAGGTGGAGTTCTCGCATATCATTGAGCGCCCTTCGAACGTTACTCTCTGACATCTCCAGCTTTTCAGCGAGTCTTGGGAGAGGGATCGCCTCATCGAAAGACATGCCCCCCAGAACTCTCTTTGCCATCGCCATGCTCGTGCTGCCCATTTCAGACCGACCTCCTACGACATTTCGAGCACAAGTGCCCGCACATCTCACATTTTTCGCCTTTCCGGTAATCACACGATGGCTCTGGGCAACAACTTCCGGGAGCACGGCGTAGCTCGATCATGCGGTTGCCTCCTTTGCTTTTGCTTTGCTCTTTTTCGGCTTCGGTGGCCTGCATACCAGACCGAGCGGCACATTGAGCGCCCTACCCACGACAGGCGCAAGCTTCGGGCCAATGCCGTCGCAATCGTCGAGATATGTATCATCCGATGTCGGATACATGCAGATCTTGAATTTTGAAAGAATCCCTGCAGCTTTTGCCGGGCCGATACCCTTCCCAGCCAAGATGCTCAGGCCCACTGCTTGCCGCTCACCTTCTGCCGGTGCCGGCGCAAAACCACTCAGATCCCCGCTTTCCAAGATTTTTCTGACCCTGAGGAGCATCCGCTTGTTGGGATCGGTCTTGAGGCGCCAGACCTGGATATGCAGGCCGATGCAGTTCGCTTCGAAGCCCTCCACCATCCGGAAATATTCCATCAGCTTCTCGGGGTCCGTCTGGCCATGATTCCGGCTCGCGGCTTTTCGGATTGCAGCGCCCACGTCGTTGTCATCGCCCAGGACGACGATAGCGAGAGGCTGCTGTAGCTCCCTGGCAACGAGTACCTGCCCCCACAGGTGGCCATTCAGAATTGAGGCGAGGTAGTCGCTGCCGACGTCCTCCGAAAAGTCCTTTAGCTCGACGTGGAAAACTTTTTCTGAAATATTGCATAAATTCGTTCCCCGTATCGGATCTTCATCCCGAATCGAGAAACGCAGATCGAAAGGCAAGTCAGCCGGATCACGCATCTCAAATCGGTCATCCTCCAGCACCGCCTTCTCAACCTTCGCGGCTCGCGGCCTGGTCAGCTCGTTGTGGTCGAGCTGGACAAAAATTTTAGGAGCCGTCATTTTATAGCCTCGACTGCCTCTAAAATGGTTGGATGTCGCTCGTACATAGCACCCTCCCGCACACGTTTCCATATCGCTATTCGAAGACGATTTGGCCCGCCTTGCTCGATCTGGGCCCGGATGCAGCGAGCATGTGCCAGAAGTACAAGCCGTGTCAGGTCGTCGCCATCGAATGTCGCCAGGGACCCAAAGTGGCTCATCGACCAGCCGAGGCCGTAGGGCTTCAGTTTTCCGGGGAAGTGATGCTCGCCCCGGTAAAAATCGGAAAAGAACGCTTTCGCGTCTCCTTCGGAAAGTCTCATTTCGCCAGCCTCACTTCCATCGTAGCGCCATTTTCTTTCAGAAGTTGCTTCATGGTAGCAACTTCTTCGAATTCGTTTAGACTCCGCTGAGCATTCCCCGCCAGGATCGACTCCGCGACCTCCTGCGATCCCAGCCTGCGAGCCGCCAGGCCGCTCTTGGCATATTCGACTATCTGCAAGAGCGCGCTCTCGCAAATGTGGATCTTCTTGGCCCGCTCAGATGCCTCCTCGCCGTTTTCGGGCATGTTCGTAGACAATCTATCCACCGCCTCGGAGATCATGTCTCTGCTGAGGCGTAGAGCAGGCACAAGATTCGGTTCATCCCTCAGGTACCTCTCAGCTTTATCGATCAGCTCTCTAGCGTCCTCGATGCTATGCAGGCCAGAAGCGGTACTCAGTATCGCTATGGCCTTTTCTATCTTGCCGTTGGTCATTTCTTCAGTCCTCCAATATTCTCATTGATGATCGTGACTATACCACGCCCGGCCAAGTCTTGCGCCTTCCAGGCCGCCTGCGTGGCTACCTCATCCTTCTTGTAGAACTTGTCTACATATTTTGTCGGGTTGGCTGTAGTAGCTTCTTGGGTTCTATAGTCCTTGAGGAAGCGAACCGGGACAAGGTCTTTCTTAGAAATCGCTATCAGTTCCAATGATTTGCTTTTTGACACATTTTCACCGCTATCAGCGGCTTCAATGGAACAAGAACCGCTATCAGCTCCAATATCCGTTTTTTGGTCAAATTGTTCTTTTTTTCTTTCTATATGGGCAGATTTTTCTAAGACGTTGTTATTTTCGTCTTTTAATGGAACTATTGGAGCTGATACTGTTTTTAATGGAACATTAATGGAATTTAATGGAACTATTGGAGCAGATAGCGGTTTGGTTTGTGGATTGGTAAATAAGTGCTGTTCTACTGTCAACTGATATCTATTTGTATCAAACCGGAATCCCCGATAAATACGAGTCTGATGTTCGCCCACACGAACCTTTTCAGGTGGATGGTTATCGCACATCTTCCGGACGGCTGCGCCGAATCGCTTGACATCTACCTTATCACTCACAACCATCTCGCACCACGCTTTGTAGGCGTCGTAAACGATGCTCAAAGGCACATCATTTCCTGGACCTCCCATAAGATCATAATCACAAAACATATCCAAGAAAGTGCTAATGCTGTTCGACTGTTTTTGGTACTCTGCGAACATCTCCTCGCCGGGCCTCTTGGTTATTGTCATAGTCTTCGAAAGCTTGATTGTCCGCTCGATAATCAAGTTGAGGATGCCCGACAGCTCTTCTTCAGTGGTCAGCTTTTCGAATAGATGAGGATCTTTCTGCCTCTCCATCGGGTTAGTTGGATCAGGATTATCGACATAGTGGAAAGGCATATCGACCTTACAAAACCGCTCAATCCAGCCCTTCGACATATCGTCAATTAGCGGCATGTCGTTGGAATCTATTGTGGTCGCGTGAAACGGCTTGAACTTTATCCGACTCTTATTTTTTCGGTCCGAATCAATTATTCCGTCCCCTGTCGAGTTCTTCATGAAGCTGGTCGGTATCCGGCGTTTGCCTTTGTGCTGCTCCTCACCCGCTTCAGATACGATCTGCCCGCGCTTCCCTGCCAGTTCCGCCCCCGCGAATCGATTGTTTTTTAGGGTCAACTCCTCAAGAGCCATCCCGCAAAACGCGTCTTCCCCAAAAAATCTTTTCATCACGCGCTCATAAATCCCCTTCCCGTTCCTACCCAGCCCGTTCAGGAACATGATGTAGGGGAACATGAGCTTGATTGAATGAATAGCAAACCAGTCAACTAAGGTGCACTGGTCTACCTCGTTCGGCGCAACTTCCTTCAGAAATTTGATGAACTTTGGGCAAGTCGCGTCCTTGTCAAAAGTCACCTGAATCTGATCGGTCATCAGATCCTCTGGAGAATATGGTCGATGTTCCCCGGTCCGAAGATCAACCACGCCATTTCGGACTCCCAAAAGAAACGGGTCATGATCGAAAGTGACCGGATAGCTCAGCAACAAATCATGTAACCTGGTCACGGTCTCCTTTTTGTTCTTGATAGTGGCCAGATCTCCTGCCGCTTTGTTCAAGATATTATTTATGATCCTTTCGCCGTCGGGAACAAAAATTTGACCATTATAATAGTAAATCTGGTCTCTGCTATCCCCTCCATTGGCCTTCGCCAACTTAAGTACTTTTAAGAGGCTAGTTACTGCTTTGGTAGGGCTATACTTGCGGAATGCCTTGTCTCCCACCCCATCCAAAAAGGTTACATCCTCTATCGACAAAACTGCCACGGTTGGTACATACGCAGGCACGTCTTGCGGCTTGATCAGCTTTCGCTTAATGGCGTGGGCGATTGTTTTTTCTCTTATGATAGGATCTCTTAAAAGCCCCTTGCCCGGAACCTCCCAGGGGGCTGCACCACACTCATGAGCCAGCCAGACCCAAGCATCCCCGCCTACGTTGAGGTTATCATGCATGTAGGCATAACCAGATTCATCTTCGGTGATGAGTGTGTTATGTCCACTGGTTCCTCCTAGGATGGGATGGTCGTTCGCAAGCTGGCCGCCTTCATAATGCCAGCCCGGCGCATCTAAATCAATTACATCCCGCATGGTGAGCGATGGAAATTTCTTACCAGCCGAATCCTTTTCCATCTCATTAATCCAGCCGGGCTCAGCAGAATCGTTTTGGTTGACATTGTTTTTTGTGATGAATGGTGCTATCGCAAGCATTATAGCCGATGATCTATCAGCCACTTCATATTGTTTGGATTCGATGCCAGTAAGTGTTAGGTGCCGATCATCTTCATACAGTTCAAAGTGGTTCCAAGGGTTCTGCCCCTTATCTATTTTTTCTTGGATGCTTGGCTTGACTTCTATAATATGGGCCTTCATTTCA
>JALOBN010000008.1 GCA_023228245.1 Candidatus Pacearchaeota archaeon
ACGCTACTTGCTAGATCGCTGTGGAACGACCTATAAAGTTCAGCAAGAAGTCCTGCGCGAGGCATTGATCGAGTACTTAGATCGAAATTCGATGGCCCCGCCCATGCCTGAGAAGAAACCCGAAAAAAGAAAGATCCCGCCCAATCGCCAGCCGCTTGAGGTTCGCGATCCAGATCTCGCGCAGAAAATAGTGGCCTATTATGGCGCTGGTAAACGCTCTGGTGGGCATTCGCGAAGCGAGACGGCAAAAGAGTTCGGGTTGGGTGAGGGTCAGATAGATAAGATTATCCGGCGCGCTAGATGATCATGCAGTCGCCCAATGCCACCCCTGCGAAATTCCCACCGGCAGTCGACGGTGCAAAGTAGCCCACCAGATAGAAATCCAAGGCTGCATTCTCTATTTTTCCCTCAACAATTCGGTCAGAATCGCCCTCGACAGTGAACCACTGCCTGCCCCGGAGATAGGCGTACTGGTCAAACGTGCTGCCGTTCTTTCGCAGGGCTGCTTGATAATGGGTTGTGCCGGTGACACCCGCCTCAAAGATTCCTACCGCTGCGCCGACCGGGAGCGCGGTTAGGTCTGCATAAGCTCCCGTGGTCCCGGTCGAATAATCGGTCTTGGTGGTAGTGTTGAAGGTTGCCAATGCATCAGATGTTATATATCCGAGGAGATATATATCAGAATCCCACGCGCTCGTGGAATAATATTCTACAATCCGATTGGTGCACCCCATCATGGCACAATGGTACATGCTGCCCTCTGCATGCGAATATAGGTTATCCGTGCACCCATCATTCCTTAGCCCGAAACTGGACTCGTCTCGCTCCTTGATTAGCAAGATTACGCCTAGCGCGGTGCTTGGGATGTCATCGGAGAAGTCGATGTTTGTCCACGCGCTTTCGGTGACGATTGAATATTCAATTGGCTGGCTCAGGAACTCGAATCCGCCGGTCAGGTAGCCTATAATATATATGCTGACATAAGTATTACTCTGTGCATATGCCTGAAAAACGTTGCTTGCATCGACACCCACCCACATGTCGTGTTGCTCAAGCGATGACGTGCCCGAACCATACGGCACCGACAGCGTGCACCCTTTCATACGAACGCCGCTATCGTAATCGCCCCTCGATACGATTCGCACCGCTACGCCGTTGGCCCCACCGGGCGGAAGCGTCACATAGTTGTCAAGATCTATGTCTACCCAAACACTGGTCGAGGCTATCGTTATTTTCGTGGGCTCAACTGCTACATATGGCATGGCTCACTCCGAATGCTTGTTGATGCCGATTTTGAGCTTGACACCAAGCACGTAGATGGTCTCATCCAATACGTCGTCGCCGTGGGTAGGATCACGGTATAGCCTCAGCTCGCACGTTTCCCCGCCAGCGGGCGTGCCGCCTAGCGTGATGTCGGCCATGACCGGCGACTTAAGCCGCTTATAAGTTGCGCCTGTGGCTGAATCCGTCACCTCGACCGCTGTTCCCCAACTGGCATCCATAGATTCATCATTGCCAATTGCGACCCCCTGCAGGCCGAACCGTACCCCGCTGCTTGTGGTTCCGGTGGAATACCAGGTCACATAACCCGAGATGGTGCCACCATCATAACCGTCGGGAAGCTCAAAATCACATGTTGCATATTTTTTTGCAGTATGCGGGAAGGCCAACGCGACCAGATTAAAATCGTTGGTGGAAAGCTCGATCTGTGTGGTGGATGAGGCCGCTGTACAACCATTGGTTATTGAGGCCAACCATGTCCCGGCCTTGATGTTGACGTGGATATACTTCTTGGCGAAGCTGTCCGCCGTCTTGCGCTTCATCGTGCCATTTTCATCGACTACCAGGCTGTCGGTGGTACCCACTGGCGCGGTGGTAGAAGCCGACTCCGCGAGCAGAACCGCATTTACAATAGTCTCCGGCGTGCCAGCGTCCTTGCCAAGCTTGCCGGAATTATCGCCAAAAGAGACTATATGATCAGTGGTCGATGAGGCAGGACCCACGAAATCGCCAGTTCCGGCACCATCCGCTCCGCCGTAAGCAAACGCGCTCCAGACCGTTGCCCAATCTGCCCCCACTTCAGGCTCTGTTGATGCGCCTGATGTGTGCCCGGATGTGCATATATAGGAGCCTTTACCGTATCCGCTTCTGGCATGCTGGACCAAATCGTTGGCCTGGTAGGTTGTCGAAGTGGCCCAATCGCCCTCTTCAGCCATAGTACCAGGATCGCCCGTGTCGCCCTTCACACCAGCTGGTCCCGCCCCCGGAAATACCTCCCAATAAGTTGCATAGCTCCCACCGGTGCCGGGTTCGCTTGCCGCTCCCGAAGTATGCGCTAGGATGCAGATGTAGCCAGAACCGTCATTGATTACCGTGTCATCGACGGCATAATCCACAGATGTGAGCCATACGCTTTTCCAGAGGATAGGCGAACCGTCGCCTACCCGGATGAATTTCTCGACCAGTGTCATAAAACAAACCTCAGAAAATATCTCTATAAGTAGCGATTAAAAACGATAGCAGATGGTTAGATGTCTCTCCATCGCCAACTGTCAATGTTGCCGTTTCATCTTCTTCAATAGAAGGAAGATCGTTAACATTACAATATCTTTCAATCTGTGCCTTCAGGCCCGATATCTGGATACTGGCATCGTCGCCGGTGACTATTCCGACAGCGATAAACGATTCCCCAACGGCGTCCAGAGGGAAGTCAATCTCATTTTTCCCGACAACCAGCGTATCGCAATCTATCTCTTCCAGATCGGATAGATCGGAGCTGTAAGCTATCTGCACCGTTGGCGCACCCGCGATTGCGGTAACATCTACTTCCAAATGAGGCGGTACATTACAGAGCAGCGGCCCATAGAAGGGGATCAGGATCTTGCCAGATGCGCCAATTATTAGCGCGCCCTCTGCTATTGAGCCGCTTGTGCCATAATCGCAGAACGTGCTCCCTAAAAGGTCGATTTGCTGTTCTGCATAGGTCTTTTTGAAGGTCGTGGAATACTCATGCTTACAATTGCCAAATCTGTCTAATGTAAATCGGTCCCCTCTCATCAACTGTTGACAAAGAGTCACGTTGTTGGAACCTATCGAGAAATAAGCATCTGTGGTATATTTTGGCGCGACGTAACCGCCCGACATGGTAAGGCAATCCAGGCCCGAAGGATAGTAGCCTGCATTAACAATGGTCGCTGTCTTCGGCAGGGGAACATTTCGCTGGAAGGCTATACCAGCATCCGCCCCATACAATAGCTCATTTTCGCATACTACAGTCGCATCGCTGTAATAAATCTGCCCGCCGCCCGCGATCTTGGTTATCTTGGCCGGGGTCGCATAGGCTTGCTGGATGTATGCTACCTGATCACTGTCAAATGGGCAAAATTCGGCTCCCGATGGAGCAGTATTGATCTCCTGGCGGGCCCGCTCTATGTCGCCCCTGGTGGTCGAATGAATCTCAAAAGAATAGGTTGCAGCGTCGTGCCCCGATTCGAGGACAGTCGCGTAGCTCATGCCAGAGGAAGACAGAGAGTCTATGTTCCGACCGCCGCCCGACACCGACACACCATCAATGTCCACGATATCTGTAAGGACAAGCCCATGCAAAGAACAGTATGCGCTCATATTGACAACCTCTTATAAAAATTCATAGAAGCCGAAACCGATAGCTCTGGATGGTCTTCCTCATCGGTATGGGCCACCTCGTACTCGCTTGCCATGTGCACCCAGACTTTTACAGTATTTGTGGCCTTAGTGGTTATGCTGTCGGTGATGTCGATTTCTGGAATAGAGCTGCTACTGGTCTGCCCGATGCAGAGCCCTACTATGGCCCCATCTGGAACGACCACATCATCTATTTTTACTTCCAGTGCGCATCGGCCCAAATCCAGATCCTTTGTCTCGCTTATTTCTATCCAGTCGGTCGCCCATGAGGCCCCTATGCCCGGCTTGGTTGATGCAGCAGACGTGTGATCCGCAATGCAGCGATACAATTTTGTGATTTCGTCTGAATCATCGCAATAGACCTCATCTCCAATAACGTATGCAGTTGAAGTTTTCCACATGGCGGTATTATCCACTGGCGAGATGGTCAAGCCAAGCGTGATCTTTGGATTGTATTTGTCCAAATCAACGCCAGGAGGAACATAGAACTCCATGCCGGCGGGTGCAAAGACGTGGGATGGATCTGATATGTGGATAGTCTCTGTCTTGGTGAGGGATTCCCGTTGATCCCTCAAATATTTATCAGTGAACCCACCTGGCGTGGACTCTCTCGCGTCCTCGACATCTTTCAGGGTCAAGTCCCTGTGCCCAAGCGACAGCTTGGTTTTGCCAGGCGACTCCACAATTTCCTGAGATCGGAAAATGCCCGGTGTCGCATGCAACGGATAGAATTTGAAGTAATCCCCGGGATAAATTTGAAACTGCCTGGCAACCTCGATATCATATTGCTGGTCTTGCTGCCGCCCGATGTAGTGGGCATCGACCTTGCGCTGGAACATACCATCGTCGCCGATGAATCCTGACTCCACTTCTAAAATTTCATGGACCCTCAGGCCCATGTAGGTAGGATCATCGGCAGAATATCGCTGCTCTCCGAACCCCTGCCCGATGGTGCAGTGCGTCTTAGGATCGCCAGCGGTTGACTTCTCTATAGAACAGAATCCCCTCTCGCCTTCCCTGATAGTATACAGGCCGCCGGTTGACCCCCGGCCATCGGAAATCATCAGGTCAATGTAAGTGTAATTGTCATCGTCCCTGACCCTAACATACAGGTTGCTTGCGGTAATCAGATCCGCAATGAGGTCCCCTATTTCGTCTAAGTTGGTTTCAAGGTCGCCTAATAGCGTTTGGGATGAATCATAGACCTCCCCTAGCCTAATCGTGGTATCATAGGCACCATCCACAAGAAGGCCGCCATGCAGATACCA
The DNA here is from genome assembly GCA_023228245.1 of Candidatus Pacearchaeota archaeon. The sequence goes on from JALOBN010000008.1 coordinate 4,932, forward strand.
GGATCGGCATTTCTGATTATCTACTCGGATATACAGATCACTGACATCCCTATAATATCCTGTGTCGGTATAGGTCAGGAGCGCCAGCGTTCCAGCATCAGTAAGCTTGATAGTGGCCGTGTTGCCAATGACATATAGATCACGGGTGCTGAAATAGCTCTGCGTGCCATATCCCACGAGCTTGATGATGTTATGCGTCGCGTCATAGATCGAATATGGTAGGCCGGGCGGCACGGCGCTATTTGCCATTGCCAACAATCCAGGCACCGCATTATCTGTTAATTCGTCTGTTAGTATTTCTTCCAATGAAGATATGCCCATTGGATAGAAATATCGCACCGCTGGCCGGGAGTTTAGCAGCCCCTCCATGCCTTTGACCGTCCATGTGGTCTTTGAGCCAGATGAGATATCTATCGAATTGCTCTCACAGTATCCTCGGAACTTGACCATGTTGCCGTCTTTGGCGGTGACGATGGAGAACTGCGGAATGGGCAAGCGGCGATCTACCGTTAGCTCCATCTCGCGCGCATCCATGCGATCCAAGACAACCGGTCTGGTTAGCTCATAGTCGCAGTCGATGTTTTTTAGGGTTGTACCAGACGGCGTCTTTACATTGATCTTAATCATTTCGCCGCCTCATACATCTTTTTGGTCAGTCTGCTCTCGATTTCTTTTGCAAGTTTCTTCTCATTTACGGCGGTCTTGGAATTGTTAATGACAGTGATGTTTATGTCACCGAACCCGCCCAACGCAGAGGCCGAACCGTGCCCTGCAAACCCACCTGAGGCAAAGGTCCTGATGCCCAATTCCTTCATGACCTGTGGCAAGATGCGCCTGCCTGCCGCGCGATCTGAGATGGGGACAAAGGCTTCTCTTCCGGCCTCGCCGAATACGCCGTAAACTGGATGATCGGTTATGCCGCCTTCGGCCCACCCCCACGAAACACCGCCATATGAACCGCTTGATCCAGCATTTGCAGAGGCTTGTGCGCCCCATCCAGACGATGATGCGCCGGTTCCCACCCAGCCACCGCCACCTGAGACCGACAAACCGCCCCAAAAACTTCCAGACGTGCTCCCATACAGCCCGCTAGATCCTCCGCCGCCGCCCACCGAAGACACCAACATGCCCGTGGCATCCAATGTCAATCCGCTGAGCGACAGTGCTTGCTGCTGAAGGGCATACTGCTTTCCCAATTGATCATATATGTTGCTGGTATTCTCTTCAGTTTTCTGTTGCTCTTTATAAGATTCTTCGGCGACCTTCATCTGATTTTTCAGATCGGAGTTTGCTGCTGTAGCAACATTTGACCACCCATAGCCAGGTTCCTTGTCCTCGCTTCTGTATGGGCTATTTGTAGATAGTCCGAGATAGAATGGATCAGTGGTCTTTAGGCTTGCATCCGGGGCCACAAATGAAAGCCCCTCACAGGTATCGGTTCTCGGGTCATATGTGGCAATGTAACCCTCCTTGCTCAGGCCGGTTACTAGCGCGCCGCTTCCGCCTACTGAGAATGCGCCACCCGGAAAATTGGAGAGAGATCCACTTGTCTCGAATATACCGGTAGATAGAATGTCTATCTGCTCGGAGAGGAACTTTTCGCTTGCAGCGGTGTTATCTTCGATGTCCGCGAGGATAGATTCAGCCCGGTCGCTTGATGATGCCACTGTCTGGCGGGCAGACAGTGGCATTGATCCAGATGCCAGATAAAACGGGTCAGTGGTTTTCAGGTAAGGCGCTTTCAACAACGGAATGCAAGAATCTGACCTTGGATCTTTCAACAAGGTTACATCCTCATTAATTTTCATTGACCCACTGTTAAGATAAAATTCGTCTGTTGTTTTTAAATATGGGGCACTCAATAGAGGAATGCAAGCATCGCTTCTTGGATCTCTGAGCAAAGTCACATTATCATTTACTTTTATATCTCCCGTATCGATACTGGGGACGGCCCCGCCCTTATTCGCGGCCCAATTCTCAGCATACTTGGGCGACAATGCCGTTGCCGCTTCTGTCCACCAATCAGGTTGCGCCACCTCGCCTTTTAGCCAATATGGTACGACTGACCCCGCGCCGGTCTTGATCGCGTCGAGCTGCATTGCTCGGATCTCGGAGCTGATCATCTCCATGCCGGTAGTTTGTCCCTCGGACAGCCACGCGCTAGGCACGTTGCCAGATACGTTGACCTGTGGGGCGTTGGGCCATTTGCTATATTGGTAGCCGGATGGAGGAGTTATCTGATATTGGTAGTCCTCGAAGAATTTTTCTCCAGTCAAATATTGCATCGAGCCTTTAGCGGCCTTGGCAAAGTCTGGGTAAAGGCCTTTGATATCTGACTCTTTAATAACTCGCTCGCCTTTTTGTACCCACGCAGGCCCGGATTGTGCAACAACACCGGTTTTTATTCCTTCATCATACCAAGCGCCAGCCGCCTTGAATTGGCTCTCTAAATTTGATGCAGCATATGGATTGGCAAATGCGGCAGAAATCGCTTGCCCTGACCATTTAGAGCTTGTTAGTGATGTGCCTTGCCAGGTTGTTCCTGCGCTGCCGTAAGAACTCGCATGGGCACTGGAAAAAGAACTTGCAGCGGAGATCGCGGCAGCGGCAGCGCCCAATATCGCGGTATTGAACTGCAATAAGCTGCCGTTGGTCATCGCTATATGGTTATCGGTGATGAGAAACGTGGTTCCTAATTGTTTACCGCCCGCATCGAGCACCACGAGACTGTTTCCGACCTGTTTAACTTGGCTATTGTACTCGACCATCCCGGTAGAGAGCAGCTGGCGGTACCAGGTCTCTTTTGTTATTTCAGGGGATAGTTCCTCGATATCTTTCTTCAGAGAGGGGAACGTGCTAAGAAGTCCAACGTCTTTGCTGGTGACGGCCTGCTCCATCGCATTAATCCAGGTCTTGGTCTGCTCCGGGGTGGTCTTGTCGGCCTCCCAATCATGCCTAGATCTTTGCTGTTCATATTTTGGTATCTGGCCGGTTACATCTGCGATGGCGACATAGAGATCTGCCTTTTGCTGGAGCCACAGAGCAAAATCAGCCTCGAAATCACCGCTTGCTTTTAGATTAACTTCAAACGTCTTACCAGATAGGATGTCATCGATGTTGGTCAACAGTGCCTGGTCATCAGCCGAAAAATCTAGGGGGATATTTTGCTTATAAGTCTCTAGCAGTTCCTTATAAACCTCCAACTGTTTGCGTTCCATGTCGCCAAATATACCGTCTGAGACAACCTCTCCTAGATCGCTGCTCATGCCGGTATATTGGGTTTCCATGAACTTGGCAGAATTTTTGATACTGCCTCTCAGGTCGTTGTAATAGGCATCGGCAATTGCTTCTGATGTGTCTTTTCCAGACGACTCTATCTCTTTCCATTCCGTATCGTCCGGGCCTTTCCACCAGTTGAGCTTGGTGTTATTGGATTCAGTTTGTCTAAGGGTATATTGGGAGCCTAGGATGCTCATGGTGTTGTCGGCGCGCTTCATCTTGCCTTGGCCGCCCGATTGGGACTCGGCAGCAGCAAGCGCGGCGTTTGTTGTCATTCCAGACGCGATGAGTGCCGCTACTTCAGGCGAATTTTCTTTAAGAAGTTCGTTTACCTTGTCGAGATACGCCTGCCCGAACAGACTGCCCATCTGTTTTCCGGCCTGCCCCGCCACATCATACAGTTTCAAATAATTATCTGAGAACGTCTTAGGCAGTGCGGTATTAAGTTCCTGGTTGAGCGCGTCCACATAACCAATGCCTGTCTTGCTGCCCAAATCCTTGAAAGATGCATCTGAGAAGCTTGCGCCGCTTGTGGCCTGCTCGCCCACCTTGTACATTGCAGATGCTTTGTAAGCGGCGGCAGCATTAGCAGCATCAGTATCTACTTGGGGCTCAGTGTAATATTTTCCGCCCGGCATATAGTCGGCGTTGTTATAGCCCATGAAACTAAGATATGAATTGGTGGCGCTGGTCATGGCCGATCCCGCGCCCGTTGCGAGTTTTTGCGCTGCTACAAATGCCTCAGATCCTAGCTGGTTGCCTTTTACCCATGCGTCTGCGATGGTGTTGGCAATATCGGCCACAATGGGCAGCAATAGGCCGCCAATCTTCTCTAAGCTGACCTGGGCAGCCTGGCCGATGCGATCAAATGCCTTGCTCGCATTATCTGCAACATCCTCATAGCCCTGAGCCACATTGCCCGGCTTCATCGCCAGGTCAATCGCGCCCTGGAGCTTGCCGGTTCCGGCCTCTATATCAGCAACTACCTTGTCGATTAGGACTTTGCCCTCTAGCCCAAACATCTTCGCGGTGTCGGGGCGTTCTGACTCCGGCAGGGCGGCTATGGCTTCGCCCAACCCCTGGACCGTGCCCATGAAGTCGGTCTTAAGCGATGATGAAAGGGAAGCCTGGTCTATGCCTAGGATGGCGGCAACCCCTGCCCCATTCTGATCCATCTTTTGGGCGACGCGCTCTATTTGGGTTCCGGCTTCTCCCGCGCTCGATCCTGTATCTATCAGGAAAGAGGCCATCGCTTGCCACTTACCATAGGTTTCCTCGCTTGGCGCATACTTGGCAATGGCACCCGATGAGTTCCTCATCGCAGTAACTATTTCTTCTTCAGAGGAGCCCATCGCATTGGCAAGATTGTCCACTTGTCCGCCCACCCTATAGGCATAGTCAGCCCATGACATCTCTTCCTCGCCGCGCGCCTTTCTTTGGACATTCCACGCGCCCAATGTGACAGAGCCCATCTTGCCGATGCCCTGAGCGGTCGATTCGGCAGACATCCCCCAGGCACCTTGCAGGATTGCGGTTGCTTTGGTGAAATCCAGGATCTCCTGTTTATAACCAGACACATCGCCAGCAGTTAGCTTGGATTGACCGACTCCAATAGATCCGGCCTGTTCCACCATGCTAGAGGCGGCCTGAGCAGTGACACCGAACTCCTGCCTGAGATCCTGGAGCTGGTTCATCAGGTCTTCCAGGTTGTCGCCTTTGAGTCCCGTGGTGCGGCCTATGCTGGTTTTCATATCCTCCCAGGCCATTGCAGCGTTAACAGACGCTGCCGCAAGCACACCGACACCTACGGCTGCCGCTCCTGCCGCTATTCCAATGGGGCCGAGGGCAGTCGCTACGCTGGTAGCCATGCCGCCCATCACGCCAAACTGTTGGGTCATGCCCATTGTCAGAGTTTGGCCCATCTCCTTTCCGACATTGGCAAACTTGCCTTTCTCGGAATTTAGGAAAGAGGAGAAGCCACCAGATACGGTGTTGGGCGGCTCGATAACAGACTTGATTTTTAGAGTCTTGGCTTCGATCTTATCAATAGCCGAAAAAAAGTTTCCAAAGTTGGGTTCCGGCACCTTGATTGCAGGAACTTTAATGTTTGATAGTGTTGTATTCAGTTTTTGCAATTCGCTTGTAATGTTGCTGAAATTTGCAGTTCCTGATATCTCAAATGCTGGCATTTTACCTCTTTGGTGGCGTTATTCCCATTTTCTGGCAAGCGTTTACAAGCTCGGAAAATTCTTCTTCCTGGATTTCTTTGGCCTCTTCGGGCGGGCGGAAAAGCTCATCAAACGGCTTGAACTCAAACTCTTTCTGCCCGAAAATTGGCCGATTGGTCGAGGCCATCCAAGTGTACCAAGCTTGCCTCTGCATGGTGCTTTCGCGAATTTTGCTTTCTTCACGCGCGCGATAGGCATCTTCTAAGATGTCATTATAAGTATAATCTGTTAGTTTGTCTGGCGATAAGCCTAATTCAAGCCTGGCGATTCTGAGGAAGTAGAACCAGGGGTCAGCCTGGCCTTCGCATCTGCTATAGCTTTCGCTACCGCCTCCATCTGTTGATTCTCCGCTTCCGTCAGCATCGCCTGTCTTTCGTCTGATACTTTCCAGCTCCTCTCCAGAGAGGCAAGAGAAGAAGGGTCTGTGGCAAGCTTGTATGCTCTGGCGATGTCCCTGATTAGATCCAGCTTCTTGCCGCCAGACTCAATATAACTGTCAATTCCATTGTCAATTTCTTCTAACGATATCTTATCGTCTTCGTGTTTCAATCCGTGATACAAAACTTGGCTCAGGATCTTGGCATTGCCGAGCCAGCCGGATACGATAGTATCCGCAAAAAGCATGCCGTCTTTGGATATGCCATTGGCTCGCAAAATCCGGTTAGCGTCCTCTTCCAGATTGCCTATTGCAGTATGCGAAAACTTGATCTGTCTGGTCTGGCCTGCGAATTCGATACTGACGGTTCTGAGTCCTTTTTCGGGATTGGATTTTTTAGACATAACAATTCTCCTGCAAAATTGTACCTGGAAAGAGGCCAACCAAACCGCCAGGATTCGGCTTGTCAGGTACGTATCCCTATGATTGGCCCGCGAAAGCGTCTTTAACGCGATTCTGTGAATTATAAAAAGATGGTTATACTTTTGGTGTTAGAATGTAATCTTCTTCCAATGCCGCCTTAAGCAATGGATAGAACACTGTGAAAATATTTGCCTGATCCGGCTCGCTGCCCGCCAAAAGTGCTAGAATCTGAGGATATAGCGAGGCGGCAAGCACCGCCTCATCTACATTGTACTCTATTTGCCCGACCTTCGGGTACGTATGCACTATCTTCATGATTCCCTGAAGTACAGGGGAGTCCCACACGATTCCAGCGTCAGGCTTTGCTCAATGAGCTTGCCCGGATCTATGGTTATGCTGTTGCCCTTGATCACTGCATATCCTTCATATCTCCTGTCAGAGCTATATGTATCGTAGAATATCGCGATCAGCTTCGCGGTTTCCGATGTCAGGTCCGTTGCATCGAGGCCGCCGGTTAGCGCGCCATTGGGTGATGCCAGAGCCGCCACTATGCCTACACCGGTTTCCGCCCCTGCAAGCGCAGCGGTGATCTTCAGGTTTGAGACGGCATCCGCCGTGCTCAGGGCAGCGACAAGCTCCAATGCTGTAGTGGTGATGGCCGGAACGGCAGAACTTGCCAAGGTCACGGTTATGGTCGTGCCAGTGACAGATACATCCGCCGTGGCATTTTCCACACCCGGATCGACCAGGACCAGCTCGTAGTCATTCCCATCCGTGCCGCCGGGCTCGTGGGTTAGGGTGATGTGGCTGTTGGCATCCCCACCCGATGTGGTCAACGTGGCCTGAGTTAGCGGCCAATATGCGCCTACTGTAGCCGTCCAATCCTTGTGAATGAGGCTTGCAGACGGGACAGAATCGCCCAGGCACATAGATTTTTCGGTAACCCATGACATATCCAGCCGCCAATCCTTAGCTCCTAGGCACTTGGCATAAGTGTAATAATTACCAGAGTGGACCCGGACGGCATGGCCTGAAGTGAGGGCCGAACTCAAAAATATCCTGCCGCCGGCGTATTGGACTTCTGCGGGGGTCAGTGTTTGCCAGTCGGTGATTCCTTGATCTTCCTGGAACACCACAGCGGCATTATCTTTTATGTACCGCTTAGTGTCGTCTGTGACCTGATAGACGGTATAGCGAGGATAGCCTTCAGCCGAAAGGTTCACCTCCGACATGGCTTCATCGCTGTATGCGCTGCCTGTTCCTTTGGCTAAATAGAATGCAGCGACCTTACCAGTGCTGTTAACAAGAGCCATTTAAGACTCTCCTCACAGGCTGTTGGTAATCGCAGTGCCCATGTACGGCTCGAAGGTCACGCTTGCGGTATTGGACTTGTTGGGGTCCACATTGATGCTATATTTGGTGACAACTGCCGTGCTGGTCCAATAATGGGTAGCATCCACGTAGCCTTTGAATGCCAGGCTGGTGCCGTCATCGAACGCCGTCCGGATGAGATCCTGGCCGGCATCTGCAAGATCCTCGGTCAGATCAAAGGTTACAGTCCATTCCTTGAAGTTGAGCAGTGCGCTAGGTGCGGTATCCTGCAAATGCATGAGCTTTTCGGTGCTCCATGCTGGATCGATTTTCAGATTTCTAACTCCGAGTACAGAGGTGTCCGCGCCGCTGACTTTCAGATTACCGGCGCGGCCTGGTGCATTAACTAGACTCATTTATTCAATTCTCCTTCAATTGTTTTTGCAAAAACATTCATAGACTATGCATAGCCTCAGCTTCTTGGTAGATGCATCATAGGCGAAAAATATCAAATGTAATCAATTGTAAGAATCTCTAACCAGATACTCAGATCGTCGCTTGTATCCGAAAACTGGTAGATGTTTGTCAGATTAAACGGGATGGTTGCCCCTTGCCAGGGCAGGCTTACCGCCGTGCTCAGGTAGGCTATGACGGCATCCGCCAGATCCTTGCATTCTTGCTCACTGCTTTTCGATATGCAGCGAACTTCAATTTGGCCGAACTTCTCCATGTCGGATGCCCCGAGATAGGGCTTTCTGGTAACTGGAAGGTCGCATATCGCGATACATGCATACGGAGATGCCGCGAGCAAGGCATCCTGCAAGGTAAAGTTCCGGCCCGATATAACGCCCGAGATCAATATAGATATACCGGAATCGTTTTGCAGTGCGGCGGCTAAGGCGGCGGATAAGGAAGACATGGGGGGACCTCGATAAGTATTTATGTGATAAAATCAATTTGCGTATATGGATAATTGGAAATTATCAGAACCATACAACTTGGGCGATGTCGTATCGCATTTGATCTGGATCATGCCGAAATTTTATGGCCCGCGTCGGCTGTCCGATTTGGCAAAAGATCATGAGTTTTGGGAGGTCAAAGCGGCCTATCCATAACTATATAAGACAAGAAATCAATTCGCTTGTCATGAAGATAATACTAACAATGATCCTTTTGGCGCTTTTAGTGACATGCGCAGATGCCAGGATGCCGCAAGTCGGTGAGAAAGTATCGATCAAGACCGTGAACACTGACATAGACGGGGTGGTCACAGAGATAGCCGATACCATGATAAGCGTCGAGGGCTACATGGGGTCCAATAAGATTGATGTTTGTATCGGCCTTGGGAGCATCACGACATTGACGTGGGTAACCTAGTCGCCAAACACTCTATCTATACATTCTTCCGATTTGACCATCATGACCATGCCGCCCGGCCTGATATGCGGGCTGAATCCCCACGTTTTTTCGCTATCTATCGGGCCGGTTTCCTGCGCCGCGCCATATTCGACCCCATTCGCGAGAGTTATCGCAAACTGGCATGGCGCGATCCTGGTTACGCTTGATGCCTCGGCGATGCTATCTTTCAGTGCCCCGGTATCCTTTCGGCACATGCCCTGCGCGGCAGCGACACCTTCTAAGAGGATTTGCTGCGAGGCTTGCATGCCATTGGAATCTAGGCGCTTGATCTCTTCGGCTATAGCGGCACGGATAGCAGATTGATCTATCTTGAACTGGATGTCACCCATATAGCTCCTGCAATTTTGCCATGCTAGGATGAGGATGATCGGCAACCTTGGGCGAAAAATTGAACTCTTCCCATCCGCGACAATTAATATCTACTTCTCCGGGATACATCTCGCCGTTGCTGTATGGGCGATCCATCGGCACTTCTTCCCCCATTATCTTTCGGTGAGATGGTCGCGTTCTGTGATCGCCTACCTCACGCCGTATCCTAGATTTTGCTCCAGCTTCCAGCGAAATGATTCTTGCTCCTGATCGTATGGCCCGGCCTCTTTCCGTCCTGATTATCGTTTCCGGCCTATGGCCCGCGACTATCGAGACCAGGTTAGGCTCCTTGAGGATTTGCCTAGCCAATGGTCTTTCATTCTTCATCGAATTTTGCCAGATGAAGGCAGTAAGGCGCTTCTGGTCGGTGGCGGTCATGCGCTTAATCAGGAACCCGCCTCTTGCCCCCATGTAATCGGTCGCGATCTCGCGAACGTTGGGAGGCTTGATCAGGCCATATGCAACGATGAAGGCGGTACCGAAATCTACCATCTCAGGAAACAGCCACTTCTCCAAGACGCTCCAGACTTCGCGATTCTTGGCCAGGGAGGCTTTGCGATAGGCCGCCATCGCGCGGGGATTGAGAAGATCGGTTGCTGTATATGGTCCAGCGATATCGAAAAACCGTTGGCTTTTCAGGTACGCTTCGATTTCCGGGCCAAATTTCTTCAGGACGGCGGCAACCTCGCGATCAGGTAGCATTGGAAACCTCTAGCTGCATATATCGTTCCTCGGCCAATCGATACTCATAAAATCATACGTATAATAATCCCCCATATACAAACCAAATGGCGTATATTCCCAGGATAGCTCTCTCAATTGCCGCTTATCTGCTTGTCTGCGCCCCATGTACCGCTTTTCCTTCAGCCTCTTGCATGTCGCGCAATTGCCCATGCAGTATGCCCCATATCGCCTGAAGATATACCAGTCCTCTGCAATGGCAACTATCCTAGGATCATCCAGATTGCTCATGATCCATCCTTTTAGGCCGGGGCCGCCCAGAAGTGGCCGCTTGTGGTAATCTCTGATCGTGTGGCTCATCTACGTGTAACCTGCAATTGCATGTCGATCTGTCAGAAAGTCCTAAAATGCATTCCAGCCAACAACTGATTCCTATAGTCTTGGTAAAACCGGGTTTACAATTCGCCGATATCGATTTTTCGATAGCAGTAAAACGAAAAGTGAATTTCACTTTCCGCCGCGCAACCCCATGCGTTACCGGGCGTGATCTATATTTATAGAATTTTTCTGATCGCAGGCAGCGATTTGGCGGCATGGTTGGTTGGTATGTACAACTTGTTAGCGTGCTAGATGTTAGCACGATGCATAGATAACTATAAATAGACGTACGTACGTACATAGTATCTATGGCAAGAATCACCAGAACAATCGGAAAACTCTGGAATAGGCTCTGCGACAAGTCCGAAACCGTTGATCACCTTGATAGCATGATCCGCTACAGGATCGCGCTCATGGGGGGATTTAATGCCCAAACTTTTTGACTCGTTTGGAAACGAGATCGGAAAGGAATATTTCATGACCCTAAATTCTTCATGGGACGGCCAATTTTTTGAATTTGCCAATGGAGCAAAGGTCGTCTTTGCTCGAAAATATGGAGGCATGGGATTTGATCGCTTATGGGAAAACACGAATGGGGGCTTAGAAACCTATGAGCACTGGAGAAGGCACGGCTGCCTCCCGACCTGACCCCCTCGTGTCGGTCAGCATAAAAATTAGGGCCTCCCAACGAGAAAAGGTGCGAAATATCAATCTCTCCGAGGGGGTTCGCGATTGGATTGATCGCGGTATGCCCTAACCAAATTTCCTGAATAATCGAGTCAGCCGGTGTTGCGAGTTCTCGGTGGGGGCCTTTTCTGGTGTCATGCCCGCTGCCTTGAATGCGCTCACAAGCTTTCTCATCTCGGCCTTATAATCACCCCTTTCGCCGGCGGCGGCGGTTGCCGCTTCTATCTGATTTTCTGACATTTTTGAATGGATCGGCACGCCACTATATCCCAGTGTTTTGGGCTCATTTGCCTTATTCGCTTCTCTGAATACCTCGCCGGGTTGCTGATTATCCGGCAGCGATGCACCGCCCCCGCCGCCAGATTTACTTCCGCCACTGCCACCACAACACATAATTATGCACCTATCCATTTATCATATATTTTCATTTTGGGTAACTCCGAGGGAAGGTTATTTATACCATTATAGCCACTATAGTTATTGTGCGAAGGCACAAGGACTGATACAAATGGTAACTCAAGAAGCAATCAATATGATAATGTCTGGAAAGCATTCTGAGAAAATCGTCGCCGAAGAGGACGATGATTACTCCGAAAAGCTCCAGCGAGCGGCGGTTTCCTGCGAAGTTCCTGAATGGGTCAGGCGAGCCTCCCAAAGGATCATAGAGTCTTCTATGAGGCAGAATATCCCCGTAGATCGCGTGAGCTTCGACTCAGTTGGCCTCGGACTGCACGACAACATTGTAGAAGCCGCCATCATTGGATGCGAGTCAGAGCGATTCTTCAAGATTGTGATGAATTTTGAAGAGGCAATCGAGAATATGAGGGGCTTCTAAATGGTCCGCCCCTGTAATTTTTGGGTAGATCAGGCAGACAAGTTTCACGGGGATTGCCAACACCCGGATGTCCAACCGGGCACACCCTGTATCCTGAATACAGAGGACCACTGCATTCTCAGAGAGGAGTCTTCGACCACGATTCAGGTCTCTCGGCGAAATCGTGCCAGGCTGGAAAAGGTGGCATCGACCGCGAATTTAGCGGTCGAGAAGCTGCTAGATGACGCAGGATATTAGAAGAGAGTTGGGTCCCACTTTCGGCCAACTCTCTTCTCATATTCTTTGTCGAACTCCTTTTGTGATTGTTTTTTGGGCATCGGATTCGCTTTGGCATATTTTGTCGCCTCCGCCGGGGATCTGATACCATAACCACGCGGCAAGGCATCATGTAAGGGATCGCCAGCAAACGGATCATTCCTGGTATTCTGCGTGACCCGTCTTGGTTGAATGACCGCTGCCCGTTGCGGTGCGTTGGATTTTCCCAAGAGTTCATGTGGCTTGATTTTCGCGGCAGTCGCTAAATCGGATGCCTTGAACATTAAATCCTTCGCGGTTGCATAATCTCCTTTGGATTTTGCTTCATTGGCTTGCGCTTGCATCAACTTTACGGCTTCAATTACTTGACTTCGTTGCAGACTTCCCGATGATATGTTCTCTTGGATTGTATTGCCGCCGCCACCTCCGCCCGATTTACTTCCTCCGCTTCCACCACAGCACATTAAGAACACCTCGAATAAGTCATATCGTCTTTGTGAAAAACAATGCCCGGAACCGCCTTAGTCAATCGGCCCTTAGACCATTCCATTGCAAATTCCTTGTCCCAAGGACAGTCTAAACCAGCCATATATTCCTCATAGCTCGTATGCTCAGTTATCTTATGCCCTCGGACATGATACGCCCAAGGAGCAGCCGCAAATCCCGGCGCACCATCGATGCCACAACATGACCTCCAGTTACGGGTTCCTGTAAAATCGTCAACAGACAGCACTTCCAGCCCAATCTCGCGACAGATCTCTTCCAGTTTCAGGATCTCTGTTTTTTGATCTGACAGACTGGCAATCCTGAAGTTGTGTCGTTGCTCCCAAGACACGCAAGAATTATCAGGCAAGTCATAGCCTAAAGTTTGGCGGAATCGCGCTCTGTCGTTGCCTGCATTGAAGAGCTTCAAGAAATTTGCTTGGACAGTCCTAACTCCGGCATCATGGGCGGCATTTAGCAGAACCTCCAGATTGCCACATAGATCGGGGATGTAAGGGACTAGCCGTAGGATGCAAGTAACGCCGGAATCGGAAAGAGTGGACATAGCAGCAAGCCGCCTCTTCCAGCTCGGAGCTGCAGGTTCTAGGACACTTAGCATGGCCTGATCCTCACTTGATATGCTGCATTGTACCACAAGAGGCAGGCCGTCGATGGCCGCCAAATAGGGATCTTCTGTGAGCATGCCCGGCCACTTGGTAGTTATGATGGTCGGATATTCGAAGTCTTTTAGGATGCCCAATGTCTTCAAGGTTATGCGATGCGCCTTTTCTAACGGCTGAAGAGGATCACTTGATGGTGACATCTGCACCGGATATCTGCGATCTATAAGCTGCCTCTCCATGCCGCGCGACTTATAGAAGATGTGCTCGATATATTTTATGGGGCTTGGGGCCACCTGGTCGAAATGGCCCATCGCGCGACTATCCCATCTCGCGGTCTGCGCTCCCATGCTACAGTATTTGCATCCGCCTTGGCAACCCCTGTAACAATTGATTTTCAAGGGGATGGGGCACAAGAGACGGTCGTCCCCATCGGCAATGAAGGCGGGGCGATTGTAGGGAAGCATGGAAGATTACCAAGAAAGGTCGCGAGCTGGAATATCACTCACGATTTAATCAGCTCTCATGTCGCTAAAATTGTACTGTTTATAATCCAGAGTAAAGGCTAAAGTTTTAGTCTTTAGCTCTAAAATCAGATCTATCTATCATTTTACTGCTTATATACTATCTATTTTATATCATATCCATATCCTAAGATACGATTATATAGAAATATGCGATAACCACATATTTCTTTCGCGAAGTCAGAGAAAGAGGGCAACCCGCCCCAAGTATCTGAGGAAAGGACTAAAGCCTAAAATTTTAGGGTTCGCCTCTGAGCAAATGCTCATAATAAATCTTGGTAAGCTTGACCAGCTTGCCGCCAGAGGTCTTGCCATCAGTCACAACAAAACTCTTCTTGTCGGCCTCTAGGAGCTTGCCAAAATGAGTCATGTTTTGCTCGCGAGTATTCTTGCCGTTCTTTCGCGAACCTAGCTCTAAGAACTTGCCAATCTGAGCGTAAGTCATGCCGATATTCTTGGTTGCGACAAGTTGGTCCGCGAGGGCCTTCTTTCTGGCATCGGACTTCTTACCGGGTTTCGCGACCTTAGCGGCATACTTCAGATCTTGGATATATTCAGATTGCTTGTTGAGCCTTAATTCATGTTCGTTTATTTGCGATTTAAGGCCCATATTTTCTTTTTCTAAGATAATCAGTCGTTCTAGTATCTGATCGTTGAGCCTTGCCCGTTCTGTGAGATCCTGGTATGTTTCCGTGAGGATCGTGGTAAGCGTCGGCCCTTCCATCATCGCCTCAGCCCCCATACCAGATCGCACCCATCAACAACGGTCGCGATGGGCGTATTGCCCCATTTCGCGCGATATAGGTCGAGGGCAGTCTTGAACTCGATGATGTGCGCCTCTCCGCACATGCCACGCACCAAGTGCGACGGCTTGGCTGATAGGAGATATTCGTCTACCTTCAAGCATGCCCGCCCAAAGGCTGAAATAGGATTGACGCCTTCTTGCATATGTAATCCCTTCCACAGGTTACAATGCTTAGGCTGAGCAAAGGGTCTTACCGTTTCCCTTTGTCTCACCTATTTGCTTTTCATGCTCTATTCCTGCCAGTATCAGCTCATTGATTACCTTACTCTGCTCCTTTAGCCGCCTTCCCGATACGGCCATGAACATAGCCAGCTCTCGCGCTACGTCCTCGCGCATTTCAACCGTGGTGATCATGAGGGATACTTATGAAGGCTTATGGTTTATATACCTTTCTAGGTAAAATATGCAACCTAGATGAGTATGCGAAAAGGTTAAATACTAGCGAAGCCTACTAGGGTATAGAGGTAAGATTAAATGAGAGATATTGTAGTATTCGAGCGCGATGCGCGCTATACAGAATCGGGAAAAGACGAACTCGGCTTTAGGCTCCATAGGAGCATTTTGCCTGCCGGATCTTCTCCGGTGGCAATTGTCAACGATAACCAGATTATGGTTATTGGTGGGCAGTGGTTCACGCAAGAAGAGATAATTGCGTATATCAGAGAGGTGGCTTAATTTCTTTTTGAGGAGATGAAGGAAAACATGATAGACGATGAATTCGTTAAGGTGCATGGATGCACCACAAGAGCAAATTGGAATATCGAATTGTGTCTGGGTTGCATGTATCGCATTGATTGCCCGCGAGTATGGAATCCAGATTTCAGAGCATTCCACGGGTTGGGGGCATGAGTGACAGATTACTTAGACGAATGCTCTCCACGTGGCTGCAACAGCTCTGCATGTGGATGATCTGACATGAAGCCATTCACCATCGAAGGCATGACCCTCCGGCCATGCTATGATGACTGCCTGGAGGAGTATCGCGGCTGTCTGGACGAGTCAGGAGAATTTGAGGCATGCGATAATTGCAGGCTTAGGGCGAAATGTCCGATAAATGGAGATGAGGACGAATGAAGAAATTATGCCCGCTATGGGCAGCATCCGCCGCGATAGAGAAATCAATCGGTCCGTGTGAGTGCATCAACGATGAATGTCAAATGTGGTGCAAAGAAGAAATATATCCAGGAAGTGGAAACGCCAAGTATCGCGCCGGATGTGGCTTAATGCCCAAGGAGAACAGGGCAATCTAAATTCATTTCCTCTTTTCCGCCAGCACCTCATTGCAAATCGCGATCATCTGCTCCAAATCTTCAGGCGGCCAATCTCGCATGACCGCCCTGAAATCCATATCACAAAATCTCATGATCATCCGTACAATTTGCCGATCCCGGCCTGGTCCCCGGTGCCAAGCGATCTTGTCACTTTTAGGTAGTATCCGTACATTGCTTGGCCAGAGTCAGTGTTGCTATACAGATCTCCTAGCCCTAACGTGTGCCCCAACTCATGCAAGGCTATGGTCTCTACATCTGCACCAACTGTGCCCTCTGTCCGCCATGCATAATTCGTGTTAAACACCAGGTCGGAGTCTACGGTGGTTTTGTATCCATCCACCAGGGTACTCTTATACCAGGATCTGGAATATGCGATGCATCGGTTCAGGAAGGGCTTCCAGTTGATGGTATTGATCTTGTTGTAGCTGTCGGTTGCGATGGCCGAGCTTGATGTGATCAGGCCGCTATCTGCGAATAGGTTCTGGGGGGCGGCAGTATCCCATGTCTGGGTGGCATTGTATATGGCCGACTGTACCTTTCCGGCGGCAAGCCCCTCTCCCGCCAGGTATGCATCAGTCTTCAGCACAAATTTAAGCTGAGGATCGCGCGCGTTCCATCGCTTGCCAGTGAGGACATAGGCAGTCGCTACATCTTCGCGAGCTGTAACCTTTGTCAGGCCATTCGAGGCAGTGACCTTGAAGCCCCGGACCTTCCCCGGAACATTGATGGATACATCGACACCTATTTTTTCTTTTGCAAGTACCTTGGCCTCATCTCGCGAGAGTATGATGGTGCCTTGATATTTCAGATCTCTCTGCGATATGCTTAGATCATTCTTGTGCGGGGTATCCGCCGGAATCATGTAGTTGGCGGAGGCAAGTGAGCAAATCAAAAATAGGGCTAACGCCCATGCTATATATTTCATAGAATAACCTCTATTATTTTGCGCCGCCAATCACTATCCAGCCCCATCCCATGAGCAGACACAGTACCGCAAACGCCCCTGCCCCGACCCATCTTGCCTTTTCCAGACTCGATACCCTGGCGGGCAAATCCTGATGAGCTTTACAGTTGCTTTGCAAGTTCGCAATTTCGATTGCAGCGGAGTCCTTGAAGGCACAGAATGACTTTACTTTTTCTTGAATGTACTCCAATCGCACATCCATCCTGGACAGTAAATCATGCTCTTCCGGTGTCAGGGTCGCGCCTCCGAGGAAATGATATAAATATGATAGCAGTTATAAGTAGAACCGGCGCGGCGGCTAGATGGTAAGGTCATCATGTCGTTTGCGCCTCAAAGTTTTGCAGTGGTGTTATAGGTTATCTGGTTAGGCCGGACCAAATGGTCAAACCAATGCAGCCTAGGAGCTTCATCTGTCATCGTGTAGGGCCTTTCTTCCAGCCTCTTGACCTTTTCTTTCAGCCCCGCAATCTCATCTCTCTGGTCTTCTAGGCATCCTCGGAGTGCATCGAAGTCTTTCATGAGGGCCAAGATCATTTCGGCATTATCGCATTCTGAGTCATCCTCTTCAAAGAACTCTTCCAACGCGGCAAGCGATGCTTGCTTGATATCGGAATTTGTAATTATAACGCACATGTTCAAGCCTCTGTAACTGTTTGATGGCTGCCGAAATAGAAGCCGATCACGAGACCCACGACCTCAGTAGGAATGGCCGCGCCAAGTGCCCATGCCCCGATAACAGACATTGCCAAAAGGAACCGCTTGCTGATGAGTTCCTTCTCTACATAGGGAGTAATATCCATCTATACCGGCCTCGGTGCCATGCCGACATAGGCGTGCTTAGTCGCATTGCCAATTGGCTTGCCATCGGCTGCATTGTCTCTCAGGACGCTTGCCTGAGAAGGAGTGACACTATAAGCAGTAGGATCAAAAGCCCAACCGTCTTGAAAGTAGCCCACCTCAAAAACGCTTGCATTGGTCCCGGACAGTCTGGTTACACCGTCAACTTTTACGAAGTCTTGTCCAAAAGCGATACCTGTAAGTGCTATGATTGTTAACATGATAATTGACAGTCTCATCTAGTCACCTCACGGAATTTTAAACACTGTATTCCCTTGCCTAATCTGCTTAAGAGCTTCCAGCTCCAGGACATCCGAGCCAAAGGCGGCCTTCCATTCCCATCTATCCAGAAGGGTTCCGCCACCCGCCCTCTTTGCCACAAAGAACCGCTTGCCATAGGCGGTTACGATCTTGTCAAAAGAGTTTTCATTTATCTGGCAACCTATAATTTTATCCTCGGGCTTCAGATCGGCCCCCTTCACTTCCCGGAATCCAGCCTCTTCTTCCACGTCTAGGATCTCCCACCGTCTAACCAGATCCATTGCTCGGAAATTTGGGATAGTAGTTATCTCACCCACCGGAAGGTCTGCCTCAGTGCCGTTCCAGGGGATACATTCAAGCCATTCATTTTCAGCCATTAAGCATCAAGCCACCAATGTGTTACGGGATCTATCTTATTATTCATATTATAATAAAAATTTATGAGGACTTGATGTCCTCATCTTGATCTCCGATAGCAGCCAAAACCGGCGTATCGGTTGCTGGCTTATCAAGCAGCGGCATAACCTGCTCTTCCAGGATGGCCTTGGCCCTGGCGGAATCGAATTTCAGGAAGCCCGCGCCAAAATGCCGGGAATTGCTGGTTATCAGTTCGCCCATAACTAGCTCAAAAAGTTCTCCGAGATAGTTGATGGTATTGTTCTTTACCTTCGGGAAATCCGTAGGTACTGGTATCGAAATTTCAGTCATATCTACTCACCTATTCATGTGGCCCTCGGGCGGGCGTTCCTTCCCGCATTCATGGGGCAATTATTGCAAAAATAATCGGTAGCGGTCCGAAGGTGGCCCGCGCAGGCGATATAAGAAATCATGCCCCCGTCCAAGTGCCTCTTAGAACAACCGCCAGATGGTTTGTCGTGTCCAGCGGAACCAAACGCACCCATCCGTATTGTGTGACAGTGGAGATCTGATCGTATGCGGTACCGTTGCAAATTATCTTTTTTCCCGATGCAGCTTTGACGATTTGAATATGATTGTACCGATTAATTACCTCTCTGGCAGTGGTATTCAGGCCCGGATCGCTTAGAGTAATCGTTTGGGACCAAGAAGCATGACCGCCCCGGATAATTTCAGGAGAGGAAGCTGTAAGCGTGATGTTGTTTTCGGTGCTCCAGTAACCCGTGAACGCCGAAGCCGATCCAATCAATATCAATACAAGCAAAAATATAATTTTAGATTGCATAAGCACTCCTCGCAAACCAGTAGAATGTCACTCCGGCATCCACAGTTGCTAAAATGTTCTTGCTGCTAACCGGCACGCCCCGCCGCTCTCCGGTGGCTGGGATGAAAATATACGCATCCGAAAGATCCCAATATAGGCCGGATGCGATAGTCTGCTCTGCGCCGGTCCCAACAGAACTGCCTGCATTCTTCGCCTTATAGGTGCAATCTTCGAATTTATTTCCAGTCCCGTATGTGGGATTTACCAGAGATGTGAAAGTACACCTTCTGAATCGATTATTTGTGGTTGCCTCGTAGAGGGCAGAGTTTGAAAACGCACAATCCTCAAATACTGTATCAATTCCCTGCAATCTAGTGGATCGGATGCCCCATGTGCCGATGGCAGAGAAGTTCTTCACCCTGCCACCAGTGCCAGCAACATCGAGTCCGTAAGTGGCCGGAGAAGACGCAGCAGGAGTTATGATAACGTCAAACAATTTTCCCGTACCGCCTAATCTAATCGCGTATGTGTTTACGCAGTTCAATATTTCAGAATGCTCCAATGATCCGTCGATATTGAACATAGCCGATATGGTACCGGGGCTTATGACGGGATTATTTACAAAGATTTTAGTGGCATGTGTCGAAGTTGGGACGGTATTCCAACCACAAGCGTCTTCGCGTATCGTATCCCATGAAATGTTGACACTTTTGCCCGTAGCACACCCTATTCCTGCTTCACAGGCATACAATTCTATATTTTTGAAGTGGACATCTTCGCAGGGCGTTTCTGTGTCAGTATGGTTATGGACATCGAGCGCGGGGATCGGAGATGCTGCCGGCCCAATGTTCTTTAATATACCATTTGAGATCCATGCGCCTTTGACCCCATTCTGTACCTCGATGCCCCGGCAGACAGTATCGATATCGAACCCGTCAACACGAACGTTTGTCGCACCGTTGCCGATGTAAATAGCATCAGTATAATATCCTGCACCGGGATAGGCATTTGCTATTTTTATATCTCTTAGAACTATGTTATTAATTGCGCCACCGACGCGAAATCCAGCGACGGTTCCAAATCCGCCAGCAACGCCTATTCGTTCTGCGAATGAATCCGATGCCATCCAGATAGACCGCTCGAACCCGGATGATGGGCAAGATATTGAAAAATCAGATAGGTATGAGCCTGTGCCAGCCTGTATAGATCGACCAGTCGGAGAAGCTTCAGCGATCCCGGACATATCGAAGACTGTAATATCTCGGCCAAGACCGACCATGCCAACTTTCGCAGAAAGTGCAATATAAGTTTGTGGTGCGATGGATCTAGCAGCGATTTTTATTATCCCGCCGCCAAGGCCGTTAAGATAGGTGTTGGCAGCGAATATGACCGCGCTTTCGTTTGCCCCGACATCCCCATATGCTCCTGATATACGCTTTCCTCGATAGTTCTCTGCGTATATTTTCCCGCCCGCGCCCTCTGAAAATAGTGTAGCAACTGATTCATGTCGCTTAATGGCCGGGGGCGAAGATTGCGCCATTACGTCCACATCTCCAGAAGCACAATGTCGCCCGCTGTTATGCCCGCGACATAGAGCGTTTCGCTGGTCAGAAGCAGATTGCTTTCGGAGTAGACCGACCCGCCATCCAAAAGCATAAATGGCAATGTGGAATCATGAACTTTGTCAGTTTCAAAAGCGTATCGAATGTCGCTGCCTGCATTTATCTTCGTAGAATCAACGCACCGGAAAGTTAGGGTCTTGCAGTTTGCGGGAAGTGCTTTGCTGTATTCGGTATTTGCAAGAGTCAGCGTTATGCTGTCCATCGTCACAGTGCCCGCCGGGGTTGCCCCCTCCACAGCCGTCTTGATGCTTGACAGGCTCGCGTTTCCGGTGTCTTGCTTTGCTTCCGTCGCTGGCGCTGCTATGAGCTTTGCCAGGATCGCTTGCTCTGCCGTGATCTGAGTATCTTGCTTGGCGGATGTGGCTGCGCCAGTTGGCAATGCAGATGATGCTGTGCTCACCACCAATGTTCCCGTGCCATCTCCATTATCCGTTACCAGCAACGGCTTTAATGCCGCCTTCGCTGCTGTATATCCATATTGAACGAATGCGCCTATAGCATTTCCCCAAATCTTTTCGCCTAATACCATATGTTCATCTCCGCTGCCATTTCAGCCGGTAATCTATGCTAAATAAGTGTAAAAGTCGGATTCTTGACCCAAATCCGGGTTATCTTCAGCATTTTGAATTCTATAATCTCGTGCACCTTTGCGAACGATGTCGCCAATTTGCAATTCAGTTGTGCTAAGGATCAGGCTATTAGTTTTTGTCCAGACGCCCTGCGAATTGTAAAAACCGCTATTGTAGGCCTCGATCCTGGTATTAATTGCGGTAAGTGTTTCGGCCACAACATCCGCACCGCCCACATCGATGACAGTAATATGGCAATGACAATCCAGACCAGAGCTGGTTATAACCGGGGTTGCTGTCAAGCTTACTGTGGTCTGCTTAGTTCCGGCCTGAATAAATGTTAGCGTCTCGCTGCCTATTGTCATCGTTCCGGCGCAATCGGTATGTCCGATTGCAGATGAGATAGTAACCTTGCATCGACCAGTGACACCATCCGGCCATGCTCCAATAGTGGGCGAGGCCACCATCACACCATAGAAAAGAGATACAGCCGCCTTAGTTACCTTGTAGGCCCCCGCAGCTAGATAATCCTCGATCATGGCATTGGCCGCACTGCCCCGGCGATGTATTGTTTCATGAGGTCGTAAGCTTCCTGGCTATGCAGGCCCTTCCATTTGGCCGATGTGCTAACATTCCCATAGCTTTCTGACAGTTTGCCTATGGAAAAGCTCTTCACGCCTTGGTTTTGCAGCTTCCTCCGCTTCTGATCGCCTGGAGAAGACACATAAAAGTCATAGAGAGCTATGGCTTCTTCCAGACATGCCTTCTTGACATCTTCGGGAACGATGGCGGTACTTGTCGAATCATCCCAGTCGTGGGCATAGCCGTTAATGACCCTCGGAAACATCAGGGCTTGCTCATCGGTGGATGGTGATGTCTTGTCGATGTAATTATAGGTAGATCCTTTCAAGGGCAAGGCATCGATCAGCAAAGTGGCCTTCTGCAAGTACCATGTTTGACTTGCATCAGACGCGGCAAGTAAAGCGATTGCAGCAGACCTAGGATCAGATGTAAGCCTCGTCTCTAAATCAGCAATCGTTGTAATGTATGAATCGCTTACATCCACCATACCCTACTCCTTCTTTCGCTTTTTTGCGGGCTTGGCTGCATCGGCCAAAGATCGCTCAATCATTATATTGCCAGTAGAATCAGGAACCGTGAGGCGTGTTCCTATCTCTAGGCGAACCGTGCCTAATACCATAGGGCGCTTAGTAATTATTTCCATGTTATTATATTTTCTTGGCCGGATTTCCGGCAATTGTACAATGCCCTTCCGGGAAGCTGTGAGTCACAACAGAACCGGCCCCCACAATCGTATGATCGCCCAGTGTCACGCCCGGCAGGATCACTGCATTCATGCCTATCCAACAGTTGTCGCCTATGTAGACATCTTCAGGCGGCAAATGGTTAGACGGGTTCGCTGGATCGTGATTTATGGCTATTATTCCCGCGTTTGGGGCGATGTAACAGCCCTGCCCAATGTGGATATGTGGCGTGTCTTGGATGTAAACACCGGGTGACCAGATGTGTGAATGATCTTTGCAATCAATTTTCGATATGTGGCGACCAAATTTCACCAAGATCGTCGGCCATCCAGGAAAACTCCTCATCTGATGGAAGAAAAAACTTCTCAAAGAGCCAATCAAGAACAATCATCTCTGCCGCCTCAGCGCGTTCCATTCAGGGTTCAGCTTGCTATTGAATTCAAGTTCAGACGGTAAGAAATATTTATACCAAATTATAGTTATCGAAGTTATTGCAACAAATCCAATCGCTAAACAGATTGCAGCGAGCCATTTAACCTCTGATGTCTTCCAAAATATATATGCTATCATCGGGCCGTTGATGAGCAGGCCATAAAATATCATTGCCTGTTGTGCAAGCATTTTCAGCTTAATTATTTTTAGCTTCATAAAAAGGTAGGCGGGCCTATGCGTGGCCGCCCCATGTTCCTATGCTATTCAGTTCATACCAGGAAGTGCCATCGCAGATGACCGCCAGGAGCGTGCCAACTGCATCAGTTGTTGCCTGAATTGCCGTGCCATCCACGGTTTCCGCGCCTTCGCCATCAACCCTAACATAGTTAGCGCCTAGATCGGTGGTCACCAAGAACGTGATGATCCTACCAGTATTATCGACAGCCGTGGGCAATGTGTATGTCTGATTGCCCGGCTCAGTAGAATTGCCACAGAACCAGAAGTCAGGATCGGTGTCAGTGATAGTGATATTGGTCGCGGATGTGTTAGTCCTGTGCTCAGTCTCGCCGACTGTAAATGTCTTGCCGGCATCGATAGACGTAGAACCCTTGAGCGCGACCGCGCCGGTGCCCGTGGTGAAGGTCTTAGCGCCGCTTATTGTGGTATCGCCGCTCAAGGTATTTGCGCCAGTCGGAGTTGTGAATATACCTGACGACAGGCTATAATCTATATCGGACGCCCCGCCAATCGCTACCAGATCGGACGCGCTGGACGGCGAAGCCGTGCCAGACCAGGTATAACCGTCATCAAATTGCGGGTTGCCCTTAATTGTCATATAGTTGCCGGATGTCAGCCACTGGATATATCCGGTCCCAGCCGTGTTAAATATGAGCTTCTTGTTTTGGGTCAGGCTCACATTTTCAAAGGTGGCATCGCCGTTGGTATCGAGCGTGGTATTGATTGTCAGGCTCGCTATGGTGCTTGCCTCATCGATTCTTGCCGCACCATCGACCACCAGATTATCAGTGACAGTTGCATCGTCCGACGCCGTTAGGTTAGCGCCAGCCACGGTGCCCGATCCGGTGATGTCGGTTCCGCCGATGGTCGAATTGCAAGAAATCACATTGACAGTCAGGGTTTCGTCAATTCTCGCGCCGCCGTCAACGGTCAGATCATCGGTTATGATTGCGTCATCGGATGCTGTTACATCAGATGCGGCAACGGTTGTGTTGCTCACAACATCATTGGCGGTGAGCGTCCCATATACCAGAGCGTCATCGGTGCTGGTAAGCTGCTCTCCTTGGATGGTCCCGGTGGCGGTTACTGAAGTGGCTGATATTGCCCCGCCCGTGAACCCTGCCCCCAATGTCACCGCTTCTTCCAGATAGATTGGCGTATTATTGACGTAGATCTTATCTTCCGAAGAATCGTAGCTTATCGCGGCATCCGCGCCAGTCCCAAAGAACATGTATTTGTCATCAACTAGCGTGATGTTATCGTAGTTGGTGACAGGGACATTTACTTTTTGCGGATACCATGCCGCGCTAGATGCCCCAATCACTATCAGGAGCACCAAGAGAATCATAGTTTTCTTCATGAATAATCTCCTAAAATGAGAATGCCGAAGCATTCTCTAGGGCACCAGCACAGAGAACGGGTACCTGCTCGCGTCGGTTGTCTGGATCTGGTTTTCGGGGTTGGGGAGTTGCCAGCCAAGCCTGCATGTGACTCGCATAGCGAGCATGTCCTGTTGCAATAGGTTGAACACGACAGCACCAGAAGCATCGGTGATCACGCCGCTATCGAATATCTTATAGGTGATATCCTGCCTCCAGCAGTAGACGGCCCTTTGCCAATCGCCCGCGATCAGGAGCGCGGCTGTGCTATCCAGAGCGCCGTTCTTGGGGAATGCCACCGGCACACCGGCCAAGCTGTACTTAGTTGGGCTGGTCACGTCGGGCTGAAGCAAGAACTGTCCTGTAGAGTCTCTGAGGCCCCGGAGAGCAGCCTTTTGGCTGAGTGCTCCAACAATGCCATTGACATCATAGCCATCGGCCTCTACCAGGGCAAACAGGCCGCCTTCTCCCAGGATGGCATCTGCGAGATCCGGGAATGTCAGGCCGGAACCAACCGAAGAGGACTTATCGATGCTCTGAGACTTGCTTGTGGCATCGGTTACGATGCCATTGGGCCAGGACGTAGGCTTGTTTGTGCCGTGGATGATGGCTGCATCAATCGCCTTTGCAATGGCCTCAGCGAGCCGAGGGGCCGTTTCGCCCCAAATATCATAGCCACCGCTTGCAGCGTCATCAATGACGGCAGACGGGATCGGCACAATAACAGCAAGCTCTTCAGCCGTGATGGTGGCATAGGACCAGTTCTGCTTTGTGGTCTTCTTCAGGCCTTCGTCGTATGAAGAGCTGGTGCCATCGCCAGACTCGGACGCCAGGAAGTAGGCCGTAGGGTACAGGCTCATGACCGGCAACTGCCTAACCTTGGTAGGCATGTCGTTGAGCCTGGTCATCCTGGGTAGGGTAAAGCTTCCCTCGATGGCGGTCTGGATGATAGTCTTTGCATATTCGGTTGGGATAAGGTTACTTACCCCGCTCCGAGTGATAATATTGTCATAATCTGTCATAAGAAATTACCTCATTCATCGGCCCCCCCTACCAGCAGCCGCGAGAATAGCCGCGTTCATGAACGCATGCTTGCTTTCCGGCGCCTCGCTGCCGGATGGAGTAGGATTGCCGATGTTCTTTTTTAGCTTTAGGCCAAAATCGGCGGCTATTGACTCGATGTTCTTTAGGATTTCCTCTTCGTTCTTGCCCTTAACGTATTTTAGCAAATTACTTGGAAGAGGCTCGCCGCTTTTGGTCTTGAAGTCAGAGAACAGTTTGGTCCGAAGTTCCAGCGCCTCGAATTTCTCGAGTTTCTTCTTAGTGGACTCGGCCTCTTTCTTGGCCTCATCGCGCTCAAGCTGGAGCTGTTGGGCTTCGGTGAGCTTGGACTTCTCGATTTCTTTGAGCTTCGTCTTCAGGTCGTCATAGTCTGCGAATTGTTCCTTAATTCGCGACCTTTCGGCTGAAAGAATCTTGCCAAGCTTCTTTTTCTGTTCGGGTGTAAAATCATCAGATTCCGGCTCTGACGGGTTCGCCGATGCACCAGATTTATCTGCTGGCGGCTGGTTCCCGCCATTAAGCTCATCATCTGTCATGTAATTTCACCAAACTTTAACGCAAGTTAGCAGCGAGTAGGAATTGTTAACGGACAACTCCCAAAACCGAAATATTGAAATTATTATCAAAAAAGAATAATACGGGCAGCCTATATGCCGCCCTGTAAAGCCAACTCTTCCTTAATTTGCATCTGGTCAGCATCGGCCTGGTCTGAGGTCCATCCGTACCGACGCATTGCAGCGGCCTTCTTGCTAGATATGCCTGCCGTTGTATCGTTCATCTCTATCTGAGACTGTTGCAATTCGTCTTCTGGCAGGCCATCCTTCCATTTGATGGTTATCTCATTGGGCTCAATTGGGATGTCTGACAGGCCCGCCAACAGCAATATAAGCTTCTTTAGGGCAGGATCTATATTGAGCCTTAAGCGCTCGACGCGCTTCAATGGGGCCATCATTCGCAGTCTGAGCGAGGTGCCACTTTCGGCAGTGCCGCTTATGGATTGGCCGAAGGCTTGCGGGCAGGTTTCAGACAACGCATAGAGCTGATCCATGAGGAAAGAGATCTCTTGGAAGGAAGCCGATAACTGCCCGTCCCAGGTGATGTACTCGGGCGGCTTCTGCCCATCCGCCATCGGGAAAACTCGAAGATTGCTGTCATAGGACATTTCGCCCGTTTCCGGGTTCCTGGTCACTGCATCTTCAGGAACTCCCATCGCAGGCTCAGAGTGCGCGTCTAGGATTCGGCCTAACCTAGTAAGCCTGGTTTCCAGCCGCTTGATAATGGGGTCGAGGGAGGTATAATCATCTATCCCCCATTGGTTCGTGGTGGTTGTCAGATTGCAGAAGGGGATTAACAGGAAATCGTCTATACCATATGTCTCTTTGGCCTCTTTGTTAATTTCTATCTCAGTGGCCTCACTAGCAATCTTGCCATCGATTACCTGGTAAGTCCTGGTTTCGACTTCGCCTTTGCGGTGAATCTCACAGTTCAAAGTTTTGTCAACTTGCCAGGCTAAAAGATGCTCTATAACCCGCCCAGAAGTATCGACGACAGGGAACCACCTAGAAGGCGCGATGGCCTGAGCATGTGGTAGGCCTGACTCATCCAGATATGCCTTTATTGGCCCGGTACCAAATCGAGATGTATCGATCAGGGCTTTATATGCCTCTGGAAATAGCGAAGTATCAAGAATGAGCTGATCAATCGCTTTCTGGCTGCTTTCGGATACCTTAATTTCAGGCAGTTCGCCGATCAACAGATCAGGCCACAAGGTCGATAGCCTGCGATGCCAATTCAGGCACATCACTATCTTCTGGTGTTCGGCTGCATTCTCATGGAAGAGTCTGAGTAGGCCTGTATAAACCGCGGTATGATTGCCATCGAAAAGGTTTTCATTTTGCTTATATAGCGTGAGCCTAGTTTTTTCGGCATCGGGAGGCCATCGCAAACCTTTTTGCAAGATCGAATCTGCATCATAAATCATAATATTTGCCCCATTTGCCGTAAGACTTTTGCCGCGTATCTTGCCCCATACCTGAAGGCATCCGAACCATGATCAGCCGCGCCAGTGCCGCCCTTCAAGTACATATCCTTTCCTTGTGCCTGTTGTTTGGGGTCCCAGAGCAATTCGTTAATACTGCGAATTGTAACCGGGCAATTGTGCCGATAGATCTTGCATTTTCCCAGGCTCAAGATGGTGGTCACATCCTCTATACCGGGCATAATGCTGTTATCCGCCTGGTGTGCACCTATCAGGTTCGGTCTGGTCTGGCCCGCCCTCTTCAGATCCCGTATGAACCCGTTTTCTTCGGGCGGCACCAGGATCTTTTTTGGAAACACCGGCTTACCATTCCAGTTAATCAGCCTGGTCATGTCCTCGATATAATCAGGATTGCTTTTCTGTTTCTGCTCTTTTACAGAGTCCCAATTGAACTCATCTAGGATGTACCAACAGCCACCAGACAGGCCCCAAAGCTGGGCGATAAACGGATTGCTAATGCCGTAATCAAGAGATACTAGATATTCAATGAAGTGGTTAGGTACCTGGTCAACTACATAACCGGCATCTGGATCATCGGAGAAAAACGGGAACACCCGGCCTTCCGCCATTACCCATAGGCCAAGAATGTTTCGATTGTAGAATACTGAGCCTTTCGGCCATCTGCGCTCGTATCTGGCGCGCGTCTTTGCGGACAAAGACAGATTGTCGTCCATCAAAAAATGCAAATGGAGAAGTTGCTTCTCTTGCAATTTTTGCAAATACTCCTGATAAAACCAATGGTTCGCCCCCTGTGGATTGCAGTTATACCAGAGCTTCGCATCCTCCAGGGAGCAACGGCCTTCGGCAGTTTCAACGAAACTGCGTGGCATAAGTTCAACCTGGTCGAAGTAGAAGCCGCCACCAGTAAAACCCAAAACCGGATCTTGGCTTCGTTCGTTGTTGCCACCAAACAGATAAAATTTATTAACTCTCCTGCCTTTGGAGATCTCTAAATGGGGCTCTTCCGCGCTCCGGTTATCCTTGATCTTGTAACCGCGCCCTGGCAGGACTCTCTTCAGAGGGCCAATGACATTTCGCCGGAGGGCCCCAAGGGTCTTCCCGGCCATGCCAAGTGTTTCATTGTTGTATGTCTGCATGCCCCAATCGATGAAACTTACAGACTCTGGCAAGGTCTTGCCGGCCCTGATAGAGCCATCCAGAATTATGCCGTCATAATCAGATACGCCGCTTTCAGGCATCCACCAGTTCATCACCGACCGCTGCTTGTCGCTCAGTGGTTTCCATTGAAACAGGGCGGGCGTCTTTCCAGTCATTTTTTGCTGCCACTCTGACGGCCTCAATGTAACCGTCTGATTCAGTTTCGTTCGTATCATCGAGCATGGTTTTTCCCATCAACCCGAGCGCTCTTATCGCCGGCTCCAAACAGTTCGCAGCTGCTTGATAATCGCGTGAAGTTGCCGCCGTTTCCTCAGCCAACACACTCAGATTCTTGCACCGCTCATAGATCTCGTTAATGCGATCTTCGACGGCGATCTTATGCCGCTTCTCGATTATATCCGTGAACGTCCCTGGATTGGGCGGCTGCATGCGCTCAGGATACTTGCCAACATGCCCCATGTGAGCATGCTTGCTTATTTCCCGCCAGGCTTGCTTTCTATTGATCTGCTTATCGTATTTGCGGGCGATGGCGGCATAGGACATCTCGTGTGTTAGGTCGAGGTCTATGGCGCGACGGATGTCAGGATCTAGGGCGCAAATACGGCAATAGGGGGCAATGGGAGATCAACTCGAAAGGCTTATATATTATAGAATACTCTAGGATACTATGAAACTCAAATGCAAGAACAAGGATTGCGGGTACAAATGGGACTACAAAGGCAAGAATCCGTTTTGGGCGTGCTGCCCGAGATGCAAGCATTCGGTGAAGGTGACAAAGAAATGATCTATCTCGCTTGCCCTTACTCGCATCCGCTGGAAGGCATCCGATTGGCCCGTTTCCGAGCCGCAAACATCGCCGCCGCGCGCCTGATGGCGGAAGGGCATATCGTCTATTCAGCCATCAGCCACACGCACCCAATCGCGGTTGAGAACAATTTGGGCCTTGATTGGGATTACTGGCGGTCCGCGGATGTCTATTTCATCGGACTATGCGATGAGATGGTCGTTTTGAAATATCCGGGATGGGAAGAATCGAAAGGCATCGACGCAGAAATTCGCCTCGCGAAGAGTTTGGGTAAGAAGATTAGATTCATGGAGTGGACAGAATGAACGATTATCAAACATTCCTGGCATCAAAGCGATTTCATGCCAAACCGAGCGGATTTCAACCCAAAGACATCAACGCAAAACTCTTCCCATTCCAACGAGATATAGTCTCTTGGGCTTGCCAGAAAGGCAAGGCCGCCATTTTCGCCGGGACCGGTCTAGGCAAGACGCCTATTCAATTGGAATGGGCCAGACAGGTCTACAACGAATCTAAAGGCAATGTCCTTATCTTAGCACCACTGGCGGTTGCTCAGCAGACAGTTGATGAAGGTCACAAGTTTGGGGTCGAGGTCCGCCTATGCAGGAAACAAGCCGATGTCATGCCAGGGATAAACATAACTAACTATGAAATGCTAGACCATTTCGATGCCAAGCAGTTCATTGGCGTGGTTCTGGATGAATCGAGCATAATCAAGGCCTTTGAGGGAAAAGTCAGGAATCAGATCGTAGATAGCTTCAGGGAAACGCCCTATAAGCTCGCTTGCACCGCGACGCCTGCTCCAAATGACCACATGGAGCTAGGCAATCACGCAGAGTTCATGGGAGTCATGTCCAGGACCGAAATGTTGAGTGCATATTTCGTACATGACGGCGGAAAGACAAGCCAATGGAGGCTCAAGGGCCATGCCAAAACCGCCTTCTGGAAATGGGTCGCATCATGGGCCGTCATGCTTCAGATGCCTTCTGATTTAGGCTATGAGGACAACGGCTTCAAGTTGCCGCCCCTAAACATTGAGCAGCATGTGGTAGATCATACCGGCTACATTGTTCGCGAAGCGCAAACGCTTCAGGATCGCAGAGGCGCACGCCGGAATAGCTTAGATTTGCGTGTCGCGAAGGCTGCAGAACTGGCAACCTCTTCAGAAGGCCCGTGGCTTGTGTGGTGCGATCTGAATGTTGAAGCCGATGCGTTGCGAAAGGCTATTCCCGGATCGGTTGAAATACGCGGCTCGGATGATCCTGAAAAGAAAGCTCAGGCGGCTCGCGATTTTGCGGCAGGGAAGATCAACGTGCTCATTTCCAAAAGTTCAATTTTTGGTTTTGGCCTCAATTTTCAGGTCTGCCACAAAATGATATTCACCGGCATCTCGGACAGCTTTGAGCAGTACTATCAGGCGGTGCGCCGCGCCTGGCGGTTTGGCCAAACATCGCAGGTAGACGTTTATGTCGTCACTTCAGAAGCGGAAGGCGCTGTCGTGAAGAACATCAAGCGCAAAGAGCACGAATTCGAGATCATGCTAAAAGGCATGGTCGCGAATACCCAAGAGATTTGTGCCGAGAACCTGAAAATGGTTAGCAGAGAGACAGATGAGTATAACTGCAATTTGGCCATGATGTTACCAAATTGGGTAAAAACCGAAATCTATATATAGCTATAGAACCCTATAGCAGTCTATGATAATAGAATACGACTGCGTCGTGTGTGGAAAACATGTTAGGAAACGGCGCAGTCCGGGAAACCTCAAAGTGTATCCTAAGTATTGCAGTCAGAAATGTCACGGGATCGCGTCGCGTGTTCCTGATAGGGTTCAAGCGCCTAATACAAAATTTACCTGCATTGTATGTGGCAAAGAAGTTGAGACATATCGGAGTCCGTCTAGCATGTCCAACTACATACCAAAATATTGTAGTGTCGCGTGTACTGGAAAAGGCCAAATGGGAAAAAATAATCCAGCATATAGCGGCGGAAGACACAAACTAAGCACGGGATATGTCGTGGTTCTTTGCCCGGATCATCCGCGATGCGACTCGCGCGGATACGTATTAGAGCACCGATTTGTAATGGAGTCGGTATTATGCCGATATTTAGACGAATCGGAGGCAGTACACCACATAAACGGCATAATTGATGATAATCGGATTTGCAATTTATGTGTATTCAAAACGCATAGCGAACACGAGATGTACCACCAAGCGCTTAAGGAGCTGAAAAACAATGAACGTGATTGATCAAGAGATAACCGAAAAATATGCAATGTATAGAGGAGATTGCTGCGAAACGGTAAAGGGCATTCCAGAAAACTCGATTCACTGGATATGTTTTTCTCCTCCCTTCTCCAGTCTTTACACCTATAGCAACTCCGAGAGGGATCTAGGCAACTGCAAGGACGATAACGAATTCTTTCAGCACTTTGAGTTCTTGTCATCGGAACTCTTCAGAGTTCTCATGCCAGGCCGCTTGATGTCGGTCCACTGCATGAATCTGCCTACCTCTAAGCAATCTCAGGGAGTTATTGGCATCAGGGACTTTAGAGGAGATCTCATTAGAATATTCCAAAAGGCAGGATTCATTTATCATTCCGAAGTCTGCATATGGAAAGATCCAGTAACTGCTATGCAGAGAACTAAAGCATTGGGATTGCTTCATAAGCAACTGAAAAAGGATAGCTGCATGAGTAGGCAGGGTATACCCGATTACCTAGTAACTTTCAGAAAGCCAGGAGACAATCCCGAAAGGGTCACGCACACAAATGAGACATTCCCGGTAAAGATCTGGCAGGAATATGCATCGCCCGTATGGGATGATATTAACCCATCGGAGACATTGCAAAAGACATCCGCCAGAGAGGATGCTGATGAAAGGCATATCGCGCCACTTCAGCTCGAGGTAATCAGGCGCGGATTGGAGCTTTGGACTAATCCGGGCGATATTGTTTTCTCTCCGTTCGCGGGCATCGGGTCAGAAGGCTTTGAGGCCGTCAAGAATGGCCGCCGCTTCGTGGGAATTGAGCTGAAAGAAAGCTACTACGAGCAGGCCCGAAAGAATCTGGCACGAGCAGAATTTGAATCCAAGAAGCCCGCGCAGATTGGATTGGATGCATTTGCGCAGGAGGCTTAATCATGCCTCTTGATACTAAAATTATTATCGCCTTAAGAAAGGCGCTCAGACATCCTAATCAAAGAACCTTAATAGATTTCGGTATGGTGATTTAAATGTTCAATGTTGTTATCAGTCAAAATAATCTGAAAGGCGTGATAGATGCGGTCAGCCACCTGGTGAGCGAGGCAAAGATTATGATCTTGGAAGATGGCATCAAGATAGAGGCAGTCGACCCGGCCAATGTCGCGATGGTCTTCTTACACGCATCAAGCGGTGCATTTGAGTACTTCAAGGCCACCCCCGGAGAGATCGCGCTGGATCTGTCGAAGCTATCCAGCCTGTCCGCTGGCAAGGACAGTGTCAGCATGGAACTGGAAGAGGAGACGCATAAGCTCAAGATCGTTGTCGGGAAGGCCAAATATAAGATGTCCTTGTTAGATCCCACTGCGATCAAACCCGGCCCGCGACTGCCCTCTATGGACATGCCTGCGCATGTGGCGCTGTCTGGCGGCGATCTGCAAGAGGCGGTTAAGGCAGCGGCGAAGGTGTCTGATCATGTGATATTCAGCCAGGGGGAGAGCAATTTCACGGTCAGCGCCAAAGGCGACATAGACGCCTTTGAGATGCCGTTCCCGCTAACAGAATTGCAAGGGGTCAAGATGGGTGAAAGCAGAGCCTTATTCTCACTTGAGTACATTGAGGATATTGCGAAAGTCGCGAGCCGGGCAGATCTGGCAAAGATAGAGACGGGGATAGATTATCCCGCCAGGATAACGTTTAATATTGGGGAATATATTAATATCCAGTATCTTTTAGCTCCCCGAATCGAGCAAGAGTGAGGACGATTCGTCCTCATTGTTAATATTTTCATTTACAATCAGATAACAAGGATACCCTCCAAGGTTATTATCCTTGAAGGAGGTAGCGTAGATTTCCTTGCCGTCTTCGGCTCACCAAATTGACGGCTTCGCATGGATGGTTGTCACAGATTAGGTGACTAGGAAAGGATATGAAAGCCACATGAGAGACTTGAACTCCCGACAGGGGGATATTCTGGAGGAATATCTTACAGATCCCCGACTCTACCAACTGAGCTAATGTGGCACATGCCGCTTGCTTGCTATTCCGTTCTATCGTAAATGCGCGCTGCGCATTTCAATAAGCGGTGAGAGGCAAGCGATAATTAGGAAACGCAAATTTTAATTCAGGAACAAAAGTATATATAGTTTTGTCCCTCCATTAAAATAATTCCCGGTGATGGTCCCCACTGCCCCCGGGAAAGTCGTATATGATCAGAAAGCCAAACCGCCCCGTACTTCCTCTCGATGGGCATAACCCCTCGTCATTGTTTTCCGAGGCTGATCTTATATGGCTAAAATAAATATGATGGCGGATCGCGTTTGCAGCCTCGCTACTAGCGACCCGCATATGCCGATGATCATAAGCTCATCCAGGCTCGGCGGACACCTGGAAGGCACTCTTGCAAGAGGTCGAAGGCAGGGGATCGGCCTGCTATGACTGTGATTCATACCCAAATGGTTTCTTCCCGCCAGTTTCCTCAATCGATAGGATGTCTCTGATAGCTACGATCATACTGGTTTCGCCTTGCAAAACAAGGCTATGTTCGCCCCATTTCATTAGGCAACCGTCGCATATCGTTCCTACCTTTGTCACTATATGCAAATTTGTATTGAGATATCTGCCTAGAAAATCTCTGAAAGTTTCGTCGCATTTCATGTTAATCAACTCTTTTTTGATCTTTTTGTGGGGATCGGCCAATGGTGATGTGAGAGGCCCCGCGCCAACGGGATCTCTCTGATGCAAAATAGGTCACGGTGTGACCCATGACAATGATAACCGGGAAAGCTGCAACCTTCCCGGATGATGGAAGTCTGGTCTCTGTATCGTGCGGCTTGGCGGCCACAGTGACAAGTAATGGGCAAATTTCAAGTCTTGCTCGGGACTATTATCGCATGGGCCGCCAATTGTGCGCTATGCAGCCTAGGATTTTCACCTATTTAGGCAGCCCTTGTTAGGCATCCTTCTTGCAGATCGAAGGTCTCTTAGGATATTTCATAATGGGGAGCCGCCGTCCTTGAACCCCGTAGGGCGCG
Organism: Candidatus Pacearchaeota archaeon; assembly: GCA_023228245.1. Next base: position 39,883 of record JALOBN010000008.1, read on the forward strand.
TTGAGCTTTGACAGCGACATCGAGAGATAGATCGAGTGATATATAGAGTTATCGCTTGATAAGATGAATGCCAGGACTTATGCCGACTCCTCCTCAGAGGAAATGTCTTGCCTGGCATAACTGTAATATTCTTCTTGTGGTATGTCGCGCTTTTGCGGCTCATCTAACTCATTAGATAGCGTATAATTAGATGATAACAGCCCACACTCGATACACCGCTTGAAGCCGTTTTCCTTGAATCGCACTTCTCCGCCACACTCATCGCATTTGGTAGACTCAAACCACCGGTGCGTTTCGCCGTGCTTGTCTTGCTTCTCTACCAGATGCTCGACTCGTTGGCCTACTTTGCTTTCATTGCCAACTTTGGGATGGCACCCTATGACTTGCTGACGGCGGTATAAGAGGAAATGCTTTTTGGCTTCAGGTGATTGGAAGGAGATTGTTATCTTTCGATATTTTCCTTTCAATTGTAAGCGGCTCATTTTACCGCTTTTTGCATTATTTGCATTTCTTCTCTCTTTGTCGCATTCTTTACATAATCTTCTATATCCATGCCCGCTTTTTCGATTCTTATAAGCATTTTCGCGGTATAATCGAATGCCACACACACGACAGAAATGTTTCGACATGTTATGCTCCTTTAGAGGTTCGGTGGTAAGGCGAACCCAATTGTCCTGATAATCGTTATGGTATAAATAGGTATGGATAATATAAAATTGATATTAGGACAGATAGGAAAAAAGAGTTAAGGATATATTACCAGCTTTCTTCGAACTTAGGCCATCTCATCATGCCGGGCCGATCACTTGCCGCCGCCTTGACATAGCCAAACGGCCTATATCGGATCTCTAATGTCTGCCTCTCCACAAGCCCCTTCCTCATGAGGCTGTTCAGGCGGTGGGACAGGACACCGCTTTCGATGTGAAGCTGCTGCATAAGTTGTTTCTGTGTTAGGGGTTCATCTGACAGAGCCGCCAGGACAACATCCTGCGACATGTCAAGCCTTCTCCCACAATGCAATCCTGCCCAGTGGCCCGGTCCTGCCCACCCGCTTGATCCGGCCCATATCCTCCAGGTGCGCCAGCACGCCGCCCATACCAGGACCAAGGCCGATATCCTTGGCGGTGAATTGGCCGGCTGGCATCTGAGCTAGAAGGGCTTCGTCACGATAGCGATGGCGGCCTTTCATACCCACCACATGATGAATTGGTTCGCCCTAGCAGGATATTCGCAATGCACTGCGCCGTCTTTCTTCAGCCTGGTCATGAAGTGCCGGCATGACTCCAAGTTGTTGTCGGTCTCTCTGGAAATTTCGGCTATAGTATGCTTGCCAGGGTGGGATTGCAGGAAAGACACGCATTCTGCCTTGCTCATGCAACCTCGCCTTTCATCGCCAAAAGGGCGTATCCGCACTTATCGGCCCATGCATCCTCGTTTCCCTGGTTGCCCGTCGCTATCCTCATGCTCTTATCAAAGTCCCTGACCAGAGCTAAGAGATCCTCATATTGCTCCGGCCTGATGCCATCTGGATAGAGGAGTCGCAGGTAATCGGGGCACTTGTGAAAGCTGTCTCCATACTGTCTTTGCTTGCTATCCACCAGGCGGCCTATGGCCCGCCCTTTGGCTTCGTAGCCGCATATATCTTGTTTCCTATTTTCCGCTATATGTAAATCGGTCTGCTCACAAATCGTACAATCCATACGATTAACTTCGTCGAGGGCACAAAATCGCCCCCCGGTGCGATAACATTCGGCCATGTTTTAAGCTCCCATTTGGCAAGTTTCAAATGCGCTGAGTGGATGGTTTGAGTCCGGCATCCACCAGATTTTTGAGGTAGATCTTGGTCGCTTTATGAACAAATCTTGCGACATCGGCTACAGATACTTCATTTAATGCGAGATGTGCTCTGTCAAATCGTTTAATATTCCACGAAGACGTATAGGCCGGATGATGTTCATTTCCAAGATTTTTAACAATTTCATTTATCAATCCGTCCTCGTCACAATAATATTCAGCATGACCAAATGAAACGATGAAGTATTCACTTGGAACACCTCGCTTAAGTTCGATTAAGATACTCATGCTTTCCTCTCCTTGCCATATCTCACCCTCACCATCTGTCTATCCGCCCGCCAAACCCTGGGATGCAAAGGCAAGCGAATGGGATGAGGCGGCCAAGGGCGATGTAGGCGGATCATGCTGGCACCATCTTGATATGATCGCCGCAGACGCATGTAAATGGATGAACTAACACGATTATTCCAGGAATACCAGACGGGATGCCTTTTTGTGTGTTCTCCCACGCGCCGTCGTCAACTTCTTGGATTCGGCCACATTCAGGACATTTTATCTTCATTTCCAGTGTCCTCCCTTAGCAAATCGTTGTGCCGCTTCTGCTTTCTGAGCTATGCGATCTATATGTTTATCGCTAATGGTTGTCTTTTTAACTATATTGCAACGCGCCGGGGTACACATCCCAAATAAAACGGTGGGTGTGGCGGTTGTGGAACTGAGATAGACACGTCCATTAAATGTCATGCTTTCGCCCTCATTCCGTAAACCATCGCTATCTTTTTGTCAATTATTGCAGCTCTCTTTGGCCCAATGCCCTTTATGTCGCATGGCTGCTCTGCAAATTCGCCTCTTGGCAACAGGCATAGCTCGTATTGCTCCATGACAGGCTTTAGCACGCCCGGACCGATCTTGTCGCCGTGAAACAGGATTGCAGCGGCCAATAGCTCGCGCTCCCCGCCCGCGGGCCTCTGCCTGAAGCCCATCATGTCGCCATCTGTGAGATAGTCATGAGCCAACTCCAGGATGTCCTTGAACTGGTCCTCGCTGTCAAAAAATCCGCTGTCATCTCCTGCATGAAAGACCGGCACGCCATTCAGCATAGACCGCTTGCGGAAGCTCTTGCACCTGGCATGCACACTTGCTATTACATGCCCGATTTCAGATCGCTTCACACCGCGCCCGGTTGCTGAGTCCTTGATAGCTGCATATATCTCATCAGAGCCGCCTAATATGACGACACACGCATCTTGGCCGGCTTCCCTGCATGAAAGTACCTGCTCTTGCAGATGGCCCGATAGAACCGATTGTACAAAATCATTTGGCTCTTTTAATTCTATATTCAATATTTTATCGCAATATTCCTCTCCAAGCAGATCGTGCCCGACATGCTCGACTATTGAGAATTGCAAGTCCACACCAATCTCTCGGAAGCTTGGCAGCATGAAGCGGTTATCCTCATATATCGCCAGGGCAAGATGCTTGGCCCGATCAGAGCCGCGCTCGTTGGGGCTAATGTAGACGGCTATTCTTTCCTGCATTTTACACCCCACTCGATCTTATCAAGCATTTTCTGAAATTCCGCTTGCAACGAGCCCAATACCGTGATGGCCTGCGAAGTATCACAGCTAATATATACATTCCATGATTGGGGCGGATCTAGCCAATTTGCTAACCGCCTGAGGTATGTGGCTATCGTTCCCTGCATTCTTTTAGCTCCTTGACCAGCATCGGAAACATGCGCAACGCACCCGATTTAGCCGCTAGAATCTTGCTCATGTCCCTGAAATGGGCTCTTACATCTGGGTATTCTTTGGAGAGTATTTCGGCAAGCAGTTCTGCCTGCCTGAGATCTATTCGACTATCCGGCATTCCAGACATCTTGGAGTATCTATGACTGAATTTAATTACTGTCATGATCGTGCTCCTATCCAGCATAATATAACTCCTGATGCGAATCCTAATATAAACGCGATCGCGTGACTATCAGCAACGTCAATCATGCTCTTCGTCCTCCCTAACATCCGGCAACATCTGTTCAATCAGCTTGCGCCGGGCTTCTTCAGGAGTCATTTGAACCACAGCCGCCATCCCAGATGTACCATGCTCTCTTGCAATTCCTCAAGTTCCTTTGTCTTGGCCTCAATTTGCCGCTTGATTGCGTTTGTTTCCGCGTCTATGAATTGAGACAGATCGACCTCGACTTCTTTGAAGAATTCGATCTTTTCAGGCGGGACATCATACGAATATATCCATCCATCACCATCACATGATAGCGGAATGGCTCCTTTGCAGATCGATTCTGCGAGAGAGTACCATTCGCGGTCTTTGGTAGAACATTTGTAGAGATTGAGCTTCATGCTGATACCTCCTTCTCAGGATCAATACCCATCTCATCGCCGTCATACATTCCAGAGAACTCCGACGGAAACGCTTCTCGAAGAGCCTGTACCAAGGCCACTTTCCTAATCATTGTGGCGGGTTTTGAAACCCAATTAGACTTGCCCGTGCTGTATTCGCCCATCGAAACGGCCATCTTATACGGCGTTGCTTTGCGATCTGAGCGGTATACTTCGGCCCACCCCCCCAACAGATCTTCGCCTTTCAGAAGGAAGGTGCCCTCTCTGTAATCCAGCCCGTTTAGACTGCCTGGATTCTTCACAATGATTCCCGCTTTGTAGCCGTCAAATTTTGGATGGTCCTCCGCCTTTTTGGTAAATGCATCTTTGCCCACAACCATTTGAGCGGGTTTCGTCTGGTCGTACTTGATCAAGTAGGCATCACGAAGGAATGGGTTGAGGTTTCGGGCTTGACAAAGCTTCAGGAATATCATAACTTCCTGGTCGTTTGCTGCCGGGCAGATATATGTCTTGATGTCCTCGAAGGTTAAATCCGCCACCTGGATATCGCGGACTGCCCCCGAGGCAGGCTTGATTTGCCCAAGGCCCGACGATCTCTCCTTGGTGGGAACAATTGCCTGCCCGTTGGACGATCTGCCGTTCTTGGCCACTACAGGCAGATATTCCATGAAGTCCAGCCCGAACTCCACGGGAGCAGACTGCAAGCATCCTGCATCCAGCCACACGATGGGATCACCGTCACCAGGAGCACCCGCAAATATCCTTATCTTGCCATCTTCGGACGTGCTGAAGGTCTCGCAGTTGGCGTTGCAGTAGGCGGCGACTGCTTGAGCGAGATCGGCAGGAGACAGGGATTTGCCAGCCATTTCAGATCGCCCCCAATCGTTGTGCCTCGCAATCTGCCGCCGCTTGCTCATTGCGAATTTGCCACTTCAGGCAATCCACTGCCATACAGGCAAGATCAAAGGCAAGCTGGCATTCCCGCTTTTCGGCCTCGGCTTTCTCGGCATCCTTTCGTTCATCGAAAGTTAGCTCTCGGATCGTGGCATTTCTCGCAGCCTCGTTTCCGCCTAGCTTCTTGGGGTCGGCGGCATTGACCAGCAAAACGGCGGCCTCGGCTTTCTTCAGGGCCTCCCGCGTCGCCAACTCACGCTCTCCTGCATGGAAGAGCGATACCTTACTATTTCGCATTGCATCGAATGCGTTTTGTAGATCGACATTGCTTACCATTTATCACACCTCACGAATATTAACTCCCTCAATTCAAACATGCCCAGTTTCACTAACACAAGTTGGCCGCTCATGCTCTCTTATCACAGGGAGAGATATGTCGGGCCGGATTTGAACCGGCGTTCTGGAAGGCATCATGCGATCCCAGGTTCTTGGCCGTGCTGAACTACCGACATAGGGGGAATGCGCCAGACGGGAAGGAAGCCCAACCGCCTGGCAAGAGGCAGGGGCGGTAACGATCCGCCCTGAATCCATGCTGCCTATTTGAATCGATTCATGAATTGCTCGATGGAGCCCGCACCCCATGCCCAATAGCCATCGCCTTTGATCTCCTCCGCTTTTGGCGGGTTGCTTGTCCGCACAGGCACGGCAGTCTTGAAATCCATCGCAAGCGCGTCCGAAAGCTTGCCATACCACATGCACCGGACTTCTCCGAGGCACCCGACCGGCGACCAGATTATGCGTATGTGGCGATCTTTGCCGGGAATATCCATATCATCGCATCCAACGCCTTCTCCATAGTAGCACATTACCCGATAAGCGCCGGTTTGTTTGACGCTTTCCAATACTTCTCCAAGATTTTCCATTTCATTCACCTCAAACATGTATAGGGCCTGTATAGCCCATCATAAATCTCAATTCATCCTCGCGCTCTGCGATCTTTCCGGCTGACAGGGGCATCTTCACGGCGTAGATCGACGGATGACCACACCGCTTGCAGAGAGAGTGATGGATCGCCTGATGCTTGTGCCAGCGAGTAATCTGCTGGCAAGATAAACAGAACCGGAAGCTATCTCCGCACATCGTGCATCCCCTCTGCTCTGCGCTCAATCTCGGCCCGGATGTGCAGGAGAAAGCGTTCGCGGCGCTCGTTCCAGCCAAGGGAGGAATCGAGAATCTCACTGCACTCACCTAGGATCGGGCAGTCATCACAACTCCGCCCGGTACCACCATTCACTTCCACGAGCCACCAGTCACACATGGCACATGGCACAGCGTACTTGGCCGGGTCGTTTGGTTCCACGATCCTTTCCCATTTGTTCCTGACTTTCTCAAGAACTTGCAGGGGAACTTGGGAGAGATCCATTCAGATCCCCCAATGGTCGCAAATTTCGACAATTCTCTTGCCGTATTCAGGGTGCTCGTGCTCGTTGTCAATTAGATAGGCCAACTGCTTCTCTACGTGATCTGGAATTTGTTTCGTATTCATGATCTCGCTCCTGTCAGGTGGTAACTCTGACATAACCTAGCTTGTTTTATGAGTATATATAGTTAACGCTTAAACTAAAGTTGATAAAGTATATATAGTAGAAACAATAACATTATCGGTATGAAACGGCTTAATGTCATGCTAGAAGACGATGCTTTCCAGATCCTAAAAGAGTATCAGGAGAAGCATAAGATGACCACGCGAGATGAGGCGACAACCGCGCTATTAAGAGAATTCGCGAAGCGGAGACCAAAGACATGAACATGATTGCTGAGGTGGCCCGGCTGAAAGAACTGGAAGGCAGGCTCGCCGCGATCAAGGCCCGGCAACGCGACACCGGTAAGCCGAATCACGCGCTGCTTGAACGGCTGGATATCGAACGCTGCCTGGCAAATGCTTTGCCGGCCATACTCGATGTCTTGGGTGGCTTCCAGCCAGGTGACGGTGATCTGCTGGAAGAAATGATTTCTTGGATGGAGGCAATGGACGCAGACGCCAGGAAAGACGGCATCATAGACGGATTTCTGCAAGAAGAGATTGATGTCTTGCGTCGGATGCAAGCGATGGCGGTACGGATGGAGGAGAGCAAATGAAAGACATTCTTGCAATTCGTAGAATATTAGCAGATATATATTATCTGCGAAACATGGCGGTCACCGCCGTAGATGAGCGCGACCAGACCACTCTCGTAAATGAATTGAGAGAGATGAAAAGAAAAATAGCGACTTTGGAAGCGATGGCCATCCAGATGGAAGCAAGCGACCCCATGCCCACCAGCGAGCTAGACCGGATCGCGAAACAGCATACCACGGGAGGGCCGATATGAGCAAATTTGATATTGCAAAGGCCCGTCAGGAAAAACGGGTATCCGAGATCGTAGATCATCTTTTGCCCGCTGCTCTGGGTGAGATCGAACGGCTAACCCGCCTGGTAGATGAAACTGTGGTCCAACTTGGTGCGTGCCGGTTGGTCGCAAAACAAATCCAGAATGGGCAGGCCAAGCGCATAGCAGAGCTGGAAGCTGCGCTTCAAGTCGAAAAATCAGCGCACGGGGGGACCAAATACGCTGCTGCCGAAACATCGAATCAGGCGTTCTCGCGGATCGCCAAGCAGCGTGCCGCTCTCAAGAAGCTAGGCGAGAAGGTCCGGCAGAGGGGCAAGGCGCTGGTTGAGGAGCGAGCAAGGTGCATCGCATGCGACGCATCCGGCGATTTCGTGGATGTGCGCGGGGAGTATATGTTCCGTATAGTCTCGCCTAACATTAATGTAGCCCGCGATCAGCTTCGTCAGGAGGGCTTGCTATGAGCCCCGAGGAGCTGGATGGCATGCGCGCAATGGTCGGGATCAAAGATCCTGGACGATTTGGGTTTGCTGGCAAATTGCTTGCCCATATAGATGAACAGGCCAAGCAGATCGAATCTTGGCGACAAGCATGTTTCCTGCGCACCCAGGTCGTCGGACAGGTTGAACGGGAAAATCACAAGCTGCGAGACCAGATCGCGACCTTGAAGGCGGCACTCATAACCGAAAAGGCGATGTCCCTCCATTGGTACCAGACCGCAAAAGAAGGAGAAACCCGCGATTGGGAAGAATATTCTGGCGAAGAGCAAGAATCTAGATTGTGGTATGCGGAGCATCGTTTGGCCCGCGAGCTACCCGATATTTTTGGAGATGATAGGATATGAGCGATATAGCAGACAGAGCTGAGGCTATTCTAAACAAGACATGGCATTACCCGGAAGATGCGTATGCTGCCTTTGAGATGCTGCCCGAATTGGTAACTGAGATCAAGCGGCTGCGAGAAGAAAAAACCAAAATGGTAGACGATTGGCAGGATGAACTAGATGGATGCCAAGAATGTGAAAAAGACTATGAGGGCAGATTATCGGATCTGATGGCTAACTGCAACCAGCTAAGAACCCGATGCTGGAAAGCAGAAGAGGATTGCAAGAGATGGCAACAAGTTGCCATCGAAGCAAAAGCAGTCTTGCACTTCGTGAATTTCCCTAATAGAGAACAAGGTTTCTACTTACAACCAAAGGAAATACAGGACAACTACCGCAAGCAAACGGCCAAAGAACTTGGCTTGCAAATGGAGCAAGAAGCGAGCTATACAGATAGATTGGAGCGGTTGGCTTTATCAATGTGCCTAGAAGCTGGATGGGACCAATCCGATTTTGAGGCGGCCTTAGCTGAGATCAGGGAGGGCATATGCCAGAAATAAGTGTAGTTATATTCGATCTTCCTGAATATAAATATCAGGATATGATATATCAAGGTGATCGGGAAACATGCACTCAATTGCTGGAGGCAATTAGAACATTGATGAATGGATGGGAGGGCAGGGAATGAAAGACATGCTTGCCCGGCTTGAGAAGGCCGATCCAGAGACATACCAACGGATTACTGAATTCCACTGGTTAGATGACATCATGAGCCGGCATGAATATGAATGCGATGAGTGGGGGCATCGCGCCACCCTAAGCATGCCGGATTTCTACGAGGATGCGATCTTACAGGCGGTGTTGCAAGAGGCAATAACAAGCCGCGGATGGCTCTTAGAGCAGTCCACATACACCGTTAAACCATCGGCTAAAATCTGGAAGACGGCCGACCCGATATGGAAGACCTATAGGGGCGTCGGTGATTCGCCTGTAGCGGCATTGCTCGCGGCTTACCTATCAGCTATCGAGGAGCAAGCATGAGCGACATGCAAGAAATCCTAGATAGGATGCGACAAGACGCACGCGATCTGTCATACTATTGCTTCGATTCGCGAGATATATCAGAATGCATATATTATTTTGCGAAGGAAGGTTATTCGGCAGAGGATATTAATATAAAAGTTAAAGAATTGCTTAAGGGATGCAGACATTCCGGCGATCTGTGGAATTGGATGTATCATAATGGGGTGCAAGCATGAGCAAGCAGCGTGGCCCCAAAGGTCGCAGACAATCCGACATCGTGGAAGATGAGATGTACAGGCAGCTACTCACAGAAGAGCGAGCGAATGATGCCACGCTGCCGAGCTGTATGGATCAGCCGAGCGGTGATTGGCAATGAGCATCTGTCTGTTACGAGGGCTTTTTGGGGAGCCCTCTATCAAGCAAATGTAACTACTTTTACGCCTTCATGCTCCAAGTAATCCAGAGAATCCTTATCAAGTTCTGTATATGTTGTTATTACCATGCGCATAGGTATTATCACAGATCTATTCGGCAACGTCCTTCTAAGAAGGCTATTATACGTCTTGAGTTGTCGCAAAACATCGCCAATGCTATTAAGTTCCGGTTTAGCTTCAATCAGCGTGTCTGCTTGCAATTCAAATTGCCCCTTTACATACGGCTTACTATACCCCAAATCAACGCAAACGTCGCCGCTATAGAGCGATCTGATAATAGCATCTGCATAACCTATTATAAAATTTCCACTTCGAGCGATCACTTCCGTTTCATAGGAATGCTTCACCGAAATGTTTTCAAGAGTTGGTTTGGCTTCGATTTGTCGAATGGTCTTAGTGCAGATCGATTGACATGAGCAACCATAAAAATTGCACCGGTTATCATATCCGATGGTTGGAATCTCCCGATTATAGCCATCGGACCACCCGGAATATATCGTCATTGTCTTATCAGATCGCTCGCATACGGTATATTTCTCGTTTAGGTACAATTGCCTTTTACGATCATTATACACAACTGTATCGATGTCAATGGCATCTAACACTCGCTTTATTCCATCTTCGGATAGTGTTTTTATCATCAATTTATCATGTTTAGGTGATCCGGCTTTAAAGAATTCCTCATGAAACTTACTCATCGTCATCACCCGCAAGCTCCATTATGAAATCATGCCAGGACTTCCCGTCCTTCTTTTTCATAAGGCGTTCCATTTCTTCATCCTCGAAGGTTATTCGTATGTGTTTCATCAATCAATGATTGACTTAATCACATAAATAGCGTTCGGTCACGTCTTAAAGATCGCCTGCTTATCTATATAAGTCCTGAAATGCTCTTTTCTTAAAGCATCCTGTTTATCGACTTCTTCTTTGGTGAGGACATGAGGACATGAATGGGACACTGAATGGGACAATATATTAGTATCTATATCACTATCTATCTCTTCATTTTTCTTATTATCTATCTTACTGTCCTCACTGTCCTCATGATTTTTGCCCTTTTCTACAAAGAAATTTTCTTTGTCTTTCTCCCTACAATCTCTCTTATTCTCATGGGACGGCGGGGTTTTGGGGACATTTGCCCCCCCGTTATCGGTTTTGCTGTCCTCATCATGTCCTTTGCCCGTGTAAATCTCCAGTGCTTCTTTAGAAATCAACCACCCATAAACACGGCTCTTATTCAACCGATATCGATATTTGCGCCTACCCTCATCCAGAACCAAGTAATCCGACTGGGCCAATGCGTCTGTAAGACTCGCCTCTGTCGGGATCTGAGTAAATACGCCGATCCGTTTTAAGGCAAACAAAGTTGCTTTTGGCTCCAGGAAAATGCCCTTTCCGGCTATCTCTTTGCCTATAATCTCGCGATTGAATGAGTCCACAACTTCACTTGATTGAATCAATCCTGGTTGTGTAGCGAGCAGAGCAGCCACGCCAGACATGAGTTTTGCGACCTCAGTTTCCTCGCTCACCATCGCGCCTTGCTCCTCTGCACACCTGTCTAGCTCAGATAGAAACCGCTTAGACCTGGTCTCAAAGACATCTGCGAAAGGAGAGGCTAACAGTGCTGCCCATGTCGCCCTAAGCAGCGTGTAGATGGTCGCCAAGCGGCCTGAATTGACATAGTTCTTCTCATTGAACTCATCTGTCTTGGCAGTCCTATTCTCTTCGAAGCCTTCCAGGTTAAGCTCTGTGGCCGCGAGATGCCTTAACCAGTGATAACCGATCACTGGCAAATCCTTGATGTGCTTGGCCACATAATCGACCTCTGCTTTGCTCTTTGGCTCGGACCATTTCAGGTTGAAGATTCTCGCAGAGGTACTTGCCTCATCGGGTTTGATCTCGCCTGTCACTATCGGCGTGCAACAGAACGCCTTGCTGTCCCTGATCCCGCCGTCTTTCTTGCCACGAACCTTGTCTTTTCCTTCGATCACGCTATGGATAGTAGCGATATATTGTTGAGCATCGCGAGGATCTACACTTTTGACATTATCGATAATATGAGGCAGAATGCCAGCGCCGCCCAAAACCTCGGACTGCCCAACGCCCGTAGAACTATTTCTACCAAACTTAAGAAGATTGATGTCATCGTTATAACCTTCCCCATATATGCCCATAGCCTTCTTAGCTATCGATGTCTTGAGGCTTCCAGACCTGCCCCAAACACCCACTCCAAACCGATCATTGGAAAAACATCTGGCATATATCGGCGCGCCAAATATCGCAGTAACCAAGATCGGTGTTGGTCCTGGGATGTCTAGCAGCTTGCCCAGGCAGTCTTTGGCATTCTGCAAGTTGCCATCATGGACTTGAGCCGGTATCATATCGAGCAGCTTAAATTCTATGTCATCTGCAAGATCCACGCCGGGAACCATCGGCTTACCATCTACCCAGGCCGGTGCTGTGAGCCGCCTTCTTTTTATAGTGTTCCTTGTTATCTTTTGAATCGTATCAAAAGTTAGCTCACCTAATCGATTTGCAGCGCCAAAAGCATTAGTGAGCATCGCCTTAAGTTTTCGCGAATCGGGACAATCCCCCGCGGCCATCACGAACCGGACATGTCTCTTATCTGCCGATCCTGCTCCCTCAAAGACAAATTCCGTCTCATCCTCTGCGATTGTCTCAGTGTGAATGTAAACGGCACAATCTGACACCCATTCAAGCACCTTGGCCGTCTCACCGCTTTTTTTTTCGACCATCTTAACTTTCTTGATCGCGCCATCTTCGTCTATGCCTATGCTGCCCGGATCATCGGACAGATAGACTCTAACCGCGGTGGGCTGATCACCGGGCGGCACAATTGGCCTTTCGTAGTAAGTACATTTGACATTTGTGCATCCATTCAAGAAGCTTGCCGACCCCATCAGTTCTTTGCAGGATAGCTCTATTTCGCTGTTATAGGCCGCTTTGACATGCAGACCTATCTCCTCTATATCCAAATCCTCTAAACTGTCCGTGTGGTCAAATAAACGGCTTATGTGCATGGCCGCGACAGATTCATCTGCACCGCAAAACTTGAACCACTTTCCCAGATTGATGCACCATGCAAGGCCATCTTCGGGCGTTGGACCGTGCTGCTTGGCGTGCTCGATGCAGGGAGGGATAACCTCTTTCGAGAAGGTCATTTGATCACCTGCTTGAGCTTTTCGTATGCGGCGTTCACTTGTTGCATGGTCCGCGTATCGCCGCCTTTGTCCGGGTGATGCTGGTTCGCAAGAGCCCTATAACCTGCCTGAATGATGCGTTCCATCATAGGCATTTTCGCATCCAGATAGGCCACGCGGCGCTCCTTTTCACCCCTAAACATCTTCAGATTGGCTTCGTTGGAGGTGATCATATACTCGATATAATCATCAGGGACATCCGAAAGCTCCCATCCATTGTACTTTCCAAACGAGAGCTTCATCAGGCCCACCCCCACATTTTCATGTAGTAACGATACTTGATACCCGGCCCCCAAATAATGTAAGTCCGATGAAACGCCTTCGCCTTGCCCCGTTTTTTGATTATGTTCTTGGCTTTCAGAGTTTGGACTAACCGCTGGTCCAATTGCATCTCTGAAGCGGTCATATTGTGGCTATCTAACTCATGGAGGCGGGATGCTTCTAACAGCTCATGGAATTCCTTAGAACGAATTCTCATGCTATAGCCGCCTTTATCCGGTGTCTGCCGTCTGCCTCCAATCGCGACTCATAATTAAGCTGAGTTGCCGCTTTTAGGAAAGCATCCGGGCGTATCGGCACGCCTGCCCATCTTGATACTCTGCTCGCATAATCTTCACAAGACCTTGGCGCATAGTGTTTTGCCGGTCTAGCGAAGTATCTAAGCCATTTCCTGGCTAAATCGATCTCATCTTGCATGTTTCGCTCCTTGGTTGGTAATGTTTATATTAGCGGATAAATGTATATCTTTGGTTACCAATGTACATCTTTGTACGTCCTATAGATTCGACCTAATCTATTGTCTCTCTATATCACCTTCGGCCTGCCCCGCTTATGCGTTTTCTTCAGCCTGAACATGGATGGCTTAAACCTGCATGTATCGCTATCCGCAATGCCAGCATATTCAGATCGGCATCGGTTGATCCAGCGACAAGAACCACATTGATCTTTCATGCCCGATCCATCCTTTCAATCGCCTCAATGATCGCCGACTCCGCCGTCTTGCCCTGACCACATACTTTTCCGGCCAATTCGCATACAAACGTGTCAATTACTGGCACATAATCAAGCGTCATGTGCCACTTCTCTTGTTTTATGCGGGAAAGCAGCTCATTCATTGCCAGACCCCATTATCCAGTATCACCGGTGCTTGCATCGGCCATTCACCATTATGCTTGACAATGTAATCAGTCAGCAATTCACCATCTTCTAGCAAATCCTGGATAGGTTTCTCAGCATATGCAATGTTAGCTTTCTTCCATTCGGCCATCTGTCTATGGCAGTTTGGACAGTTGGCTGTTGTATAGATAATCAGCATTTTTCAACCGCCTTTGACGCCAAAAGCATTGTCAGTAAGACTAATATTCCTTCAGTTAAAAATATCAGATTTTGCATGTCAGTGTGTTGATTTTCTGCGTATGAATGCGCATACATAAACACGACACCTATAAAGACGCCAATCGTAGCAACGGCGCGCGTCATTCAGTATCATCTCCTCGCTTATAGCCCCAAATCGCCATCAGAACATCCACAGATTCTTCGCTCATTGCTCATCCCTCAATATTTTTAATTCGCTATCGCAGATATTAATTCCATCCTGGTAGTCATCCCTCGCCTCGACATAACAGGCCTTTTGCGCTTCCAGCATGGCGATCCTCTCATATGCCGGAATGAGTCGCGTTGTCGGCCTGGTCGGCCGGTCCCTCTTGGAATGGATTGGATGGGTCGCCAGGACCATCTCATGTCTTCGTATTGCATCGACGTCAAAATCGTTCATTTCATCACCCGATAAATCCTATCCGGCCCCTTCACGATCTCACCCAACTGAACCAATTTTGTTAGCGCCTTGCTGGTCTGGCTTTGTGCCCTGCCGATGGTGGTATGAATCTCATGCAACCCCATTGGGCCACGTGTTCTGAGAACATCCAAAATTTCTTGTTGGCTCATAATATCACTCGATACTTCTCGCCGCCAAAATAGCATCTCTCTATGGCCGATCGCGCTTGCAGGGCAGTCAGATGCCTCATGACGGGCCCTCTTTCTTGGTGTAGGCACAATTCTATGTCGAACACCGAGCACGGGCCGTGCTGCTCGATATACGCAAGAATCTCCTGCCGATCCTTGCACCTGTAAGCTGTGTATTGGTTACACTGGCTATCTGTCGCATACCGATCTCTCGGAAACGCACATGCCGGCACATACAGGCCATTGAAGTGCCCGGCCTCGCCGACTGCCTTGAACCTCATGATTCCCTCTGTGATGTTGCCAGCAGCCATATGTAAAACGGCCCCAGAAACAGCAGCAACAGACCTAAAATCAATATGGCACTCATGCTTGACACCTGATTACATGCCAGGTAGTCCCATTCAGCCCAACCACGCCGGTCTGGGTCACATTATACCCATGCATGGCAAGCAAAAAGGCGGATTCCTCATCAGTCAGGTTATCGCCCGGCAACTCGATCTCCATGATATGTGAGCCGGTGCCGTTGGCGCTACCGGATTCTTCAAGGCAGATCGCCCTGGCAAGTGAAATGCAGAAAAATGCAATTGCTAAGATTCGCATATCCCCTCCACATGCTAACACGCCGCACGGAAGGCTTTTATAGACAAATGACGACTATATGTACTAGGGGTGGCCGGTTCATGTGCCGGCTGCCTAGCATGTGCCTTCGGGCGCATGTTCTCCTTGGTTCGGGCCGGGCCTGGTAAGCCGCTATTTTTGGCCCGAACCTAATCTTAATTACTATACATTTGGTAAGGTAATCAGTTATTTATACTTTGGGATTGATATTATCTCGATCATTCATTATAATGATCGCTCTTGTCACAATTTCCCCCCTTGTGACATGATTCTTTGCCGCCAAATGGTCAATCATCGCGTCGGTTTCCGGCGCGAGCTGGAAGCAATATGCCTTCTTTCCTAATCCCATCTCTTCCCTCCCTTGTCTGCGGCGGACAATGCTATTTATACTCATGTTCGCCAAATACAATCATTATATCAATCCTATATAACCTTTTCTCCCTCAAACCAGATGCAACAGCGCATAAATCCATATCATCCAGCCATCAATAAGCAGATCGTATTGCAAGTTAGGGCGCTGCTTACTGAAATAAAGTATAAAGATCCCAATCATGGCCGCGATAACTGGCGACAAAAAGGCAATCGGTACGTCGATGGCCGCCAGGACCATTAGCGTTCGCGAAGATCCGAGGATAACGGGCAAGGTTCGGACCCCATTCATGGAGTCGCCGCAAATATCCCTCAGATCAGAGAATATTGTGCCGGCCATCATGAGCAAAAAGATCAGCATGTAGCCGCTGCCGGTCAGCCAGCCATAGCAGAAAGCGGTTGCAGTGGCGACAATCAGATTCTTGGCTAGAGGAATGTCCTTTGGCCGGATACCGCAAATCCTTGTTGTATAGAGTGCTCCAGCGATACCTGGCGCGAGTACGGCATATATCGCGATAGGCCGCCAGACAGTCACTAACACGATTGCAGCGACGTAGGCAAAGGCAGCAAGCCGCTTAATAGGATACTTGGCAAGCATTGCTCTGTCAGGATCATTCAGCAAGTCCTCTCGCGAACCTGACACCTTGTCAATCGCATAGACTGCCCATGTGACCAAGAAAACAAGCGCGCTTGCTATCGGATCATAAGGCAGGCCATATATCTTGCAGATGATCGCCGGGCCGAGGGAGGCGCTTAGGGCAATCCATATAGAAGATATAGACAATAGACGAAAGATATAGATTAAGGACATAAAAATAGCACCGTGCCTGAAGTATATAGATTATAGGAAAAGATGGAAGGAATATTTATAAGTGAGCTGAAAAGGTGAAACTAAAAGAGTTTAAACTTTATGGGATAGGTTTTTATAATGATTGAATAATCGCATCCCCCATTCTACCGCCCCCGCCCCTCTGCATACTAGATCCTGATTGGTATCGTACTTGCCCGAGAGGAGATACAATCCAAGCGATAATATGTCATCGGCCACTGTGAAGGCCGTCTTAACTTCCTGATCTATCTGATACAGATGGAAGTTGCTCGCGGCAAGCAAGCTCTTGAGCTGCTCCTGGTCGAGCAAGGCCATGATCTCGCTTGTCAGGATCAAGTGGACTTCGGCTCCTGCCTCTACCAGTCCTGCAATGAGCTCTGCATGACCCGGTGCAATGACAGGCGACACTGCCCACATATGCTTTGCCTTCGATGTTTCCCGCAAGAAGCCATCCAATGACTTCATCACGAAGCCATTGTCCTGTACGCATTGGCCGCCAGACAGCAAACCTATATCGGCCAACAGCCCAGCTGGAATGCCTGAGATATCATGAGATTGCCAAAAGGCAGCATTCTCATCCAGAGCAATCAGGCAAGAAAGCAGCCGGTTAAGGGCCTCGGCCCGGATCATGCCTAGATTGGTCAGATGATATGTCGTCCCTTCCTTCGCGATCTCTTCTCGCATGGCCGCAATCGAATGTGCCACAGTTGATGTGCTCGCGCCAACGACCCCCGATAGAGGCCTAATCGGCATTGGCCCATCTCGGAGGGCTAGAAGGATCTTACCCCTGGTAGATGAGCCTGTTAAGGCGCGTAAGCCGGCTTCGGCTTGATTATAGATCATAACTTGGCCTCCCTGACGGCCTGCTCACAGACGGCAGATAGCTTTCGCTTGGCCGCCAATCGGCGGGCTTTCGTCTCTAGCTCTGGCGGGATGGATATGTGCGCTCGATAGGCGCGCTCCGAAAGAGGTTTGGCGGTTGGCATCAGGCCACCTCCATGAGCTGCGGCCCATGTGGCTGAACGAACTCCGAGTCCAGCCACCCCCAATCATACCCATATTCGTCCCCTGGATGACTTGCCAGGCGATATATCAGATGATCCTGATATTCCATCCATCCATCTCCTCTCGGGGATGGAAGAAGTTTCTTTTCCGTCTGCGGGGTCAGGGCAAATGTTTTTATCAGCCCAGACCGATAGATCTCTCGATCTCGGCCAGACAGTTCCATCATTCTGTCATAATATTTTTTTGGAAATGCAGCAATGGGCGTTTTTCCATCTCCATATGAGATGGAGACGATCCAGGCGTATTTTCCAGTCCGCGCACCTTCGCAAAGAAACATGTTGCTGCCCATTGGACATATAGATTCCATTCTCGCCGCCATATTCGGCAGCGAGAGCAGGCTGTCTTCGGAGATAGCCATCTAGGCCACCTCCTCGACCCGCACATAATGACCCGTATTAGCCATGATCACGCGGGCCGCCTCATTGAGCGCTCTGACATCGCCTTCCGGGACGCCGGAGTAATCCATTCGGGGGAGCCAGTCAAACCAGCTTTCCAGAGTGGCGATCATCTCAGCCCAGTTCTCTATTCTTTGTACCTCATTTCCATCTGATATTTTGTATGCCATTTTTCTCAACCTCGCACTTCAGTATTACCCTATTAGTAGCCACGCATATATATACTTTACGCTAAAGATCTCCAGATCTACAGATATTTCAATATCACTTATATATCGAGACCGATCTATATCTATCTATGAGATTATGCCTAGATGTAGACCAATCGCTAGCAGTAAGGTTGAAACGCTACTTGCTAGATCGCTGTGGAACGACCTATAAAGTTCAGCAAGAAGTCCTGCGCGAGGCATTGATCGAGTACTTAGATCGAAATTCGATGGCCCCGCCCATGCATGAGAAGAGGTCCGAAAAAAGGGGAATTGGCGCACCAATTCCAGTCTCGCGCGAAGGCGAGACGAAGCGGCCAAGGATTCGCGATGATCCTATGCTGGTTAAGAAAATAGGCGCGATGATCGCAGATGGCAAGACCATCGCAGAGATTGCGAGGGAGATAGGATATTCGTGGAGCACGGTGAAAAGCTACCTACAACATGCCTCGCTGGAACGCATATAAGCGGCTCATTTGGGCAGGCGTAAGCGCATAATCCAGCAGTTGCAGCTCATCCATCGAGCATGTGGGCAGGTAGCCGACCGATAGCGGTGTATATCCGTCCACATAGGCCCCTCCGATGGAGCAACACCGATACGCTGCGCTGCTCCCGAATGTGGGAGTCACCGGATTCGGTTCTTCCGCATCCACTGCCCCGTCGACATAGATCCTGGCATAGCTATCGTCTCTGGTGGCTGCTATAAGATGCCATTTGCCATCGTTTACGACCTTGGTTCCCGCCAGGATCAACGCCCAACTTGTCGATCCATCGCCCAAAATTAGCCTAACAATTCCAGACGACGTTTCGATATCATATCCATAGAAATTCGAGCTAGAACTATTCACTTTTATCCCCGATGCCGTGAAAAGTATAGCTCTTCCTGAAGTATCCGTCCCTTTGTACCACAATATGACGGAAAATGCGGTGAGAAACAACGTGGCAATCAACGTCAGAGCGAACCGCGCCGTTCCATCGAAAACGGCGCATTTTCCGAATCTTCCGAAAGCGAACGTCACGCCTCCGCTATCGGTTCCGTCGTGACCGTTCCCGGAAGAATCGTTGCCATTGCTCTCGAAATGCCAAAGTCCCTCGCAGCCTTCATGTGGCCAATTGTATGCGCTACTCATTCCGTATACCGCCAGGCTACCGGCATCGACCAGATATAGATATACGCATCCGCTCCCGGTGTCGTTGCGTGCCCGCTGTCATAGTCGAGAGAAATCTTGCTTTTAGCGGCGACTGCAACCGTTGCCGTGGCCTCGGTTGCAGCAGCGGCTATTTCCGGCTTTGTGGCAAAGACTGAAGTCCCATCGTCATTGATATCCCAGACTCCTTTCGTGGTCGTCGGAGCAGTCTGGTAGACCACCACAGTCGAAAATACATAACGATCTTCCCGCCAGGACAGGATCTTCCCGATGTTGGTTTGTGCCGCGATAGGCATGTTGCCAGGAATGGTCCAGCAGTCCTCTTGTGCCCGATGAATGCAGTATTTCATGCCCGTAAAGCCTGCCGAAATGGTGTTACCTTTCAACTCGAAAGTAACATAATTGGCGGCATAAGAGGCTGAAATGATCTTCGCCGCTTGCCACCCGCCGCCCGACTTCTCCCAGGAGATGATCGTTCCTGCCGAAAAGATCAGGTCGTAACCGTTCGCGTTGGAGGTGTCTACAATTCTGAAAGAAGTATCGGACACACGCGACGGCAGGCCCGGCATATCTGCCCATATCGTTTTTATGCCGCTCGCCCCATCCGTGCCTTTTTCGGCGTATAGACTCCAGTAGGCATTCTCTGTATCAGGATACGTGGGCGGATCGTTGCCAGTCGTCTCCTGGAGGGCATAGAACGCCCTCCCTCCGAAAATCGCCCCGTCGTTGGCGGCATACGTGGTTCCCGCTCCGTACTCTCCCTTCCAGCTCAACGTGCCTCCTGGGATGCCTTGCGGGCCGATCAGGTTAGGGATATCTGATCTGAGGAGATATCGCTGTTGCATGGCTGCCTCAATATTCTGCAGCTTCGTAGTTCGCCACAGCACCGAGCAGCACAAAGGTCAGGTTCGCGGTAGCTGCGTCCTTGATTCGCACACGCAGGGCGTAGGTCTCCAGATCAGCGGCATATGCCTGTTCGCCGACTGGAATTGTTACGGTCGCTGTATGCGTTCCTGCTGCCATCCTTTCAGCATTTGTGTTATGGGCCGCGTCGTAGTCTTCGTTCGCGTCCCCAGCCAGAACACCCCCGGTTGGGGCAGATCCGTCCGCTCCGAGCGTCTGCTTCACAATGTGGAACAGTACAATATCGTTCGTGGTGTCTATCGTTCCTCCAACCGTGTAGTTCACCGTCACCGATTTTAGCTTCGCGCCCTTGCTCGCAGTATTCCTTTTCGGAAGCGGAATCGGCATCCGGTAATAATGATCGGCAACGGCGGCCGTCCGGGTCACGATCTGGATATCATCGCTCGCGCCCTCGGAGACCGTCCAGGTGCCGCCTATCGCGCCTGTAGTGCCCACAGTCCCGATGCCCCTGGCGATGTCGAGAGCTATCTGGTGATCGGTCTTCACTGCGACAATTCCGCCTGTCAGTGCCAGCGAGCCGGTGACTACCATATTCCCGGTCAGCATGTCGATGGATGCTCGGAGCGCAGACGCAGCATTGTCGTAGAACTGGAGCACGCCTGCAGCTAGCCGGATCAGGACGTCATTGGCGGATCCGTCGATCAGCCTCATGTATGGAGCGGTATCGGTGGCCTTGAAATAGGTCGCATCGGCAACGCCTATCGTCACGTACTGCAAGGCTTTCCAGACAGTTGCCCAATTCGCGCCCACTCCCGGTTCCGTGGCGGCTGATGCCGTATGACCAGTAGTACAGATGAATGACCCGGAATTTTGGGAAAGGTTACCCACCTCGTAGTCCTCGCCGGAAACCCACGCGCCGCGATCCACTATTATGATTCCCTCTGATCTCAAAATATATTTAGTATCCATATATAAACCTCAATACCAAAACCGATCATTGTAGCAGGCTTGAACAAACCTGAGCTGGGTAGCAGCCGTACTTTCTACTCTGATTTTGAAAGTTTCGTCTGGATCGGCATAAGGAATCTTGCTCGGGGCCACATATCTGTGAACCGTCCCTTTCAGTGCCGATATAGCCACAGATCCGCTTGCAGCGGCCTTGATTCCGAAGGCGATATGCTCCTCCCCCTCAACATCCGGAACATAGATGGTATTGGCCCCGACTACCAAATCATCATGATCTAGCTCTTCCATGTCGCCTAGATCTGTCTCTACTGCCTTCCAGATGGTCGCCCCATCGCCTGTTAGCGCATCGACTGTTAGCTCTATCTTGGCCGCCCCTGCCTCTCCTGAAACCTGTAACGGCCCATAGAACGGCATCATTACATAATCGGAATTGTCGAGTGTAAGTACGCCGCCAGATATCGATCCACCGGATGTTTTGGAATGGCAATCATAGGACAGGGATGCCATCGAGATTAGGGGCGAATCATACGAGTGCCAGACTTCGCCCCTCCATCCAAGCTCGAAAATATCCCCTCGGAGCATTTTCTCGCATAGAATTAGCTCCCTGTCGTGTTCTGCGCTAGATGCGCCCGGTGTGATCCTGACGGATAGATCCTCGACATAGTCCGCTATCCGATCAGCCGATACCTGCATGTAGCTGATCGGTGCTCGCTCGTGGCCGGCGTTGGTCAAAAGATCGGAAACGCTAGGTATAGGGGCCGTCCAAGTCATATCAATGCCCTGATCCGGCCCGTAAAGCCACGCCTCGCGGCAAGTGATTTCAGCAACGGCTTCGTAAAGATTCTTGTCAAGTGCCATGCCAGACGAAAGATACGCATGCGCCAGGGCAATGTAGCCCGCCCTGGTAGCGTCGAATGGGTAGAACTCAGACTCAGCCGGGGCAGTGTTCACTTCCTTCAGAAATGCTTCCAGAAGTTCCCTGTCCTTGGTTTTGATTGTTCGGATCTTGTATTTCTTGGCCGCTCTGCCTTTGCTTCTGACATCGGCATAATTTCTACCAGGCACCTGAACTTCCTCGACTCCCTGCCCACCGCCTGAGGAGTCAACGCCTTCTGCAAAAATGATATCAGAGAAATCATATCCGTGGATTTGGCAGTAGGGAGTAACGTAAGTAGCCATTTTCAGCTCCTGACCCAAGCGTAAACTTTTCCCTTAAGTCTCTTCCAGGTGGCGTAGGTCACTTTCTGGGTGTTGAGCCCGCGCTTGATGTTGCTTCCTAGGATCGTTCGCTTCCACATCCTAACAGTTGTAGAAATGTCGAATGTTGGATGGTTGATGCATGCCGCGCCGGACCATTCACCGTTTTTCTGTACCCAAATGGCAATAGTGCTCGCCGATCCGTAATTGACATACCTGGTTATGTCGAGCCCGGAAATTTGATCATTCAGAAGATAATGCCGAGGTTGACAGAAAATATTTTCCCCGCCATTAATCTGTACAAACACGGCGCATGATACCGGTTTCTCATCGGCAGTGATAGAAATATCGAGCGTGACCCTATGCGACCAGTCCGATTCGTAAGCCTCCGCTGGAACCGTGATGCTTGCTGATGCGCCGCCACACACCCCGTGAGTAGTATCGCCTAATTGCAGATCGGTGCCGCTTGTGGTTATGGCCTTTCCGAACTCGACCAAATATTCATCCAAGTAGATTCTGTTCAAAGAATCTTTTGAGTTGAAAGCATCGACCAGATCGCTCTTTCGACCGCCTATCTCCATTTCGTAGCCGCCTTTGCTATCGGTTTTGGCGCTGGCGACTTGCAGGAGTTTTTCGGATTCTCCCACCAACCGCAATCTGATCATATCGTTAGGCTTTGGCTTGTGACCCCAATCAGGCGATGGTGAGACGGTGAACATTTCGTCGTCGAGCCGGATAGCGTATTCGGCGTCAATGTACGGCTTCAGGTTGCCCACAGCGTCTAAAAATCCTTCGTCCACATCTAAAGAATCTTCAATCCAGATTCCTTTCCACGAATGATCTGAGGGAGTATAGACGTGCTGCACATCCCTGCTGCCGTAGCCTAGTCCGATCAAGGCATGTACTCTCTGATCCTCATTGTAGCTTTGTGTGACTTCTTCTATATTTTCCTCCGAAAGTGTAAATTCCGTCTCGACCGGCTCATCCAGACAGTCTAAATATGTATAATTTCTTTCGCGTCTAAACCTGGGATTGAGGCCGTAGAACTCGGCGAGATCTATGAGGACATCCATTATTCTATCAAAATTCGTCTGGAAGTTGCCAGTCAAAAGGCTGCTAGCAAGGTCTATGTCCCCCATCCGAACGCCGGTGTCGTAGGCATTTTCTGCGAGCATCATAAATTTTGGGCCGAACCCGCCATTGAGCGCGGAATCGTCGAGCCGTACCCATAGGTCGTCGTCGGACCAACAAGATACATCGGTGCTGAGCAAATCCGCGAAGCTATCTACCCGAGGCAATAGAGTGCCTTCTGCATAGATATCAGCCGAACCGATTCGGCTATCCAGTCCAAGCCCGACTAGCTTGTATATCCAATCTGAGCCATAAGCCCACCAATCATATACAGGGACAGTAGGATCAATGACAGTGTTGCCATGCAGCGGTATCATGGAGTTGGCGATGAAAAGCAGCCCGACGTTCCCGATTACGCCGTAAGAATCCGCTACCTGCGAAGGTGCATCGGACTGGAAAACCTGCCCAAGGTAGCGAGTGCTCGCCTGATATGCAAATCGACCAGTATAGCGCCGCAAAAGAAGGTCTTCCTCGCCTTTGCAAGTTAGCTCCCTGGTTCGGATGTTCTTGATCTTCGGACTCTTGACGTAGCCCCTAAAAAGGACTCTCCTGTTCTCTATTGCCACCACATGAGCATATCGCTGAATGGGAATGTTCCGGCTGCATTGAATAGAGAAGTCTGCTGCTCGATGTGCATCCTGATACTCCTTCAGGTTCCAGCTATCGGCCTCGATCTCGATCGGATCTTTCCCGGCATTCATGATGAGGATTTCCATCTAGTCTACTCCCGCCAGATATTTCTTCGCCGGTGGCTCACGCTTCTTCCCTCGCTCTGTCTTGGTGGCTCGGGGCTTCTCTTCCTCGGTTTCTTCCGTCATGATTATATCCTCAGAAATGTTACTTAGGATTATGCTGAAAATCGTCGTACTTTTCTTGCTTGTCGCATCGGCCAGTGGCGCGGAAAACAATAGCAGCCAGGAAATAGAGGATTTGCAGGACTTGCTAAATTCCTACCATTTTATATATAAACCGCAAATAGACGTTTTCGACTGCGTGGATATGTCAGTCGCAGATTATCGGTTTCTCAAATGTCATGGATACGAGTCCCTGATAGTGATTTTGGAAGACCACACCCTGCCCAACGGCACTCGCATAGAGCACAGCGTCGCTTTGGCCCGCCTGTCTGGTGGGTGGGCAGGCGTTGAAACCAAGACATCTGTAATCGATACCACCAAGTCTATAGGATCCGTAATCGGCATTGACCCGGCCTATATA
>JALOBN010000101.1 GCA_023228245.1 Candidatus Pacearchaeota archaeon
ATGGAGGCCCGGCGCAATGTGGCACCTTCCCCCGGATGACAGCAAAGCCGCTGATGTTTGGATAACCACGCTAGGGAAGGATGCCCATAAGCTCAACCTTTTAACTGGTGCGGTGCGCTCCACGAAGACCGTGGGGTCCTTGATCGCCTGGGCGGATCGTGTAGGTGGGGGGCCTCTGAATGCGCCGCGTGTAATGCTTGGCAACACTGAAAGGACATTGGCCCGCAATTGCATAGACCCCTTGCGTGAATTTGTAGGTGCTGAGAACTGCCGCCTCAATGCCGGTACAGGTGAGTTATTCCTATTTGGCAGGAAAATATATTTAGTAGGTGCTAATAACATAGGCGCATTGCCAAAGGTGCAAGGCCCAACCTTCTTAGATGCCTATTGCGATGAGGCCGCCACTTATCCTTATGAAGTCTTTAACATGCTCATAAGCCGCCTGTCCCTGCCCGATTCAAGGCTATGGGCGACCATGAACCCTGGCCCGCCTGCCCACTGGATGAAGAAGAATTTTATTGATCGAGCGGACGAGATTGATGCACAGGTCTGGAAGTTTAACCTCGATGATAACACGTTCATTAAAGAGAAGTATAAGGCATGGTTAAGGGCGACCTATACCGGCCTGTGGAAAAAGCGCATGATAGACGGCGAATGGGCAATCGCCGAGGGTGCAGTCTTTGCTAAATTTGACCCGGACAAGCACGTCGTGGGTGGTAGGCCCGTGGAGCCAATGGACCAGCTCAGGATAGGCATCGACTACGGCGCGAGTAATCCGACGGTTTTCTTGAAGGCTTGCAGATATAAGACCAAATGGATAATTACAGATGAATATTACCACCGGCCCAAAGAGCAGAACCAGAAAACAAATTCTCAGTATGTGGCCGATCTCCTGACCTTCAAAGGGGCTCTCCACCCGACAAGCATCGAGGCCGATCCTTCCGCCGCAGCCTTCATCTTTGAGGCTCGTAAGTCGGGCTTGAACGTGCATGGTGCGGATAATGACGTTCTTGGTGGCATCCAGAAAATAGCCAATGCCCTTGAGGCCGGGACCCTCTTGATTAGCGATAACTGTCCTAACCTCATAGAAGAGATGGGCAGCTATTCATGGGACCCCAAAGCGGCTGCGCAAGGCATAGACAAGCCCATTAAGAGCGGAGATCACGCGATTGATGCGCTCAAATATATAATTAATGCGATATACTAGGAGGTATTCAATGGTTTTAACAAGTCTCGATGCTTTCTCAAGCGGGGCTGAATGGCCCATCTCAAGCGAAGCGGAGAGGATAGGACGGTATGAAAAGAATGGGCTACTCTATGATGGTCGTCACATGGTGGTATGGCCCGATCTCAACCCGTTCCCCGGTAAGCTAGATGCATTCGATTTAATGGGCAATGCTGACCGCAATCACGTAGATATGACAGTCAATTGGTATAAACGCTCTACCACCTGTTTTGCGGATCTTATATGCGGCGAGCCCTTCAAGGCCGCAGCAAACCCGCAGGCAACCGCAGACAGGATTATCAAGGACAATTCGCTCATCCTAAAAACCTATGATGTCTGCATGGATATGATAAGGAACGGGACGGGCATATTCAAGGCCCGTTTTGATAAAAGAGGTATAGTTGATGTTATCAATCCTCGGTTATGGTATCCAATTGTTTCACCAGATAACAAAGAGTTCACGGCTCACGTTCTCGCGTGGTCTTTCAAGAGCGGTGAATCTGAATATGTGCGTGCGGAAATCCATGAAAGAGGTAAGATCAGAAATAAGCTCTTTCTGGTCGAGGGTGGGAAGCTTCGAGATATTCCTTTAACCACGTTCGAGAGATACGCCGCCGTGCCGCCTGAGACAGATACGGGCGTCCCTGAGTTCTTGGTAGTGCCCGTTCAAAACATCCTGGGATCAGACGGTGTTTTCGGTATGGACGATTATAGCGATATGAACGATCTGGTTAAGGAGCTGGAGAAGCGGCTTATTCAGGCGTCCAGGGTGTTTACGAAACATGCCGATCCTTCGATTACCGGGCCGCGTTCGACCATAGACATAGACCCGTATTCAGGCGAGGCCGTTGTTCAGGGTGGGGGGCTCTATTTCGGCTACAATACAGGCGAACCTCAGCCCGCGTACATGGTTTGGGATGCCAGATTAGGAGATGCGTTCACCCAAATAACAGAGATCAAACAGGCTCTTTACATGGTCTCCGAGCTGTCCCCGGCGGCCCTTGGAGAACTCAAGCAAGGTCTAGCGGAGTCTGGCAGCGCACTTAAGCGGCTTATGATGCCCACCTTAGCAAAGGTCAATAGGTTGAGGCTCAGGCTTGATCCTGGGGTCCGGGAGATCCTGCGCGTGGTGTCCCTTCTTGAGGTGGTAGGCCGTGGAAGTGGCGCAACTCCGCTAACAAATATCACCATCACCTTTGAGGATGGCTTACCGAGGGATGAGGTAGAGATAGTAAAGAATGAAGTATCACGCAAGAACGCGGGGCTCACCACCATTGCGGACAGTCTGCGAAGGTTAGACCCGTGGATGTCGGAAAGCAACATATCCGACGCAGTAAGCACGATTAAAGAAGAAAATCCTAACATGTTGTAACGTTATCTCACGGGGTTTAAGAGAAATGACAGAAGAAGCTAAGTTTACTCAGGCCGATGTAGATCGGTTTGTTGCGGATAGGTTGAAGATCGAACGAGAGAGGCGCGGCGATAATGAAAAACTGATCGCCGAGAATGCATCTCTCCGAGAGCAATTAGCAACCGAGCAGCAGACCCGCGCGGCTCTTGAGGGGAAAGTAGCGTTAAGGGATGAGGCCGATCTCAAAGCGAAGATCGCCAAAGAGGAAAACCTACCACTGACGCTATTACCACTTATCACGGGCAAAACTGAGGAAGAAATGCGGGCTGCCATGCGCGTTATGGTGGTTGGCATTGGTCCCGGCCCGGCAATAGGAGCGGAGACTAATCCGGCTGTCCCGGCTCCCGTGCGCTACACTAGGGCGCAATTGGATCAGATGAAACCGGAGGACATAGAAAAGAATTGGAAGACCATCGAGGCCCAATTGGCCGATGGTTCATTGAGGTAATATATATGACTGTAAATAATTTTATATCGTCCGTGTGGAGCGCAAAGCTCCTGGCCTCGCTGAGGAAAGATCAGGTCTTTACTCAGGCAGGCGTAATGAATCGTGACTACCAGGGAGACATTAGCGGACAGGGGTCCGTGGTCAAGATTAACGGCATTGGCCCGATTACTATCCGGCCTTATGTCAAGAACGCGACCATCGCCGCCCCTGAGACCCTAAGCGATGCTCAGACCTCCCTGACCATCGATCAGGCCAATTACTTCAACTTTGAGGTTGATGATGTCGACATAGCGCAGCAGACCCCTAAGATAATGACCGGCGCAATGGCTCAGGCCGCCGCAGACTTAACCGATGTAGCGGAGATCTACCTTGCCGATCTGCTCTATGACGGCGTACCCGCCGGAAACAAGATCGGAACAGATAGCGATGCCGGTGCCATTGTACCAAGCGACTCTGCAGGCGACACGGCGTATGATTATCTGGTAAACCTCTCTCAAAAGCTCTCTGAGGCCAAATGCCCGAAGGCTGGAAGATGGGTTATCATCCCGCCTTGGTTTACCTCCCTGCTCGTCAAGGATGCCAGGTTTACCAACGTGGCCGCGTCCGGCTCCGCTGAAGCCCTGAGAAACGGCTTCGTGTCGAGGGTGGCAGGCTTCGACGTTCTGGAATCTCTGAATGTCCCGGTCGTCGCCGCTGAAGGAAAGGATAACTCTGAGATCCTGGCAGGTCACAGCATGGCCGCCTCTTTCGCAGAGCAGATAAGGAAGGTGGAAGGCTACAGGCCGCCCGACAGCTTCAGCGATGCCGTCAAGGGCTTGCATCTCTTCGGTGCAAAGGTGGTTCGT
>JALOBN010000009.1 GCA_023228245.1 Candidatus Pacearchaeota archaeon
AAAGAAACCATCAAAGACGTAAACAGTGAACTAAAGGCAATGCGTAAAGAGCAGGCCGGCTTCTTTCGGGGGATTGCGAAATGATTAGATTTCAAGCCTCCGATTTGCACAAAGGGGACGGAGGCCCTCGCGATAACTTCGCTAGCAAGCCTGGGCGCGAAGACTCTTGGTATCGATTCCTGGACCACGTGGACGACGAGGGCGGAATGCTCGACTTGACTGGGGATGTGCTTGATCTGTCTCAGTGTTACCTGGGAGCAGTAATCGAATCCTCAGAAATCTTTATTGATCGTACTAATGCCGTACTACGTAAGTGGGTATTAGGAAACCATGATTGGCATCTGCACGGACTGAATGAGGCTGATTGTGGCTTAGTCCATCCTATCTTCCGTAAGTGCTGCAATCAATTTACGGAAACGGTAGGTGACAGAAAATTCCTGGTGATGCACGGGCACGAAGTCGATCCTTATTGCTCCAGCTCTGCCCCAGGTGTCGGTGAGATTACAGCAATTGTCTGGGGCCTAAAGGAAGACAAGAACGGTAACCCCTTCCTAAAGGATGGTAGGGCAGTTGAAGGGTTGACAGCCGAACGATTTGGAGACATCGCAAACTTCTGGCATAAAATTTGGCGCAGCGAGTCTCGTAGCGAACAACTGATTTCAGCTGTTGAAGACTACCGAATGTCCAAGGAGTTTGATGTTGTCCGCTGTGGACACACGCACAATCCTGGTCGTATTGGCAACTACCACTACAACTCTGGAACTTGGTCTACCAACCGAGACACTTTCCTACGCATCGAGGAAGACGGTACTGTGCTTGTACAAGAGTGGGATGGGCATCGTGCTATTGCCTGCGATGTTGTATTAAGAGAGGCTTTATAGCATGGGTGTTAGAAAGATGGTTGTCGTTCCGTCCTTCATAAGCACTACGCTTACAGACTTTCCTCTAATTGTCAAGATGGATGACGAGGACATTGGTAGTGTGTGCGAGTCAGATGGTAGCGACATCGTGTTTTACGACACGGACAACAACATTATTCCATTTGAACGTGACTCGTTTGCCATATCATCCGGAAAGGCTAATGGCATCTGGGTGTTAAAGAGGACTTGCAGCGCAACACCCCACTACATCTATGTTCGCGCTGGATTCGGAGACTCTGACCAAGAAGATGCAACTGCGGTGTGGGGAACCACCTGCAAGTTGCGGCTGAGCATGGACGAAGCTAGCGGATTGCTGTACGACTCGACCAGCAACGCCCACAACATGACTGCATCCGGGTCTCCGACCTATGGAGTAACAGCTAAAGTTGGAAAAGGGGTTGGCACAGCAGGCGGCTTCTTCTATGTTGCTGACCATCCTGATTGGGATTTGTCAACTAACGATCTTACTCTATCTTTGTGGATTTACGCGAATTCGTGGGGATATTGGTGGGAGCGCGCTCCGATTTGCCAAGACGAGGGGCCTGGCGACTACAACAAGTGGTTCTTTTCGTACGACCCGTCCACAGGTAAGTTGATCTTCCACCTGCAAGCCATTTCACCAGGAGAGCAGGCCGATCTATACAGTTCCGTTCTGAATCTTGCTACGGGAGTATGGCACCATATCGCAGTTACGCGAAGTGGAACGACGTTTACGTTTTACCACAATGGTGTGGCAGTCGGTACAGCCACAGACGACATTGCAGTTCCGAGCGTGGCCGCGCCGTTACGGATTGGGTGGGGAGAAAACCCCGCGTACACTTTTGACGGATCGCTGGACGACTTGGTGTTTTACAACGGCACATGCCAGTCGGCAGACTGGATGCTGTGGAGATATCTCAATAGCAACTACAGCAGCGCTGGGCTAGCAATCCTCTCTCCTCCAAGTTCTAGAGGCAGTGGATCATTAATAGACGGAGGCTTGGTATCGTGAGTAAATACCTAGGTGATATTACGCCAAGCAAAATCATACGCTTCTACTTCAACACGCACGACTCTACTGGCGCAGCCATTACACTAGCTGGCAGCCCTGCGATCACTGTCTATAAGGACGATGGTACAGACCAGAGCGATACGGGAGTTACGCTGACTGTTGATTTTGATTTAGGTACTGCCTCACCTGGTCTAGTTGGTTTGCACCTGGTAGAAATTGACACTTCTGCTGATGGTACTTTCTACAGTGCTGGATCAGACTTCAGTGTCGTATTGACCTCTGGAACTGTGGACGGCAATTCTGTAGTACCCAGGGCATTACGGTCGTTTTCTATCAACAATCGATCTGCTCTTCGTCCTACAGTCGCTGATAGGACTCTTGACGTAACCGCTACCGGTGAAGCCGGTATTGACTTCGCTAACATTGGCAGCCCAACCACTATGGTAAATCTCAGTGGAACCACAATTGCCACGACGCAGAAAGTGGATGTAGAGACGATCAAAACGCAGGCTGTCGTATGCGGGGCTGGCGTTACGATCGGGGCCTACGTGGGCAACGCGACGGCAGCTATCGCCGTCAACGGTAGTGGCTATGTTACATATGCCAACGCAGCACCGCCGAGCGCTGCGGACGTAGTGACTGCTCTGGGGACAGGCAGCACGTTGACTGCCTGCCTCACGGCCACAGGGTTCAGCACGCACTCAGCGGCCGATGTTGCTGCTTTGGTACTTGCCACACCCGCCAACAAGTTGGCCACTGATACCAGCGGCTACGTCACGTTTGCCAACGCATCAATTGCAACTGTCACCGACCTTACCAACCTGCCCGCAATAACCACTGACTGGCTGACCGCCGACGGGGTTAAGGCCGACGCGGTAACCAAGATCCAAACTGGATTGAGCACTTACGACGGTAGTGATACGTCTGGGACTACTACCCTACTGAGCCGAGTCGTGGGAACAATCGCCACCGGAACACACTACCCACAGTCTGGTGATACTTATGCGTTCAATAAGTCCATCACACTTGTCGGGGTTGTTAATGCTGTCACAAACAACGGGCAGTTCTCACTGACCAGCACTGACCTATCCACAAACGACAGCGACTATGTTGGAATGTGGCTGGTATTCACAGCAGGAAATAACAAGGGCATTCTGCGTAGAATCGGAGCTTACACTGGCTCTACCAAGACAGTTCAATTCACTGGATCTGGTCTACTAGGGGCATTTCCTCAGACTGTTCAAGCTGATGACTCCTGGCAAATACTTGCAGGGAGCCCTTGATAGGGATTGGTCCGTGACTACAGCAAACCTACCAGCCATTGCTGATACTTGGCTAGATTGGTTCGAGCCATCGACTAACTATGGTGGCAATACGCAACTGTATTTGGCTTCCTATACCACACAGATGATACTGGTTAGATTCGATTTGTCTTCTATACCTGATGAAAAGCTGATTAACTCATTAAAACTCAATCTTCATGTACATACTGGAAGCAATGAGACGCGGGAGATTTATGCCTACAAGATGGCAGAAGAATGGGTTGAATTAGAAGCTACGTTTGATGAAAAATCGTCTGGAGTAAGCTGGGAAAACATATATACCATTCCCAAAATCGGTACAGTAACCTCTTCAGTAGCATCAGGAACATGGATACAGATTCCAATCGATGTTGCTACGACTACTGACCTCAAGAGTTTTCATACATTCCAAATTCGTTCTCAGATTAAGGACGTCTTATATATCACCATAGACTCCAGAGAAGCGGATTCATATACACCTAGCCTAGACATTGATTACTCGGATGTGGCGACTGATGACTACACCAAGAACGTAAGGTGGTTTTACTTCGCCTCTGGTACTCCCCGCTCCACCACTCCGATATTCAGAAGAACAATAAGTCGTCGCACAGGATCAAGAGGGGTGCTATGCCACTTGAACTGACACAAGGTCAAACAGCTGAACCCCTAGTGTTCCTTATGGTGGATTCTTCAGACCACATAACTGGGAAAACAGGGCTGTCGCCAACTGTTACCTTGAGTAAAAATGGAGCCTCTTTTGCATCGCCTGCTGGCGAGGTGACGGAGATCGGCAGTGGGTGGTATAAAGTGGCTGGTAATGCTACTGATAGCGAAACTCTTGGTTCTCTGATTCTGCATGCTGAAGCTACGGGAGCCGATCCTGTAGACCTTTTGTATCAGATTGTGAAGCAAAATCGGCGAACAGCCTCGATGGATCTAGTCTTAGCAAAAACCACCAACCTCACAGACCTCAATGATATTGCTGCTGCCGATGTCGTGACAGCAATGGAGACCAACGGATCGAAGCTGGATCACCTGTGGGAAACAACAGAGGACGATGGCGGAGTGCGACGATTTACTCAGAATGCCCTAGAGCAAGGGCCTTCTAGCGATGCAACGGCAGCTAACCAAACAACAATTATCACTCATCTAACCGACATTAAGGGTACTGGATTTGTTAAGGATACTCACTCACTTCCCCAATGTTTGACTGCCACTGGATTCAGCACTCATAGTGCCTCAGATGTAGCTACTGCCATCCTAGTTACCCCAGCCAACAAGCTAGCTACTGATGTTAGTGGTTACGTCACGTATGCAAACGATGCACCTCCGGCTGTTGGAGATATTGCTACAGCAGTATGGCAAGACGCGACTGCTGGTGACTTCACAGTAGACAATTCCATTGGCAAATCGGTGTACACTTCTGGTAATGCCCCAGGTGCAGCGAGCGGCTTACTGATTGCTGGAACCAATGCCTCAACTACATTCGATTCTCTGTGGATCACTTCAGATAGTGGTGATGCTCTAACGATCAGCGCTACTGGAACTGGCACTGGGTTTGTTGATGTGAGGTTGGGTGGGTCAGGCACGATGGTAGGAACCATTTCTGGAATTACCGGCACAATCGAAACTCTCGATGCTCTATTGGCAAACCTAGCTATTATGAATGACACTGGAGCAGTGGTTGCTGATGTATCCAACACAACCTCTACTTTCAAAACTGACTTAGCTGGTGATGATTCTGCCATGTATGTCGGTCGAATGCTGGTGTTGACTTCTGGGCTTGGCGCTAAGCAACCCCGTCGTATCACAGGTTTTGATACAGGTACGAAGTTTGTGACTCTGGCTTCTGCTTTGTCTGATGCCCCTTCTGGTAGTGACGCATTTACGATCCTAGGCTTTATCGAGGTTTAACATGAGTGCTTCTAACTCCTTAGAAAACAGCATTCTTCTACTTCTGTTCAACAACACTGCCTTCGCCAATATTGGTGACGCCAGTGGTTTGCAGCCATCAGCTACGGCTGGCAGTTTCTATGTGTCCTTGCATACGGCAGATCCCGGGGAAGCTGGCAACCAAACTTCTAGCGAGTGCGACTATGCAAACTATGCTAGGGTTGCTGTAGCCCGCACTAGCGGAGGCTGGACGGTCTCTACCAACTCGGTTACGAATACGGCTACTATTTCTTTCCCAAAAGCCGCTGTAGGGGCCACCCCAGACGTTGCTACTCATTTTGGTGTCGGTACGGCTGATTCTGGTGCTGGAGTGTTGCTATTCAGTGGGGAATTGACGGATTCGTTAACGATCAGCCAGAATATTACCCCACAGATTCCTGCCAGCAACCTAACGATCACTAACGACTGATAGGGACTATCGTGTTGTATTGGGATTGGTTCTACTATAGCCACGTTCTCAGCCAAACTTCTGACCTATCTGGCTCAGTGTCCTGGAGTTGGTCTACAGTCGTTGGCATGGAAGGTGATGCTGAAACCACCTACAGTGCGACGTGGAGCTATGACCAATCCGGTGTGGCAGAAGGCTACGGAGATGGGGCTTCTGTAGAGCCTTGGACTTGGACAGTCACCGTCTCTATCAATGGTTACGGGGAATCTTCTGCTTCCGCTACTTATGTATGGTCAACTGAGGTTAATGCAGAGGGCTCAGGCACTTGCAACGCGAGTGAGACCTTCACCTGGTCTTGCAATACGGCAGTAGATGGGTCAGCCCAAACTAATGCCACGGAGGACTGGGCTTGGTCTCACATCGTTAGTAGCCAAGGCGAAGGGACAGTTGTTTCTTCTATCGATCAGGTATGGTCTACTGAAGTAAGTATTGATGGATTTGGTGATGTCCAATCCTCAACTAGCCTGACTTGGGTAACTGAGTCTACATCGGAAGGGGAGGCTTCTGCTCAAGGGCTATCAGACTGGACTTATGCAAACTCTTCTTCTGTGGAAGCTGTAGGAGAAACCCAAGGCGCTGAGTCTTGGAGCTGGCAGCTAACTTCGCCCGTAGAGGGTTATTCCACAGACGGAGCTAGTGCAGCCTGGTCTTGGTCTGCTTCAGGTACGGTTTACGTATCTGGGGCTTTACTTAATGGTGCATCGGCTTGGGGTTGGTCGGCTTCTTCTGTTGCTGAAGGTGCAGGAGATCAATCTTCTGCTATTACGTGGAGTTGGTCAGATGCTTCTTATGCTAACGGAGTTGGTGAAGCTTCTGCCACACAAGCTTGGACGTGGGAACTAGTAGGCTCGGGGCTTGCCTTACTATTACTAGCAGGAACTACTGAGTGGAATTGGTTGCCAACCGGTTCAACCGACGGAATCGGTGCAGTATCAGGATTTACAGGCTATGTTTGGCAGCACAGTACTTCACTCGAAGGGAGAGCAACTACAGAAGCCAATACAACGTGGACTTGGGTTTGCTCAACCCTGTCTCAGAATGTATTGGTGTGGTTGGTTACCGCAGAAACATGCTCTACTCCTGCTCTAACTAATGAGTCCACCTCAACTCCAACCTTGGCTTCTGAAAGTCTACTGATAAGCAACTTGAGTGCTGAGTCGATAATCGAGGGTCTAGTGGAAGACGACAGTTTGGTGGAAGCTGATCTGCAACAAGAATCGTTGCTTACTGGAGGTTAATATGGCTTTGACAGCAGATCAACGTAGAGTGAAGGAGCAGTGCACGGCAGTCTATATTGCCACAATCAAAGATGAGAATGGGACAGCCCTTACCTCTGGTGATTTATCTACTCTAACTCTGACTCTCTATGATAAAGACACTGAGGCCATTATCAATAGCAGAGACAGCCAAGACGTTCTCAATAAGAACGGCGTGACTGTAGGCGCAGCCGGGGCCCTTACTTGGGTGATGACACCAGACGACAACGTCATCGTAACTACCACGTCCTATGCTCCTGGGCAATGGGAATCTCATATTGCTCTGTTTGAGTGGACCTGGAGTAGCAGTACTAAAGCTGGCAAGTATCAGGTGCAAATTGATGTTGAGCAAATGGCGAAAGTGACTTGATCCATGGCTTCAATCAACAACTTGAGATCATTAGAAGCAAAGATCAAAGCGTTAGCTGACCGCTATGGCAGTAAGAATCCTGTGGTAGTTGTTGGATTCACTCAGAGCTATGCAGTCCACGTCCACGAGAATACCCAAGCCCATCATCAAGTTGGACAAGCCAAGTTTTTAGAACAGCCGGCCCGCCAGTTACAGAAGCAATTAGGAACCATTGTAGAGCAAGTGACTTCCAAGTCAAAAGACCTAGAGAAGGGGTTGTTGACAGCAGGTATGCGATTGCAGCGAGAGGCACAGCTACTGACTCCGGTGGATACCAGCGCTTTGAAGGCTAGTGCTTTCACCGATTTGGAAGAGAACCTGGAGGCAGCATCTAGCAAAGCCTATCGTTACTCCGAAGCAATTAAGGCTGGTAAGCAAGCCTATCGGATGCGTAAGCATCAGGAGATGATTGCGGCAGTTAAGGCCAAGGCATGGAAGGCTGCAAAGCGCAAGCGAGGTAAGGCATGAGCGGCAGTCTAACTCACACCCCCGCGAACGTACTGCAATACCTGATGGTCGATTTAGGATTAGGTACGCTACCTACCAGTAGCGGCAATTGGCCAATTTACAATGCCAATGAACCAGACACCCCTGATAACTGTATCACCCTAAGAGACGTGGCAGGAGTCACTCACGGTAGAGAACAAATTACAGGGGTTATTCAAGAGCATGAAGGAATCCAAATAAGGATTAGGTCGACAGACCATGCAACAGGTTGGACTAAAGCCAATGCCATCAAAGTTGCTTTGGATAGTAGCATTGCAATGAACAGTGTGTCAATCACAACCTCTACCTATATGGTTCATGCTGTGACGAGGAAGAGCGGGCCATTTGATATCGGTACAGAGAGCCCTAGCAGTAAGCGTAGGTTATTTACGATTAACGCCGTAGTTAGTCTGCGGCAAGTTAGCTAGCCATAGGAGACCATTATGACAGTGCCAGCTACCACAGCTAGAACCACTCCTAGCGGAATTAAGTTGGATGACGGCTTTTCTACCAAGATTGCCCCCGCGGCAGACCCGGATGTTTCCTTCTGGGAGAAGACCGTGCAGCCACCGGGGGATGATGGTGGTGATCCAATTCCTACCACGACGATGCACAATACACTGTATCGTACTAAGGCTGCAAGGCAGCTAATTGATAGTACAGATTGCGTTATTGTTGGGGCTTATGACCCAGCCGTAAAGACGCAGATCAAGTCTCTCATCAACGTAGAAACTAGTTGGACCATCGCCTATCCCGATGGTTCAACGGAAGACTTCTACGGGTATTTGAGGACGGCCGAGTATGCCGCACTGGCCGAAGGTGAACAGCCAGAAGGGACGTTCACCATCACAGTAACCAACTGGGATCCAACTGCTAATGTCGAGCAAGGATCTGTGATTACTGAAGTTGCTGGAACCTGACCCTAATCCAGCGACCTTAAGCAGCCCACAACACATATCTCAATTACTGTTACGTTACTTATTAGGAGCGAGCTGATGTCTGAAGAATTGAATTTTGATGACCTGACTACCATTGTCATTCCGGTCAAGTATCAGGGCAAGTCCTACACACTTAGGGAAGCCGATGAGGCTGCCGCTTGTCAGTATGAGGGGGCTAAGTCTGAATGCTTGAAGCTGGCCAATGGTGAATTCTCCGGTGTTGATCACAAGAGCATGGCCGCCACTGAACCTCTGTTGGTGTCTCTATGCTTGTTCGATGAGGCAAGCAATAACGTCCCGGTGGAGGTGGTGCGCAGTTGGCCTAGCCGTATGGTGAAGAAGCTGTTTGAGAAGGCTAAGGAAATCAGTGAGATTGATGTACAAGACGAAGAGACTGTCGTCAAGCAAGTTGAATTGCTGACCAAACAACTCAACAAGATGCGTAAGGGGAACCCCTCAAAAAACGCGCTAAGCAATACCACAACCAACTCCGCCTCGCCAGCCACCTGAAAGTCAAGGGTCCCTTGCTCAAGTATCTTAAGACTATCTCCCACAGAGAATTCCTCACGTGGATCGAGTGGTTAGAAGAGGAATACAATGAGCCTAGTCGGTCGGATTACTACTTGATGCAAATCGCCAAACGTGTGCATCAAGGTTGGGCGAAGAATGCTCGTAGCATTGACCTAAAGACTGAGAAGCTAAGGTTCAAGCCAGCTAACCAGAAGCCTACTGCGGACAGCCGAAGGGCAGCCACGGCTATTTCCAAAGCCGTATGGGCAATGCGGTTGAGCGCTGCTAGGGAAGCCATGCGAAAGCAAAAAGAAGCAGAAGCCAGGAGAAGTAAGCGTGGCAAGTGAAACTGAAATTGAACGCCTAGTAGTCCGCCTGGTTGGTGACGTTTCCAAATACCAGAAGATGGTAGAGGAGGTGTCATCTTCTACTAGAGAATTCACTAAACTCGAACAGCGAATCAACCACTTAGAGGATTCTCTGAAGCGGAGTAATGATGGTGTTGGCAATCTTAACAGTTCTCTTGCCCGAAGTGCTCAGGCTTCAGACATGGCTGGCATCAAGCTTACTGCCTTAGGATACAGTCTAAGTCAGATTGGCTCAACAATTAGGGGTTTAGGTGGCGGCCTTGGTACGGAGATGCTGAGGGCAGCTAAGGACTTTGAAAAGACCAGCATTTCAATGCGAGCTTTGGTTGGTAATGCAGAGGATGCCGACAGGCTGCTAAGAAACCTGACTGACTTTGCTGCGAAAACGCCCTTTGAGATGCCCACCCTGCTCGGTGCCACGAAGATGCTGATGCAGTATGGCACTAAGGCAGATG
The DNA here is from genome assembly GCA_023228245.1 of Candidatus Pacearchaeota archaeon. The sequence goes on from JALOBN010000009.1 coordinate 10,036, forward strand.
AAATCCTGCCAATCCTAAAGAGCATCGGCGATGTTACCGGCGGGGTGGACGCTCAGAAGGTTATGCAGATGTCCTACGCCTTTGGTCAGATGTCATCGTCTGGCCGATTGATGGGGCAGGACCTACTACAAATGATCAATGCGGGATTCAATCCTCTAAGCGAAATCGCTAAGAAGACAGGTAAGTCCGTAGCCACATTGAAGAAGGAGATGGAGTCTGGACGTATTACTGTTACGATGGTAAAAGAAGCATTTGCTAGCGCTAGCGGTAAACTCGATTTGATGAACAAGCAGTCCAAGTCTCTAGAGGGATTACAGTCAACTCTCAATGATAACATTGGTATCTTCAAGCGCAAACTTGGTGATGAGTTGGTGCCGGCAGCCAAGGCTTTTGTCGATTGGCAAGGGAGAATGACTGAAGGCTTTGACAACCTCAGCAAGTCTAGCAAAACAGCGATTGCCTATTCTGCTGGGGCAGTCGAAGTGTTTGGCATTGGAATGGAGAAGCTGTCTAGCGTAGCGATGACCCTCGCTGCAATAAAGCTCTCTGGCATGGGTACTGCCCTCTTAAGCATAGCTCCAGCCACTATTGCTGCCAGTAAGGCCACAGCAACGTGGCTAAACACCCTCCATAGCGTTGCAGGCACAACCCAGCTAATGACAGGCAGTGCTATTGCCTACGCAGTAGCCTGGCGGGTAGGGGTTTATGGGGCCATTACGGCCGTTACCTTATCTATCCTAGACGCGGCTTCTGCCCAGGACAAATTGAATGCCGCCTTTGCAGAGGGAGAATTGCTGTCCAGCAAGTTTAGGAAGTTTGAATCTCAACGTCATGAATTCTACATGCAGATGCCAGCTGGAGCAACTGAAATCCAGAAGAGGGAAGTCTACCAGAGAGAATCTGAGAGACTAGGTGGTAAAATAAAGGGCAGCCAAAAATCAGTCGGAGCCAAAGAATCCCGCTTGGCTAGGATGGAAGGGTCATTCGAGGAGGTTTGGTTTTGGAATGAAAAGAACATCAACCAGCTTAAGAATGAAATCAAGAATGACAGGGCAGAGTTAGAGCACCTGCAAGGCATGGCTGCGGAAGTGTCCAAGCTGCTGAATCCTACTCCAGAAGCTACGGCTGCTGGCGCTGAGATGATTAAACAGCTGGATTTACGGGAGGCTTCTCTTCGTAAGACAACCACTGAAACAAAAATGCTTGAGGCAGCTAACAAGGGTCTGTCAAAAGCTGAGATGGATATTGTTAGGAATAGAGAACCTCAGGTCTTGGCAGCTGAAATGATTGCCAAGTTAGAGGAAGAAGCAGAGCAGTATGGCCTGACTGAAAAAGAACTGGAGAAGTACAAACTGAGCTTGGCTGGATTGCCACCAGCTCTACGTCAAGCTGTAGATGCACATATCGACCTGAAGTACGCAGCCAAGGAATCAGGAAAGATTATTGCTGATATTGAATCCACCATCAAATCTCTTACTGAGGAGATTGGGGTCCTGCGGGCTGGATCGAAAGAACAGTATTTGTTGAATCGCGGCTTGGAAGAGCATGCCTCGGCTTCCAGTTTAGATCTACTGACCAGAAAAAGGCTGGAGAAGCAAATAGTTGAATCTGAAGCAAACGTACGTAAGGCAATTGAAACTCTTAACGAAGAGGCTGAATCCCTACGCGCCGGTGGTAAAGCCCAGGCTGAGTTGAATTATGCTATGGAGAACGGGACTGACGCCACTTTAGGATTTGCCTTAGCACAAGCAGAAGCCAATAAAAAATCAGCTGAACTAGAAAGTAGTACACAAAAGGCTACCGAAGCCTTCAAAGAAGAGGCTCGGACGGAAAGCTACTTCATGAAGGATCGGGCAGCAGCCGTCGAACGATTGACTATTGCTGAAAGAGAATTAGCCAGAGTAAGAAGCCAAGCCAACCAGAGCAAAGTAGAGGCTGCTAGGAAAGCCCTGGAAAACTTAGATAAAGCCAACGTCAAGAACTACAACCTAGCTAAGCAAGCAGAAAAAGCCAACCTCCCGGGGGCCAAGGAATTTGCCGCACAAGCTAAGATGAATGAAATGCGTGATAGAGAGCAGAAAGGACGAGAAGAGGCTTTGCGTTTGGCTGAGAAACTGCTCACCCCAGAGCAGAGATTTGCCAAAGCCCAAGAATTTGCTCGTGAGATGCTTGAGAAGAACATCTACACCTACGAGCAATACAAGAAGGCCATTGAAGAGGCCCGTGCTGAGAAAGCCAAGTTTGACGCTAGCGGAATCAAGCCCTCTCTGATGGGTAGTGCTGAGTCGATGTGGCGTTTGGCTGAGTACCAAACTGGCATAAGCCAAACCGCCTCCCGTGCCACTAAGGCTTCGGATAACTTCTTAATGATGTCGCCAGAAGAGTTAGCTAACCCCAAGAACCAGCAACGGTTGCGGGCTCTTCAGGCTAGACTCACTCCACAAGCCTCTAGAGCAGCCTGGCAACAGAACCAGCTGATTGAAGGGATTCGAGTCAATAACCAAGGTCGGGACGCTGAGGCAAGACAAGCCCGAGAATTCTTCGGGTCTGATATTGTCTCTAACGAATCCACTGACATTCTCAAGGAGATTAGGGACTTGAACCAGAAGCAACTGAGTAAAGACCTTCTGGAAGGTATACAAATAACAAACGCTAGCAATGGGGGAGGCCTATAGTATGGCAGCCTCAGTACACGGCGGACCTAGGACTTGGAGCGGTGGCAGAGATGAAGAAGGCTACCGAGAATTCAAGGTCCAGCACCTAGTCAAAACCACTGATACTAATGACGGCCCCATGGCAGTAATGAGTGCTGCCGGGTTACCTGAAATAGGTTCTACATGGCAGTTTGGCAACGACAATGATCCTTGGGCTTTCTGTTACCCTTGGATTAGCATTGAACCTCATGAAGCTAAAGATGGAGAGAAGCACAAGTGGTGGATTGTTGATCAGAAGTTCTCTACAAAGCCACTACATCGTTGTCAAGACACTCCCATTGAAGATCCCCTACTAGAGCCCCAGAAGATAAGTGGTTCATTCGTTAAGTACTCCAGAGAAGCCTGGATTGATCGTAACGGTAACCTACTGAAGAACACAGCACATGAGCCCTTCCGTGGACCAGAGGTGGAGTTTGATTGCAATCGGCCTACTGTCAAAATAGAGCAGAACGTAGCTAGCCTAGGGCTAGAAACATTCTCGATGATGATTGACACCCTCAACGATGATACCCTATGGGGCTTGGCTAAGCGTTGTATCAAGCTGTCAAACGTGTCTTGGCAGCGACAGGTCTGGGGGTCTTGCGATTACTACTACACCAGAACCTTTGACTTTGATATTCGCTATGGCACCTTCGATGTGACCATTCCTGACGAAGGAACAAAGGTACTGAACGGTCGATGGGTGAAAGACACTACCAATTCTAACGTGTCAAAGTATGAAGTGTTGGCTCTCAAAGGCGGCGGAGTGCCCAGCTACCTTAACCCTCAACATTTCATCCAATATGTGGACATGCAAGGGAATTTAGGCCGAGTATTTTTGAATGGTAAGGGGCTACCGGCCAACACAACGGCAGCAAGCTACACGGCTTCTGCAACTGTACCAACTACAGGGACAGTAGCTTCAGGCAACATCTACCTACACAAGTTTGAGTTCTATGGCGAGAGCAACTTCCTGACTCTCGGCATTCCAACGCAATTATAGTGAGTGACTAACATGGCCAACGAAGCCACTATCCGCTCCAGCTTGCAGATCCGTAAGGGTGAGATTGATTATCAAAGCCGGCCTACCTCTCACCACGAGGATGTGACAGGCACTAACGGCCCTTGCCCTGGTGCTGTTACGGCGACGGTAGCTGGAGTAAACGTGGACTTTAGTCCACTGGTTACTCCAGGATTGGTGACCATTCACAACTTAGACTCTACCAACTTTGTCGAATATGGGGCTTGGGACCCTGTCACCAGTACCTTCTTTCCTATTGGCGAAGTGCCAGCCGGTGCCGCCTACAGCTTCCGGCTGTCTCGTAACCTGGGGGAGTCCTATGGCACTGGGACAAGTACGACAGGGACTGGACATGCTTTGCGAGTCAAGGCCGATACGGCCAGCGTTAACGTCGTAATCGAAGCGTTTGAGGCATAACGATCTACAGTCTTTAACTGGTAGGAGCGACCAGTGGAGCCACAAGAAAATACCGAATTCAATGAAGAGAATCCAACCAAGTCTGAGGCAACCCGAGAATCTCCACCTTCAATGGGACCGGTTGCTGACCCAGACGATTCTCAAGTCCAGCGGTTAATCAACCCGCCTATCCCTATTATCAACCCTAAGGACCGCCTGACGGTTGTTCAAAGCTTCTATCACAGCGTAGTAGGTGAGGAAGCTACACGCGCTGATGGTGGGTTCTCCAGGTTTCTGAAGACGAGTGAGCAGTGCTATACGCGATGGCTCAAGGTTGCAGAAGAATGGATTCCTCTGGATACGGGGTGGGTCACCGAAGTGGGGTTGGTTGTCATTAAGAATGTGAACACTAAGTTCACGCAGCGACAACCTACTGAAGAGCAGAAAGCTGAAGCAGCGAAGAAGGTCTTGGAAGTATCCTACACTAAGGATTCCAATCGCAGCTTTCTAATTCCCCCAGGTGAGTGCTATCCATTCTACCCTAGTTCACCTGGTGAATTGTTCTTGCGTTGCCAGCACGGGCAAACGCGATTTGACCTGTGGGTTTACCCAGGCTAGTTTCTAGCGTAATCGAGGCTATTATGCCTAAAGGCTACTTGATTTCTGAAGACGATTACAAAATCTTTCAGCAATTGATCGCTCGGGAGAAGGCCCGTACTCAGAATACCAGGAATCGTCCTAAACTTTGGCTGCCTGGACAAGACTACTCATCTCCTGAGGTCTACATCACCAAACCTACTGAATCTATCAGTGCCTTATCCGGTGGTAACCCAGGCGAAGGTGAGTTAGAGGTTTATGAAATCCAAGAGAATAGCGGAGGCACTCCAGAATTATTCACCTCTGGCTGTGAAAATAAGATTGGCTACAACCTCTCCAGTTCTGCCTTATCAACCAATACCTACTACATCACAGTCAAAGACAAATTCGGCCGTCACTTCCCTATAGTCGGCGGTTCTATGGATGTTAGGGCTTTTGTATTACGTACTCCGTTGGATGCGGGTGGGTCCGCGGTTGCCCAACAACTTAGCTATAAGACGTTTGGTAATTGCACCAGTGAAGAATCAGGCACTGGGACATCCTCTGATGCTAAGGTTCTATGTTACACCAAGGACAGTAATGGCAATGCTGTGTTCTTTATTGTGTATGATAGGCTTGGAGAGTTTTATGGGTGGGCTGACCCTCAGAGTGAAACCTATAGTTGCGGTATCGCCTGGAAGCTTTCAGATACCCCAACTTTTGACGAACTTTGTTTACAGCCTTATGATCAACCATACGATGATGTGACTGAAGTTCTTGAAATTAACAGAATGTCATGTTCTAGCTTCCTTAACTGCCCTTGCCAAACTGCTGATTGCGGAGAATAGATAAGCCATGAGCAATGGGACGGGTGGATGGTATTGCTGTTGTCCAGAAGGATGCTTTACATTCGTAGATGACTTTTGCCGTGATCCAGAGGCTTGTCCTCGTCTTGGACCACATTGGCATGTTGTGAGCCCGAGCGTTAGCGGAATACCAGAATGTGAGTATCCATATTGGCCTTGGTGGATCGACGTGGCCCAGTGTCCCGTCCCTCCCGGATTCCTTATGGAAGATGGGCATCCTGGGGCAATCATCATCAACACCGACAGAGTTCCAGCAGGCCCAAAAAACCGGAACAGCGGGTCGTTCTCCAAGTACATGAAAGCAGGATACACTGTCTACTACGATCAAATTGGAGACAGTTACTCGTTGCTGCTGGATTTTCAACAGTGCAGGGACGGCGAGGGCTACGACTACTTTGAGTTCAAGTACACACGTGTGTCTGTTGGCGAAGCAACACTGCAATGGCTGGCGGTCATGGGTGGCACAACAACCGTACTGAAAACTTGCACGGTGACCGATGGACTGCAAGATGTTGGCACTCACTTTGAAATTTACGGGTGTTACACCGGCGACATGCTTTATGGAGTGGTCCCGTGTGGCACGATCATCGTCGATCTATTGGACGTTGAAGGGTTCTCCGTTGGGGACATGGGAGGCTATGATTGCGACAAAGAGGCCGGATGGCACGCAGGGATCAAGCACGGAAACAGCCACCAGTGCTACTTCTCATACTGGTTCATCGAACAGACGATCGACGACCGCGACGACTGCAACGGCTGCAACTGGTGCTTTTGTAACTTCAGCCCATTTTCTCAAGAGGAAGATCGCAACGTCGTCATACCGCCGAAGCTGCTCCTGACATTCACAGATGCAGGCGGTGCCTGTGCTGACTTGGACGGGGCGTCTATGTTGTTGACAGGCAAAGGCTGCTCGCCTGGGGAATGGACTGGGTGGATATTGAACAACTGCCACGCATGCCTGTCGCCGTACCACGCGAATGATTACACCGAGGACTTCTGTTTGCAGGCCACTCTACAGTGCTCGGACGTATGCGAGCCGATTGACGAGGGCTACTACGAACGCGCCTTGCGCCTTTACTTGGCATACCATCAACCAACTCCGTACGGTGTTAGCGCCAGCCCTGGCCACGCGGTTATCAACTCTAGCTGCTATGCTTCTCCGTTTTACATTGGCCAGGGAGCTGCAACCTTTGTAGACAGCCCAGATATGATTGACGACTGCGTCTACGGGCTGCTTGGGCCGTACAACGGCCCTGGGCTGCTTAGGGTAAAGTTGGAGGAGTCGACATGCAGGCCCATTCTGTTCAAGTTCGCTTACGGAGGGACTTTGAACAATGTAGGGTGTTCAATCAACCAACAGACGGGAGAAGACTACACGGATACTTACTGCACGCAGAATGATGGCGAGGTTCCTTGCTGTTACCCCGCGACGAAAACCATCTACTACGATGAAGACTTGTTCATATGGGTGTGCGAAGTCACCACGTCTGTGGCGTTTTCCATTTTAATCACCGAGGCACCAAAGGACTACATTGACCCGTGTCGAGAGTACGATTAATCCACAACATCAAGGCAGATCGGTCCGGTATAGCCAGAAACGCTGCCGAAGTTTATGTAGACGATTCTGGACCTTGGAGCAGTTTATGGAATCATCCAACCCTTTCTTAGATTCCGACAGGATAGGTCTTTCGATGTCTGAGTACAGACCAGACAACGCTGCTTCTAGTCTCGCGTCATGCGAACGGGAAACCACAGCAAGACGCTCAACGACTTCACGCAACTGCTTGACAACCCCGCTGCGTTTCGCCGTCGATACATCAAGAGCCATGTAGATAGTGAGCCCTTCTAATTCGTTAAACAACCCGACCAGTTCCGCCTTATCATCTTTCATGCCGGGGGCTGTGACTCTGCTTGGCTGCATGGCAGGACTGATCCACAGCAATATCGCTAGCAATAGCATAACTAAGATCAACAGAACACCAAGGACGTTGGGCCAATGCGAATAGGTACGATCTGCCTGTCCACGCTTTCCGGGACTATTCCCAGGGACTTCCACAGAAACGGAATCATCACCGACGTGTTGGTGGTGAGCAAACCAGGAGACTTTTCTAAGAGCTGGTATCCAGGATCGTCTCTTGCTACTGCAAACAACATCCAGAAGATGCTTGACGAGGTGGATGCCGTTCTGCTGTTTGAAGGAGTCATGAACCACGATCTTGTCGTTGGCGCGCATGATAGGAACCTCCCCATTGCTTACATGCCGATATACGGCTGGTCTAATCCAAACCTCTTAATCCACGCAGACCTCTTTCTGTGTCCTTCTCCAGTTGAGTATGCCCAGTATAGCAGCACAACCACACGGACTGTGCAAGTAACCGTACCTGTCTCTCAAATGTGGCGACTCAGAAACAACGCCCGATCATTCGTACACAACGCAGGATCGCAGACCAGAAGCGGGACGCCTGAGATCCTCCAGTCAATGCAGTTTGTCAAAAGCCCAATCGCCCTGACCATCTTCGGGCGACCTACCGTCCAGACCGGCAAGTACGACGACAACAAGCCGATTTTGTCGCAGAGCATCATCGCCAAGTTGGCAGAGTCTTTTACCACGGATAATCGCGTTACGTTCGTGCTCAATGAACCAGAGCCCGAGAATTTCAGCCTGTACGACCGAGGGGACGTGTTCCTCCAGCTTCCAAAATTCGGCGGGTTATCTCTTCCGTTGCAGGAGGCTTTCTCCAGCGGGATGCTAGTGCTCACCACCGATCGGAAGCCGTTCACCGACTGGTTGCCGAATAGACCCATGGTATCCACCAACGGCTCAACGCACGGCCAAGGTGCAGTAGCACTCACGCAAGACGTGCTTGACCCAGCGGGAATTGCCACTGCCATAGATGCTTGGTATGAACGCGACATCGACGCGTTTTCGCTCGCGGGGCAGCAATGGGCAGAAGAAAACAGTTGGACAGTATGGAAGCCGCGATACATAGAGATTTTGGACGACCTCATTAGACGCCATCGCAGAAGGTGAGACACTATGCCTCCAGTCGACCTAAGCCGCTATCCCAACCTTCAGAAGTTGGTCAACACAAATCCCCGTTATCGACAGGCTTGGTTGGAAGACAGGTTTCCACTCAAGTCTATCGCTGAGAGGTTGCCTGTCGTTGCCTCTAGTGCAAGCCCCCCTATCCCAAAGGCTGCCCAAGCCAATAAAGGGGGGGCGGGCACTGAGTTAAGCAAGTTGCTAGCCAAGTGGCATATCAAGGCTCATGCAGGGTGTAAGTGCAAGTCTCGTGCCTTGGAGATGGACCGTCGTGGCATCGAGTGGTGCGATAAGAATATTGAGTTGATTGTAGATTGGCTAGAGGAAGAAGCAACAAAGCGTCACCTACCTTTTGTAAGATCGCTTGGTAAATCATTAGTCAACAAAGCAATCCGCAACGCCAAGACTACGGCTAAGCAGGCGATACCCAATGACCCAATACGCCAGCTAGCCAATACCTTCGAGATGCGTCCTGCGACCTAACATTATCTGTTACGGCAACAAAACCTAACCTAATTATATTCTATGGAATGGGCTTACGGCATAACCACAGTACCCACCAGGCGGGACTCGTTGCTAGTCAAGACAGTTGCCTCGCTAGCCAAGGCAGGTTTCGAGTGTCCAAGGTTATTCGTAGATGGGGTTGAGAACAACACCGGTTACGAAAGATTTGACTTGGAAATAACAACCAGGTCACCAAGTATTCGCACCTTCGGCAATTGGATTTTGGGCCTAGCTGAGTTGTATATTCGTAATCCAATTGCTGACCGCTATGCCATGTTTCAGGATGACTTCGTGACCTATCGCAACCTCAGGCAATACTTGGAGCAATTGCCTTACCCAGAGCGCGGTTATTGTAACCTATACACCTTCCCTCGCAACCAAGCCTTATGCAAAAGTGGAGTTGGCTGGTACTTGTCAGACCAGTTGGGCAAAGGTGCAGTTGCTTTAGTATTCAGCCATGAAGCAGTAATGACCTTACTGTGCCATGAACATATTGTCAAGAGACCACAAGATTCACAGCGGGGTTGGAGAGCAATTGATGGCGGGATTGTTACTGCCTTCAAGAAAGCAGGGTGGAAAGAATACGTCCACAATCCTAGTCTGGTCCAACACACTGGTATTTTCAGTTCGATGGGCAATGCCAAGCAAGCGCAGGCAATGAGTTTCCGTGGTGAGAGCTTTGATGCTCTTACTCTTTTGGGTAAATAGCAAAGGGCAGGTCAATGAAAGTAGGATCGATTGGTTGGGCGACTCAATCAGGACTGGGCATCCTGGCCAAGGCTTTCTACGACCATGGAGTTGTCAATAGAATGTTGGTTATCCAACACCCACACTATGACACTCACTGGGATTGGTATCCAACCCAGGTTGGTGTTGACCGATTCTTGGATGAGTTAAATGTTCTACTGCTGTTTGAAACGGCTATCGATTGGAATGTGGCTAAGAAGGCAAAGGCCAAGAGCATTCCTATTGTGCTAATGCCGATGTATGAGTGGACCCCTCCCAGTTTGCCTGTACCAATTGACCTATACTTATGCCCCTCGCTGCTAGACCTGCGTTACTATGAGCACAAGCCCAGCCGATTAGGAGCAAAATTCATTCCAGTGCCAGTAGAAAAGCCCTGGAAGCTTAGAACCAAAGCCCTACACTTTGTCCACAATGCTGGCCACGGCGGTAGCGGGTTTCGTAACGGCACGCCTGAGCTACTGCAAGCCCTGCCATTGGTCGGTAGCCCTATACGCCTGACCGTACGGGGGCAACCAGGCATCCGAGGTCCTAAGCGCGCAAGGGCCTCTGAAGACCGTGTGTCAGCCCTATTCCGACAAGCTAAGGATGACCCAAGGTTGGATTTGCAATTAGGCGACTTCCCATACGATTCGATGTTTGAAGAAGGAGACGTGTTTGTCTTTCCTGAGAAGTTCAATGGGCTTAGCTTGCCACTCCAAGAGGCTCACGCTAGCGGTATGTTGGTCATGGCCAGCAATCGGTTTCCTTCCAATACGTGGTTGCCTACTGACCCGCTGATACCCATCCATCGCTACCGGGAGGAGCAAATCGCTGTACTAGTTGAGTCAGCCATAGTAGAGCCTAGAGAGATTGCCTACTGCATTGACACTTGGTACAACCGCAACATCGAAGAATATTCCATCAAGGGCAAGCAGTGGGCTGAAGCAAACAGTTGGGAAGTACTGAAGCCCCAATACCTATCTGCACTGGAGCAAGTCTGTGGCATTGCTACTAAATAGTGGGTTGGTGTTCTTGCATGTGCCGAAGACAGGTGGACAAACCATTCGTCATGTGCTTAGAGAATACCAATTGTTGGCTAACGAGGATGATTTGCCTGTGGTCAATTCTGTCGATTGGCCTTTTCGTAAGGACACGACTGACCCAAACATCATTCCCCATGCTAACTACAGTACCTTGGGCATTGACCCATCTGTCTGCTTTGCCTTCGTACGTCACCCGCTGGATTGGTATCGCTCCCAATGGGCCTTTACGATGACCAAGCGAGGTAGCCTGGAAACCTTCCTTGCTACTAAGCCAGGGCCAGATGAGATTGATTCGATTGGGACAGGCAACTTTGTGGATTGGGTGACGATGCGCCTGCAAGCCTACCCAGAAGGGATGGTGTCAAGGCTGTACAGTCGCTATACCGAAGGGATTAAGTTTGTTGGTAAGTTTGAATACTTGAAAGACGATTTGGAGTGGATTTTGGATCTGCCAAATCTGCAATTGCCCAAAGTCAACAGTAGTGACCCGCGATTCTTAGCCCAAGCCATTTATCCTAGAGATTTAGCCATACGAACAGCGGAGACTGAGAAGCAGGCAATGGAGCAATTTGGTTACGATCTGTCGCAAGCCAGCAGTTATATTGAGCCGTGAGCGAGGGGGATATGTCAGTAATGTTGTGTACGCTCTGTCTCAATGAGATGGAGCACTTGCAAAATCTGTATGACCAGCATCAAGACTGGCCTAAGATGCGTCAGTGGGTGTTCGTTGAATCAGCCGACCGTTACTATGCTAAGGCTAACCCAACAATGGTCACTGAGGCTGGGCTGAGCGTAGATGGCACTAGTCAGTTCCTTAAGGAGTTATCAGAAAAAGACCCACGGGTCATCTACATCCCATTTGGCTTCTCTTCCAATAAAGACCCCGCCCAGGGAAAGGTTGAGTCTAGACAGCAGTACTTGAACGTAGCTAACGAGTCAAGACCAGACTTCCTATTCATACTAGACGCAGATGAGTTTTATACATGCGCTGACCAAGACAGAATAACCAGCTTGATGGGCAGTTCATCTAGGAATGCAACAGGATTTCGCTTCAAGCATCGTTATCCCTGGCGTCCTGGTTCAATACGAGATTGGTCTTTGTTTGGATTGGAAGCAGTTGGGGCTTATTGGGATATCCCCCATATCAGAGGTTGGCGGTATTTTCCTGGGTTATCGTACGCTTCCAACCACAACTGGCCAGAGGTTAATGGTAAGCTACTATCCAAATCTGTCATCCGCTACGATTCAATGCCTGGAGATTATCCAGAATGCGCTCACTTGGCTTTCGCTTCCGTACATAAAATACGGGCCGCTAAGCACAAATACTACATCACTCGTGGTGAAGGCGTTAGTGACGGGCGGCAGATGTATGTTGATTGTCGGGCCGCGTTTGAGACATGGAAGCCCGGTAAGAAACTACCACATGGGGCATCCATCATTAAGTACACAGGACCTATTCCAGAAGTGCTACAACAAGACACAGAAGCTCGATTTTGGTGTATTTAGCTATCATCTAGAGTAGGGAATCATCTGTGATTACAGTAAGGAAAGTAGGAATGTGCATTGAGTTGACTATTTCTGGTGGTAAGGCTTTATATCACAGTAAACCTGGTGGAGTAACTGAGATTGTAGATGTCATTGTTGATGAACCAATGCGTAGAAGAGGCTTAGGCACTCAACTAATCAAAACAGTCAAGTCAAGAATCGACAAAGACTCAGTCATTCACGTGTTTACCCGTAGAACAAATGGAATAGCTAGGCTATTCTATAAGAGCCTGGGTATGTATGAGATCGTCATCCCTGGTTTCTATCCTAACGACGATGCCTGTCTTTTTATTGACAAGGAAAGACCATGATACTTAGCAATCCTCTACCTGTCGCGTCAGAGACTTTCTGGGAGAATCGTCTGGAGAAAGTCAAGCAAGACCCGAAAAATCTACATCGTTGTATTTACGAAGTGGACCGTCCTGTTTGGGACGACATCCAAATGTGGCATAAGAGGACACTAGAATCGCTACTGGTCAACACAAAGGTATTGGATGCCGGTTGTGGCTATGGGGCCATGACTGAAATCCTACCTCAGGTGCAGAAGTATGTTGGTGTTGATCAATCTAAAGCTTTACTCAAAGCCATGGATTCCCTCTACCCTAGCTACGCCAACATTCAAGCAAAGCTAGATAACTTGCCGTTTGAGGACTACGAATTTGATTGGGTAGTTTGCCGGTCTATCAAGAAGATGATACTCGACAACGTGGGCGAGGAGGCCTGGCTACGAATTGAAATTGAGTTGCTGCGAGTTGCTAGGAAGCTACTGATTCTTGAGTACGAAGACCCTCAAGGCTTTTCTATTGTTAGGAGCGGACATGCGAGACATAAGAAGCTGTTGCGTTTGCGTGATCGGTGGAGCGGGGTTTCTAGGATCGCACCTAGTGAACTACCTGATCGACAAGAGAAACTGTCAAGTGCTAGTGTTAGACAACCTGATCAGCGGGTTGAAGAAGCACATCCACAAAAAGGCGACGTTCCTGTGGTACGATATTCGGGAGAACTACCAGGAACTAGCGAAGATTCTGAGGCAGTACCAGGTTGAATACGTATTCAACTATGCCGCTGAACCTTACGTGCCAGATTGCTTTGAGAGGCCACTGCACTTCTTCACGATCAATGCCGTAGCTGCCCTCAACGTATTGAATGCTTGCCAGGAAGCCAATATCAAGGCAGTACTGCAAGTTAGCTCAGCTGAGATTTACGGTGAAGCAAAGGGCAAGATTGCTGAGGATGCCCCAGTTATCCCCCACAGCACCTACGGCGTTAGCAAGGTAGCTGCTGATGGATTGGTACAGGTGCGCTGGCGGGAGGCTAAGGTGCCCGCCATTGCCATGCGACAGTTTAACTGTGTGGGTGAACGCGAAACCCACGAGTATGTTATCCCAGAGATCATCAGCCAACTCAACGACCAAGAGCCTGGACAAAGTAGAGATGGCCTTGGGAATGTAGACGTTTGGAGAACTGTACATCTAGGCAACAATAGCGAGCGAGACTTTCAGTATGCTGGCGATGCTGTGAGGATGGCTGTTGAGTTGTTGGAGAAGGGCCAGTTTGGCGAAGTCTACAACATGGGCTCAGAATCAACTATCAAGATTTATGACTTGGCCAAACTAATTGGGCATGTCATGTTCGACTACGGTAGAGTAGAGATTGAGCAAGACCCAAAGCGAGTGAGGCCCTGGGAAATTTGGCATCTGCAAAGTGACAATCTAAAACTCTACACAACCATCGAAGCTAGACCAGCAGTGTTACTCTATGATGCCTTGAAGAGAACTGTGGATTACTACCGAGTCAATGGATGCAAGTGGGATTGGTAGTATGGCTCAAACAATGAAGTATGTTATCGGCAGTGGTTGGTATTGTGCCAAGGGACGTAGCTTCCCTAATGGTGGTAACGTCTACTCTAGGTCAAGGCAGTTCCATGAATTATGGAAGCATTGTGTCTTCAAGTACTCCAACCCTGCCGGTGTATTAATTGTTGACTCAGCCTCTCCACTGCTACCTAACCCAGACCCTAGGGAGCAAGTGCTACGGTTGGACGCCAACTACCAGAATACTGACTATCTGCTGAGTGGTTGGGGTCGTAGCTTCATCATCAGTGCTATGTATGCGTACAGTTGCATGGCTGACTTGTTCTACGTGGAGCAAGACTGCCTGGCTATGGGCAATTGGGTAGGGGACTGCTACAAGCAATCAACAGAGTACCCCAACCGCTTCTTGGCTGGCAAGCCTTACGAGGATGAACGCAAGGTCAAACACCATGCCTTACAGATGAGTTTGGTGTTTGTGCCCAGGACTATCATCCTAGACCTGGTAAAGGCATTTCCTAATGGACCGCTCGACAAAGGCCGCGATGAGTCACAGTTAGGCTTGTGTGGTGTGCCGTTAGCCTTCCATACCTTCGGCTCCGGCCGCACTAGACCCTACGACCTAAAAGCCCCTACCTGCGAGGTTCAGCACTGGACTGACCCAGAGATACTAGAAGTGGCAGACCACTTGGGGCTAGGTGACCAGGTGCATAACGACTACCAACACCGAGAGGATTGGGAATAACCATGAAGCTCTTGTATGCTTCCTCAATACCAATCGACGCTCCACCTAACCGGGGTGGCCCTAACCGTTGGATGTTTCGTGAGTCTCTTACCAAGTACAGTATTCCGGCTGAAAACTTTACGTTGGGATGCAATTTCAACCATGATGGCAATGATACCTGGTGGCGATTGCTGAAAGTATTGGAACACCAAGCCACAGACGAGATTGTGTTGGTGACTGATGCTTGGGATGTATTCTTCACAACCGGGCTAGAGCAGATTGAGCAAGCCTTCTTGGAATTCAATTCGCCAATTGTATTCGCTATGGAGACCAATCTGTTTCCACCGGAGGTTGCCGGCTTCGGTACATTGCCTGAGGCCCCTACTCGCTGGCGATACATCAATGGTGGACAGATCATTGGTAGGGCAGGGGTTCTACTCGATCTGTTTAATGAACCTGATTTCTGGCCCAAGCCTCTGTGCTGGTGCAACCAGTCTGCCTACAATCGCTGGTGGATCAACCACCCCGACAGCAAGGATTTTGCCCTAGACTTCTACTGCCGTCTGTTCTGCAACCTCTATGACAACCACAAGATGGAACGTCCCGTGTTAGATGCCATCGAAGTCCACTGCACTACAGAAGGCAAGCGATTGTATAACAACGAAACGAAAACCCACCCCTGCTCATTCCACGGCAATGGCGGTTGGGCTCCCGCTGCTGCCAAGTTATGGAGGATGATAAGCTAATGTCCCTACAAGACTATGATTACCAGCAATTCCCCTATGTGTTCGCTACTTTGCCTGGCTATGGCACGGATATGACTAGTGCCTTACGTCTTGCTGTCCGTAAGACGTTGACTGACGTGGTTGGTGCACCCCTACAATACCTAGAGATCGGTATTTGGGAGGGTCGCAGTGGGTGTTGGATGCTCGATAACGTGTTGACCCACCCAGACTCTCACTACCTTGGTATCGACAACTGGACTAGCCCGTCACAAGTACCCATCTTAGCCCGCAAACACCTGGGCTACCACGGAATCAAGTCTGAGATACTAGATGGTGACTCCAAGAAAATTGTGCCCCAACTGACACGAACCTTCGATATTGGTTTTGTCGATGGGGATCACACTGAGAATGGATGCTACATAGACCTCTGCAACGTTTGGAATAAGCTGAATGTAGGTGGCACTTTGATTGCTGATGATTACAAGTATCCCAACCTACCAGGAGTCCACGCTGCAATTGACAGGTTTGAGGCAGAACACACCGATGATGCTGTATTGCTTTTCAAAGAAATGGCTGTTGTCTATCGAAAGGTCAAATAATGGATGTACCTGCTGAACGGGTTTATGATTTTGATGACTTGAAGAAGCCCGGACAATTCCAATTCACTACACGAGTTGGTATGGAAGGCCATACAGGCATGATCTTCGTCTGCCCATGTGGGTGTGGTTCAATATCTGGTATACCATTCAGAAAGAAAGAGGGGGAGCCTGGTCCATGCTGGCACTGGAATGGCAGAGCCGACAAACCTACACTAACTCCAAGCATTCGTAAGTTAGATGGTTGCCAGTGGCATGGTTTCCTGACTGATGGTAATTTCCAGGAGTGTTAGCTTTGGAACCCTACCAAGAATTAGAACTGAGGTTTGGTGAGTGGATTGGCAATCCTAATGCAGTGGCTTGCTCCAGCGGTACAGCAGCCTTGCACTTAGCCTTAGAGTCCCTGCAACCACCGATGCACAGTTGTGTCATGGTGCCTGAGTTCACCATGGTGGCTTGCGCTAGAGCGGTTACGATGGCTGGGCTACACCCCATCTTCGTGGATTGTGACAATGACTTGCTGATTGACCCGGCTCTGATACGTAGCAAGACAGTAAGACACCTGTCTGCTATCATGCCAGTCCACATCTATGGTCGCAGATGCAACATGAATGCAATCATCGACCACGCCAAGACCAACCACTTGCTGGTGATCGAGGATATGGCGGAGATTCACTGTGTTAACCCCCACCCCGAGAGCGATGCTGCCTGCTGGTCCTTCTACAAGAATAAGGTGGTTCATGGGGAAGAAGGTGGGATGGTGGTATTCAATGAAGCCAAGTATGCTGACAAGGCAAGGCAGCTACGCAACCTTGGCTTTACGAATGCGCACAACTTCAGTCACATACCGCGAGGGCACAATTACCGGCTAGCCAACCTACTGGCAGAACCGGTTCTAGCTAGCCTAGCCAAGGCTGAGAGCCATTTGGAGTGGCGTAGACAACAGGTCGACGATTGTGACGCGGTGTTGCCTAATGAATGGAAGATGCCCCCAAGGCTATCCAATTGGGTGTACGACCTACGAATCCCAGGCATGAAAGAAGAGACGCAAGACAAGCTAGTTGCTTCACTCAACTCCCAAGGTATTGCTGCCAGGCATGGATTCAAGCCAATGAGCAGTCAGCGAGAGTACCGCAACGGCAGCTATCGGCATCTTAACGCTCACCGGCTATCCCAAGAGGTTATCTACCTGCCGTTGTACGAAGAGTCAAGCTTGCAAGATGCTGCTAACAACGTTCACGCTCTGGTAGACACCTACCAAACCCTAACAGCAGTGCAGAAGTGATTGTGTAGGCCCCTAGTCCTGCTGGTTGTGGCTGTTCGCTCCCGGCCACACCAGCAGGCTAGGGGATCTATCTGGTTAAGTTTGAGCAGGTGAATCCTCACTCTTGTCTTCTTTCTCAGCAAAGTAGGGCTTTCCGGTTGCCCTAGCAATTTGGTTGTCAATGCGGGTTAGGATCGTTGGATCGTAGACTATACCATCCTTGGTGTGAGCCAGATGAATCTCCCGCCTGGCTTGCACAAGCATCGACAGCAGACCAGTATGATTTTCTGCCTCTTGCAGAAATAACTTGACACCACCGATAGCAGATTCAAAATTGCCAGCTACCCACTCGGTAGGGCTTTCCTGTTGCCCTAGCAATTTGGTTGTCGATGCGGGTTAAGATGGTTGGGTCGTAGACTACTCCATCCTTGGAATGCGCAAGGTAGATTTCTCTTCTTGCCTGCACAAGCATCGACAGCAGACCAGTATGATTTTCTGCCTCTTGCAGAAATAACTTGACACCACCGATAGCAGATTCAAAATTGCCAGCTACCCACTCGGTAGCTCGCAGTCGTTGCTCAATCAGAGCAAACTGCTTCCTAGCGGCTTCTAATTTGGCTTTCATTTGGGTTGCCTCGCTTGACAATAGGGGTTGGGGGAATTGTACTTTCTACTCTACTGAATCTGCAATTGCTTCACGCAGTTCTTTCATTGCTTGACAATAGGCCGACTGCGACATGCCTGTTGCTTCGATGCAGGCTATACCAAACTTCGCTTGCAGTGATTCGATAATGACTACAGCCTTCCTGGCTGCCCTAACCAAAGCTGGGTCTGGTAGCTGTCTATCTGTCATGACAGCAGGCACGTATTTGCTGGCTATCAGACAGCGGCAATTCACTTGTGGGTGATGCTCGATTATGGGGTCTGGTATTAACGCTAGAAACTCTCTTGCTTTCTGGTCTGCATCATCAACTACCATTTCAGCCATGCGCACGACGGTTTCAAATTTCTCCATCTGGTGTGAGCCAAGAGGGCCAGCTCGCTTCCATGTGTCCAGTAATTTGCGGCACACATCGAGGGGTGTTGGGATGGGGTCGGTTTTGGGTTGCTCTGACACAATTATGGCTCCGTACTGTAGTGGGTAATGGCTAGGGGGTAACGACACCGTAGAGGGCTCTGGCTTGCGCTAGGTTGCGTCGTAGCAGCCAAAAGCCCCTACGGGTACTAGTTTACTCCGTAACGCAACCTAAAGCAACGTAGGGGCTTTAGCAACATGCCCCCTACTTAGGTTGGTTTATGGGTTGGTGGTAGGTTGTTAGCCTGTTTATCGGCTTCCCGTTGGGCTTCCATTCCTAATTCAATCCCCTTGTTCATCGCGAGTCGGTATTCATGCGTGAGCCACTCTGCGAATTTGTAGCTGTGAACACTCTCGGGAATTGATTCTCGCAATATACTGCGGCGTGTCGTGTCAACCTGATACCACTGACACGCAAACTCCCATGGAGTCATGTTTTCAATCTTTGTCATCGAAATGGGTCTCCGACTTGTTTAGGGGTTAATGCCACCATAATACTACGGGGGTAGTGGGTGGCAGGGCTTGCAGGAAGGTCAGCACTGCGAAGTTCCAACCCTTGTAGTAGGACAAGTCAATCTTACGAAAATGACCAGCATGAGTAAAGGTTAGTGAATTTCCTTTTGAGTCAATCACCTGCTTTTTCACCCCATCGTCCTCATACCAATCAAAGTCAACCTCGTGTGGCAGAGGTAATACAGGTAACTGCTTAACCAAGTCATACAGATCATTGTCGTTATTGAATTTCAACCGATTGTAGCCAAGCCACCAGGATGTTCCATTGCCTATGATTGGACAAACAGTAAGGTCAATTCCCACGGGTTATCTCCTGTGAACATGGTGTTGGGGGAGTTCGGCTGATTCACATTCTTCTTTAGCCTGTTGCCTTGCCTTTTTCTTGTTAGGAGGCTTAGTGGCTTTGCACAAATAACACTCGTCAGCGCTGTGGATTTTGTATCTGATTTTCGGCTGTTCTCCATAAGTCCTCATGTCTGTCTCCTACGTAAGGCGCGACGTTCGGTAACCAAATCCTTGAGGGACTTTTTACGTGGTCGAACGAAGCGGGGGTGAAAGATGTTGTCTCGGTCATAGCTGTAACTTGGTATAGGCTCAAACCCACACTTGATGCAGGTAGTTCGCTTACCTAAGTCTTCCTGTTTGGTATGACACATCAAGCATGTAACAATTGGGTTCTCTTTGATTACAGGCATGGCCAACCTTTCTAGTTTGAGAGTTACGAGACGTAGATTAGATTACTTCGCTCTAGCAATTCAATCGACGTGCGTCCATCTTCTCTTATAGGCTATTGTTCTTATCCAGCTTTGTCTGACACCAAATTCTAAGGCTAATGCATAGCTGCTGTTTGGACCCCTGCGATTACCTTTTATATACCTTCTGCGTATCTCTAATACATCATTCTCTGTTAGTTTTGCCATAGGGTTCTTAGACCCATCTTTGGCTGTAGATAGCATACCCTTTAAGGAGGCATCATGTAGGTTTTCTTGGTGGGTGCCAAGAAATAGATGAGCAGGATTAACACAGGATGGATTATCCCCACCAGGACAATTATGACACACAAGTTTCCCTTTTGGGATCTTGCCGAAGTGAATCTCCCAAGAAAGCTTATGGGCTGGGTAGTTTCTGCCATTCAGCCATATCAACCCATAACTACCTCCTCCAAGAGCCCCAGTCCAAATCCAACAGGATTTTGTTTTATGGACTTTCTCCCAGAATCTAACTAAAACTGGGCGGTGATTGGTTCGATAAACACCATGTTCTGATGGAATACTAGTAGCAATTGGCCTAGTCGTAATTGACATAGATGCTGTCCTCTAACAGCCCCCATAATAAAAATGGCGGCAGACTGGTGAGGTGCCAGCTTTTCGGAAGCTAACCTAGCCGCCATTCCTATTATACCTTAGCCGGTAACCCAGATTAGTTCCTCGATTGCTCTGGTAATTCCGACGTAGTAGAGGTGTTCTTCTTCGGCTCTCTGCCAAGCAGTTTTTGCCATGGGGTGTGGGCAAGGGGCTTCCTTGGTGCAAATAAAGAAAACCCGCTTTGCCTCTAACCCTTTAGCGCGGTGTATTGAGCTAAGCCTAATGCCCTGGCTTTGGCTATCGTCGGTGAAGAGAGATTCAATCTTGGTCACAACCTGGGCTGCTGTTTGCTGCCCATCGGTGAAGGCCAGGATACAGTCGTGCCTATCTTGTAGACCGATGATCTTTGCCTCATCGGGGTTGCGCTTGGCGTTCTCTCGCTTGGTTTCCTCGTGCAACCAAGTGTCTACCCCAGCAATCAGTTGTACTGCGCTGTAACAGGCTAGGCTGTCGCCTTCCTTAATTCCGAAGATCTTCTTGATAGTCTTGATTAGCCCAGCACCAACATCTATCCCTTGGATGTTTGCCTTCCGGCCTTGCCTAATGAATCTGAAGCACTCACCGACTAGTGGCGCATTGCATCGGCAGAGCACCATGTCACCAGGTAATACCAAGTCATGATAGCTGCACACGGGAGCCCCAGAAGACCAATGCGCACCAGGATATAGGCTATCGCACTTAAATGTGGCGTGACCTACTTTTCCTTCGGGGTTGGTCTCGAATGCCTCGAAGTCAGGCACATACTTCTGGGCTTCACGGACGATTGCCTTGCCACAACGGCGGGTAACGGTGAGAGGTAGGTGCAAGCAACCGCGTTCGGTTTGCTTGAGTTCAGCTTCCAGTCGTGACATGCTTTGTGAATCTGCCCCTGCCCAGCCATAGATCGCCTGAAGAGGATCACCGCAGTAAATCAACCGTTTGCCAGCCATCTTCGTTAACATCTGCTGAGCCTTGTTCAAATCTTGACTCTCGTCGATTAAGAGCAGATCGTATTTGAAGACGGGTAGATTTAGTGTAACAGGTAAGTAGATCATGTCGTTGAAGTCAATGCAGTTGTCCTTAGCGACATCCTTGCATCGCTCCAATACGCGGGGCACTAAGGCAAACGCCTCCTCTGATTGGCCATTGACGTCGATGTCGTAGTAAGAGGCTATGTTCTGTAGTGTACCCACCCAATCAAGCTCACCTGCGGGGTAAGATTCGCAATGCCCATCCATCTCAACCATGTTCATTTTGCACAAACCGACCAATTCCTCGGTAGCCTTGAGCAGTGTGGGTTTCTTTGCACGCAAGACACGAATGTCCTCTTCAAGCAACTCACAGATGATGTCCTGTACGCGGTAGGAGTTTGGGGCCCCAAGGTTGGGAAAGGCATTACGGATTGCGCGATAGCCCAAACCGTGCATCGTCATGGCATCACAACCAAGCGGCACTCGATTCTTCAGCTCAGCGGCAATCGACTTGTTGAATGCCGCAAAGCAAACTGTCTTGGCTCCTTTAGATAACTCCATGGATTCCCAAATGGCTGCCTGTTGGGGACTAGGAATCAAATCGCTGGGTAATCCCTTGATTCGCTTAAGACCTTCAATCAAAGTCGTCGTCTTTCCAGTACCTGCACGCGCCTCGATGATCAAGTGTGGGGCATTATCTTCGTGTTGAACTGACTTGGATTTCAACTTGTTGGCTAACGATGTTGAGGCTAAAGCAAACCCCTTAGTGATCGACTCAGTGGCTTCTGTAATTACCTTGCTTAGCTTTTTGGTTTGGTTGATTTGAACCTCAACAACTGGCTTGCTTGGTTTTCGATTGTTTTCCAGAATCTGCTGGGTTACCTTCTGGGCGTTGCTGAGGGGTTTGGTTGATTTCAAACTCATACTTGCCGTTTGTTTTTCGATATCGTCCAGTAAATCCAAAGCTTCTTGCTTCGACACAGGCACGACAGTTACACTTGGTTCTGCCGAATTTGACTGTGTGTCTGAAGAACGTCGGCTCAAACCAGTTGTAACCGATGTACAGTGAATAGGGCGCGTGGGCTGCTTGGCTGCCCCTTTCTTGGTTGCCTTCTTTACTGGAGTCTTCGTGTTTTTCTTGGTGGCCTTTGGCTTACGGGCCGTCTTGCGAGCTACCTTGGCGGGAGTCTTGGGCTTGGGAGTCTTACGGGTCATGCTTAGTTCCTTAGTATGGTTACAGCTAATTACCAGTTGGTTTCGCCTTTGCCGGCGCAAACTGTGCACGTTGAATACACTAGAGGATCATCTGGTCCGGTCATCATGCCTGAGTTAACCCCATGGGCTTGCTGTCCAGAGCCTCTGCAAGTAGGGCAGATGTTCTTGTGATTTTGGCAGTAAGGAAACCCTTCCATAGCTTTCCCCAGACAACGCCCTGCATACAAGTACACGAACGCACACTGACGACTTATACTTCCTTCACACATGGATACACCTCTTGTCACTCTTGATCGTTTTGTTCTTCTCTAAGGCGAGCCTCAGCTTCAGGCTCAGCCTTGAGAGTGGAATATCCCCACTCAGAGATTGATATACTTGGGGTGTTTTGTGCACCCAGAACAAAACTAATGGAGCCAGCGTCAGGGATAGAGATCTTTTCATCTAATTTCAACTTTCCTTGACCAATTTCCTGATGGTTCATACCATACAGGATGTATCTGAGAGGTTTGCTGCCTTCATTAAGGGTTTTGTCAGCCATAGTCTCTCCCTTATGATTCGATTTTGATTCTGATAGATGGTCTCACACCATTGACACTAAAAGTGCAAACTTTGCCTCACTTAGATGATTGGCTGCAATCGAATAGGGGTAGGGCAAATTGGCAGTAATCACGATGATTGTCGCCATCCTTGTTGATAGCCCCAACTGCAAATAGAGCTTCTTCATAGGTGTCAAAATCTACAACAAGGGTATGACAACTGCGACCGCCTTCGTTGCTCAAGGTGCTCTTCGTTGTTGTTACTAGGATTTTCCAAGTCTTCATGTTTTATTCCTTTATGTTGTGGGCCAGTAATAAGGTAATCGTCCGTTCTCGTCTGGTACAGCAGATTTCTCAGACCATCCAAATTTGCTGTACCAATCATAGTTCTTGTAGAGCAGAGCTGCTCGATGGCTGCTATGCAATCGGTCATCGCCAAGCCAGGGAGGCAACACTAGATTGGTTGAGATGAGCTTTTCTACAACTAAGACTGCCCAATCTCGCTGTCTGTAGTCGTAACCCCTGTCTAGCAATTCGAAAATCCCAAACTTCATGTATCTAGCCAGGGCCCCTTCGTAGCCTCGCCACATCCTGGAAGCTGGGTGATTAGGCCAGCCACCACGAATCAGCGTGAGGCACTCTCGATAGACTTGGTTACCTAATCGCTTAGGGTCTAGGCGCCTAACGCTCTTTTCCAAGTCTGGGTATGGAAGGAAGACCTGCATCGTGTCCTCAACTGTTTGGTTACCTGCCGTAGTAGTTTAGTATACCTATTTAGCTGGCAGTACGTGGCCCCGACCGTCGCGGGGAGAAGCCACGTATTGACTAAGTTGCTGGGGCGTTACGTCGTAGACAAAACCAGATCCCCAGCCTGGGGTTTCTATGCGATTGGCTTGCATGTAGCCCTTGCGTATCAGCCATCGCACTTGCTGGGGGCTGATGCCCAGTTGCTTTGATGTTTGTTTGGGAGTCACGGAAGTTCCTTCGTCTGTATGCTGGTGAATGTAACTACATGGCAGCCGTTGTACCAAGCGCGTTCAAGTGCATCACGCCTGGCGGCTAACTCACTGTTGGCAGTGCAGTGATGTTTGACTTCAACGCCACCGCGGTACTCGCCTTCGTTAGCCACGACCAACTTCATTCGGTATTGTCTGGCAGTAGCTTTGCATTTCGTTGGTATAGGCGTGTTGGTCCGTTGGATTGCCTCCACCCAACCGCCACTGTCTACGATCCGTCGTATGACAACGTTTTTCGCCTCTTCCTCTGAATCAGCAATAGCCCATTCATACGCCGTTCCCTTGCTGATACTCCCATCAGGTAGGTTGCTACGGATTACCACGTAGAAATCATATCGAGACATTGTGAATCCCCCTTGATTCGTGTCTACTTATCACAAAGAGACTTGATAGCGGCATACTCTTCGCAATCTGACCACTCGGCGCTTATGTGGGTTGTCAATGGTACTGCGCCCCGCATTCGGGGCAGGGAATCGTCAGTCCGAGGTTGCGGTGCCATGGGTGGTCGCAAAACGGTTGGCTAGCTAGTTCACGTTGCAGATACGGAACGGGATCGGCCATCGGGTAATCCGAAACGATTGGTCCTTCGTCCGGCACTTCAAGCGGAATGAGATTCCCGTTGACTACCACGAGAACTGGGCGCTCTCGCAGGATGCGGCATCGCTCGCTGTTCTTGACGGTCTCCTGGTCCTAAAAATGCCAAGCGACCCAACCGTGAGGCAGGCCATTGGCGGTCAATTCCTAGAATTCATCTCCATCGAATTGCTTGGTAAACCTGCAAAGTTGACCAAGCAGACGCACGCCGAAGTAATGCTTTGTCATTTCTAATTCTCCAAATTGTCCCCGTGCCGCACGTTCTGGATGCGAAAACGCTTGTTGAAAGTTGGGGCGAGTCTGGGTCTTGCTTTGTACCATTAGCCACTTTCCAGCCTACTCGCCCCATGTTCGTTCTGCTGGACCATTTTGTTGACGTTACCGAAATGGTCGCCCGTGTCCGCACGTTCTGGGTGCGGTGGGGGTCAGGCGTTGTCATCCACGGCCGCCGCAAGAATCTCTTCACGCCGCGCCACCATGGCGTCCGCGATTCGCTCGACAATTGCCTCTATGCCGTCCTGGAGCACTTTCGGTGCGTCCTTTTTGCCGACCCACTCCCAATCCGTGTAGCCCTGGTCATCCTCGCCCAACGCCTCGGGCTCCCGGTGATAGAGTTCGGCCGCAACCATTCCCGCGCCGTACGTGGCTCCAGCGCAGGTCCCGCCATTCCAGTCGCGGAAATTGCTGTTCACGTCAGCGGCTTCGCGGTGCGGAGCCCAGTCGGTCACTACTTTTTGTCCCGCGTCCACCACGTCGACAGCCGCCTCTTCGGCAGTCAATCCGCCCGTGTTGTCGTCGTGCAGGCCGAGATGCTCGGCATTGCCGCAGAGTGTGATGCTCGCCGCCTAACTAAACTGCCTGCTGACCCAATCGTTCCATCCTCGCGTCCACGCCTTACCCCGTACTGTGCGCGCACCGTACGGATTACGGCATTTAGACGGATCGCCGTCATGTTGTCTTGCCGCCTCCTCTCCATCCCTGTATGCGCGGTTGGTTTCTTCTGGTTGAATCGTCCTGAACGCCATCATTGCGTCTCCTGCAAAAGAATTGGTTTGTTCCAAAGGCTGGCCCGCCGCCAGACGGCCACACGTGGTTAGGCTCGGACTACGCTCTCGCGCCGTTCCCTCGCCCCGCCGGTACGCGGTCTCCGTCCCCTTTGCGCCAAGGTGGGACGGCGGGCCAGGAGAGTGTCGGTTACTCCGCGTCGGTCGGGATTCCGGCCGCGCCAAGTTCGTACTGCCGCCGAGACTCGGCGGCGAGCGATTGCCAGTCCTCCCAAGATCCAGTGAATCCCTGGTTGTCGCGGGCCCAGGCGAAAACCTCACGTTCGCTGCATTTGATGGTGTATCCCGCTGCCATCCAACAAGAAAACCTGGCCGTCTTCTTCAATTCCGACAGAGGAAAACGTGTCCGGCAAACTTACTGCCGTCCCTGTTGCTCGCAAATCAAATCCCACATCGAGGGACGACAGCCGCACCTCTCCCACAGGTGCAGCGAATCCACATGGCATGGTTTCCCAAAAAGCCCCGTTGGACCGCTCGGGAAACATGCGCCGCCACGGGGTCACAGCGGCGCAATAGCGCTCGGCTACTCCGCGACCGAGTCCTCGACTTCTGCGACGGCCTCCTTTAGTTTGCGGCGCAGTGTCTCGGCCTCATCGCGTGAGAGCCCCGGCAGGCTGTGGCTGTATCTGTAGCCGGCGTGAAATTCGTCCTTTCTCCCGCTGACGATGGCCATCTCAATCATGCGATCAATGGCCTCGTCAGGTGTGTCGCCACGCCCGCACACCTCATGGTGTGCGTGTTCGCTGCAGGCGGCCTGTTCGCTGTGCCACTCGTACCCATGGGCTCGATACTGCGATCCCTTGCGGCCCACGTCGTAGCTGCCTACGTGAGCAATTTGCATGTACCCCAGTTCCTGATTCGTTTTCATGGCTCAAGTCCTCAACCGGATTTCTGCCGGTCCAGGACACTGTAGATCGGGCAGCGTCTCCCGTGCGGACGGTCCGCTCCGTCGGGCTCCGCAGAGCCCTTGGGGCCGGGCCGGCGGTTAGGCTGTCAGCACGTTCGCAGGTCTATTTGTTCCGCCACATAGGCTTTGGGAAAGCAATCGTGGACTTGGGCTTCCTTCATGATGCAATCTGCTTGCTTCTTGGTGGCAAAACGATTGTGCGGAACCAACGATCTCAACAGCTCCAAATTCGCGCGATGGTCCGCAATGCTCATGTCCTTCGGCTTCGGTCCCAGCGTGATAACAAATCGCGACATGATTCTCTCCTCGGGTTAGGGTAACGTCACATCCCGTTCCCCTGGGGTGAGCCAGGGGTGAGGGGCAGGGCGTCAGGCGCCGACGCGACAGACATAAAAATCAGGCTCTGATGTAGCAAACTGCTGCATAATCTGAAATGCAGATTCAGCCATAACCGCACGACGATTGGATTTACCACGCATGGTGATGCCCAAGCGATACCACCTGTAGCCTTGGATGCCTGTAATTGGTGTGATAGCCAGACCAGCAGCCTTAGCAGCAGCGAGGATAACTGAGGCTGGGCAGTGCTCCACTCGGAAGACTGGGACATAGACATGCTTGACAGGCTTGTCTGCTTTTTCGCCAGGGTCACTACAGACAGCGGAGTCATCTGCCTCACGAAACATGTCAGCCAGCCTAGTGACTAACGGTGAGTTACGGGATGTCTTGGGGGATTGCTTTGTCATGACTGACTCCTTGCTTAAGGGTTGGGGATTAGCGTTGGAAGTTAGAAAATCTTAGGGTAGTCTGCTGTTACTGATCACAAAATGAGTGGATACCCTCATTAGTTGCAACTACCGCAAGCAGGGCGAGCAATTTACTGTCTGATACAGTCCCCCACTGCACCGAGTAGTAAGTGGCAAATACTTCCCCGACTCGGTTAGCCTGGCTGTTAGACAGGTCGTGAGCCTTAGCGAATTTCGGTAGTAGAGATTCGATTCTTGGATGCATGTCTAATCTCTCATTGCTTGGGGTTAGGTTCGGCTTGACTCATCAGCATTACGGTAGCCATCCGTAGTGGACCCAGCAAGGTCGCTGGGTTTCGTCTTGTGTCTATCGGGGATAAGAAATTTGGGCCTTGATTCTCGCTTTCTCTTTACGCCATGCTAGCTGGTAGACCCGACCTTGCATTTCTTTCTGATGGATATCTTCGGCGATGCTAGTTAACTGGGCCAGAATTTCTGCCACAGACCAAGTGGGGAAGCCTGCCCACGATTGCTGATGATACTTATCTTGCAGTAGGTTAGCGGCTTCAGCGACAATCCGCTTGGACCATCCAGTATTGCGACGCAATTCAGACATCGCCCCCAACAACTTCTGTCCGCCTTAGTAACTACCAAATTCCGGTTGCGTTTTGCTAGACATAGCTTAATTCCTCATGCTTGGGACTGAGAAAGGAAACTAAGGGCCCCTTACCAGAGTTGCACTGGTGCGCTGTTAGGGGCTCGGCATTTGTTGTGGTGTTGCCATCACCAATTATGTTGGGTGCCTACTAGATTCTTCGGGCGTCCCGCCAACTGCTTTTCGCTGCGCCACATCCCACCGGGCGTTGTACCGGTCACCGCTTGGGTTGAGGGCCGTTGGTCTGGCCCTCGTAAGCGGGTGGGTATTTACGGCTGCCAGCCATCCTGTGATCTAGCCTTGCATCGCACTGCCATTTGCCGGGCATTTGGTAGGCGGGGCAAGGGGTTTCCCCAGGCTTGGCCACGCGGCAACCGTTCGACTTGTCAAAGAGCATTGCTTTACTACCCTCTATTATAATCGGCCCCGACTACGATACAAGCCCAATTCCGTTTGGATTTCGGAAATATTTTGGTCCAGAGTACCCTAGTTATACTAGTAGTACCAACAGAAAAGCCCCCTAGGGAGGGGGCTAAGTGGTTTGGGATAGTTTGTGATGGTATGACTACTATATAGTAGTCAGCCAAAGCGGCTTTGGCGGGGACTAACGGGGCTGGGCCTGACGCAGATCGGCTACGGCTACCACTTGCACGTTGCCGGCACCGCGGAAGCCTGTGTCCACCTTGACTCGCACCACCTTGTCGTTGCTTTCGACGATGCGACCCCGCCAGTGCTCTCCATCCCTGTCGAACACCCACGTGAGTGTGCCAACCTTGGCCTTTGGCTTGCTAGTGGGTAGCTTCTTGGTCTTCTCGGGGGCTTTGCTCTTGGGAAATTTGGCCTTGGTTGCAGGCTTGGGGGCAGATGTTGGTTTGGCGAGGGTTAGCTGCGATAGGTCAACCTCCCAATCCCCATCTTGGCTGTGAACCATTACCTTCTCTTGGCCGTTGTTGCACTTGTACGGGTCATCTAGTAGTTTGCCTAGGTAATGGTCACCATCGGATTCTTCGATCCAGGCCACATCATCTTTCGACCACATCTTGCCGGCACGCTTTGGGTTAAGGACTAGCTTCTCAGCCTTGGGTTTGCGAACCTCTTTCTTGCTCTCTTCGATTTCCTCTGGGGTTGGGTCGGTCTCAACCGTGGTTTCTTCCTCATCTTCGTCTGGGCAACCCAGGTCAATACCGCCCACGGCTGGATAGTCCAACAACTCCTTCTGCCCTGCGTCGTTGATGTGGTAGTCAGGCGTTAGGGCACTGACGGAGAGCTTGTCTCCATTCATAAGAGCCGTCCAAGCATTGGCGAAGATGCTGGTCTTTTCGGCTGCTGACCCTGTGCCTTCCATTCTGGCCTTGACTAAGGTATCCCTCAGGGGCTGCAACGCCTTGGATCCCCCAGCTAGCTCTACCCAGAAGTCCCTAGCTTTGTCCCACAGACTCCAGTCCAGCAAACCTTCGTGTGGAACGTCTGCCAATCGATAGTCACTATTGCTGTAGTCAGTGTGGGACTGCCCCATTAGGTAGCACAAGCAGGCAGCGTAGCCAGGGCTGACCCATTGGCCGATACGGAATACCCGCTCTCCATCCTCTGTGGTGTCTGTCGTGTTCTCTTCGAAGATGTGTTTGACGCATTCGAGTAACCGTTCATGCCTGGCGAGCAGGTCTAGGGAGTCAGCGTGACTGCGCTTGTTGCTGTAGTTGCCTAGGGAGGCTCTGGTACGATCCCAAAGCAGTTGGAGAGCATAGTGAGTCATGCGGGCCAGTATCTTGCGGCCCTTCTCTGGCACTGCCGCGAAGTACTCGCTGCGGCAGATGACCTCCCACAATGTACGTGGTTTGCCGGTGTCGATGGTGTTGACAGTAGCATCATCCTCATCGACACCCAAGATCATGCAGGTTTCCAATACCGGTTCGGTTGGCCAGTACTTAGCCCATCGTTCCTTATTCTTTGCCCACTCTTGCCATGCCAATACCAAACCAATCAGCCTATGCTGAGCACTGACGGTAACCCCAGTCTTACCAATAATGAGAGTCTCACCATTGAGCTTCCACCTGTGATGGAGAATCTCGCTGCACCATTTACGGGCTGTCGCCATGTCGAAAGGCCGATTGCCAATGTTGTTCCAGAGCCGTACCTTCTTGCCGTAGCGATCGACTAGGGTATAGTTGCCGTCGGCTACGTCGCTGTCGTCCCAATCAAGCAGATCCTTGGCTTGGGATACGGTGAGAGCATCCTTACCCATACAGATGCGCGCTTGGGGTTCAGGATACAGCACTGCGCGGGACTTGGTCTTGCTGGGGTTCGAGGACTTGGCGGAAACAGCATTATCGGTCTTGTGGATCTTGGGCATTGCATCTCTCTCCTAATTCGTGGCTTCCTAGCACAACTACCGCTAGGTGGTTTACCTAGGTAGTAGTACTAATTTACCGGGTGCCGCAGTAAAGTAAACCCCGGTTTACCAAATTGGGAGAGAGTCCAATTTAGACGATAATTTTGCCCTAACCCTTTACTATATAATACTTTACTTAATATACTACTATAGTAGTAGTATAGTAGGTAGGGGGCTCCAGTATATCAGTATAATGGTTTTGGCCTAGTAGGTAAAGGGGCGCGCCAAAATAATTTTTGGCACCTTATATAGGCGCGCCGTACAAGCGGCAAACCACGATGAACTTCGATCCAGTCTTGGTTGCAAACCCTAAGCGCGCTTATTTACCGACTGTAGCGCGCAGGGTCGTAGTAGTAACTAGGTATAATAGGCTTCTGCGACAACTGCTTGCTCTAACCTTCAATTGGAGAAACTATGAGACGTTTATCTAAAAAGAGACGCCGGTATCCATGGAATGCTTGGTTCAAGAAGAGACGAGTGTTGATTAAGCACAAGAAGGACTTCGACTGCCAACCCCATGGTATGGCGCAGCAAATCCGTAATGAGGCCTGTAAGCGCGGCATCAGCGTTAGCATCAGCATTGATAATGGATTTATCGCCTTTGAAAGGGTTTGATATGCCAAGGATTAACCAACAACAGCGCGCGCCTATCTACTACCTAGGCATTGACCCAGGCAAGAATGGGGGATTGTGTTGTTTAAGAAGAAATAGTGATCAAAAGCCTGCCCATCGCGTAATGCCTGACTCTATGTTTGATATTTGGCGGTGGATAGAAGTCTGGTCCGCTGTGCCTGGCGCTAGGCTTTATGCAGTCATTGAACAGGTATACACATCCCCACAGATGGGAGTGGTTAGCGCTGGCACGTTCATGAAGGGTTATGGCGCGCTGCTAATGGCTCTTACCGCAGCCGGTATCCCTTATGAAGAGATTCGTCCTCAGGTGTGGCAGAAGGCACTTAACATTCCACCTAGAAAGCCGGGCAAGAAAATCAAAGTGCCCAACCCTAAGAAGTCTGGCAAGATGAAAACGGTAACTAAGGGAGGAGAGACGGACACTCAATGGAAGAAGCGATTGCGCAATAAGGCTCAGCAATTGTTTCCTTCCCTAGAAGTCTGGCGGGGCCCCATCGGTAAGCAATTGGCTGTTGCAGATGCAATTTTGATTGCTGAGTACTGTCGTCGTAAACACCAAGGAACTATGTAGGGGTATTCTCTTATGAGTTACGACATCAGCTTGTTGGATCCGGTTACGAAGGACTGCATCGGATTCGATGCGCCGCACGACATGGCTGGAGGGGTATACGCACTGGGAGGTACGAAGGCAGCGCGGCTCAACGTCACGTACAACTACGCAGATTGCTTTTATCGTGTCATGGGATTGAGGGGTATTCGTAGCATCTACGGGCTGACTGGGGCCGAGAGCATTCCGGTACTGAGTCGCGCGATTGAGCAACTCGCCGACGATATTGACGAGGACTACTGGAAGGCTACCGAAGGCAACATTCTCCTCTGTGTTGAATTCACGCTCTTGGGCAACGTCAAGCGAGCGTTAATGCAACTGCGGGACATGGCCCAGATGCGCCCAGATGGTATTTGGTCTGGCGATTAGTCACAGCTATGTCCTTCTTCACTAGGATTCCCCAGCAATGTCTAGATACACCGACCATGTAGCGAAGTGGCGTAATTGCAGGAGATGTAACCTCTGTAAGAGCAGACACAATGTTGTTCTGCTAAGAGGTCATGTGCCTTGCCAAGTGTTGTTTGTGGGCGAGGCACCTGGGACATCAGAAAATTTACTTGGTAAACCCTTCAGCGGTCCTGCCGGCAACTTGCTGAATCGTATGCTAGCTGAAGCCCTACCTCCCTCTGTTACCTATGCCATTACCAACCTCGTTGGCTGCATCCCCAAGGATACGGAGGAAGGGGCCGGTAAGAACAAACTAGGGGAACCACCAACCTATGCGATTGAAGCTTGCAAACCAAGGCTGGTTGAGATTGTGCAGATATGCCAACCTAAGATCATCATCAGTGTAGGCAAGCTGGCTAAGAAGTGGTTGCCTATCCTACTAGCTGATACTTACCGTCTAGGCGAGGATTACAAGACTGCCGATATCATTCACCCGGCTGCTATACTGCGCGCAGATGTTAGCCAGCAAGGCTTAGCTATCCAGCGCAGCCTCGTTACTATCCAAGATGCCGTAGAAGATTTGTAGCAACATCATTCCCCAAGCGACAGGATACTAACCGTGATCTACGTACATTGCCGAACAAACCTCGATGACGTGATGCGAATTGAGCAATGGCCAGAAGAATTGCCAGAACGCCCCATGCTAGGAGATAGGATTCTGTCCCTAACAGATCATTACGGATATTCGATAGAATTAGAGGTATTCGGCTTGACTTGGAAGAAACCAAAAGCAGGAACCTGGGCTCCAGTAGTCGATCACCGTAAGTGTAGCGAGGATTGGTATCTGGAAGTCGAATTGCACATACCGTCTTGGCAGAAAAGCCTATCTATCAAAGACTGGCAGGAGTGGTATAAGAAGGTTAGAATGCCACCATCTCACCGTACCTAAAGCCGGCTTTGCTTAGGCAACTACTTTCGGCTAATTAGGTATAATAAAGCCTGCATTGCACGTACCGACACTACGTCCGGTGGTTCATAGGCAACTGAGGTTGCCTTAACCCGTAATGCAGCTATGGCTGTAAGGGAGGTAAACCATGCCCCAAACAGTCAGCTAACGGCTGACACGACAATTTATTCCTACCTACGTCCTCGGTAGGACTGCTGGATGGGTTAATTGATTCCAGAGATTCCACATTAATCAATTGCCTGGTTCGACTCCAGGCTCAGCAGTTTTCTGTTAAAAATTGGAGTTGCCCAATGGACATATTCTTCAGTGAAATTGACGGATTACCCGTAGAGACATCCCCACCACTTATTTTCCAAGTAGTTGGACAACACACTTCACCAGGATGTGACTGTCAGGGAGGAGCGAGATTTGAATTCGATCTAGGTTTGGAAGAGTGGGTAATCTATGATTACCTAGTCCCTAGATGCTGGGGTTATGCTGGATACCCACATGAACGAGGTCACATACCCTTAAATCTAGCTGTGGATTTGTTTGAACAAGACATTGGCATCAAACTACTATACGCAGGAAGCATAAGAGACAATCAGATTAGTGGCCCCTGTGTTGTAGATTTCAGCGAGGTGCGATGCTGTATAAGAAGAGGACAGTCAGCCTATATTGTTGAGGCTTGGTATGATGATTGGCTGGCGAAGACACAATGTAAATATTGCAAAAGGAGAATGTCTAGAAGTAATGTAGGTCTTGCCAAAGGCAAGATCCTATCTTGGACAAGGTCTAGGGGTAATTGGTTTTGTTCTGAAAATTGTATAGTAAAGGAGAAAGAGCGATGGCTACGAGAGACAATGCAAAGCGATCAATCACAAGCAAGAGCAAAAAGGCTTCTAAGTCTGACGTCCAAGGCGTTGCAAGCCGCACGTCGCCGAAAGCCAGATGCCTTAAAGTTGCTGAAGAAGGAATTCGATCGGGAAGCGATTTTGCCAAGTTGATGTCGGCAATGATGACTGACCTGATCAAAGGCGATATACCAGCTCAGATAGCAAATGCCACGATCAGCAGTGGGAATGCTATGCTAAGGGTTGTGGTCATGCAGTACAAGTATGGCAAGCCTTCCAATGATGGATTCAACCTATTGAAGTAAGGGAACTAGGCAATGCCTACCATTAAAACCAAGAAACTAGCTTCTGTGCTGAAGAAGGCCAATACGATTAGCAAAGCGAAGTCAAAGAGGAAAGATCCAGTGTGGGCTGGACCTTGTGACCCTAGTAACAGGGGCGGCATTACCCAATCACTGCTGTGTCAGTTCTTGGTGTGCCGTGAGCGATTCAGATTGCGAGTGGTTGAAGGATTGAGGTCTGCTGACTCTTTCAACCATCGCCTTGAATATGGGCAGATGTGGCACACGTGCGAAGAGTTTCTCGCAAAGCATCATGCTGCTATTTGGAAACAAGGTGAAAACCCGTGGGACCCTGCTCTTCGCTTTTATTGCCAGAATCTTTGCAAACAATATCGACTACAGCAAGAGCAGATACAGCACTGGTACAATGTCTGCAAGGTGCAGTTCCCCAGCTACGTGAAGTATTGGGCTAAACATCCAGACGTGAAGGCGCGCAATCCTCTGTTCCAAGAGGAAGTATTCAACGTGCCTTATCTGTTACCATCCGGTCGCACAGTCTACTTGCGCGGGAAGTTTGACAGTGTTGACTTAATCGGTAAGGGCAAGTCTGCCCGTATCTACCTCCAAGAAAACAAGACCAAGGGAGACATCGATGAGGTTCAGTTGAAACGACAGCTGCAATTTGACCTGCAAACGATGCTCTATCTGACTGCCTTATGGAAGCAGTATTGCCCAACAGGCAAGGGTGGGTCTACGCTTGGTGCCCCTATCTTCGGTATTTGCTACAATGTAGTTCGTCGCCCATTGAGCGGTGGTAAGGGGTCTATTGTCCAACGCAAGGGCAATGGTAAATCAACCAAGCCAGAGACCAATGAGGAATTCTACAAGCGACTGGGTGAGGTAATTGAAGAGCAGCCGGAATTGTTCTTCATGCGATGGAAGGTAGAGGTGCTGCCTTCCGATATTGAGAGATTCAAGCGAGAATTTCTCAACCCAGTACTAGAGCAGTTGTGTGACTGGTGGGCAGTTGTTGGTGGAAACAAAACCCAATCCCAGTTTGACACAGAAGTAAACGGGGGCATTCATTGGCGTATGCCTTATGGGGTCTATTCACCGCTGCTGGATGGAGGATCTACCGAGATAGATGAGTATCTAACTTCTGGTTCCACATTAGGGCTAGAGAAAGCCTCTGAGTTGTTCCCTGAACTAAGGTGATTGGAGGTAATCATGGGAGATAAGTTACTGCGTTGGCTAGTAGAGCATAACGCAACTATCAGTTTCCACAATGCTGAAGAGTTTCATTGGACAGCTATTGATGTTCGTATTGGCGCAAGTAGCGTTACTCCGCCTTTATACGCTGGTTGCCGGCTTAGAGAACATGATTTGGCTAAACCCCAAGCCATACTTGATGCTGTAGAGAGGCTAGTTGAGCAAATCGAGAGACAGTTAAGGAGTGATTCGCTATGATGGTGTCAATCCAAGAATTGTGGATGATGACTGCTATATGGGTAGCCTACTCATTAGTCTATGCCTACTTTGGGAAACCAGCCAATGTAAGCATTCGTTTCAAAGAAGTGATCGACTCATTGGCCTTCACTCTGATGGTGACAATAGTTGCTTGGTCAAGTAATTAGTTGAAAGGACCAGCATGATCTTATCTAGCATCGAATTAGCCGACGTAGATCGATTACTAACCAAGCTCGCTGAATATGATGGATCAATCCGCCTCAAAAAACTATCTCCTGGCCTTGCCGTAGTCACAGTTAGTATCAGCCAAGACGAGGTAGGTAATCCCGTCCGCTTGTCGGTACAACGGTGTGTCTTGCAAAAAGACGTACCTTCGGTATTGCCGGCTGGTAGTTTTGTGTGTGTGAGATTGTAGAGGCGATTGAAGAACTAGAGGTCATCCTAAATGCCAAAAATTCCCCGCAGCATTAAGATTAGGAAGCCAACTAAGACAGTTGCTCAGTTGGTGGAAGAGAAGAAGCTGCCCTCGCTAAACGAAATTACAACTGAGTTAGAGGAAATTCGTCTTGCTATGGACGCCTGTTCAAAACGGTTGCTAGACCTAACCACCAAGGTAATGTGCTTTGGGCTTAAGACTCCGACAGGTAACTTACAGCCAGTTGATGATATTCCTTTCTAGTAAGTAAAGGTAGATGGTTATGACTTTCTCATATGTTCACTATGTCTACATTGGGCGTGACCCGTCGCTAGTTGGAAAGTCAGCATATGGTATTCTGATGAATTCAAAACCAGAAGAGCCAACTCTTAGAATTCAGGTAGACCAGAAAAATCATGCTTGGTCTTCTGGCTGGCATGACTCTCCAATAGAAGATTGGGCTGAATTAGTAGAAAGCTTAAGGTCACTATCCCAACTGGCTAAAGACAAGAAGAGTGTCTGCATCCTAGCCCCAGGTTGGACCGGGTATCGAGGCTACATTCCTGCCTCTAGGGCAATCAACTTCACTGGAGATACGCTACTACGTCTGTTTGAAGGAAAGAAAATCTGCATTTATAGACCGAAGAAAACTAAGCAACAACCTAAACAATCAGGAGAAGCAGATGCCGAAAGTTGTTCAGCAGTCAGCGAAGGTGAAACCCAAGGTAGCTAAACTTAGCAAAACTGATTCTGTGTGGGACCGTATTCGTCCTGTGGAATTAGGAAAGAAGGGGCTGACGGTAAATTTGTATGGACGTAGTGGTACTGGTAAGACGATACTGGCTTGCACTTTTCCTAAACCCCTACTTATCATTGGATTAGAAGACGGCACCAATTCAGTACACAATGTTGAAGGCGCTGAGTTTGTCTACATTAGCAGTAGTGAAGAAATGGGCGAATTGACTGAGAGAGCGGCTTCCACTAGGCGATTCAAGACGGTAGTTCTTGATACAGCTAGTATGCTCCAAGATCTGATTCTCAGAGAGATTCTTGGTCTGGAAGAATTGCCGGCACAAAAATTTTGGGGTATGGCAACACGAGAACAATACGGCCAGTGTTCTCTACAGACAAAAGAGAGGTTGCGAGCTTTGCTGGATCTTTCCACCAAAGCGGCTATAAACGTGGTTATTGTGGCCCAAGAACGTGAATTCAATACGGAGGACACCAGTAATTTGCTTATGCCGTTCGTAGCCAGCTCGCTTACTCCGAGTGTTGTAGGCTGGCTGAATCCAGCCTGTGATTACATCGGGCAAATGTTCATACGACAGAAGGAGGTAATCCAGAAATTCAAGGTTGCCGGCAAGGAGAAAGTGAAGCGAGTGGTTAAGGGGGTTGAGTATTGCCTGCGCACTGCTCCTGATCCAACCTTCACCACCAAGTTCCGCCTTCCAAAAGGCACACCCATCCCAGACGTTATTGTTGACCCAGACTATGACAAAATCTATGCTCTAATCAAAGGGAGATGAGACGGCTATGGATCAGAACCAGAAACTCTATGCAATGGCCCGTGTTAAGGAAGTGTTGGAGACAAGAACCAAGGAACTGAAAGTGAAGTTCACTTCTTGTGTGAAGGAGGCTTCTGACAGGGCTAAGTTAGATGCGATTCGTGACAATGATGTAGAATTGCGGGGTGGGGCTAAGCTTACAATGACTTTGGCTGAAGCCTTCTACTTTGGTGACTTGGTTCCTGCTGAAGTGTTAGACGCTGACAAATACGAAAAGGCGTTAGCTGAGCTGAATGAAAGGGCAGCCAAAGTCAAAGACCGAATCATGCTAGGAGATAGTCGTATTGCATTACAAGAGTTACAGGCCTTCTTAGAGGAGAACAACATTGCTGATTCTAAGTCGAAAGCAGGGTGAGACAATCTGTATCGGTAATGAAATCGAAGTTCAGGTGTTGTCGATTACAGGCAATCGGGTTAGCTTAGGGGTGGCTGGTCCTACAACAGCTAAAGCGGCACCAGGAGAACGGCCTAA
Source organism: Candidatus Pacearchaeota archaeon (assembly GCA_023228245.1). The sequence continues at coordinate 48,217 of JALOBN010000009.1, forward strand.
AGCGACAGCGAGCCTGTCACCTGGCTTGCCTAAGCTGGTTAGGTAGCAAACCCCAAAACCGGTAAAATAGAGTGTTATTACGAGAGATTCACCAATTTCTAGTTACTACTACAGGAGAGATGTATGCCGAGTCAAACGAGCAAGTCCAGTCTGGTCACCAAGTTGGGATCCAAGCTGGCGAAGGCCGTGGAGAAGCACGCAGAGGATAAGACCGAGTACGACGTTAGCGGCAATTTGCCGGGAGGCATCGAGGGTGGAATTGCCAAGCTCGTGGATTGCAAGTTTGTGGAGATTGCTCCTGGCAAAACCAATGCTGGAGAGATTCTGTTTTACGCTGCAGCAACCGTCGTACGGCCAGTAGAGGTTGGCGGGCAACTGATTAAGGGGTTGCGCACCCAAATCAATGAGCCTCTATTCGACACTCCCACTCGCGCTCGTAAGACCTTTGATGAACACGTAGAAGAGGTGATGAACCGTCTGCGCATCCTTAAGGGAGTAAAGCCTGGGCAAACCTTGGAGATTGGGGTAGATGACCTGGAGTCCTTGGCTGCTGAAGTTAAGGAAGAAGCCCCTTACATTCGATTCCGTACCTGGGCTGGCAGCAAGCAAACCCTTGTCAACCGTAACGGCAAGTTCTTCGTCGTTGGTGGCAAAACGGAGATGGGCCCTTACAAATCTGAGGATGCGGCTAGGGCTGCCAACAAGTACATCGACCGTGAGCCAATGGTCAGCCACTATTGGGGTGAAGTGGTTGACTTTGTGCCAGAGGAAGGCGACGAGGTGGTTGACGAGAGTGGTGATGCTGAAGAGGTTGAGGAAGAGGCAGAAGAAGTCGAAGAGGCGGAGGAAGCCTCTGAGGATGAATCTGAAGACGAGGAAGAAGCTAGCGAAGGCGATGCAGAGGCTGATGAACTGGACGAATTGGCTACTCAAGCTGACGACGGCGACAAGGACGCTGTTAAGCAACTCAAGGCCAAGGCTATTGCAGCCGGTATCAGCAAGGAAGCCATGGCTGACGCTGAAAACTGGGCTGCTGTGGTCGAGATGATGCGGGCTAGCTCTGACGAAGAGGAAGAGACCGAAGAGGAAGCTGACGAGGAAGAGGAGGGAGAAGATGAAGAAGACGCAGATCCTGAGAAGGGTGACGTGGTTAACTTCAAACCACCCAAGGCTAAGAAGGCAGTAGAGGCGGAAGTGTTGCTGATCAACGCAAAGAAGCAAACTGCCAACGTTCGTACCGTCGATGATCGTAAGGTCTTCAAGGACGTGCCCTTGGCTCAAATCAGCAAGATCGAGTAACTAGTGTATTGGTTTGGGGGTAGCCGTGCGCACGGCAGGTATCTTTGAAGTAAAGTTCAAAGGCTGGTTCGAAACCAGCGTACCCCCAAACCTTTGTATTAAACACTTCCCAAACCAACTACTCCAAATCTTTTGAGTAGTATTATTCTCCCTACAACCTATCGCGAAGGAACAAAACAGTGGACAGCAAATTTTGGGTAGTGATCAAGCAAGATACAGCTAAGCGAGCTAGCCTGTCGTTCAACCCTAGAGTCTACCCATCAGTTGGTGAGGCTAAGAATGAAGCTGAACGATTATGCAGAAAGGAACGGTGTAAGTTTTTTGTTCTTGAAGTAATTGCTGCCGTTGAGCCGGAGACTCCTCCAATTCCTCCAGTCATTTGGAAGGACATCACTAAAACCTATGACGGTAGCAATGGTAGTAAAGAACTAGAAGAATGTGACCAAGAAGATATTGACGATATTGATGAAGAGGAAGACGACGAAGCTGTCTGACAAGGTTTGAACTGAACACTTGTGGCCGTTCATAATGTTGAGCCACATCGCGGGTGCCGAGTCGTAAAGAGCACCTCATGCCGGATGCGTCAATGGCCGGCAACCTACCTCTACGGTTGATTACTTTTTCCTGTAGGGGTAGGTTTCAGGGCGTAGCTCAGTCTGGTAGAGCGCGTGGTTTGGGACCACGAAGTCGGAGGTTCAAATCCTCTCACCCTGACTAAGGCCCGGTGGTGTAAGGCGCACGTCAGCAGAGTTGTCTCACCCTAGCATAGGGGCCGGGCATAGGCCGAGACAATGGCTGAAGGGCTCGGTTCGATTCCGGTCTGGGCCAATTAGAAGCAATAAGGCAGGTTCGATTCCTGCTCAATTGCAGAGGTCTGGTGAGACGAGAGGTGGGTTCGATTCCCACAGTGTAGCACTGGGAGCGAAAGGCACGGCTGGCCCATCCGTTATCCCAAGTGGAGAACATTTGGGAGGGGCTTTCAAGTATAAGGGGTAACAGCTGTGGTTATCAGACACTTAATAGTTCTGTCAATCGTATTGGGCATTCCGTGGGCTTGTGTGGCCGCAAGCCTACAATAAAACACGACGGCACCAACCCTGAGTAGTGTCAACTGCAACGGGTTGGAAAAGCTAGGGGAGTAGGTTGACGTCTACGATAGCACACTAGGCTCATACCCTGGAAGTCCAGTAACCCCGACTGGCCCGCTTCGGCGGTGTGGTGTAAGGGCTGCCGTCTTTTCTATTCAACCACAAGGAGTAACTGATGTTTTCTGTTCTACAAAAGCGAGAGATTGCAGAAAAGATTCAGACAATTCTTAGGGAAACTGTCCATCCAGAATTGCCAGAAGGTGAGATTCAATTTGAGATTCACATCAAAGGCGCTGAGTCCTGGAGTTGGGCAGTGATTCGTAACAATGGAGCGGTTACTAACCCAGGGGTAAATCCTTGGAATGAGAAACAAGACCCTAGATAATGGAGAAACCATATGGACGTAACTGCAGCAATTAATATCTTAGGCTTGGTAATCTCACTGTCGACGCTTGGTGTGGTTGGGGCAGTTCACAGGCTAATCAGTAGATGTGAACGGATCGCCAAAGCCCTAGAACAGCGGAATAGACAAGATGGTATTGGTAGCTGACAATGCCTAGAATTCCTCCCGACAAGCCGAAGTCTAAGCCTACAACCAAGCCCTCTTGCCTTGCTTGCGGTGGTGCAGGAAGAGCAAGCAAGAAGTGGGCTGTCTGCCCCATCTGTAAAGGAAAGCCAAATGGACGACTCCCAGCTACTCAGCAATCAAAGCCCTAAACATAATTTCGTTTCACATATAGTAGGAAGAGGACATGGATGCGATTACACCATTGGGTGTAATGCAGTTGTGATAAGGCTTCCTGAAGACTTGCAGAGTCTGGATGAAGCTTTAGAGTATGTGAAGACACAAGAGAAAGAGGGGTGTCTCCCCTATTATGGTTTAAGCCAAGTTGAAAAGGTGTTAATTTACGATATCTGTGGTATTGGCTGTATTTCAGCAGAGGAAATCAGGATACAACAGAGTACAGCTAATAAAAATCGGGAAATTGCGTTCGAAGAAGCCAATCTACAACAGGCTCAGAATAGGCTAGATGCCTTGAGGAAATCCAAATGAAAATTTCCCCAAGCGGAACTGAGTATGAACCTGGAGACCCATGCAACCTATCATTCTGTCTAGCCTGCTGTCCAATTTGTGGGGTAAGGTTAGATAGCCCAGACTGCGATGGATATACAACTGGAGGGCACGTTCATTGTGGACTTAACTCGCGTTTGAATCGTATTCTGTTTAGGGCTTGTTCTAAGCATTTCAAACAAGCTGAAATAATGCCTATTAGACAACCCTGTAACAAAGCCCCAGGTTACTTGGGTGAGTGGAATCCAGCTTGGGGCATCGCAGCTAAAGTCGTGTTCTTTGGTAATCCAAAGTCTAAGATAGTTAGGATCATATGACATGGAACTAGTCACAATTCGCTCCCAAATTCGTGATGTTGCTGCTAGATTTGCTGCACAATACACTCACAACGGCAAGATCGGTCTTGAGGCTTCCAAGATCGTAAAGGAACTACGGAAGCTTAATGTAGAGACAGCAACTCCAGAAGACGTGGCTAACATTATTGGTAATTCTGATTGGGTTAAGCAGTTTAATTGCGATGAGTGCGGAGCGCCTAATGATGTATTAGTAGAGGCTGGTGAAGAACCTGATTATGATAGCCAAACTGCACTTCTCTGCGCCTCCTGCTTGCGGGAGGCACTAACTCTAATCAGTCAACATCGGATGGAGCAGCCTAGTGAGCCTACCTGATGAGCTCAAGGCAAAGTTGGCTAAGGTAAAGCCCAAGCGATGGACGGTTAAGCCAGAGCTTCTACTGTTGCCCCAAATCCCCAAGCCACTTCATGGAGTTGCCCCTCGTGTAATCCTAGGTGCTACCTGGTGGAATAAAACCAGACAGGAAGCCTATGCCAGCACAAACTGGCACTGTGAGGCTTGTGGAGTTCCTAAATCTCAAGCTGCTTACCATCAGTGGCTTGAAGGGCATGAGATCTATCGCACGGACTATGCTAAAGGGAGGCTTTACTACATTCGCACGACCCCTCTATGTCACTTCTGCCATAACTATATTCACGTGGGTAGATTGCAGTGGTTACTCGATACCGGCAAGATCCACCACGCCAAGTTTGTTTCTATAATCAGGCATGGTGACCAGGTATTAGCTTCTGCCGGTTTACGAAGGCTACCTGTATATAATGGGGTAATTGCCCCGTGGGCCAATTGGCGATTAGTTCTCAACCATAAGCACTACAAACCACTGTACCCAACCTATGAATCTTGGTTGGAAGCAATGGATAAACAAGAAGAGAACCTCAAGCAATAGGAGCCATCATGCCTCGTATCCAAGATTTGAAGAGAGTGCAGCGCAAGCCCACCACAACCAAGCAAAAGGCAGGTAAGGCTAGGGGTAAGGCTAAACATGCTCTTAAAGCCCCTAGGAAGGCCCTAGGTGCCTTGCAAAGCCCTAGTGAGCCCCTACCTACACCCCAGGCTGAGGCAACGCCTATGGGTAAGCCAAAGCTAGTACCGCTAGAAGACCCGAGCCTAGGTAGAAGATTCTTAGACTTGGGGTTAAGCAAGACATTCAAAGAGGTGTTTGCCGAACCGCCCAAAAGCGAATTGGAGTTGCTGATCGAAGCGGTGAATCGTAACCATATGGATACGCTGCGATTAGGTAAGGCATTTATAGCCTCAGCGATTGAGACCGGAACTGCATTAGCCAAAGCCGCTAAGAAATCAGTAGATCAAGGGTGGGAGTTACGAGGAACAACGGCTGTTTCTGAAGTTGATAAGTCTGTCTATCGTCGGGTTAACTTGGCAAAAACAGACAGGTTTGCCAACTTGGTTAGCCCAACATCCAGAGCAAATCTAAGAGAGATACTGAGGGCTATGCAAGACCTTGAGTTGCGTACACCAGATGGAGAGTAGGTGATGCCAAGAATTAGTAACGGCGGAATGATAAGCCTGGACACTGAGGACACCGGTTTGGACCTGAAACACGGGGCTAAGCCCTACCTTGTTACGTTTTGTGATGAGGGGGGCAACAATACTTGGTATGAGTGGGATGTTAACCCAGTGACCAGACAACCTATCGTACCAGCAGAAGACTTGGTTGAGATACGCAATAGGTTTGAAGAAGCTGACTCGGTTGTGTTGCAGAATCCAAAGTTTGACTGGGGAGCATTAGGTACAGTCTTCGATAGTATGGATTGGTGGGACTGGGGCAAAGTCTACGATACCTTGTTGGCTGGTCACTTGTTGGCTAGCAACCAACCCCATGATTTAACCTCGATGTCAATTGTGTACTTAGGGGTTAATGCCCAACCATTTGAAGACGCCTTGGAGGTTGCTTGCCTAGAGGCTCGTAGGATTGCCAAGCACAAGTATCCAACCTGGCGCATAGCTAAGGCTGGCTTGCCTGAGATGCCTAGCGCCAAGGAGAAAACGTGGAAGTATGATGCTTGGTTGCCTAGGGCTGTAGCTAAGCAGGAATGTTATCCTACAGGCAAATGCGAAGTAGTCAACCTACGTAGGGAGAAGTTTGACGTTCGTATCGACAGAACTACCAAGTGGGGAAACCCGTTTCATATTGGTGTAGATGGTAGTCGATCGGAGGTAATCGACAAGTATCGACGTTGGATAACCGGCAATAAGAAGCTGATGGCTTGCTTGCCAGAGCTAGAAGGTAAGCGACTGGGGTGTTTTTGCAAGCCCCAAGAATGCCATGGAGATGTACTGGCAGGGCTACTAGCGGAGTTGGCCCATCCTTGGTGGACGGTATGCAGTGATTACGCCAATAGTGATAGTGCAGTGACACTACCACTGTTCAAAAAGCAGCGAGAGTTAATTAAGAAGAAGGGGTTATGGCGAATCTACCAAGAGCGGTTGAAGTTACTGCCTGCATTGTGTAGTATGGAACTGCGAGGGGTGACGATTAGTAAGCAACGCACTGATGAATTGAAGAAGCAGTATATTAAGTCATCAGCAGAATGTCATAGGACTTGCGTTAAGCTGTCAAAAGGCAGGATCAAAACCTTACCGAAGGCTGGTGCTAGCAATGATCTGAAGTCTGTGCTGTTTGACGGGTTTCAATTGGAGACAGAGCGTAGGACGAAGAAGGGCAACATCAGCGTTGATAAATATGCTTTGGATGAGTGGTTAGCTACGTTACCGCGAGAGGGAGTGCCCTATAAGTTTATTGCCAACCTCAAGGCATATCGTAAGCGACAAACGGCTTTGGGGTACATTGCCTCATATGAAAAGTTTTGGCTGCCATATGCTGATAAACTCGGTTATCCACTACCGGCTTGGAGAGTACTGTACCCATCGCTCAACCCGACGGGTACAGACACGCTGCGGTTTAGCAGTAGTAACCCCAACAGCCAGCAAATCAGCAAGCAAGAAATTGCCGAGATGGGGCAGGAAGGCGGACATAACGCTCGCTATATGTTTGGTCCTGCTCCAGGTAGGGAGTGGTGGAGCTTCGACTACGAGAATCTGGAGCTACGTATACCGGCCTATGAGTCTGGCGAAAAGGTGATGATTGACTTGTTCGAGAAGCCAGATGAACCTCCCTACTTTGGTAGCTATCACTTGATGAACGCCAGTATCATCTACCCAGATCTGTTCTGGCCACTAGCAGAAGAAAAAGGGGCTTTCAAGAAGAAGTATGCTTCAACGTGGTATCAGTGGGTTAAGAATTTTGGATTTGCGTTCAGCTACGGATGTATGCAACCTACTGGGGATAGGGCTGCGCATAGGGCAGGGGCTTACGATTTGGTAAAGGATCGTCTGAGCGAGCATAGCAAACTCAACAAGAAGATGATTGACCTAGCTAACAAGCAAGGTTACGTCGAAACGATACCAGACAAGACTGTTGATCCAAAACACGGCTATCCTATCTATTGCACCAGGTCTAGATGGGGCAGCGTAAGCCCGACCATTCCACTGAATTACCACACACAAAGTTCTGCGATGTGGTGTACCATGAAGGCTATGATTCGCGTACACCAGTATCTACTGAAGCAACGCGACTGCCATATGGTTATGCAGATCCACGACGAAATAGTAATAGATCTGCCAGCCAAGAAGAATCTAGGAAACCAACCTATTGTAAACAGGGTCAAGCAGTTGATGGAAATGTCTGGCGATGACATTGGTATCCCGCTCAAAGTGGCAGCAGAGTATCATCCAGTAGCTTGGGAAGGATCAAATGAAGGGTAGAAAATTTGGTAGACTAACTGTAATTGGAAGGGCCGGCACCGGTACGAGAGGACAAAGTTGGCTATGCCAATGTATCTGTGGAACTATTGTAAGACTGTCAACTAGCCAATTAATCAAAGGTGGGTATATAAGCTGTGGTAAGCACACCACAAAATCGCTAAAAAGAAAGCCTGTCCCTAAGGAATTGCGAAGGAGGTATCCTCTAACCGTAAGATCTTGGGAAGCTATGTTGTCTAGATGTCATTACACCAAAAAGAAACAACCCTGTTATAAGGACATTCAAATATGTGAACAATGGTTCTCGTTTGCCAATTTTCTACAGGATATGGGGCCAAGACCCTCTATAGAATACTCAATTGATAGAGAAGACCCCGACGGAAATTATTCTCCAAGCAATTGTCGATGGCTAACTAAGAAGGAGAATAGCTCACGCATCCGCATGAATCTGACTCCAAAACGAAACCAGAAGGTTAGTGAGGGAGTAAAAAGAGCCCATGCTGAGGGAAAGATTCTTACCCCTGAAGCTAGAGTCAAGATAGGTAAAGGGGGTGCAAAACGGGTAGGAAGGAGGCTACAAAAGTGTCAGCAGTGTGGTCTGAACGCTTATTTGAGTGTTTGTCAACGATGTCGTATAAAGGAAGCAAAGTAAAGACGATATCGGAATACCAACTCCAGTCAGTGTGAAGTATCATCCAACCTCATGGGGTGAGGGATTTAGTGTTGCTCTATAGCAAACAAAGTGGTCATGCAAGGCACAATGAGGTATAGAAATGCAATTAATGATTGATGTGGGAGAATTAAGCAATGGTGCAGCAGATGGCTTGGTGGATGCCCTGAGGAAAGTAATGCTTATTTGCGAGTTTTCTCCAAGAGTAGTTGCCCCTGCCCTACTCCTAGCCACTGTTGGAGAAACTGTCTTAGGTGAGGGTTTAGTCAAACAAACAAACAATGATAGAGGTAGAGTAATGATAACGGCTAGCTATGAAGCGATTCGAGAGATGATGGAAGACAAAGACCTCCTTGCTATGCGCGCAGCTTACCAGGATGAGGTCAAGCAAATATGCCGAGAGTATGCCAAGGGCATTAGAGAATGTATCGAGTTTCCAGGCTTCCAAGAAACTCAGGAGCAGGTATTGAATGGCTTCCAACGTAATCTAAAGGCTGTTCATCAGGCTTGGTATCTATTAGCAAAGAGGGTGCCTGGGATGTTTGAACAAATTGCCAAGGAAATTTCTGCATCTTCAGGAGACACCCATGCAGATTCTAGTGAAACTACAGATAATTGATCGAGACACTGAAGAGGGAATTGATGTTGACTAAGACGAGATAGCTGAACTTGTTAAAGGATTGATTAGCCTACACAAATTCCGTACAATTCCTATTGGAGCAGAAGAAGATACTGGGTCTGTATCTGCTATGCTTATCAATGTAGAGGCTAGTGTGGTTGGAGGCGACAATGACGTACCAAATACTTGAAAAGACGATACAACAGTCTAGAAAGCTGCGATTGAAGTGCAAGCACAAGTGGTGCCGAACTAGCTATGTTGGTCATGGTAAGTGGAGACTCGGTTGCTCGAAGTGTGGAGCATTAGGGAGATAATCCAATGGGAAGTTACGATAAGGTTATGGTGATTTGCCCCCACTGCTGTAGGGAGACAGAACTGCAATCCAAGGGTGGGTTGTGCAATTTTAAGACCTACACTCAAGAGTCAGTGCCGTTGGGTGTAGCTGCCTATCTACATCTAAGTCGCAATGAATGTGACAGATGCCATAAGCAATTTGGTGTTGCTGCTGCGCAGTCTAGGATTTCCCTAATTACTAAGGCATTCAAAAGGAAATCATAATGGCCATAAAAGTGAGATACAGTCAAGACCCCTACATTGCTCGCTTACAGAGGAAGTTCAACCAAGAGTCTGAGCTGATGTGCCTGGCTTTGCAAGATAATGACAAGGCTGATGCTAAGCTGCACCAGCAGAAGATGGAAGACTATCGTCAGCAATTGAAAGAAGCCAGAGGTTAATAGCCATGCCCTCAAAAGCCCAAATGATTGTTGACAAGATTCTGGATGACTTGACTGACAGGAGGGGGCTACGCCAGGAGTGGGAACAGGTTGATAGAGAAACACAAAAAGAGATTCGTGCTGAGTGGAGAAGAATTATTGAAAGCGTATTAGAGGAATAAGCAGCAGCAATGATTCACATTCGTTGCGTTGCTGTATTAGAAACGATGTGGGGAACAGAAGGTAAGGCCCCGGGTATGTTTCGCATCAACCCCCAGAACCATACAGGACGTAGACTGTATTGGCTCCTTGGCCATGATAATCTGTGGGTTACGAATGCTTGTCCTCAGCAAGTAGCTAACGCCAGGCAACATGGTAAACCAGACTCTGAGTGGTTGTCGTATAATCTACAACGGTGTAGCTACGGTCTGTTGCTAGTGTGTGGTAAAGTTGCACAAGCTACGTTTGCTCAGTGTGATTACAAGCCTTCGTGTAGAATACTAGGGATGCCCCATCCGGCAGCTAGAACTTGGACTAAAGCAATGCTGTTGGAGTGGCAGCAACGAATACAATCTGGAGTTCATTAACGAGGAGAAATCAATGCCTAGCAGTAGTGAGCTGTTTGACAAGATTGAGGATCTAAGGACTCAAGCAGACGACATGGAACGGCATTTTCTAGCAGAAGCTGGATGGAAGTGGGTTTGTAATACTCCCGCTAGCCTTTGGTTATGGGAAAAGAAACTTCCAGACGGTCGAACAGTTTTGACTGATCAAGAGGTAGCTCTGCTAATCCAAGAGGAGTTAGACATAGCATGAAAATTGAAGACGTCAAACTTGGAGACTACGTTCTAGTAACTATACAACCAGATGAATGGGAGAGTAGTGGTGAAGAAAAGGAAGACTTAGAGGCTTGGGTTGGGCAGGTCGGTATAGTGGTAGAAGTAGACCCAGACTTACAACAGTGTCTCTGTAGATTTCCTTCATATGACAACGAGAATGAAACCGGCCAAAGAAACATCGAGTGGGAATCACTCAGTTTTGTTAGCCGGCCTGCGTCAAAGCTAACTAGGTACTGCTTAACCGAGGTAAGAGGCTCATGAAGATTGAAGAGGTTGCTAAGCTGACTCCGATGGAGAGGTTCCTATATTGGATAAGTGAAAGATACGACATTCATCTTAAAAGAGCTGCTGGCAAACCAAAACCTTGGACAAACGACAAGGTGATGCAGTCTGTGTTCTTCACGAATCCTTACCGTGAGAACGATAAGACGACGGTGTGGTTCAGAAAGAATATTAGAGATCCACTTAAGAGAGACTCTAACGTGTTGATGGCTACAGTCATTTTTCGCTGGTTTAACTATATTCCAACCGGAGAAGTTCTGTGGAATTATGGAAAAGACCAGGACGGCACCTGTGATTTGCTAACTCAATGGAATGAGAAGTTAGCCGTTCATGTCTTGCAACAACAGCAGAAGCGACACGGTAAAGTGTTTACTGGCGCTTACATGATCAAGGCTGGCAATGGCCCCCCTGGATGCAAGATACCTAACGTGTGTAAGTCTATATCAAAGGTATGGGCAGAACGTAAGCGATTGGTTCAGGTCTGCAAAAATGATTGTAGATTGCAAGCCTTGTGGGAAGAGTTATGCAAGTTTGACAATCTTGGTGGATTCATGGCTTATGAGATTGTGTGTGACTTGCGATACACCCACCTGCTTAGTAAGGCTAGTGATGTTGATACCTGGACTAACCTGGGGCCGGGGGCTAACCGAGGATTAGCTAGGGTGTTAGGCGATAAGATGGTAGTTGGCAAGAAGGGTAAAATGGTACCTGATATTCGGCCGGATCGGGTAGAACAGGTTCGTGCTTTGCTGGCTATAGTTCGTAAAAAGTTACCAAACATGCCTCGATTTGAAATGCGGGAAATCGAGCACTCACTCTGTGAGATGGACAAGTATGAGAGGGCTAGGCTTGGAGAAGGTCGGCTGAAAAGGAAGTACCAAGGTTCTTAGACTCTGGCAAACCTTGTTGATCCTAAGGCGTCTATAATTGGAGACTATCGGTGGCTGTTCTAGACATACGCGGCACACACGGCAGCGGTAAGAGTTGGGTCGTACACCAGTTGCTACACACTTACAGCAACCAGGAAATCATAGAGGGTGGAAAGCCTATTGGCATTTACTTGCCAAAAGTAGATGCCGCTGTTGTTGGTCTCTATAATAGGACGTGTGGCGGGTGTGATGGCATTAGCACGGCTGATGAGGTTGTGCGAAGAGTCAGGCTGTTTGCAAAAAAGTACCGTTGGGTTATTCTAGAGGGCATCCTAGTTGCCCATACATTCCAGCGATATAGCCTGCTTGCTAAAGAAATCCCAAACTACACTTTCGCTTTTCTAGATACTCCTATGAATGTGTGTGTCAAACGAGTTAGGGAAAGAAGACTGGCTAAGGGCAACACAAAGCCTCTCAACTTGAAAAATATCTGCAAGGATTGGCACTCCATCTGGGAAAGAGTGCGCAGTGGGTGTAAGTCCTCTGGGCATAACATCCTGGTTTTGAATTGGAAAGACCCATTGCCACAAATCATCAAGACGTTAGAAGCTGGTGCCTAGTCTAAGTTGTACATAGTGGCGGATAGGAGTAGACAGATGCCTTGGAAGCTGGTTGAAGTAGATTTGATTCCGGCGGGTAAAAGGTTAGGGCTTTGTGGGAGGCCTTACCATGGGCACCCTAGAGGATGCAAGAATTTCAGAAAGAAGGCTGGGTGCCCACCTGACCTGCCCCCGTTTCCATTACGCCTAGATAGGAAGATTTGGGCGATTTACACTAGATACCCATTAGGTCAGCACATTGCAAAAATGCAAACTGCTCATCCGGACTGGGAGGAGTATCAGCTAGCCAACCTGCTTTATTGGCAAGGTACTAGCAAGCGTATGTTGAGGGATGAGGTAGCCAGGTTCAAACAGTCAGTGCCTAGGGTTCATGTGGTTCCCCGCAACGCTCATATTGATAACTATATCGACGTTACGTCTACGATGGCTAAGGTAGGCATCCGTCTAGAATGGCCAGCACGTACTAAGGCTTATGAAATAGCCTTTGCCGGAACGTCTGTAGTGGGGCTAAGCGAAGGTGAGTGGGTTAAACTGGTTGGTAGGTGGCCTGAGCTGTATGCTGTCAGAGAAGTAGATAGACCAGAGAGTCAACGGGGATTGCTTGGGTTGACATTTGGCAAATTTGTCGTAGAGAAGTACACACCGGGTATCGGTTGGGATGTGCGATGTCGGTGTGGTATTACAGAAACGATTACCAGCCGTGCAATACTCATCAAGGCTCTGGGGTGCTGTAGATGCGCGCAACAAAAACCCCCGCCTCGTAGCGGGGGCAATGTGTGTTGAATTTGATCGGACGCTGATTACTTGCTGGCCTTGAATCGTTCCCACGCCTTGCGACCGGTGGCCGTGATAGCGTACCACACACCATGCTTACCATCCGGCGGTTCGATGAATTTCACCAGCCCACGGCCAGCGAGACCACCACCTTGCAAGCCGTAATCCTCACGCATGGCAGCTCCCATGATTTTCGCGCTGGCACCAGGTAGATCCTTCTTGGCAGCATCCTTGCCGTTCAGGACTTTGAGAATGGCGGCTTCCTTGGCAGTAAGGTCAAGGGGGCCCTTGGCTGCCTTGCTAGCAGGCTTAGCCTTAGCCTTGGCTTTGGGGGCCTTGGCAACCTTGCCAGAGCCCTTGGCTGCCTTGCTAGCAGGCTTAGCCTTAGCCTTGGCTTTGGGGGCCTTGGTGGCTTTGGTAGCCGTCTTGGGCTTGCTAGTGGCCTTGGAGGACTCGGTGGCGGAAACGGCAGCGGATTCGGGGGTGGTTTCGGGCGACATAGCATTGCTCCTAGTAAATGTGGGGGTGTAGCCCATCTTGTCCTGGTGTGCAAAGAACCGACGTGCAGCAAAGGCATCAGCAAACTGCTTGACCTTGCGCTGGCCGTTGGCAGTGGTGTAGGACACTGCGGCAGGCATCGGCTTGCGATCCATTGGGAACATTGGGCTGACCCCGGTTTGGTTTTGGTTGGAACTCCCAACCACGCCAGTCATTGTAATTCAAGCTGGGAAAGATAATAGCCCACTAACGGGTGGTTTTGGAAAGATTGTTGCAACTTAGTATTACTAACCATCTTACGTCTACAGGAATTTTTGGATGCTCACCGTTTTGCTCGATATGGACGAGGTGATCACAGATTTTGTCGGTGCCGCCTTGCGGGAACATGGCTGGACCAGACACCGATTGGAGAAGGTTTGGACGCCTGGAACATGGTCGATTGTTGAACCGATGGAAATGACCCAGCAACAATTCTGGGCACCAATCAAAGCCGCTGGCACAGATTTCTGGGCCTACATGAATCCAACTCCATGGGCAGAAAAGATACTGGGATTAATGAGCAAATACGACTGGATGATTGTCACATCTCCATCAAAGTGTGCTGCCGCAGGTACAGGCAAGATAAGATGGATCAAACAACAGCTAGGGGAAGACTTCGAGGACTACGTAATTACCCCATGCAAATCGAGGTTGGCTAGGCCAGACTACGTTTTGATTGACGACCGAGAAGAGACAGTTAAGAATTTTGTTAAGGCTGGTGGTAGAGGTATTGTATTCCCCTCTCGCCACAATTTTCTACACGAATGTTCAGACCCAGTACAGTATGTCAAGTATCGATTAGAACAAGAAACACGTCAAACAGGATCATAGACAGCAATAATGAAAAAGATTTACCCTAGGCCACTAAGTAACCCTAACCAGCCCTATGTCTACACCTGGAAATACGAAGGAGTAGTTATTTGGGTTGGTAGGGGGACTGGGATGAGAGGGGTGCCCAGACCTAGTTCAGGAAGCAATGCAGGAAGGCCTGACGTGTTGGCTAAGCTAGTGGCTAACATCTGGAGTAAGATCGACTACACAATCCTACCTTGTAAAACTGTAAAAGAGTCAATTAAGCTAGAGGAAGCTACAATTGCCTCATTAAAACCTAAGTACAATAGGGCTCCAGGAACTGGTGGATTCAAGGGGATGCACTCTATCGAAGGAAGAAAAAGAATCTCGGACCACCAAAAAATTAAGGGTGGTTAGTGATGAAACTAAACGCAAGATAAGCTTAGCCGCTAAAGGAAGAAAACATTCTGATTCTGCAAAAATGAAGATGAGCATTTCTAGACTTGGAAAGCCTCGACCTGACATCAGACTACGAATGATAGGCAACAAAAACCTAGTCGGACATCACCACTCAGAGGAAACTAGGAGACGAATAAGTGAGGCTAATTTGGGCAGACCAGTTAGTGATTTATGTCGACTAAAGTCTAGCCAAAGGGCAATAGAAAGAAATAGAGTAAACCCACCACGTAAAGGCAAAACGTGTTCTGCTGAACACAGACGAAAACTTAGTGAAGCCCGCAAGAGATATCTTGAAAGGAAGAAAACCGATGCATCTCAAAACTAGAAATGTTAACACGGCGTTTCAAACCCTAGTATCTGGTATCTATACCGGAAGTATCCCAACAGTCCATCGCAGTAGCCGAGCTGGTGATGTTCTTCAAGTAGAAGAGCCTGTGATTGTCACCTATAGTCACCCAAGAGAACGGGTGTTGTTTAATAAGAAACGGGATGCCCCATGTTTTTTCACGCTGTTTGAATCTCTCTGGATGTTGGCGGGACGCAATGACGTTGCACCACTGGCTTACTACAATAGCCAGATTGCTGACATTGCCAGCGATGACGGTAAGACATTCAACGGAGCTTATGGCTATCGATGGAGAAACGGATATGGTGGACAAGAAGCTGGGGGAGACGGCCCTTACCCTTACACAGAAGACAGGAGGGTTGACCAGCTATCAATCATAATTGACCAACTACGTAGGAAGCCTGAGTCACGTCGCTGTGTACTGCAGATGTGGGAAGTAGAATCTGATTTGCTAAAGATTGATGAAACAAAAGACTGCTGTTGCAATCTGTCAGTCTTGTTTTCAATTCGTAATGAACCATTCGATTGCCTTGATCCAACAGATCCGGCTGTGTTTATGCCAGCTAGTGATCGGGTTTATCGTTATCTAGATATGACTGTCTACAACAGATCCAATGATATGATTTGGGGAGCGCTTGGAGCAAACGTAGTTCACTTCTCATTTCTACAGGAGTACGTGGCTAACTGCTTAGGAGTTGAAGTAGGATCGTACAATCAGGTGTCAAATAACTTGCATGTCTACACTGAGCGATGGGAACCAGAGAAGTGGTTAGCAGAA
>JALOBN010000047.1 GCA_023228245.1 Candidatus Pacearchaeota archaeon
ATATCGTGCCGAATATAACGGCAAAGCATATCGTTATTGGACTCATCCCATCGCCTCTTCCAGCTTCCGGGCCAATTCGGATATCTCCCTACCCTGGGTTGTGACGCTAATATCTATCCACTCACGGGATATCAATCCATTCTTTCGCATTGTTGCCAGAAGCGGCTTAATGACGGCGGGATTAATTCGCAACTGATTTGACAGTTCGCTTTGCAAATAATCTTTATCGCAAAGCAATTTAAGGATATCGATTTTCATTTCCATTCGCGATCGTTTCATATGTATTCAGTAATACGCATACTACTTAAACCTGATGCTTAGTCCTAAAAAAAGTGGATAAAAAATATAAGACTCATCTCTCTATAAAAATCCACGTTGAAACGCATACATGCGCCGCACCTGCGCGGGTGAGAGCGCGTAATTCAGCACCTGCAGCTCGTCCAATGAGCAAGTCGGGTAATTTCCGATAGTTGACGGCGCAGCCATCGCTCGATAGGATCCGCCGATCCGAGAGCATGCGTAATAATACGATGCAGGCGCATGCGAACAATAGGAGAGCGCTGTCGGGCTCGCGAGTTCTGCATCAATTTTTCCATCGACATATACTCTGGCATAATCATCGTCGCGAGTGGCTGCCAGCCAGTGCCAGGCACCGTCATTGACGGCAGTTTCCCCGGCCACCACTTCCGATCTGAGCATGAGCGCAGGCATTCCGGTCCTGGTCTCGAAATTGTAACCATAGTAAGTATCGTAGGAAGATCCGATGTGTATCCCAGAAGTGCAGAAAAGCGTAGCCCTCGCGGCTGCGTCTGTGCCCTTGTACCAGGCCATGACCGTCAGATCGGCAACTTTCAAAGAATCTGCATAAGTCATGGAAAAATATGAAGGGCTCGCGGCGTCAAACCCGGCTCGCTTCCCGAATCTCCCAATGGCATATGAAATTGATGAGGCGGTGCCGTCGTTTCCCTCCGGCGAGCCGTCCGTGCCGTTGCTTTCGAATCTCCACAGCCCGACGCATCCCGGCGAGGGCCAATGGTAGATGCTCATGGGGTATATCTCCAGACAGTCGGCATCGACCAGATATAGACATAGGCATCCTCCCCCGGAGTGGTAGCATGACCGCTGTCATAGTCGAGTGAGATCTTGCTTTTCGCGGCTATGGCAGTTGTAGCTGTTCCAAGCAACGAATTGCATACTGTCTCCGTGCCCTCGGTCGCAGCGGCGGCTATCTCCGGTTTTGTGGCGAAAATGCTGGTTCCGTCATCATTGATATCCCAGACTCCTTTCGTAGTCGTAGGCGCCGTCTGGTAGACCACAACAGCCGAAAAACCATACCGATCTTCCCGCCATGAGAGGATCTTCCCGATATTCGCCAGGGCGGCTATAGGCATGCTTCCGGGGATAATCCAGCCGTCCTCGATAGCCCGATGGATGCAGTATTTTAGGTCTGTGAAGCCGTCTGCTATTGTATTTCCAATCACAACGAACGTAACATAATTGGCGCTATACGTAGCAGAAACTATTTTTGCAACCTGCCATCCACCCCCCATTTTCTGCCAGGATATGATCATGCCTGCCGAGAAAAGCAGATCATATTCGTTCGCATTTCCGGTGTCCACAATTTTGAACGAAGTGGCCGAAACCCACGACGGCAAGCCTGGCATATCCAGCCAGATAGTCATGAGTCCCCCGTCCGCTCCGTCCGCCCCCTTCTCGACGATCAGTGACCAATAGGCATTTTCCGTGTCCGGGTAGCTAGGTGGTGCATGGCCCATGGTCGTCTGAGTGGCATAGAACGGCCTGCCCTCAGAGGATCGTACCCCCTGGTTGGCCGTGTAGGTGGTGAGAGGATCATACTCTCCCTGCCAATCCAGCGTGCCCCCTGGGATGCCCTGTGGCCCGACGAGGTCCGGGATATCCGACCTGAGAAGATACCTCTGTTGCATGACTGCCTCAATATTCAGATGCTGCGTAATTTACCACGGCACCCGTCAGCGCAAGGGCAAGGCTGGAGGTAGCGGCATCCTTGATGTACACCCGCAGCGCGAAAACCTCGCCGTCAACAGCATACGCCTGCTCCGCTGTGGGGATTGTAACGGTCAGCGTGTGACTGCCCGCTGCCAGTCTTTCTGCAGTCGTATTGTGCGCGGAATCGTAATCAGAATTACTATCTCCTGCCAGAACAGAGGCGCTTGCATCCGATCCATCCGCGGGGACTATCTGTTTCAGAATCTGGAACTGTAGAACATCGTTAGTAGTGTCCGCCGTACCGCTGATCGTGTAGCTTACCTTTACCGATTTTATTTTTGCCCCCTTCCCGGATGCAGTCCTTCGCGGGATTCTGATAGGCATGCGGTAGTTGTGCGCCGTGGTCGACGCGGTTCGGGTCACTATCTGAGTATCATCGCTCGCCCCCTCGGAAATTGTCCATGTCCCGCCCACCACGCCCGTGGTGGCGACTGTTGAGACTCCGCCTGCTATATCTACACCAATTTGGTGATCCGTCTTCTCGGTGGCGACCGTGAGGGCCCCGGTCACGGCACAAGCCCCGGATACTGCCAGAGAGGTAGCTGTCAGCAATCCCGTGGCCATGTCGAACCCGGCCATGATGACGCCCCTGATATTGTCCCAGAACTGCAAGATTCCTGCAGAAAGCCTGATCAGGGCATCCGCGCCCGATCCGTCCACGAGGCGATAATAAGGCGCAGTGTCCTGTGCCTTGAAATAATTAGACTGATAGGTTCCAGTCACTGTCTGGAGAGCCTTCCAGACGGTCGCCCAATCGGCTCCTACACCAGGCTCTGTGGCCGATGCCGCTGTATGATCTGCTGTGCAAATGAACGATCCAGAATTTTGCGACAGGTTACCTACCTCGTAGTCCTCGCCCGAAACCCACGCGCCGCGATCCACTACAATTATGCCTTCAGATCTCAAAATATATTTAGTATCCATATATAAACCTCAGTACCAAAATCGATCGTTGATGCACGCTTGGACGAACCTCAGCTGATTCCCCGCCGCACTCTCGATCCTAATTTTGAAAGTCTCATCTGGGTCCGAGTAAGGGATCTTGCTCGGAGCTACGTAGCGGTGGACAGTTCCCTTCAGGGCGGAAATGGCGACAGAACCGCTTGCAGCGGCCTTTATTCCAAATGCCACATGCTCCTCACCTTCGACATCCGGGATGTAGATTACATTGTTCCCGACCACCAGGTCGTCATGATCCACTTCCTCCAAATCTGCTAGATCGGTCTCGGTTGCCTTCCAGACGGTTGCACCATCGCCCGTCAGAGCATCGACAGTCAACTCGATCTTAGCCGCTCCGGCCTCGCCTGATACTGGAAGAGGGCCGTAGAACGGCATGAGAACATAATCGGAATTGTCGAGCGTCAACACTCCGCTTGCTATCGATCCCCCCGATGTCTTGGAATGGCAGTCATACGAAAGGGCCGCCATCGAGATCAGAGGAGATTCGTAAGAGTGCCAGACCTCGCCCCTCCATCCGAGTTCGAAAATGTCCCCCCGGAGCATCTTTTCACACAGGATCAGCTCCCTGTCATGCTCCGCGCTTGAACTGGCAGGAGTAATTCGTACAGATAGATCCTCTATATAGGCAGCTACTCGATCAGCCGATGCCTGTAGGTAGCTAATTGGCGCCCGTTCCTGGCCGGCATTGGTTAGCAGCGCGGAGACGCTGGGCAGCGGGGCCGTCCATTGCATGTCTATGCCCTGGTCTGGGCCGTATAGCCACGCCTCGCGGCATGTAATTTCGGCTATGGCCTCATACAAATTTTTGTCAAGCGCCTGGCCGGAGGAGAGATAGGCATGGGCGAGCGCAATATAGCCCGCCCTGGTAGCGTCGAATGGGTAGAACTCGGACTCGGCCGGGGCCGTGTTAACTTCCTTAAGAAATGCTTCTAGAAGTTCCCTGTCTTTGGTTTTGACGGTCCTGATTTTGTACTTCTTGACCGCCCGGCCCTTGCTCCGCACATCCGCATAATTTCTTCCAGGTACTTGAACTTCCTCGACTCCATGCCCACCTCCGGAGGAGTCGACGCCTTCCGCGAAAATGATATCGGAGAAATCATATCCGTGGATCTGGCAGTAGGGAGTAACGTAAGTAGCCATTTTCAGCTCCTAACCCAAGCGTAAACTTTTCCCTTAAGTCTCTTCCAAGTCGCGTAGGTCACTTTCTGAGTATTGAGCCCGCGCTTGATGTTGCTTCCCAGGATCGTTCTCTTCCACATCCGAACGGTCGTGGAAACATCGAACGTCGGGTGATCTGCGCAGGCTGTGGTATCTTCCCACTCTCCATTTTTCTGTACCCAAATCGCTATTGTGGAAGCTGATCCATAATTCACGTATCGGGTGATGTCAAGCCCCGAAATCTGATCATTGAGAAGATAATGGCGAGGCTGGCAAAGGAAGTTTTCACTTCCATTTACCTGAACGAATACAGCGCAAGATACCGGTTTTTCGTCTGCTGTGATGGAAATATCCAAAGTAACCCGGTGGGACCAATCTGACTCATAAGCATTGGCCGGGACGGTCACGCTTGCAGATGCCCCGCCGCATACTCCATGAGTCGTATCGCCCATCTGGAGAGCGGTTCCGCTCGTGGTTATGGCCTTGCCGAACTCGACTAGGTACTCATCTAGATATATTCTGTTCAACGAATCTTTTGAATTGAATGCATCCACTAGATCCGATTTTCGACCGCCAATCTCCATCTCGTAATTGCCTTTGCTATCGGTTTTCGCAGAAGCTACCTGCAAGAGCTTTTCCGCCTCACCGAATAGCCTCAGCCGAATCATGTCATTCGGCTTTGGTTTATGGCCCCAATCAGGAGTGGGTGAGATGGAGAACATCTCATCTGCCAGGCGCAGTCCGTACTCAGCATCGATGTAGGGCTTCAGGTTGCCTACCGCATCCAAAAATCCTTCGTCTACATCGAGAGAGTCTTCCAGCCAAATTCCCTTCCACGAATGATCTGAGGGAGTATAGATGTGCTGCACATCTCGGCTACCATGTCCCATCCCGAAGAGCGCGTGTACTTTCTGATCCTCGTTGACTGATTGCGTTATTTCTTCAATGTTTTCTTCTGGTAGTGTGAATTCGGTCGCGGTCGGTTCGTCCAACGCATCGAAGTATGTGCATGTCTTCCCTCTGCGATATCTCGGATTGAGGCCGTAAAATTCTGCGATGTCGATCAGAATATCCATGACCCTGTCGAAATTCAACTGGAAGTTTCCAGTCAATTCCGTTGTGGGTAGATCTATATTTCCCTGCATTACTCCGGTGCTGTATGCGTTGTCTGCCAGCATCATCATTTTTGGGCCGAACCCATTATTTAGCGAAGCATCATCGAGCCGAACGTAAAGATCGTCCTCGTCAGAATAGCAGCATATGTCGGTCCCTTCCAGGGCGAGGTAGCTGTCCACCCTGGGAAGGAGTGTACCCTCTGCATAGATATCTGCCTCTCCAATCCTGCTATTTGTTCCCAATCCATCTAGCCGGTAGATCCAATCAGTTCCGACTGCGTACCAATCATATGCCGGAGTTCCGGTGGTAATTACATTTCCGTTGTACGGAATCATCATATTAGCTATGGCCAATAACCCAATGTTTCCAGTTATACCATAGATATCAGGCGATTGGTTTGGGACTGACGATTGGAACGCATGAATAATGCGATGAGTTTCCGCTTGATACGCATACCGCCCGGTGTAGCGCCTCAGAAGAAGATCCTCCTCGCCCTTACAGGTGAGTTCTCTGGCCCGAGCATTCTTAATTTTCGGGGTCCTGACATAGCCCCGGAAAAGGACTCGCCTGTTCTCGGTCGCAACCACGTGAGCATATCGGCCAACTGGAATTGTCCGGCTGCACTGAATTGAGAAGTCCGCCGCCCGGTGAGCATCCTGGTATTCCTTCAGAGTCCAGCTATCGGACTCGATCTCAATCGGTTCCTTTCCGGCATTGGTGATGAGGATTTCCATTCAGTCTACTCCGGCCAGATATTTCTTCTCAGGTGGCTTGCGCTTCTCACCGCGTTTCGTCTCTGTGGCCCGGACGGGCTTTGCTTCCTCCGTTTCTTCCGTCATGATTATATCCTCGAAATCGCATTCAGAATTATGCTGAAAATTGCAGTAATTATAATTATGATAATATCAGTTGGGTCAGCGTGGCAATTCGTCCCTTGTAATGATACTCATAAATTGGAAGAAGTACAGGTATTGGTGGATCAGTATCACTTTCGCTATCAGTGGTGCGATGATGTCTTTGATTGTGCTGATATGAGCGTCGCTAACTACCAGTTTCTGAAAGAGCGTGGCTATGATCCTCAGATAGTCATTCGCAGAGATCCACCCAATGGGAGTCACTGCTATGTTATTTTTCCGCTCGGGGATGGTTGGGCCGGGCTGGATACCCAGCGAAAAACTCTAGGAAACCGGTCCCTGGAGCACTGCCTGGGAAAAGTCATAACAGATCTGGATTCTTGGAAGATCTGCCGAACTCCTGAAGAAGTAGTGGATGTGGATCAGAGCATAAAGGAAGGCATCCGGGGGCCGTATGTCTCGGATGCAATCGAGGCGAACTCAGAATCCCCTCGCAGCGTTAGTAATTTCGGCTACTAGCGCCTTGTTATTTTTCTCCAGAACGTCCGACAATTCAGAAGCAGATAGCCCGGACCCATTGATATTCTGAGTGACGTTCACAGTGATTCCACCGCTCCCCATTTTTCCAACAGCATTCTCAAACCTCGCGGCCCCTACCACATATTCCCCACCCGGTCTGTCACCCACAATAGCAAGGGTGGGCGATGCTACGTAGCCCTCATTGGCGAAGCTGGAAAAGATAGCCGGAAGCGTATATGTCGATGAGGTGGCCGCACCGCCCCCAGCCACACCGGAATAGCCCGAAGTCGGGCCGATGTACGATGCGTAGAACAGCCCTGCAGTGGACTCCTGTGCCTTGGCGAAGTCGCTGATAGCGCATTCGCAGTCATACATCGAGTCCGAGACACCCTCTGCTGTATACTGCAGCAGGTTGTTCGAGGCCGCGAGGGACGCCGATGAGGTGGCGAGCGTCGTTGCTGTGGCCGCTGCCAGCACATGAAATTGTGACAGCTCCGAATTGAGCCCAGATACCGATGAGGTGCACGATCCTGAAGTCCCATCCAGCGAGGTTACGCCGCTGGTCAGGTCGCCCGTCTGCGCCACCGCACCCTTGGTCGCCTCGCTCGCTTCGGATACCGCGGTTGTCCACCCCTTCGGGACACCTCCGAAATTGTTGAGGTCAGAGCCGGATGAGAACCCAAGAGACGTTGTTTTCGTGGTGGCCGCTATCGGATATACAGAACTTACGCCGCTTCCGCTCACGGCAGCGGACGACATGATAGACTTCAGCGTATTCGCTGAGGCTGCAGCGTTCATGATCGAGCGAACGCTACTGGCAGACTCTACCAAAGCGGCTGCCCCTGTCTGGCAACCCGCGAGCACAGCGGACCCACCATCTTGCCCGCCCGCGCGCATGCCCGCGCCACCGGCTATGCCATCGGTTTTCGCCGCCGATCCTATGACGGCGATATTCTGCCCGGCTGAGTTTGTTTCGAGCTTGAAGTAGGCAGCCGAATCGAAAATCTTTTGGGCTCCCGCAGTTGATTTTGTCTGGATGGATTCGCCCGCTTTCGTTCCCGCCGTTCCAACTTCCGTAGACAGTAGGCCCATCTGCGCATAGAGAGCGTCCCAGGCGAGCCCGCCCTTCGAGATGGCCTGATCCAGCAGGGCGGATGATGTACGATTTACGCTATCCAGAGATGAATAATTCTCGTGGAACCAGCTTTGCAATGCGGTGAAAAGGTTGAGGGTTTCGCCTTCGGGAATTGTCCGGCCCTGCTCGGCGTAGGTGGATACTTCCGAAGAAAGTTGCCCCTTCGCGTATTCTAGGTAGCGCGCGGGATTCGATACACCGAGAGCGTTCCAATCGGTGTTCACACCATTTTTGAAGTACGCTGTTAGCACTTTTATGAAATCTTCGTCGTCTGCTTTCAGCTTCAGGGTGACTGGCATATTGTCTGCCAGACCTTGCAACTGATTGTACGTCTTTTCAAAATCTGATAAAGTGTTTGGCCCTGGTTCTGCTATGTAGGCGATTTTGGCCGCCTCGTAGGCATCGAGCGCGCTCTGGAGAGATATTAGATATTCTTCCGCCGCCTCCGCGCCTTGACGCTCATATTCATCAGGATCATAGAGTTTGAGTCGGCGTATTGCATCGAGCTTGGAATCGATCGTGTCGATGTCAGGGACCATGCCAGCGGTGAACGCATCGCCTATTTCTACTCCGACATCCTCGATCTCACTCTTCAAGTTTTCGGCGAAATTCAGGTAGGAATCGATGGTGATATCAGCACCGATTTCGAGTTTGGCCGCCTCACCTGGCTTGTTCGCCAGCTTCAGTACAGTGCCCGCATCCACGCCACCGAGGCCATACTCGTTGAGCATGGACTGAACAAGATCCTCGCGGGGGGTGGTATCAAAATTGTCAACGGTCCTACTGATCCCGGTATCCTTACCATCGATCCTGAGGGTGTACTTGCTGCCCTGACTGGTGACATCGTGGCGGATTCCTACCGGAACTTCTGAGACAGTTTCGGTGGTCGACCAAGCCGCTTTTTTCCAGCTCGCGTTGCTGGATGGAACTACCGTCCCGGCGGTTGCTGAAGAGGCATAGCCGGTCTGTATACCCTGGCGCTGAAGGTTTTCGACGTTCGACCAATATGATTTGGCCGCCTCATCGAATCCTTCCTCAGCACCCTCCTTTACGCCGTCTTTGGTAGATTTTTTGATATCGTCTTTGGCCTTCTCGCTGCCTTCGGCCATTCCCTCTTCGGTGCCGTCTGTAGTGCCCTCGGCTACAGCATCGCCTACCTCGATCCCGAGAGCGCCTAAGAAAGCGCTATCTAAATTATCCAAGAAATCCGCAGGCGTGCCCATCCAATTCTCGCCAGACAGCAGCTCTCCGCCGAGGGCCGAGAACCCAGATACCATGCTCGATATCGATTCGCCGAAGCTGGTAGCGGCCTGGACTCCAAATGTGAGCGCATCCACAACAGACGTCAGGACTGGAAGGAGCACCGTGCCTAACTTCTGCCCGGCTACATCGAGGGAGGCAGTCAGGCGGCTGGTGGCGGCGTTGAACGTGTCTTGAGACTTTCCGTAGGCAGTGGATAGGCTTGTGCCCTCTTCCCATGCTTTATTCGAGTCGTCTATGGCCGATCCAAGCTTGTCGAACGATCCCGTGGTGATGTCGAGATCCCCCATGAGAAGCGCAATGGCCTTGGAGCCAGTGCTGCCGAACATGGCCATTGCAGCGGCTTGTTGCTCCAATGGCAAGGCAGCTATGGCCTTGGCCACATTCTGCAAAACTTCAGGAGCGTTGGTCCTCAGGTCGAGCTGGAGCTGAGTCGCTGAGGTCCCGAGCAGCCCGGCCACGTCGATTCCAAGCTCCTTGCTCGACGCGTTCCTGGCGGCATATGTGAGTGCGTCCTGGACGGCCTCGCCTGCCTGGTCTCCCGCCAGGCCAAGGCTTTGCACCGTGGCCACGAGAGCCATCCATTCAGGGATAGTGTCCTCGGGCGGCTTGAGGAGGCCCATGGTAGCGCCCAGGTGGGTCATTCCTGTGAGGATCTGTTCTTCGCTGGTCCTCATTGAGTCGGCCAGGACGTTGACGCTGGAGCCTGCCATCGTGGCGAACTCTGTCCACGACGTGCCAGTATCCTTCGCGCTGTTTCCGATAGCTGAAATTCCGCTAACGGCTGCCTCGGAAGACATCGAGAAGGCGCTGCCCATCTGGAGAGCGACTTCGGTGAATTCAGCCAGCTCGCCTGATGGGATGCCCACCGATCCAGCGGTGACCGTGGCATTCGCAATATCTTCAGCCGTAGCGCCGGTTTCAGTACGGATTTTCTGGAGATCCGCAGAGAGCTGGTCCAGCTCTGCTCCCTCAACCCCGGTGGTTTTCGAGACGCCCGCCATGAGGGATTGCCAATCCGCTGCCGTGCTGACGGCTGCCGCTCCGAGTGCCCCGAGCGCTACCGCTGCCGCCAATCCACCGGTCGCTGCAAGTCCGAGCCCACCGGAAACGCCCGATATGGCAGATCCTAACGGCCCCATCGAGGACGTGATGCTCGATACGCTGCTTTGCAGGCCGGAGCCGAAGCCCTTCTTGAAGTCGGTTTCGATACCAGAGGCCGCGCTAGTGGCTTGGCTCTTGGCTTGATTGAGCGCATTCTTGAGCGGCCCGATATCCCCATCAATGACGGCTGTGACTCTTCCTACATCGACCATGAAACGCTCCACTGAGATCTAAATCAATTGTTCAGAACGAAAGTTTATAATCTGTGCAAAAAAGTTAAGCTAAGTCCAACTGTTGTATCTGGCTACATATTCTTCCGAAGTTTGCGCTTTCTCCGCCGGCGTTGTGGGCTTCTGGAAAAATTGATCGAAGCCTTCCAGCTTTCCGTTCCAAGCAAGAGCGAACGCGAGCCCGGCACAATAGCCCGAAAATGCCGCTTGCTCGTGTTCCCACTCGTGCTGTAGTCGCCGGTGCTCCTGAAGAGACCGTAGCTCTCCCTGGGTGAGCGCATCAAGTTGATCGGGCAAAAGCCCTAAATCGACATAAGCAACGCGATAAACAGTTTCCCAAAAAGAGGATGAAGTTTCTTCTTCTACTCGGTCGCTGCTATCGCCTTTTCCTGGGCCGCCTTGTCGTCGGCTTCCGATTTTTCCTTGGCTTCCTGTATCCGGGCGAAAGCCAAAGGGTCGGAGGCGCGAACGAACTCCCTGTATAGAGTATCTCCTAGATCTTTCATAGAGTTGCCGCGCGCCATCCAGCCGTCTATGGCTTTAGCGGCCTGGGAAGGCTCGCCCTTGACCTCGATGTAGGATAATCCGGTCGCTGCGCCAACGGCTACCTCCAGAATTTCGGACATGTTCACGAAGCTGGCCATGATCCGGTTAGAGTTTGCGTTTGCTATGGGGATATGGCCGCCATCTATCGCCCGACCATTCTGAATGATGATGTTGGGAATCGTCACCTGGAGCCTTGTCAGAATGTTCTTAGATCGCTGTTCGAAATTCTTTATCGCCCGGAAATTCCAGTTGATTTCGCGGGGTTCGTCCATGTCCAAAATTATTGCTTCTACCATTGATTATTCCTCTCATTATGGAAATATATAATTACCGGAGCCTGCGCTCCGGCCTACTCCAGATACAACTCGCCGCTGCCTTTCACGGTGATGTCCTGCTTCTGGGCCTCGTTTGGATTGGCTAGAAGGTTGCTCATGCTGGTTATGCTGCCCCATCCGATTGCGTAGGGCGTCGTGGAGTACACGCTGTAGAACTTCCAGAGATACTTTGTAGCCATCTCCGAGATTGGGATATCACCACCGTAGAAGAAATGGCTGGCCGACATTTCCCACGTTCTCGATCCCGCAATGGAAGATCCCCATCCGGCATCATCAACCGAAGTTGTATCGATCTCCTTCCCATCTATCTTCAGCTTGCCGTCGAACAGTCCAAAGACCTTCTGGAATGCCAGAAGAGACCGCTTGACCCCGGTTGCCGTGATGGTGCTCGCTCCTTGAGAAGTTTCGAATGTGACACTTCCGCGTAAATAGTTCACAGTGAACCCACTTGTCACAGGAGAAGCATCCACGAGTATCGAAGCGGCTGTGTCCTCGTCCCAATATCGATTTCCCGCGGCTGCCTGATAGGTCTTGTGATCTCCAGAATCTACCATATCGATAGCAGCGAAATGAACGCCGTCGTGAGCGGTAAGCTCCGATACCGCGCCCGTCACGCCCGCGCCCGTGGTGCCCGGGGGGAGGCGAGCCTCGAAGAGGGCGAATGCGTCCACGTCGGAGTTCACGGCGTCTACTATTTGAGCTGCCGTGCTGGTAGCACTTCCATCTGTATTAGCGGACGTGATGGTGAGTTTGGCACCGACCACCTCCACCGATAGCGGCGCAGTTACGCCGCCTACAACTATCTCAACTTTGTTAGTGGTACCATTTTTCGATGCGAAACAGATATCTCTGTTGGAGCCAAGGGCAGCCGTGACGACATACTCCTCCGGCTCATCCCGAAATAGAGCGGCGGATAGGCCGCTCACGGCTGAAGTCATCTACCAGCCTCACGGAATGGCGGCCAACGCGCCCCTGCCTTTCAGAGTCCAATCTGCCTTTTGCTGGGTACTCGTGCCGGCTAATGTGATGTTTCCGCCGCTCACCCAGCAAGCCCCCTCCCACCCTTCCGGTGAGGATGTGGCGGTCCCGGACTGCAGGACATATGCATATAGATCGCTGCCCGCTATCAGAGCCGCTATGATCAGCTCGTAGCAATCATCTGCCATGATCAGGTTCGCGGAGGCACTCAGCTCCCACGTCCGAGAGCCTGCTATGGAGCTACCCCATCCAGCGTCGTCGCAGTTTGAAGTATCTATTTCTTTCCCATCGATCTTAAGTTTCAAGTCGGAGAGTTCCCCGAGCTTTACCATGCTGGCTGGAGTATCGGCTGTATAGAGCCACAACGAGCCAGTCATTCCAGAAATTGCGCTTGTCATCTTTCCATACCTCGAAGTATTGCCTTTTCACTGCGAAAAGGTGTTTATAATAATGTGTAAAAACTATTATTAGAAAAAATGATATCTGTATAAAAATTACTCATCCCGTATTGTGATATGTCCGATTGGAATAGTCACTACCAACTCTTTTAGTGATGCTGGTCGAGACCGGATCTCGTACGTGGTGGTGATCATTGAAATATCGAAATTGTTCAGCATAATCCGTTCACCAGATTTAGTCTTGATGATCTCAACGTCTATCGGTCCCTTGTATTGTGGCTCTACTATCATATTCTCTCACCCGAATATTTTGAATTCCACAACGAATTTATGCCGCCCATCATCGAGTTGTCCAAGATAAATCGGGTCGCTTCGGGCCGCCCATATCGCCTGTCGGATAACATTTTTCTTAACTGAGAAGTATGCCCTCATCGCTTCGGCTTTGTCTCTAGCGGTATCATGTAGGCTGTCCACGACATAGACCTGGACGCCAGACCTAGATGTCTGACTGTCCAATGTGGTTATGGGCAGATCCCCCCCGGTAAGCTTCACCATCAGTTGCGCCGTCGGTGCGGGCATGATATTATCCTCGTAGATGTCGGTGTTCTTGGCCGTACCGAATCCACCCGATATGAGGGCGGCGATCATGTCAGAAACGAGAGCCGTCATAAGACACCTTTCAGCCGTTCATCTAATATTTTCTGAAGTTCTGGAAGCTTGTCGTTGAAAGCATTCTCCAGCCACTTCGCTTCCCCAACGACATGCGAAAGGGTCAAATCCTCATGTTGTCGTTCTGCATATGGGGCAGCCGGGCCGCCGTATCCCATTGTGATCGTGGTTCCTTCTCGTTCCACCGTGTGTGAATCTCGGAGAGTCCCAAAATCAACTGGGCATCGTTCATCCGCCGCTGGCATAACTTCAGCACGGGCCCATTCTTCGCCGCCATCCAACATCGCGGCTTTCGCTTTCGCGATTATAGTATCATCATGCCATTCGACATTTGGAATCATCATCACTTCCTGCGAATTCCAGTTGTACAGCGGTCGCGTGGATGGATAGGCGGGCCATGTCCGCCCGGCGATGGAAATTGTCCATTTGGCAGATCGGCGCGCGTGTTGGACAGATTTGCGCAAATCGGGCACAATCGCTTATCTCTTGTCACTATCCAATACTGTTCATACTTATCTGGATTGAGAATGCCACGTTTCACCGCTTCTCGATTTGCAAATCTATAGCCTTCGTTGGCGGCGGTATGGCCTTCGGTGAGTCCTATCGTATCTGCCCTATATTTTAGCAACTTCTTTCTATATTTTTCCGTTAATGTATCGGCACTGCTTGTATCCATGCCGGAACTTAGAAGATTTTTGCGATAATTATCAACCGCATTGGAATGCGCCGGCAACAGTCCGATATGCTCTTTGATTAGCTTGCTCTGCTCCTGGCTGGTTAGACCTTCCCGAAATCCTCTTAGGACAATCTGCCTTATGGTTTGCTTTTTGGTTGCATCGACGTACTTGATATGCTTTGCCGCATACTTTTTTATCCATGCATCTGCTTGAGGAGATCTGATATTGAAACTTGTTTTTATTTCGACCAATGCACCAATCTCTTCAATTTGCGCCTCTCCAGATGCATAAAAGGCATCCCGGATAAAAGGCGTTGGATCAAAAGATGATGAGGTCGCTGATTTACTAACAGCCCATGCAATAAATGCCAATGATATCAATTCGGCGCTTTCATCCCCTACCAGGATCGTAGCTTCGCTCATGCCCTTACCTTCGTAAGATTGAAAACCACCTCGAATATATACGCCGGCCCGCCCGACATTCCGAGACTTTTCTCATCAGTCGCATCCTTCGCAATCGAATCCTCCGCCCGGCATGTTAGATATCCGTTCGGCAAATTCGCTTCCATCCAGACGCGAACGGCTTCGGCTACTGCAAAAGCATTATGAGGATCGGTATACCGCACCTGTACCCGCGCGGCTGGATAATCCAAGGTTCCTAATGCGGTAAAGAAAAGCGGCTGCGTGCCTTGTCTTTGGCTGCCAGTGCCGGGAAATACCGCGATGCAATTGACCGTATCAGAATCAAATTGCATCGGGTATATGGGCAAGATCTGGCTTGGCATATCCGCCAAATGATTACAGATATCACTTGTGATTGACATGAAACCTCACTAGCGCCCATTAGACAGCACTTCGCCTTATGGGATACATAATTACATGGTTGGGCGGGATTTTGGGCTTTAAATGGCTTATCGTGGGTGGCGATAAGTATATATAGATATATAGCATACTAGGTATTGGAGATGAGTTGAAATGAAATACTTCATTGACTCGGAATTTTCCGAGCGTGGACCAAAACACCCAATTGAACTGATTAGTATAGCCATCGTCTCTGAAGATGGCCGCGAATTCTACGCCATCAATAGCGCATGGTATGGATTCCTTGCCCGTCGAAGGGCGAGTAAATGGGTACAAGAAAACGTTCTGTCACATCTGCCGAGAGGGGAAGATATGAATATGTCCGCGGGCGGATCTCCGCGCATGGCATGGGAAGGCTCCAGGAGGATGCCAATTTCTCAGATCCGAGATGAGATTTTGGAGTTCATCGGCTCCGATCCATCGCCTGAATTTTGGGGATACTATGCAGACCACGACTGGGTAGTATTCTGCCAGATCCTTGGATCTATGGTAGATCTGCCGAAAGGTTGGCCGATGTTTTGTATGGATCTCAAGCAACTATGTGTTGAAATGGGCAATCCAAAGATGCCGGATATGCCAAATTCAATTGAACATCATGCCCTGTATGATGCCAGGGGAACGAAATATAGATATGATTGGCTGACGGGGATGGCTTGAAATGCCCCTCCCCCTAACCTGTCCAAAATGCAGACATGCCTGGGATTACCAGCCAAGAATGCCCAATCCACATCGCAGGTATGCCCACTGTCCTGTATGTGGGCAAAACTGCAAGTTGCCCAAAGGAGGTGGGAAGCAATGATGAAATTCCTGGCCATAATCTGCCTGCTATCCACACCCTGCCTAGCAGAATCACCCGAAGAGCTATTGAATTCCACCAGCAACCTATCCCTGCCAGAAGCGGCCTTTCTGTTGGCGACACATGGATATGATGTGACCTACGAGGGCGGGATGTTTATGCTGAATGGGACAGAATTTCGGAAGCAGGATCTGAAATGAATCAATTCCTAATCGATGGCATTCCCTGCCGCGCCGTCTATCGCGATAATCCAAATGGTTTCGGGGAAGAGAGAGGCGGATGTACCTCTATGCAGAATGGAGAATTTCGGCTCTGCGAGGATTGTGAATTGCAGAAGGATTGCCCGGATGATGGTGAGGAAGAATGAAGGAACCTAATGGTAGCATAACGATTTCAGCAACAAGCGGGGGCGGTTCGCCTCGTAAGCTAAATTTCAACTGCCGTCGAGTTGCTGGAACATTTCACAACTCGATGTCGTTAGCGATACTCGATCATAATGGAAAGTATCTAGCTGATGTCGTTCTTAACTCGAACGATATCAGAGAAATAATTACAGAGATCGCGAGGTTGCTATGAAACTGAAATCTCTAATCTACAAGCTCCTCTCCCTATCCAACGACCTAAATGCCATCCAAAGAGGCCCGAAGGCCATTGGCAAGAGGCTGGTTAGGAAAGCTGGCTGGCGAATGTTTGCGAGCATTATGAGGCGCATATGAGCATATATAATATTGATGTAATTTCTCGCTGTGCCTACGTACCACGCGGCAAGGCATTGGAGGATTTAATAGAACTATCTCAGAAATATGCCGTAAACGCAGATGATCTGAGCCATATAGTAGCAAAGAACGTATTGGCGGGCAAGAAGTACGCCGATGTACTTGAAACGATATCCGCAAAACTCGCGAATGGTGAGATAACATGAAGAAATTCTATATCGATGGATATGAATATATCCCGACTTATGATGGCGATAAGCTCATGGGTTGCAAGGGCACCGATCCATTTTCGACGTTCTTGTACTGCATAGACTGCCATATGACGAAAACATGCCCGGCCATCATCAGAACACGATAAGGCCCGCGAGAGGGACTAGCCAAATTCGACCTCTCGCCCCTATCATGTCATTTCCCTCTTTTTATGTACCTTGTCGCCAATAGGTGACCATTATGCTATCGTGGAATTGTTTAGCGGACATGGCCAATAATCATATGATAAGAACATGGCGTGATCCGAAAAATTGAATGCCTCTGATATCCAGCTATCGATCACAGTGGCCGCGTGGTTCATGGGTTCAGGAAAAACCATTGGCCGAACGTTAACCGAGGGATCATCTTGCGCCGATGACGCCAATATCAGAAGAATTTGAATAGCCCA
>JALOBN010000010.1 GCA_023228245.1 Candidatus Pacearchaeota archaeon
TGGTTACGCCGAATCGGTCGATAGCGTTCACCCCAAGCGAACCGATCTCTATATATGAGCCATCAGAAGTGTCACTGACGATGGGATAGTGGTCGTCCCCGAAAGGGTTCCACCCTATAGCAGAATCAGAAACAGGATATAGTGTTATCGTAGCCATGCTTAACCTTTAGAGCTATCCTCAACGGCGAAAATCTTGCGAGTGAACAAATCAACAGCTTTCATCGTGCGGGTGTTTCCTACTTGATAGCCGATGCGGTATAACAAAAACCGGAGGGAGCCAGAACCCAGATTGTCGCGTGTTACATGTCTGTGACAAATGGGTATAGCTCCCTCCGGAATGTTCATTACAATTTCAGGATAGGATGGATCGAGTGGGACAAGGGTAATCCTGCGCGCCTGTCCGTATTCGGTCGGAGGGCATTGCGGGTCAATGCGATCCTCACGACTTAATTTGCGCTGGGTTAAGTCATCAACACTTCCTTTGTCCCAGTCGATACGCCAGTAGTAAATCTTCGACGGATCAAGTACCACATCAGACCTCTTCCCACGAAAGTGTGGGGACGTGGGTTTCGATTGCGCCTTGAGTCGCACCCTCTTCAACCTTGAGCTGCATCACTATAAAGTTGGTCTCTTCATTTACCGCGTTGATCTTACTGTCAACGGGATCGACCGGAATTGCCAAGGCGGTGCCGACGCTGTAGTGAGTGGTGTCCTGCCGTGCAGTGGCGACACTCGACGCGGTGTTGACGGGTGTCGCTCCAGTTGCCGTCGTGCCGATATTGATCGTTACCTTGTCTGCCGGAGTATCGAGATAACTCGGTGAGTGATCCGGCCCGTAGATTGTGAAGTTCTCACAGTAACTATCCGGTGCAGCGGTACAGCGTAACTTGACCCATAGTTCAAAGGAATAGCTGGGATCGCCGCCCGATACGGGTGCCTTGATCGGGTAGGACGCCTGATCGGTCGAAACGATGTCGGCTGATAATAAACACGGATGGGCGCTGCAATCCGTTTCGGTAGCAGCGCCCGTACCCGTGCATTTGAGCGTGATAAAGCTCGCGGTTGCCATCAGCTCTCTTTGAGCTGCAATTCGCAGTCTTGCAGTGTGAAGGTCTGCCCAGTCGTTACCGTCACCGGTCCGCCGGTCACGGTCCAGTAGGCAATCACGTTCGGTGTTGCTTCGTCGTCAACCAGCACAGCGTAGGAAATGCCGCTGATTGATCCACCTGACGCCGTCCAGACCAGATCCTTGATCTTGAATGACGCCAGATCCCCAGAATCATCCTCGACCACGCTATCGAATCCGGTAGCGCTTCGCTCGACGGCTATGCCGCCGGTGGTGTAACCGGTGCCGCCAGTGACTTCCGTCAACTGGGAAAGGGTGTTTGTGTCGCATGTCGGCGCAACTGCCGTTGTGACGAGGGCAACTTTGAAGGCGGTCGGCTCGTCAGTAGCATCAGCAACGAAATAGGCGTTGCCCATGCACTTTTTGCCACGATTGGTAAATCCGGCCATGGATTTCTCCTTAAATGTTTTGGGTGTTCTTGTAGAGGCCGCGCGGGTGCGCGAATGTGGTGGTTATGTTCTTGAAACTTTAATCGGTCGTGAGGTGATCGCTTATATCACCGGCGGAAATTCCGGTATGCAGCGAGTGTCGATGAGCGATGTGAGTCCGGTATGCCACGCTCCGGCATCGGCGACCTGCCAACGCAATGCCATATACCATTGAGTTCCGTAGGCCTTTATTTCTGTTTGGATCTCTTCAGCCGTTGCACCTTCGGCCACGCGCTGAGCAACGGAACAAGTTTCGCCTGTCTGCGCAACATAAGTTACATCGATGAAGGTCATACCGCCCTCTTGCCGCACTCCAGTTATCGTTGCGACTACGGGCGCATACAAAGTGGCGCACACCAGCGTAGCGGGGTCGCAAGTGATGGCTACGCTGCCCAATATGAGACCGGGCGCGATGCTAATCGCAACGAGTGTAACCGGTGAATCTGTGGTGTAGTCTGCCATTTTGCGGTCTCCCTATGCTACCTGAGTCCAAACAGAAAGTTTACGGATTGCGAACGTGCCCGTGCCATTGTTCGAGTTCATCTCTATCAGGATATTGGCGTCAACGTTTGCGGCTAATGCAGAGATGGGGACTGTAATAGTATATTGGACGGGGCTGCCCCAACCGGCTGATCCACTAACCAATTGCACAACAGGAGTGCACCCAGCTACGGTTACGCGAACATTTCCGGTGTTATATGCAAAATTCCCCGCTTCAAATCTGACATATAATTGCTTGGCGTTAGTCTTCTTGTGATACGATATCCTCAATTTCTTCTTGTAGGGCGTCGAGGCCGCGTTTAGTGACCAGCAACTCGTGTTGTCGGTAGTCCAGTCGGTTATCTCGGAATCACTGTTGTATGGCGCCTCCAGTACTTGACTGTAGATTATATCCGTCAATTCACTCAGGTCTATCCCATCGATTGTTTTGGTAGCTGTAACCGTTAAATCTCCGGTCAGAGGGCGCGTTCCGTCAGACTTGAGGTAAGAGTATTGCAGGGCTATATCGGCGGTGATGTTATAGGTGTCGAGCAAGTTGGTAATCGTATTGTCCGCAATCGTTGCCGAGGCCGTCCGCGCGATCGTGGCAATGGCGACGTAGTAGTGATCGGTCGGCGCTGTCGGCGGGACGGAGTACCCTTCGCGCTTGGCAAAAGCGAACAGCAGACGTTGGTCGACCGATGTTTCTTTGCCAATCGCGGGATTGACAAGGGTGGTGTCATCGACGGAATCATAAATCGGCAGGGTGATATCGAGATAGAGGCAGTCGGTACGCGCGCCCGCGGGTGTTGTCCAAGCGGTCACATTGGTATTGGCCGCAAGGTGAAAGATGTACGCTTTATCGCTATCAGTTACGGTCGGGAGTAGTGTCCCCGCTCGTTTCATATTAACAAGCAAAGCAGCGTCGCCAGCCGAGACGGTTACTGAATTCGTTCCGCCGGTGATCGCCCATCCGGTACTAAACCGGACATTTTGTCGCTTGATTAGATTCCACAAATGCCGCGCCGCCCGCTGAGAGGATACCTGCCCGACTTCGTTAAAATCCGAGTCGGCGATGTAAGTCCCCTGCTGCATATATTTAAGCAGGACGGTTGAACCGTCAGTCTTGAATTCGGTAAATTGATCCCGCGTGATATTGGCGTCGCCCATATTGTCCTTCCTATACCCAGACGACCGTCGTGTCTAACGGCGTGAAGTTGGGAATGATCTTTTCCAAGTATTCGGCTTTGGCAGTGGCATAGTCCGGCGTGCCGGCCAGGGTGATGCGCAACTCCTTATCGAAAATGCCTTCGGTAAACGACATCGCCTGTTTCTTGCGCTCAATAATGCGTAAGGCAAAATCGTCCCAGTCAACAATCGTGCGGTAGTTCACCCAGAGGCCTTTCTTGACCGGCAGGATGGTAGAGGTATAGGCCTGTTCATAGATCAACGTGGTATCGTCAAGGATGACCGTCACCTTGCTATCTTCGTCCCAGACGCGCAGGTAGTGCTCGCCGGTCAACCAAGTGAGGCCGGAGATATCGGCGCTGGCAAGTATGTTGACTCCACCACCGACAAATTCAAGTATGGCTATCGACTGCTCACTGTCATCTTTATAGAAATAGGCGAGGACATTGTTGCCCGCATCCTGCCACCGGATGTTACAACCGAAGATGATGTCGCCGGTTTTAAGCAGGGTGAATTTTACGCGCAGGTAATAGTCTTGATGCGTGTCGGCGATGTTGCAGCTTTGGTACAAACTACTACCCGACCCAGTTTCGCCGATGCCACGCAGTTTTCCGGCCATCGGCACGAAATGACCATGGGACTCATTAACCCAGCCCTGCATGGTGTTGTCATTCCAGTCGTAGATTACTTCTGATTCGGCGGCGGTCGTAGGATTCCAGAATAGGTGATTATTCCAGATTGCGGTCGTCTGGTAGTATTCTTCAAACGTCGCGGTGAAGCCGAGCAATTCGATAATCCGATTGATCGCCCAGAGGGTTCCACGTCGAGCGTAGAGTTCTGGGATTGCCAGCACAAACTGACGCCGCTCGGACTCGGTCGCGTAGGGCATGTCGATCAACTCGAAACCGTAGTTGCCGGCAATCAGCGAGAGATATTTCTGAGGACACTCGGCAGCGTTAGGCAGATAAGGCAGAATGCTCGCCCAGGCGCGTAGCCAATTCAGTTGATCCGAAATTGGAATGGCAAACTCAACCATGCCCGGCGAATGCTGGCAACTATCCATGAAGTCAAGCAGGTCAATCGGGCGCGGGTCAACGCGCTCTTGCGGAACTGTGCGTGACTGCCGAGGGCCGGGCTTGGCAAGCAATGTCTCCGGCTCCGGCCAGGAAGTCCCGGCTGGGAATTGCGGGTGGAAGTCAAAGTCACCGCCCGGTGATGGAGATACAGTTTCGTCTGGCATTTAATAATTCTTCGTGGTGGTTGTGGTGTCGAGTACCGATGGATCGTTGACATGTCCGAAGTAGATTGTATATTTTTTGATGCCGCCAACCCAAATTTCATAACCATTCTTGTAAGCAGTGCCGTCATTTGGCAGATAGGCCTTGACGCTGCCATTGACCGACCCCGAGAAGTAGTTCAACTGTTCGGCCAACACGCGCAGTGAGTCAGGATTTGATGGCGTGACCGAATAACTGCCGACAACATGCCCACGCCAAACGCCACGCTCCGGAGAGCCGCCATTAGTCCCAAGGGAGACCGCTGAATAGACATCATATATTCCCATTGTCCCGCTGCTATTCGAAGCCCGCACGTGCGCGGAGAAAACACCGGTCCGCAAGCGAAAGAGATTGGCCGACTTGGTGGTCGGGTTCCAATAGAGTGAATCAACCAGCGTTCCGGTCGGGCTGAATCGCAATATGTAGAGCGTGTCGGGATCGGCGACCTTTGGATAGAAACTGGTATCCGTCACCGTCAGGTTGATATGGAGAGAGTCGGTTGATGCCGCGCCGACAGCTTCTATCGTCAGTAGTTCCCCTGCAAATACCGGGACACTGAAGGCACATAGGAAAAGCAGAATTTTCAAGAGCCGCATTATATCCTCACTTTCGATTGAGTATTCCGTGGCCGCGTTCAGAGCTGCGGCGCTTAAATGCGTCACCGGCGACGCTGCCGACCGTCAAGGTGTCGCTATAGACCGTCATGCCAACGTTGAAGTTGACGACTGTTGTCGAGTCAGTTCCATATTTGGCAAATAATGTGAACGGGTTATATCCTACCGAGTCGGCGAATGTATAGGAATCACTGGTAATCAAATCTTTGCCTTTGAACTTGTAGACCACCGGTATCGAATAGTTGCCAGCCAAGTCCGATGTTCCCGCCCCCTGCTGATGCCCATAATGATCCGTGACCCTGACGGTTGCACCGAGTATCGGCAAGTGAAACGCTGTGGCATCGACCACGTGGACAACTACGGTGCGTTCAAACTGAGCACTGAGGCCAAGTGAGTCGTTGACGCCGGAATAGTTGGAGTATCTCACCGTGTCACTGGCATGACCCGTAAAGACACAATCCCTGAACCGGTTGTTGATGGAGTGAGAGAGGTACGCGCCGTATTGTGAAAACCAAATCGTTGAATCATAAGAGGACGTGGCCTCTATCGTGTCACCGATCATCAGCAGATTGTTGCCGGGCATTCCGCGACGATTTGCCAGCGAAATAACCCTCTTGGGCGATTTCCAGTGGTTGCCGCTCAATGTTATATACTTCGAATTGACAGGAACTACCGCTGAGTCATTCGCGCCCCAACCTAAAGCGACTACCTCGTTATTGCCATCATCGACGCCCGATAGTTTGACCTCAACCTGATTTCTCGTGATGTCGATGTACTTGAAAGAATCGGCGGGCTGACTTTCGCCGCCGCTCAAGATCAAGGTCATGGCCTCACACATACGGCCAATTGCCGTAGTCGCGGTATCGGCATCGTAAGTGTAGCCGAATTTGTTGTCGCGGAGTGCCACGTACTCCGATCCGGTGTTGTAATTGCCCGGCACGAATCGCCAGTAGATGACAGCGCCGAAGCCTGAGGCGTGAGCAGACGATGGCCCTTGATGCACGTCGATGTCGTTATAGGCAATCTGAACCGAGTCGCCGGATATGCCCTTGGCATTCTGAATGATAATTCCCTGCCCGCCGGTATAGGTATCGCCCGACCGGATTACATTCGAGTCGATTACCGAACCGGGGCCAACGCCGCCAAGATCGATAGCGAAAGCATCGCCGTTCGTGTAGCACATAGACGGATTGGGAACATAATTGTAGAGCAAGTTGCGGGAGTCGACCGTCAGCGAGCAAAGCGTGATTAACACCTTCGGGGTGCGATATCCAGTTATGGCAATCGCCACGTGCGGGCAGGTAGTGACGTTGACATTCCAGAACTTGGCAAAAAACTCTCCGGCTCCAGTGTGAACCGAATCGTCACCGGCTTCGAGGAGGTACAAGGTCGCATCATGCGTGCAGCGATATCGAAATTTGTTGACCAAGCTCTTTGATGTTCCGCCGGTCACTGAGATGTTGTGACCGCAACGACGCGCTCCCATGACAAGGATTGAATCGCCGATGACCAAGGTATCCGCCGCAAGTCTGATCTTCGATTGCAGGTAAACCGTGTCCTGCGTCGCGCCACGGGTAAGCCACACGTCTTTGATGGCAACGGAAAAATCTCCGGTATAGAAATAGCAGTATTCATAACCATCGTGTGTGAACTTCGAGTCATCATAAACCTCGGCCACAGTGAAGGATGTATCAGAGACTATCCCTGTGACGTGGCTGAAATAATAATAGGCGCTGGCATCATTCTTGAGACCGCGTCCCATCACTCCGGCAGGTTCGAGGTTGCAATCCTCAATCCAGATGTCCGTGTTCGCCCCCAGACGGATGCAATTGGACGAGTCCTTAGTTGAGTCAATCCTAATCGTCAGGTTCTTGATATGAACAATGTTCGATGTCCCGGAGATATTCACGCCCTCGGCATGACTGGCGCCTACAATTATAGTGTCAGGAGTTACTCCTTTGGACGTAAACAAGACATTCTGCCGATTATTGAAATTAACGGCCACCCCGTCAGTCGAGGTCTTCGATGGTCCCGCCAAACAATAACACGTGTCGTCACTCAGGGCAGTGTACATCGACGAGGTTGTAGGAATTTCTATCGTATCCTTGCAACTAACTTTCTGTGGCGGCAATTCCACCGACTCACCACGAGTCTTAACCCACCAAACGTGAGACCCCATCGTCGTCGCCCCGTCGTCGTTTACTTGATCGTATAT
Organism: Candidatus Pacearchaeota archaeon; assembly: GCA_023228245.1. The sequence goes on from JALOBN010000010.1 coordinate 7,329, forward strand.
TGTCCTAATAGGAATTTCAACGTCACAATATGCGGAATCGCACTGGTTGTCACTTGACCTTGCGACATAAACCACGCCATTGTTAGTGGATGAATCTGCGATCCATCCGGTCACGATGTCGGGGGGGATCACCGGGTAGATTGTCATTCCCACCGGAGACGTGTTGTCGAAATGAATAGAGTCCAACACCCGCGCTGCATAATCAACACCCTCGGCAAGACTGGGCGTTGACCACAAAATCGAATCCGTTGAGGATGTGTGGACTACGTTAAATCTATTGACCCAGTTTCCGTAGCCGCCATTTATCGCGGGGAAGGGAGCCATCCACTTCGGAGCTACGATGATCTCGTGGGAGCGCGCCATGATATCGAAACCCGACGTGGAGTGGTCGATTGCATAGGTATATGCCCTCGGAGTCTTCAGCGAGCAGGATACTGCCGCCGTATGTCCGGGTCTGATTTTTACGGCCAAGACATCCGAATTGATCTTGAAAAACGTCAGACCGTCTCCGCAATGACCTGTCACTGACGGATCATTCCCGAATCTGATTTCCGTTTCAAATGTCTCCCTGCAGCCACTGCCACCGAACTCAGGCCAACAGGCTTGAATCTCCTCTTTCCCCGCAAAGCAGTTGTTGTCAATCCAGTTCGCGTTCAGAGTATCCTTGAAAGTCCAAGCCGACAGGTTGCCGAGCATCTCCCAGAAGTGGCATTCATAGAGGGTTTGCTTTTCTGACATAACCTCAGACCCGCGCATAAGCCCGAAGTATGCTCTACGTTCGGCTGCCGTTCCCGTGGTTAGCGTCCCACCCGAATCGGCAATGGCCACCAAGGATGTATCCGTGTTTTTCCACCGCGTCCAATTCCAGACCGATCTCACACCCGACGCTAACCCGACAAGTTCCTCCGGCCATTGGGTATATCCCCATGACTGATAGAGCGTGTCCATCGAATAGCGAACCGGATAGATTGCGGTCGTGTCCTTGACATACTTCTGTGCATCACCGGATGCCAGGTGGTTGTGCGTGGCCGCCAAGTATAAGCCACCGGCAGCATATAGGTTTGTGGACACCACGCCAATTCCCGCGTCTCGCAGGGAAGTTATTGAGCTGCTTGCACTATATGACCAAAATGCCCCTTGATAATTAGTCTTCCACTCTGCCGGTGACAAGAACGCGGCATACGTGGATGTAATAACATGGACGGTATACCCGAACCTGTTCTTGTAGAAATCGACAATCTCTTTTTGGGTGGTGGTCAGGTTGGCATAGGTCGTATCCGTGGCGACCACAAAGGCCATGTCAAAGGCAAGCGCCGTCGATGACAGACAGAGTACCAGTAGGAATAGAATCAGTCGTTTCATTATAGTTCCGTCCCCAGGTTCAGGTAGCTCGACGATGTGTTGCCTTCATAGGCGATGATGTCAATGGAGTTCACGTCGCGGATTTGTGTGGTTGCGATAGTGATGTCCGCCGCCGGCAGAGTAACAACCGCCCTAATGACTCCGGGCACGGCCATGATTGCCACGTAGAGGTTACCCAGACTGATATCGTCGCCAAAGGCAACGGGATAGAGACCGTCCGCGTCTTGATAGTTGGGCGATCCGAATTTGACGATTGCCTGTCGGACTTGTTCGACAACCGCCGCAGCGAAGTATCCCGGAGCGACGTAGATTGTTATGTCATAGTCGATCATGTAGTAGGTCGGATCACTGACGGCGATTTCAGTACAGGCCGCCCGCCGCAAGTCGAGATAGGCTTTCACTTCCGCCTTGAATTCAATTGACGGCAATCCGCCGATCGCCGGAACAAAGCGCACGTCGATGGTGAGGTTGTCAATACCAGCAGCAACCGACTGCGCGATCGTGCCATAAGAGGGCGACACAAAAGCTGCGAGCAACGTCTGTACATCGGCCAACGTGACAATGCGATCGTTCGCGCGAAGGCTGGCCGGAGCCAACTGACGCGCGCGGACGATGCTCTCTTGGTCGCCGCCGCCTGACGATGCTGCCGCGTTGATTACTGACTCAACATAGGTGACGCTTGAAAGTAGCTCGGTGATCGCTCCGGCAGCCACGTTGCCAGCGGACCCGCCGCCACGTCGATAGGTCGCACGAATGTTGTTAGAACCGGTCGTCGGTATCTTGCCGTAGACGCCGTCGCCAAAGCAAATGTAGTAGTAGCCGGAGTTGTCCAGTTCAATACGGTAATGCGTGTCGGTATCGGCGCTCAATATGAAGTTGTCAACCCGCGTCCATTCGACAAAGCCGGAGCCTTCGTCAACTTCAATGGTCTCGCTCTGCCAAACCACAGGGCGACGCGAAAGATAGAATGTCTGATAGCTTGTGCCGTCGGATGATCCTACAGTCTCAATGCTTACCGTCTCACCCTGTTGGCAAGGTACGGTCACTATCGCCGTTCCGACCGTCACTAATTGAGCAGTGATTGTCTCGAATATGACAGCGTTGGTATCCGTCGATCCGGCGGTGCCAACCTTGGTACCTGCCGGAATAGTGAACTCCGGATGACTGTCTTGAGCCGTGAACGTTACCGATACGTTAGCGGCGGTTGCTTCCTGAATTGTATAGCCAAGCTGGGCACATAGGTAGCGCATGGCCTCACGGTTCGTGGCGGTCATCAGGAAGCAATCTTTGGCCTGTTGGTTAGTCGTTCGCAACATCAGGTCGGATAAGACCGTGAAGATCCATAGGAGCTGCATACCGAGATCGCTTGCGGATTCATCCGTCCACGTCGGACAGTTGGCCCGCTTGACGTTGATCATTTGCGCCAATAGGTCATAGATGCCATAGTCGGCAAGCGTAATCTGCTGGAGCGGGAATTTCCGCTCTTGATCCGGTACGAGTATTGGCATGCTACGTTCCTTGCGTCAAGGTCACTACTTGCTGCTGTTGTGTGGTTTTGATTTGATAGCCGACTGTATAAGCGACAACGCCGGGGTCATTCGATGGCACCGAGTCGATGCCGGTTAGAGAAATGCGCTTTTCCCAGCGGTTCAGCGCTTCCTCGGCGTCGGCCTTGATCATCGCCGCGGAATTGACGGGACTAAAGACACGAGTCGGGACAAGACTGCCGAATTGACTGAATGGAATTGACCCGCGACACGTTAAGAGAATCTGCGAAACCGAATGCTTGATATGCTCCGCGTCCGAAGACATGCGGAGTTTGCCGCCACTGTCAAAGGCCAGCGGGAATGCTAACCCGCAAATGCCAAGAGATTCGCTCACGATATTTTTCCTGTGGCTGCGGTAGTCGAGGCTGGTGAGTGCGTATGCGCCGCGCCGTCCATCGGCGTGTTGCTGACAGTCAACGATGCGACTTCACCGTAAGTGTGGATATGGTCGATAATAGCCTGGGCGTCGGCTTTCGCCATAGCCAGGCGATACGCTGCCGCTTCAGCTTCCGTATAATCAGGACGATCTACATAACCGGCCAGAACCGCGTCCCTGCCTGCCTTCATAGCGGCCGCCAAGATATCTGCATTCATTGCCATGTTATTTCTCTGCTTTCACTGAGGGTGATGCTGCCGCGTGGTCGTAACCGGTATATGAGCAACGGTGCTTTTTACAAACCACACCACCGCCGTCACTACCGTTGAGATTGATGTTGCCTTCTGCCGTGATGTCGATATCGCCCGATGATTTGAGTTCAACCTTGCTGCCGCCCGAAGTCTGAATCAGAATGCTGCCCGATTCCGTGAATGACATCTTGTGTCCGCTGGGCGTCTTGAATATCCGCGTGCCTGCTGCCCCTTCAGTCGGTTTGGCCTTGCGGCCGCTCCAGTGGTAGCCCTGAACAAACCAGTTGCCGGAATATAGCTGGGAGACTATTACCTCATCGCCGACTTGCGGAATGCTGAAAAAGCCGTAACCGTTACCGGCAAAGGGTGTGCAGGCGTGACACCACGGAGTGAGGTTCATGCCTGCAACATCTTCTCTGAACCCGATGATTTTCACGCGCACGCGGCCGAGATTTTGCGGGTCGGTTATGTTATCAACAATGGCGTGGTAGTTCATTTTGTTGTCTCATTAACGACATAGCGGGAGACGTCGAACTTCGTGCGAAACCCCTGCCCTGCTGTGAAAGAATGCTTGACGGCGGTAATGTTGTAAGCTCCGGAAAACGCTTGCCCAAATGTTTTGAAGGTCCGCAGAAAGAAGTTGTGGCGTTGTCCTGCCCGCAATGGCACCCAACCGTTCATCGTCACCTGTCCGGTCACCAGCTCACGGGCGCGACGCTCAAGCTCGGCCTTGGCGAGAATGCCCGCCGCTTCGTCGCTCTGCGCAACCTCACCGACAATAGTGAGAATAGGTATCGGAGACGTCTCGAGATAAATGCGAGTCAGGTTGCGTTCTTTCGGACCCAAAGCCATGCCCGAAAGTTGATCCGTCCCATACTTCGTGCCGGTAGTATTGACCGAGCACCAGGAGACGACTTTGACTTCGGTGCGTTGGCCGGGGGAGCGTAGTTCCGGTTCGAAAGTGTAAATTACCAATCCGCGATCATCGGCCATATCGGAATCGAGCGGCGAGATATAGAAGTTAAACATAGGGAATTGCCCATAGAGCTGAACGCCGAATGTCTGTGGGTATCGGGTAAAGTAGTCAGGATCAACAAAATAGAAGACGCTTTGGCCGCCGCCATACTTGACAATCGTCTGATATCCAGTTCGTGTCGCACACTTGGCCAGAAATCCGAAGTCAGTGTCCTCAGCGGTGAAACCAGCCTCTTCGGAAGTAAACTTGCGCTTTTCCAAAACCTTTTGCGGGTGCGAGATAACGTAGTCGTCTATGAGCTTTTCTTTCTTGTTCCGCTCTAATATGTCGCGCACAATCTGAAACCAGGTTGTGCCATGCAACAGCGCCGGATTTCGCGGGGACTTCATGCCAAAGCCAGCGTCGTAAGCGGTTATCTCAACCTGTCCGGGAGCGTTGGCCTTGAATGTCGGACTCGGGCTGATGATAGTGCCCTTGAAAAGCGTCTGCTTGGCGCCATACCAACCGAGTGAGAATACGACCGGCGTGCCAAACTTCAGGTCGTCAAAGGCAAGGGACATTTCGTCACTGTCGCGGATGATGACGCGCACGCATGAGGTTGCGTTCATCTTCTCTTCAAAACTGATTTCGACGATATCCAACTTCTGATCGTCAGTCAGCTTCTTGTCGCCGATTTCAATGTCATAGTCAGAGACGGTGTTGAGTGCGTTAATCATTGTCCACCGTCAGCACTTGCCCATGCATGGGATAGAAGATGTTGATATCCGGGTTAGCGGCGACGATTTTTAGATAGCCGCTGAAAGCATCCCCGTGCGCACGTGCGGCGATATCGTCGATGCGCTCGGCCGGTCGGACTACTACTTGTGTGATCGCCATTCCTTAAATCCTATTCTGATTGTGGCGCGGCGTAAGCGGCCGTTGGCAAAGCGATCATCATCACGAATCCCGATCAAGACTATGCGGCCGTCAAAGGAACGATCGCCAAGAATGACGCGGATCAATGACGGCCGACGCTTGTCCGGTCGAATTGCCGTCCAGCGGTTGATTGCGGCGATGACGTTTTCGATAATGAGTAAACTCGCCGGATATTTCGGATTGTTGCTTGTCTCGCTTAATGAGGGATTGCAATTGTTCTCGACAATCGGCGCGCCGGGAGCTACGAGAAATTGTAGCGGTAACTCAAACTGTGTCTGTCCCGATCCAAGAAACTGTGAGTGAGTCTCTTCCCTGCCGAGCCATTGATCGTCAGCCCAGTTGAATTCGCGCAAGGTTTCCGGTGAGCAATTGAACTGGAAGTTGAAAAACTCGTTATCATCGATATTGTAAAGCTGCCCGCGTGCGATTTTCGGCGTCGCCTTATGCGGCAGGATATTGCGGATGGGGAATTTGAAAGTGAGTGGCATTAGCGCTTACCGTCCGGGCCGAGTTCGACTTGTTCGCGAATGGCACGACCTGCTTTAGTGGCAAGCTCTTCTTGACTGGGAGCGTAGAGGTTTTGTGTGATGTAAAACGTATTCCCCGTGGGTCTATCGGTTAATGACTGAGTTGCCGCCGCCGTTGATTGCGCGGACGGGTTGCCTCCCATGCCACGCAACATATCCGATCGCAATTGATCCGATCCCTTTGCGGGGGCGAACATGTCGGCAAGTGCTATCTCGCTTCGTGATTTGCGGAGACTGAGAAATTCATTATTTATTGATGGCTCCATGCCAATGTCTTCATACATGGTGAGCACACCAAGAGCCACTTGAGGACCATAGGCACTCGCAAACTTCAGGAGTTGATTTCTGCCGATTTCTCCGTAAAGCGCAGCCACTTGTTCCGACTTTGACATAACCGCTTTGCTAATGGCTCTGCCATACGCACCGCGAACAGGCTCTCCTGTCAACCCCATGGTCAGGGGATTTTCGAACGCTGCACCCCTGCCCCATACCCCTTCGATGGCCGCTGACTCGGCCTGAGACAATACACTGCCCGCTGTCCGACCACCGAGATTCCCCAATATGCGTTTTGATGTTTTTAAGGTATAGAGTCCACTACCGACTACGGCGGTTCCGAGTGCGGCAGTCCCCAACCAAGTGGCCGCGCTCGCACCTTTCGGATTCCTTTCCATCCATTGGCCCAATCCGGTAGCCGCTGCGTTGATCGCCTTCAAGAATTCACCGAGGGCGGGTGTTAGGTGGTCACCAATCTGATCCTTGAGTCCGGAGAATTGACCTTTGAGCAAGTCCGCTTGCGCGGCCGCTTCCTCAATTTCTGTTGCAAAGATGCTCTGCGTCAATCCGGCGCTGTTCATGAAATCAGCCTTGGCCTGTCGCATTTCGTCGGCGTGGCCGAGGTACATCCCGAAGGCCGGGCCGAGAAGCTTTAGAACCCATTTCGCGGTTTCAACGTTCATCCCGTACCCTTGAGTAGCCGCCTGCTCTCCGGATATTTCCCCCGCCTTCACCCTTCTATCAACGTCTGCTGTCTGTTTTTTAGTGATCTTGGCGCCAGCGGTCACCTGATCGACGATGTCGGCCAACGGCAGGAACATTCCCTGTGCATTGGTGACCTTGAGGTCAAGCAGCCAACGATCCTTCTTGGGGATTTTGTCCTCTTCGGCCGGATTCAATCCCACGATATCGCCATAGGTTATCGCCTGTCCCTTTTTGGCTGGTCGTTTTTTCAGCTCATTGACCTGATCGGAGTATGTGGCAAGGGCTTCATAAGTCTGCGCGACAGCGTTCGCCGCCATACGCGGCATGGAAGTCTGTCTTACAACCGGAGCGACGGCAGAAAGCATGTCATAGAAGTCAGCGCCATACACGGCCGCGGCCGTGGACGCCCGGAGCAATATATTCCCAGTTTCAGCAATATCGAGCTTGTAGGCTTTGGCCTTGGCGAATGCATCCGTGACCGCCGTGAGCTTTTCCAAGTCGGTCTTACCCGGCAACGAATTACGGAATTTATAAAGCGCTCCGGCTGACGTGCTCATAACTGCCGCGAAGTCTTGTGTCTGCGTACCAACGAATGCGAGTTTGGCAATCGGGTCGAATGCGTCGAGATACATATCCCCAAACGCAGCGCGCATTTCACCGGCGGCCGCTTCCATTTTGTCGAGCATGCCTGGCACCTGTCGATTGACTTCATGGATACGCTTCTGGGCTTCGGCCACTCTTTCGGTTGCAATTAAACCAGGAGCGCCTTGAGCCATTATCACTGTCGTCAGGTCGCGCATTTGCCGTTGCGAATCAAGCGCCTCTTTGAGGACGGCCCGCACTGGCATCAATGCGGCAGCTCCGCCGAACGCGGCGAACCCCGCCTTGATCAGGTTGCCCATTTGAGCCGCTTGAGTCCCAATCTGTCCGACCTGCCCGCCGAATGACCTGGTAGTAGTCTCCAAGTCGCTACGCAGTCCGACTACGTGCTGACGCGCGCGTGCAACTTCAGCGGAAGTCTGATCCGTAAACTTGAGGACAAACCCGAGGCCGAGTTCTTTCATCAGATCCATGCGTTAGCCTATCGGTTCCCGTTTAAGCATTTCAACGAGGCGCATACAGCTATCATAGCGGTCGCCATGACTCATTTGCAGTATGTCGGTTCGTGTAAATCCAGTGTGCTTGGCCAAGAATGTTTCCTGTTCCTTGTAGGTGTCCCACTCGACGAATGATGACGCGATGATTTTGGCGACGGTTATGTCGCCGCGATCGCTTCCCCCAGTAATGACTCCAGCGCTTCCACGAAGGCGGCACGCGCGCCCGGATCAAGATTGATATTGTCCAGCGCGGTATTGACCACCTTCAGCGGGATCATCTTGCTCTGGGGGTCATTCTGGTTGGCGATCATCCAATTGATGTCGCGAGTCGTTAGATTTTCAAGGACTGCTTGTCCGCGGATTTGTTCTTGCGTGAAGGTGCCGATGTTATCGACCGTCTGCTTGAAAACGACCAGATAGAATTGCTGCAATTCGGTCAACGCAAGCAGTTGTGCCGCGTGCCCAGGTGCCCCTAATGAATACTGGCTCCTTGCCAGCGTTTGAATTGTCGCATCCGACTTGATCTTAATTTGCTCGGCCATTGTCATGCGGTGCATGACGACGGTCTTATGCGTCTGCTTGGTTGCCGGATCGAAATAGCCGTCCAGCAATTCAAAGGTGATCGGTTCCATTCCTTGGCTCCTAAACTGTTATCGAGATTGTCGCCGTTTCCAGCGATGCGTTTTCGATGGTCTCGTAGATCAACTGTAGCCGCTCGAAAGCGACTCCCGACTCGTTGGCATCAAGATCGTCAAGTTTCCAGTCGGTCGGCCAGGCATTGAAGAGATCCCAACCACGAACGGCAACGGCGGTGTCGGCGGTGATACCATGCGCCGTGCGAGTAACGACGCGTTCCATAAGATAGATTGAAAGGTGCTTGCGATAGTCCGGTTTGCCGGGTTCCCAGGTCTCGGCGTCTTTGATCCATTGAAAGAGATCGCCGAAGAAATCAACGCCGTGGACTAACGTCAGCGGTTTGACTTCAACCTTGTCGGGAAACTGCCACTTGCGGACGTTGCCCGGTTCGGTTATCACAAACGGCGGGAGCGGCAGACCCAGTCCCTGAACTCCCTCGAAACCGGCTTGAGTGATTTCCGCGTGACCATCGATTGATATGAGAAAGGCGAACTTCTTCATTTTGAAGTTCGCCAGTGCATTGGCGAGTCCGAGTATTCTGCTCATCAGACCGCGACAGGGGTTACCTTGGGAGCGGTGATGGTTGCCTGGAAGCGAGCGTCCGCCGGACTCTTGGCGTCCAGCTTCGGCGGCGCAAACTCATTGCAAAGTGCGTTCTCAAAGGTTTCACGGTGGTAAGTCTCACCGGTGTTCTGATCAACATAGTCAATCCGTCCACCGCGTTTGTCACGATCGCCGGCGGCATACCAGTCGGAAAAGAGTCCGATTGCCGCATTATCCTCGGCGCGTGAGATCTTGCCGATCTTGATCGTCTGGGGGTCCTTCAGCCCTTGACTGACCGTGAAGGTGTCGCCGTCGGTGCCAGTTCGATTCTTGACCACCGCAAACGACGCCGGAGAAATCTCGCAATCTTCGAAAGAGCCGACACTGATGCCGTCGATCTCAATCACGAATTTCGTGTTCTGCCGTATGTTTTTGTTCACATCTGACATTGTATTGACTCCTGATTTTTGTTAGGCGGCTTGCGTGGTGGTGATGCCGGCTGAAGACGACGTCACGGTAAAGACGATCTTCTCGGCGACTCCGGCAGGCTGGTACTCTATCCCGCAATTGAGATAGCCGAGCGCTACCTGCGCGTCCGGATTGTTGGTTGCATCACAGATAACGTTGAAGGCGATAATTCCGCCCTCGGTCACCTTCTCGTTGAGATAGGCGACGACGCGGCGTACCAGCTTAGCGCGAGTGGCGGCGTTGTTCGGTTCAAAGGTGACGTCACCGACTTCACTCTTGAGCGTGCGGGAGAGATCGTTGAACTGCTCGGAGTGGTTGACGAAGCGCCAAACGGTTGAAGCACTGCATGTCCGCCCGCCCCATATTCGCAACCCATTTTTCCTGATGATCGTATTGATACCAGCCTCATTCAGAGTTTCCTCTTCCGTGCGGGTGAGTGAACGTTCAATGTCAACGCCGTACCCCAGAGGTTCGTTGCCCATGCTCTTATAGATACCGCGATTGCTATCCTTTCTGGCGATAGCTCCAAGTGCCGGTCCTATATTGGACAACCAAACCGTGGCACCATTATCGGTGACTGTAATCCACTGATATATGGTGGTGAGTCGCCTTCCCTCGAAATTTCCCCGGAAAGTCAGGGCTTCAGCGGCGGTTTTGCCGTAAGGCACCTCCGCATAGACCTCGAGGTCCTGCTGCGAATTGGCAAAGCTGAGCAACGCCTGCACGACCTCGATAATGTCGGTAGCGGGAACGGCCAGCGCGGGATTAGGGCAAGCGATCCGGAACAGGTTCGGGACAGCGGCGAAAGCATAGAGGCCAGTTCCGGCGGCGGCACTACCGAGCCATTCGGTCTTTGTGGGCGTACCATCGACACCGGCGACGGTAGTCAGGGCCACTGGCACGGACGTAACGGCTGGCTGGGTCAGATAGTTCGTTGCCACGGCATTGTAGCCCGTGGCGTCCAGGTCAAGCACTTCGATGTAATTGGAGTTGTCGCCGATGACCGACTCACAGAAGAACGTGACGCTATCGTTCATCGACAAACCTTCCCAACGCTCGACTTCGACCGATCCCTCGTAAACGATGATCTTGAATTCGAGCGAAGAGATAACGCCGTTGGCGGTCGTATAGCTATTGGTTAGACCCCCGGTCCAGTGCACAACACCGGCAGTGTGATCAACAGAGTCGAGTTCCTTGTATTCAGTATTGGTGCCGTTGTAGAACTTCAGGAATGACCCTTTTTCCAGTCCAGTTGTTGATTTGAGTGTTGCGCTGACTGCCGTAGTGACGGGGATAGTAACCGTCGGCGCCGTCACAAGCACGTTCTGGTCGAGCACTTCAACGGTCAGGCCGTTACCCCAGACGCCTTGGCTTTTCGCCGAGATCTTCAGCGTCGAAGCTGGTGATCCGGCTTTATCAACTACCGTTAGCGATGCTTTCGCGGCGGTCGAACCTTTGATGTTGACGATAGCCAACGGGGCCTCACCGCAAGCGGCAAAGAAGCCCTCCACGTCATAGTAGGACGTGATACCGGCGAGCGGACTGTCCCCGAACACGCGTTCGAACTCGGCCATGTTGCTGACCACGACGGCCTTGTTGATGACGCCCTTTTTGAATTCACCCATGATGCCGGTGACCGTTTGCGAGGAACCGCTGATGGGCGACAGCCCTTGTCCCTCGATGATATTGACGCCCTTGTATAAGGTGGTCATGCTTTGCTCCTATTCTGAAACTGTTGGAATTTCGGTTTTGGATTTGCCCTTGGGCGCGGCTGGCGGTGCGACGGCTTCTCCGGCGACAGCAACCTCGTCGATTGTCACAGCGCCGAGTCTCTCCAGACGCTTGAGATCTTCGGAGGCCTCCGAGATGAGCACCGAATCGCCATGCTGCAACGTTTCCCCGCCGTCAATTTGTATCCACGTCGAGAGCCTGTTTGTGATTTTGTAAGCCATATCGTTATTCCTCTTCGGGAACGGTTAGTATTTCGTCGTTGATATCGAAAATGGTGTGAAGTACCAGGTATTCTGTTTCAGCCGCGCGCGCGTCCGCGAGCCAGAGCGGTACCGAGAAGCGGTAGACCTTGGCGAATCCGTCAGCGGTTAGATCATCCTGATTGTCGCCGGGTTCAAGGCGCGGGTAATAGGTTTCTGCCGCTGGAGTCGTGATAGGTTTCCCTGATTCAAGCAGACGTTGGATTTCTTCTCCCATCTGCCAGTCGATGAAATGCGCCAACGCAAACGTGTGGATATAGACGGTCAACCGGAATGGGAGTGGCGGATATTCCAGCGTCGCGGTGTTGTCGAGATTCGCCGTGACGTTGAACAACTTGCCCGATGTCCGGTTCTCCGGATCGGGCGACAGTATCAGAGAGACCGCAGCGGTCGGCTTGCCTTCCGTAGCGAGTTTGACAATGCGATCATCCGGGAAGCCGGGGAATATCTTATCCGCCGTCAATCCAGTAACGGAAGCGGCCAGGTGCGTTTGCAACCCGGCGAAAAAGTCTTCTGTGCGTGATGTCGTCATTTAGTACAGTCGAATATCGTTTGCTTGAGGGCTTCGATCCATTGTTGCCGTAGGAACGGCTCGATGTGTTGGAGCGTCGGTCGCAGAAACGACCGCGCGGGAATGTGCAGGAGATAAGTCTTGCCGGTTTTGGAGGTCACCATACCGTAGAACCCGTATTCGTGAACGCGGGCGATGTTGACCAATGGCGTCTTGCCGCTCTTTCTTTGAGCGGTCTTGAGTACGCCGACGAAAACGGAAGTGGAAGTCACACCCTGATGCGTGATTGAGTTTATCAGGTCGCCCTTGTCAATCAACATCATGCTGCTATGCTTGCGCGCAATCGTCGCCGGTTTTAATGGCGGCCAACTCGGAGGTTGACTGCGGATGTATTTCTTGACAGCATCGGCGGCGATGATGCCTGCCTTGCGCGTCTCTTTCTCGGCTGCCTGGCGAAAGGTCGTGCTGAATTGTGTCAGCGCGTTTGTCGCCTTATTCCAGTCGCCGGTCAGTCCATTAACGATTCCTCTGCCCTCCTACCTTGCGCGTGACGCCGACTTCGAGCGTCAGGAATACATTAGCTGATTGTTGCGCCGGTGCGGTCTTGGTCACATAGAACGGCGCTGCGTCACCGGCGATGAAGAATCGTCCGGCGCTATTCACGACCGCGCTCATTTGAGTACATTCCTCGACAAGCAGGGTCAGTATGGCGACGGCATCCTCTTCTAACCCCAGCCGTTTGCGAGTCGCTTCACTCGGGGAGTATTCAATCAGCGCGTGCAGGCTGATCGAAGTCGGGTAAGCGGTCTCGACGGCGATGACTTCTTTAGTCAGCGTGTTAGTGTTGCCGGCGACTTCAACGAACGGTTGGTAGGTAACCAGCGTGCCGGTACGTTTAAGGAGTGCAGCTTGTTGTGCCGCAAGGCGGGCGGTGGCCATTAGGGTTTTGTCCGCTCTTCTAATCGGGTCAGCCGGTTAGAGTTGTAGTCGATACGTAGACTAACGTCTTTGTTGATCGTTTCGATCTTGACGTTGGTCTCTTTGATTAGTTCCTCTATCTTGTCGAAACGCATCCTGAAATCGACACTGGTGGTATCAGACATTCGTTGACCGGCAGTGAACGCGAGAGTGGCTACCGCAACCAGGACGGCGATCCATTTAACAGTACCGTTGCCCTTAAGACTATCTACCGATTTCTTCATCGACTCGATTTCAGTCTCAATCTTGCCCTGCCACTTACCCTGTGCCTCTAAATACTCGGTGGTCAGTGGGCAATCCCTTGTAGAATCGACACACTTGTTGTCTGTCATGCAAACGTCCTCATTAAACTGATGCTATACCAAGGCGACGATAGCCCATGAGGATACCGTCGATTTCCGGATCGTTGAAGTGACCACTGGCGGCCGCTTCCGAGAGTGTGTAGGAATATCCCTTCAGGCTTTCCTGGATAATTCGGCCAGCGCCGATTGTACCGACACGATCAACGGTCTTCGGCAGGTACTTGGCGACGATCAATACCGCCGCCCGCTTAATCATCCGTGGGGCCGAGTAGGTCTCTGGCGTCGTACCCATTGCAAAGACAAAGCCGAATGAGCCGGTGACCTTGTAGTTGCGATCACCCTTTGACCAGTAGGCGTCAAAGCGTTTCAGCTTCGGATTTCGGAGAGCGACCTCGGTGAGTAGATCGCTCTCTTGGGCGTAGGCGGTGGACGGGATTTCTGTTAGGACTTCAACACTGGTCGAATTGTCAACTTCGCTTACCGTCGTTATTGCAATCGGTGGATGCGGCAGCAGGAGGATATCTCTATCTCTCCCGCTGGCATAAACGGACGTGTCAACCTTACGGAATAATCGGCCGGTGATCTTTTCGATGACGTCTTCGGCGTCGAGGATCAACGCTTCCGCGCGCGCACGGTTGTACGTCGCGGCGTCAATCCCTTCGGTCTCAAGGTCATCGAAAGTAATGATGTTGCCCATAATCTATGCGTTCTGGACAGTGGCCGGATGCTGAAGGTTGCGGACGGTGTGGTCATAGACAAAGGTCATAGTATCGACGTCACCGGTTCTGTTGATGGTCATATCGAGTGTACGCAAATAGACCGTGCCCACAGCGAGGGTCGCCTCTATCTGAGCATTGGTTGGGGCAACTACGGCAGCGGTCAGTGCGACGGTGCCCGTATAAATGCCCTGCCGGATAACGTTGTCGGCGATGCTACGATAGTAGTAGATCGCGTAGATGATGGACTGACCGTTTGCGAGAATCGCGTTGCCGGTAGTTCCTGATCCGAGATTGATATCAGCGGCGGCGGCAATCTGCGAAGCCACTCCATCGACGAGGATAATCCCTGCCGGACTGCCGGTTCCCATCGCATGAAGATTGACATGGTAATGGAAGGCTCCGGTGCCGGTTGCCTGAACGCACGCGGTTGTCGCGGTGCCATACACCATACCCTGCACAACGCGCGTATTGAAGAATTGGTCATGGGATAACCCCTGACCATAAACGGACTCTTTCATAGTGAACTCCTTGTGGATTGTTAATCTGATTTGAAGCGAACGTGCAAATCTGCCGATACTTATTCGGCCAGATAGCCCTCACAGGCAGCGACGATCTTGTCGGCGGTTGCCTGGCCGATGCCGGTTATTTCCGTCAACTTGTCACTTGCTAAAATGACTTCGTTAACGGTGGTATAGCCAGCGTCACGCAGAAGCCCCAACACCTTCGGCTCCAGTGTTTCGACCAGAGCGATATCGTCGGTTGCGGACGGTTTTGGTGGGGCGTTGTCGCCCACCGGATCGCGGACGATGCAAGGTTCGGATTTGAAAGCCGCTTCACCCTTGAGTTTAAGATAAAGCGGATCGTCTGCGGCCAGTTCGGTAGTCCATCCCTTCACACAACGGAAGCCACTGGAGCTGAAAGAGCTGGCCGTGCAGGTTAGTCTAAATCCATTTGCCATCGTTCACCTACCACGTGGCCGGCGGCGTCACGGCAACGCGCTTTTCGAAGACAAAGGTTTGCGGCAAGGGCACGCAGACTTCACCGTACCAGTAAGTGGTGATTTCGAAGCGGTCGAAATCCTTGTTGTAGGTACGGGAAGAACGCATGGTCCGCCACGTGATCTGGTTAATGGCCTTCGGATTGCCGAGGATGATTGAGGTTTCGTCGGCATAGGTGATCGTGTAGTCGGTGTTGGTCGCGCTGATAACCTGCTGGCCAAGCGAAGTCGTCGTGGTGATCGTGTTGGTTGCACCACCCCAGACTGCCGGAAGGGTTTCGGAAAGTCCGGTCAGATTACAGGTGACCTTGACCATACGTCCCGCGATGGTTGTCGCACAGAGCGTAGTCAGAGTAACCAGGCAGGTTGTCGCGGTCGCGGCTGATACTGAAGTCGGTGCGATCGCAGTTGGCCCACCGGTTGCCGATACATACGGGGTGAGGATTTGCGGACTGCCATCAGGGGGAACTCTCATTTGAGTCTGAATGACCTGATCGCCGAGTCCCGACCGCATACCAGCTGTCGTGCCTGAAATATTCGTCAACGACTTGCGCCAGAGGATGTCCACCATGTCGTTGTAAATCCATGCCAACCCCGGATCGTTGCGGTACTTCTCCGGCATTTTTGTGCGCATGTACGACCAGATGCCCTGGCCCCAAGCCTTACCGGCAGCATCATCGACATTCGCGCCGGCGTTGAGTACCTTGAGCACGCCGTCGGTCATCCGCAACATGCGATTGAGACGAGTTGCGGAACTGAGAGTCGTGTCGCTATTCATGAGGATGTTAGCCCGGTCATTGCCCAGAGCAATGCCGAACTCGCGGGTCATCTGGGCTTCGAAGTCACCCATGCCAGCGTCGGCGGCGTCTTCGATTTCTTCGTAGGTCACATACCACTCTGATTTATATTTCTTCAGAGCGTAAGGAGCGTTGGCGGTCGGAGGCCGAGTAGTGACGGGTGTACCGTCGTTCTGACCCACGCCTTCGGTCACCGGCTCGCTGAAATCGATAACCGGGAAGGTGCCTACACGACTACCCACGGTGCGATTCGTTACCGCACGGGTAATTTCGGACTGATCGCGGGCGGTTGAGAGCAACTCCTGCGTTAACGAAAAGGGCAGAATGCCTCCAAAGTCTTCGGTAGAGGTGTTAATGACCCCGCCTTCAGCCTTGGTGACGATGTTATTCTTGCTCGCCCACTGCTCAAACAGTTGTTTGGTTTTATCGGACATATTGTCCTCTCCTGATTAAGATGTCGATTGAATTGTGGCGCAATGCGCCGAGTGATAATGAAAGTGAGTTACTTCGTCGAGAAGCCGAAGGCGGTTCCGCTGGTCTTTTCTTTTTGGGCTTGGGCGGCCTTCTCCGTTTTTTCCTTCTCCGCAATATCCGCGGCTGAAGGCTGATTTTCCAGGGCGTTCGAACCCCAGACGCGCTTTTTGACATCGGTCATCATGGTGGTGAGTCTGTCGATGTCTTCGGATACTGACTTGCCAAACTCGGTTTCTTCGAGCTTGGTCTCAGCCGACTTCTTGACCTCGTTGAACTGGGTAGTCAGCTCGGTCTTGAGATCGCCGATTGACTTGAGTATTGGTGCCAGCGCCGCATCGAGCATTTTCTGGACGTCTTCAGGTTTCATTTCCTGTTCTCCTTCTGCGGCTGGGTCGCCGCTCGTTTTATCAATTTTGGATTTATCTGCTGATTTGGTTGCGGGATTGAATAGCTCGACGAAGGCGTCGCGGCACTGGTCGAATGACTCAACGATATTGGCGGCCTTTTCCGCCTGGCTGGTTGTTTCATCGTAGATGATTGACCATAGCGAGTTTTCGAGAGCGTTCATCATCTCCGGGGATTCATCGTAGAACCGTTGGAGTGAATAGGTAGAGTCGAAATCGGCGGAGTCTTTGGCAATGGGGTGTTTTGCGAAGAATTCTTTAATCGCCTTGCCAAATGACCAGGACTTCCCCGCCGGGATCGGTTCACGTTCGGCGAACGCGCCCATTGACACGCCGGTATAGGTGCCGTCGAGAATGCCTTTCCAGACTTCATCGCTGACGATCTGGAACTTGACGAGCCACGCTCCAGCGACTGACTTGGCAAAGCCCAGTGCCTTACCGAGTGACCCGTCAACGTCAACGCATGACTGTGCGATCTTGGCAATATCCTCGAACACCTCATGCGAGTCGCCCGCGCCGGTGCCCTTCTGCCGCTTGTCACTCAGGACCATGCCGAAATTGTCGCACGCCTTTTCGACCTCCTCTTTGGTGACGACATCACCTTCACGGTCGGCGTCATCCGGGATCAGGACGTAAGCATAGACCTGCTTTTTCATTTCGTCTTTGCCGAGGAAGGTGACGGACTTGGTTAGACGGTTTGCCTCGCGCAACCCAGCTATTGCCGCCTCCGCCGACTTAATCAGCGCGATAACCGCGCCCGGGACCATCGGCGTGCCACAAATCGACACCTCGACGGGCGTAATGTTCTTGAGATAATTCTTGCGATCAAGACTCATGGTTTATCCTTTGTTGGGATTACTAATCTGCTTTGAACAGCATGGCGACGGTGACGCCCTTGAGTGTGCCGGCTACGTAGTCGATACCGATGGTCACAGTCTTGGCGGCTTCGATTGCCAAGTTAGCGGCAGGTACATCATGCACCCAACCGTAGACGGCGGCCAGTGGGTTGCAGCGCACATTCCAGATTGAATCGGTTGCGAATGCCAGCGCCGACGCCCGCGACGATGCACCCTTGAGGATATGAACATAGGCGTCGCCGGTCGCGCCGACATTCTCCGCTATCACCGTGACTTTGAGAATCTTTCCGGCAACGGCGGTATAGAACAACGCGTGATTTTCATCCTCGTTAACATCAACGCTGATTGTGCCAGTGACTTTCGAAACCCAGAGTTCCGGCAGTTTGGTCGCATAATCAGCGGTGACGTGATTCAGCGATTTATAGAACAGTCCGCCGACATAGATATCGTACCAGCCGGTCGGCAGCGAGGCGATGTTGACGACGCCATACTGGTCGGCATTGCCAGACCAGACGATGGGCGTTGTGGTGCCGGCGGCGTAAACCACTATCGTTGCGTTTGGATAGAGCCTTAACAGGTCGCTGTCGCTTTCACAGCGCAGTATCAGGTCTTGGTAGTCTTGGGACATTTGGTTGCCTTTTCGAGTTTAGCTTTTCCGCCGGTAAACTTCTCCCAGCGTTCGACGATGACGTCGCAGTAGCGCGGGTCAATTTCCATCATGTAGCATTTGCGGTTGAGTTGTTCGCAGGCGATCAGGGTTGAACCGGAGCCGCCGAAGCTGTTCTTGAATTCGCCTTGCCCGTAGAAGATATGCTTCTTTTTCCAACCGAATAATATAGGCTCGTGGCGATAATCATAGTCAAGTCTGCCCATTGAAAACACCGCCGCGTTTTTCACCCAAATCAGTTCATGCTTGATTTGCCAGTGTTCACTCATCATCATCATCATCATCATCATCATCTGATCGCCGCCCTGACACATCGTCATGTAGAAACTGCAATGGTCAGCGGCTGACTCATATAAATTCTTGAATGCTGGCCGCCATAGTTGCTCGGCGCATTGTTCTGTTGTGAGATTGTCGCCGACAATAGGCCGACAAGTCTTTCGATACTTGCCTTTTGACTTTTTATTCAGAACGTCTTGGTCTTTACCGTAGTTGACTGCATACGGCGGATTGGTAAATACCATGTCCGCCTTCTGCCCGTCCATCAATCGCTCGACATCCTCTTTCTTCGTCGCATCACCACACAGCAACCTATGCTCGCCGAGCAGATATAGATCGCCGAGTTTGCTCTTGGCTTTCTTTGGCGGCTCGGGGGCTTTGTCTTCGATGGGCGCTTGATCTTCTTGTATCGAGGCAAGCAATCCATCAAGACTACTCTGGTCGAACCCCGTGCTCTCGAAATCCGTGATCGATAGCTGCTGGAGTTCCTTGAGTTGGTCGGCCAGTGCTTCATCGTCCCACGTCGCCAATAGCGCGGTTTTGTTGTCCGCTATGGCATAAGCCATCGCCTGCTTGCCCGCGAGTGTCGTGCGGACGATTGCAATCTTTCTCCAACCGAGCGCCTTCGCAGCTTCCAGTGTGGCATTGCCCGCGACGACGATATTGCCTTTGCCGACGACTAACGGTTTTTGCTGGTTGAATTGCAGCAGACTCTTTTTGATCGCGCCGAGGTTCTCGTCATCATGCAGGCGGACGTTACGGGGATCGGTCTTGAGTTCCTTGATGTCGATCAGTTCAATTTTCATGCCGCAATTATCCCGCATCTGCAGGACCAGTGGTAAGGCGGCATTCCTATTCCGGCTGCCTGCAATTCCATGCTTGACCTGTTGGTAATCTGGTCGATGCTTGGCCAAGGAGCGACCATCTTGACCGTTTCCGGATCGCTGCAATTCATAAGCTGCTGACGTTGCCCCATAGCGGAAGCGACAGAAAACTCCTTACCGTCCATCTCCGAGCAAACGTCACATACCTTCTCGTCGCCCGCACTGAATATCTCGAAATCCTTAAATCCCGCCTCATCAAACCCCCCTATAGCTCCGAAGTTACGCGAGCGACTCATGGCGTTGGCTGCCAGTCCCTGCCAGTAGTTGGCCGGTTTCATCGGTACGCCGGGATAGTCTTCAAAGAAGTTTCCGAGCATCTTGCCGATTTCCTTGCGGCCTAATCCTTGCGCCATGCCTTCAGCTACGGTGTTGGCGATCGCGCCGGAGAGATTCTTGTCGTAGTAGTTGCCGATCCAGTAGAGGTGATGATCAGTGAGCCAGTTAACCGCCGTCTTGTCTACCAGTCCGAAACTGATGTCGATTGACGGCATGGCCTCGGTGACAATCATCTTACCAGCGCCGTAGGATTTTTCAAAGAGGTCAAGTAGTTCGGTTCGCATGGGCGTCGCTATCTCGGGACCGATATGATCCCGAAGGATGCTAATGACGACGCCTATTTCGTCATGCGTCATCGTGGTCTGGACGGCTTCGATATAGGCGCGGGCTTTTGCGAGTCCGGCTTTCTGTGCAACGATCCACTCTTCCCAAACGAATGAGAGCCAGGCTTCCTCATAAGGCAAGCGCCTACGCTTCTCAATAATCTGGTCGATCAGCTCGACGGCAAGGGCGCGTTCGTCACCGGTGAGGCAGTTGATGCACATCAGGCGGCCTTGCGCTTCGATAGGAAATCACGGAGTCGCTTGAGCATGCCGACAAGAGCGGACTTCTGTACCTGGTCTTGCCGCTTGCTCTTTTCGTCGGCTGTCGCTGCGTTAGTGTCCGGCGGTTCCTGCTCTTGTCCGAAGTTGCCGAACATGCTCGGCGGTGCATAGGACGCTTCAAACTCTCCGAGCAGCATATTGCGTATGGACTCGTCGAGCTTTGGCGGCTCTTTGCCCATTAGTTCGGAGATATAGTCAACGGCGTGGCCAACCGGAACGGCACTCTTGAGTGACGACATAGCCGTGATGATATTAGCGTCGTCTGCCGTCGGCGTGCCGCGTGACTTCATTTTCCAGCGCTGTATCTCCATGCCGGCGATGATCGTGCGGTTGATCTTCTCGTCAAAGGCCGTGCGCTCGGGCTGGAATACCTGTTGCTCGGCAACGATCTTCGCTTCGATTGCGGCGGCGTGACTATACTCTTCTGCAGCGCCGATCAATAGCGGCGGCAGGCGGAATGACTCACGGATTGCCTTGGCGTTGTTCTTGATGTACTCCTGAAAGAGTGCGTCCTGTTGCAAGAATTCCGTCATCGGCTTTACGTCGATGCGGACGGGCGGAACTTTCTCATCACCGACGGCGCCGCCAGTGGGAGTGGCTTCAAGGATCAATACCTTGTGGAAGTTCTCCGAGCCTTTGAATTCATGTTCAAGATAGTCCTTGAGTTCCTGCTCGGCACCTGGGCCAAGCGTACCACCGGCAATGGTGATGATGAACGGCGGGATCGTCTTGTTGTCGAAGTAAAGGTAGTTGACCTTTTTCGCTTCGGTGCTACCCATGATGTTCATCAGCTCGGACAGCCAGGGCGGCTCACCGTAAACTGAATTCTGGGTATCATCAGCGAAGTGGATAATCTCTGTGGCCTCGGTGCCGATAGGCCAGCGGCCGCCATCCTTGGCATACTCACCGGTGATCTTGTTCAATGACCGCGGATCACCAAATTCCTTAAACCATACCTTCTGATCGTTGACCAATTGCAGGTAGCGGCGGAATTTCGTCAGGCGGTTGACCTGTATCCATTGATCGCCGTCGCGTAGCCACTGGACATGTTCAGTCGGCGTCTTTTGCCTTGTCGTAACCCTGATTGTGCTTGATGAGACGTGATGCAGCTCGGCGATCTCGTCGCCGATGTTGCGGACCACCTCAAGATCGGCATAGCCGGTGAGGCACTTATCTGCCCGCATGTTCATCTTGATATCTACCCAGGAGTCGTGCGCGTTGGGATAGTCGAATAGAAGTTGCAGGCGACGGCGTTCAACGTCATCGGCGGTGCTCGGCTCGGCGTCCGGCTGTTCGACGGTCGGCACGAATTCCACCTGCCAGCCCATGCCATCGATGTTGACCTTCATGGCCTTGACGCATTGCGCCATAACGTCGCAGTTGATCGTGAAGCGGGAGAGGATCGCCGGATTGTATAGCGGCTGAATTAGTTCGTTTTCAGAGTATTGCAGGGAGAATGGATCGAGTGCATTAGACAATGCCGCCGAGCTTGAAACGGTTGATATCTTATTGAAGGAGATAACCCGCCCGTGCGCGACAGTCTTCTCGCTCTTGTCGTCGAGCAATTCAAAACGCTGTGTGCGGGTAAGTTTAGACAACTCGGCCATTCTTGAATTCCTTAATCAGATCAAACTCGGACTGGAAGTAATCGCTATTGCTAAAGTGGGCAGGTGTAGTCCACTCCACGGCGGTCTTGATATGATTGCCGTCGGTCAACTGGTGATCGACATTGTCCCACTTACCCGCGAGACGCCAGACGCGTTCGTCAACGATATCGAATAGACGGCGCATAGGATTGGCCGTTTCCATTTCTTCATGGTGTTTGCGTAGTGCCTCAAGTAGACCGCGGACCCACACCGAACAGACCGGCTTTGCCTTAGTCCCACCGATTAGCGGAACTGATCCTGCCGGATATTTGAGCAGCGAATAGATGACGAAGTTGACTAACTGCTCGTAACCATACTTCTGGCCAAGCATCGACTCGGCAGTTTTGACCAGGAACATGATATCTGCAAGGTCAAACTCGCGATAGCGGTAGCGGAGAATCCGGACATGCTGAAAGGCAATCTCCGAAATCGGGAACTTGCGAATGACCGGCGCAGTGCATTCGTAAAAGCATTCAGCGGTCGGAAGACCCGCATACAGTTCAGTGGCTGAACTGCCGCCCAGATATAGCATAACGTGTGTGGATTTGTTAAACCCCAATTGACCAAAGTAACCCTCCTGATATCTTTGAATTCCGGCGCGGGCGATTTGAAGCGGATAGTCCTTGAAGTGCAGTAAGTCGAGGGGGTGAGTAAGGAGGTCGGTTGGATCCCAGACGTAAGTCAGGATATCGCACGGCTCAATGAACTCAGCCAAACGCTCGCACGCCAGATTTAGACTCGGCATTTTTATTCTCTTCTGGTTGGGGTGTCTTATGCTTGCGTCGTGCTTCAACGTCCATCACTCGACGGGCGCCACTGACGGCAATCCATAGAGCGGACAGTTGATCGTCATGGTCGGATTGCTCGGGGTTATTAAGCTCGGCACAAAGGGCATCGGTGATTTGTCTGTCCTGCTCGGTTTTGTAAGGAAGGCGTATCTGGCCATTCTCGAATAAGACTGACAGCGAGGGATAGCCCTCATAAGGATCGTACTTGTTCTTGCCGGTTGTCCGATGCGCCGCCGTGGGGACTCCAGTTTTGTCTTTGAGCTCCCAATGGATGATCTCGCCGAAACTGTTGACTTCGATAAATTGCAGGTCGGCCTTATGTAACCGCGCCTGATTGACGAACAGGTCTTGAATCTCTTGCGGTGACAGTCCGCGATCGCGCGTCAACCCGACTAAATCAAAATGCCCATTAGGCAGGATGCCAAGGGAGATGATCACCGTGTAGTCGGTATCATGCCGTTCGGCCAGTTTGCGGCTTAACGTCAGCGCGGGATCGCCGCCCTGAATCATCTTGACATAGTGCGAGCGATCGTACTGGCCATAAGACAGGTTGGTATCTTTGCAGGCATCGAGCCAGGCCTGCTTGATTAGCGCCGTTTCGTCGTCAGAGACGACGCCCTGAAACTCGCGGTTGAAGATGACCGATCCCGAACTATACCGCTTGGCCAACAACCGATACACCGGCCAGCACTCGGGGCAAAGCGCTTCTCCCTGATCGCCATCATGGATGACGACGCGGCAGCGCGTGTCCTTTTTCCATTCGTCGAGTTCCGGCTCGTCGAGTTCGATGATCTGGTAACTCTCAGGTTCACGAATCAAAGCGGGAGAAACGATTACCGTATAGCCGCGATCACGCAATAGGTGGTGGTAAAGATCGGCGACGCCTTTGCGATTGCCGAGAAACCAAAGGACACCCCACGGTGCCAGACGGCTATCGATAGTGCCTTTGACAAGCTCAAGTAATTCCCGTTGTATGTCTTGATTGCGTGCATCCTTCTCGCTCGCAACCGGATCATCAAGGATTAGCACGTCGAAGCGTGAGCCGATGATGGCGCTGCCAACTCCGAATGCCTCATAAGTGGGGTCTTTCATTCGCGCCGAACGGGATACTTGAAATGCTCTCTCGCCCCATACTCCACGCTTCGGCTTGAATGTTCCATAGTCGGCTACGAGCTTCGGATTCTCAAGGTCTTGACGGAGAAGCGAAACGTTCTTCGTCGCAAGATCTTTGGATGCCGAAATACACCCGATACGGATGTTGCGCGGACCGATGTCACCGAAGCCATGTAGGATTAGGTCAAGCGGGATAATGCGTGAGACCAATTCGGTCTTGCCCGCGCCCGGTTGGCTGATAATCCCGCCCCGGCTCATTCGCCGGAGCTGCGCATTCCAGTTCTTCTGGCATGGCCACAGTTCGCGGTCGAGGTAGCACTTGGACAGGTAGCCGAGCGACTGCTTGGCAAAGAATCGCCGGCCTGATGGCGTGGCGTTTCCAAGCTTGACTAAGAAATCGACCGGCGGGCCGATATCAGCTTTGGTCGTCATCCGGCTTGGTGAGTTCGGTTATCGCTGCCTCAGCAAGCTTTTTCATGGCGTCGTCGGTGAGGCAATTTAGTAGGTCGGTAACTCTATCGCCTTCAGGCAGGACAGGAACTTCCGGTTCGTATTTGTCGAGCAGTTGGTCTTTTAATTCGACAAGTTTTACGTAGTCGGTCATACTGACCTGCATCGCATAGACAACACCCTTGCCGCCGCATTCCGCACAGACAATCTCTTTCACCCTTCCGGATCCCTGACAGGATGAACATTTGACCTTATGGCCGAGTCTGGCGATGATGATTGCCGCCACATGCCCGATGAATCCGTTGGTTATCTGCAACTCGCGATTAATCGTGAAGGCAGTCTTATCATCGCCGGCCTTCTGCGCTTTGGCGAGAATGTCATCGCGCCGCTTATGCCAACCACGTTCTTTCATGTATTTCTTGACGGTAGCGTCAGAAACGTGGCATTTGCGGGCGGTTACCCTGACACTTTGGCACTCAAACCATGCACGAAATAACTTCTCGGTCTGTCTTGCGGACAGCTCGCGTCCAGAGGGCATAAATCCTTATCTGTTAGAATTCAACGGCGCGGACCTGGGAGGGGATACCGCGCCGCTGTTGGGAGTAGTCATGTCGAACACCGGAAAGGAGTTCGCTTTGAACTTTAATGGTTCTATAAAAAGAAAGGCATTTGACATTCCGGACGATTCGCCTTGTCCGCCAACGGGTTACGCCAATACCGTCATTTTGGTAGTTTTCTCACCTTTTCTGTCAGCCTTTAGTCATGCGCCTTCCCGCAAATCCCCATTTTTCATTTCGCGCAGAATTCCAATTATCGCCGGAGCTTGACCACTTTCGTAAATGATGGAATGATAGTGGATTGTGGGGAGCAAAAGTTTTATTTGCATCAGTTGTCCGATATTGGCGGACATCCGAATAAACGCCTGAAAACTTCCGCCCATACGCGCCTCGCCACCGCTTCAATCAACAACCGGCGACCATCATCAGCGAGTTGCTTTTGGAGAGCGACACAGTTCTCACAGTCGCATTCCGTGCTGAAGTGCCACCTGATATGACCGTCTGACTGGTCGTCTATGATCTTCACTTCTCCCCCAAATCCTTGTAGGGGTCAAATTCCTCCGGCCCCCCGCCCGCCCCACTCGCTGGCCATGTGATGTCAGATAAGTTCTGCGTCGGTTTCATCTTTCGTCCGCGTCCTCCAAAGGGTCATCCAATTTGTTTATCTTCCCACTTGAATGCATTTCGTGCCAATCGCCGCTGTTCATGTCCAATATGTCGAAAGTAAATCTTCTATCAGGCTTCCTCCTGTCTCGCCAGTCTACTATCCTCTCAAGCGATATAAACCTACCGATGAGATTGTCGTGGATGTCCCAGGCAAACAGCAAGAATCGCTTCGGGTTGCGTATTGGTTCAAGCACGTTGCCCTCGACGGGTTCTGTGTCGCGGGGCATTGCCGGGTATCTGCCTATGGTTACCTCGTAGTCATCGACGATGAGTTTGTTTAGTCCCTCAGCCTTCAGCTCGACCTCTATCCATAAACCGCATTCGCACAACTCGTGAAAGTTCCGAGTCTGCCTAAAGTCAACTTCATTCAGGTTGGGGAATTTATCGAGGCAATCCCTTGTCTGCCATTCCTTGACCATCCGCCCACAAGTGCAAACGACCGGCTTGAACCCTATCACATTATCGTACATGCCCATTTCAGTATTCTCCCTTCGGTTCTGGCATGGTTACTTACCTTTCTTCCGCCGCTTCGGCTTGGCGGCAATCTTGCCCCTTGGCATCTTGAAGAAATCGTCCACCAACGACTCCCCAACTACAGCGTTAATTCCCGTATCCCGAGCGAAGCCGGCGAAGGCAGCCCTTACCCGCTCCTGCATCTTCTTGGCTTTGGGCGTGTCAACGTTCAAGGGGTAGTGAAACGTCATCAGGTAATCAATCGTCTCAAAATCGTCACTCGCGCTAAGGCTGATGTCAATTATGGGTTTTACGTGTTTGTACATGGTTACTCCTTTCAACGGAAATCTAATCTTTATCGTCCTTGATTTCGAGGTATATTTTTGGGAACAACGGCTGAATAATAGGAGACGGAATCCGCCCGGCTGCCAAGCATTCATTGCAAACCGTCGAGCCAATAAGTAGATGCGCTTCATCCATCGAGTGACAAGAATGCTTAATCGGACTGCCACAAAACTCGCATTTCCCTCTCAGCTCGAACCGTGTTACCTCCCAAGTACCCACGCGAAATAATCTCAAGGCCGCCATCGCTTCTACTTCCCCTCCGGAAATAATAGATCGCTTGCTCGTGCCTCGCCTTGCGTTGGATAAGTTATTAGCCCCAGCGTCTTTAGCGCGCTCAACTTGTTAGCAAACGCCCCACCACCAGCCGCCGCCTCCACATATTCGGCAAGCTTGGCACGTGTAATCGCCTCCGGATAGTAGTCAATCAATACCCGTAGCAGCTTCGCTTTTGAGTTACCAACCTTACTGAGCCAGAATCTGCTCAAATTGGAAGTGTGCGGCATGTAACCATCCGGATCGGCTACGGCTTGACCCGCTTGCGTAAGCGCCAGCCCGCCAGACACGTAATCGATGAACCCACCCGAGCGCAGACTTGAAATCAGGTTATTGTATGCGCCGCCGCCGGAAGCATAGCCCGCGTGAATAGCCACCGTCTCACGCGTGGCCGGAGAAATTCCAAAGCGCTCCAATGCGGCAATGATGTTGATGATCTTGCGCTGGGTCGGCTTGAGGTCGGGATTAGTAGATTCGTGAAATGGTAAACTTTGGGCCACCAGTGATCCCCCCAACCGTTCGACCGCACGCTGAATTTCTCCACCGCTTTCGATCAATAACCTCTTTTGTCTTGCAGTTAGGTTTACCGGCGGATCATCGAGGATTCTTAGTCGCTCCGTCGTCTTCTGACTCTCACTGACGAAGTATTCCGTCAAGTCCTCATTCGCCGATTGTTGCAATGTCTCAACTGCCTTCTGAAGCAAAGTTGCGTTCTTACTGACGGCATCTTTGAAAGCATGTAGCTTCTTGAGCGCCTTGCCGCACAATTCCAGTTCGGCCTTCAGCGCCCGAATTTCCTCCACATGGTTGCAAGGCTTAGCCGCTGTAACCTGCTTGGCTAAATTTAGTTCGCGCTCTAAATCTGCGATCCGCTTCTTGAGCGTGCGTGGATCTTCCGCCTTGGCCTTCTCAACGGTCGCCAATATCTGCTTGCTCAATTTCTCAAGGTTGGGTTCGGCAACGTGCTTCGGCTTTTCGAATGCACCGCCTGCCTCCGGAGTCTTGGAGCTGTCAAAGGTCAGTTTCTTGCGGACGTCAACCTGGGTGAAACACTCCAGCCAAGCGGGGGACCAAAACCATGCGCGTCCTTTCGGCATCGAGGCCAGTGTTGCCATGAATTTCTCTCGCTGTTCCTTGGTGCCATATCGCTTAACCCAATCGTCAACCGCGTCCTGGTCGATGTTGCCGACAATGCCCAGGCAAGTGAGCAGTTCCGCCATCATCAACACATTCTTGTTGAGGACCGCCGGACGTTGGGTAATCAATGTCATTCCGATCCCGCGCGATCGCCCGCGCCGGACAATAGCTTCGAAGGCACCAAGCATTCGCTGTTGCCCGGGCATCGGCCTTTGGGGCGCGAAACTGTCGGATTCATCCAACATGATATGAATTGGCGTCCGCTTCTTGGCCTTCTGGCGATAGAGCCTCTCTGCGAACGCAGTCACAAACCGATCTTGCGCCGCATTCGATTCGAAGTGCGACAGGTCAAGCACGACCGATTGATCGGTATCAACTATGAAGTCGGCGATGATTTCGCCCGCCGCCGGCTCCAGCGGAACGTTGCCATGCTCGCCGCCCATGACGATGATCGGAAATCCTTTGCCCTCGCCGTCCGCCTGCAAGCCATACCAGACGCCGGTCGGATCAAGGCAGACAACTTGCGCCCCGGCCTTGAGCATTTCCTCGGTCTGCACCATTGCCAGATAGGTCTTACCCTTGCCCTTCGTGGCGACTATCGCCTGAGTCTGGGTTACCAGGTCGAGCGGCAGAGTGAATTTCTTGCCGTCCAGAGTTTTGCCGATGTTAAGCATGAAACGGCTCCGAGTCGATGGCGGTCACTCTTACCGAATCCCAACGAGATAGTGACGTGCGGACGGTAGATTGCTCACTGGAAATTATCACCAGATTCATTTTACTCGGAAGTCGTATCACCCCATTATTGTAGCGAGCAACCAACTTGAGCGCACACCGGACTATGAGGTCAATCAGTTTTTGTTTCATGGCTTGACCTCGTCCCTGTGGTATTTCGAATACCATTTTGTTCCGATAATGTTCTTGGAATTATCATCAACAACAAACGCCAAGCGATCATCACAGAGGATGTCAGTAATCGTGGCCATCAATGAGAGTGCCGATACGCCGTCCGTTGATCCGGCGCATTCCGCCACACCTAACTTGGGAACTTGCCTTTCCAGTTCGAGTAAATCATATCGGTCCTTGCGAAAGAAGGATATTTGGGAATTTAGTTCGCCATATCTGATCGGCCGAATTGCGAAGAGTTTATCGAAGAGTTCTGTCAGTAGATTTTTCCGGTGTATTCTATCGGCCATTGATTCGTCAATCTGCCGTTGTCGATATGCGCGCAGTTCCTTCAGTTCGGCATCAACACCCCGGAGCATGGTGGCAATAGATAGACAGAACTGCTTGGACATCTTTTTGTGGAGTGCGCCCTCCGGTTCGCCACCTTCAACCGGCAAGGCGATAGTGCCGTCAAGTCGGTAGAAGGGATCGGCTTCCAACGCCTGTATTAGTTGCTGCAATTGCTGATTCATTTCTTCCCCTTCTTGCTCTTCGCAGACTTACCCACCTTTACGGGTGCCGTGGTTTTCTGTGAGGAGCCCGCCTTCGGCTTCGGATCGGGCACGGCCTTGAGGGCTTCGGCTTCGAGGTCTGCCCAATTGAGGCCGAGTATCTTCTCGGCGAACGGGCGGACGACGTCAATATATTCGAGCGAGATAGCGAATGAGTAATCCGGCAATTTGATCCGGCCAGCCACCAAGTCCCAGAGTCTCTTGGTCGCGTCGGTGATTGACACGGCACCGAAGCTGCCGATTCCTTTCCATTGCTTTGAATCACCGCAGCAATGACATAGAATGGCTTCCAGCATTTGCAGTTTGATGGTATGAGACGCATCCGTGAGTGGCTGCGGCACTTTCCTGCTGCTGATAATGGAATTGATCTTGTTGAGGATAATCTTGCCGCGCCGCGCCTTGCGATCATCGACGGCCGATAGCGATTTCTTGGCCGGTGATCCGGATGATGACGACGACTTGCGGCCGGTGGTTACGAAGATCACGTCTCCGACATTCGC
Organism: Candidatus Pacearchaeota archaeon; assembly: GCA_023228245.1. Next base: position 37,125 of record JALOBN010000010.1, read on the forward strand.
GCCGCTGACAATGATAGCCGCCTTCGCATTCTTGTCGGTCTTTTTGGCTGATTCGAATTCGTGTGATTCGAGAATCTTCTTACCTTTGCCAACGGCGCTTACGGTTTTCCGCCCTTGTTCCCAGTCGTTCTTCCCCGCAACGAGCAGCAAATCGCCGTGCTCTTCGCGCGCCCGTTCCATCTTGCTCCTGAACCATGATTCGCGCTTACCATTCCAGCAGGCCACGTCGAGGCAGCGGTCAATAGACTTACTACCTTTGTTGACGTCAACTTCTCCGTCAAAGAGAAGCGGTTGACAACTTGATCGCTTCGGACATTCTGAACAGGCTCCGGCCTTGGGCAGCAACAATGAATCATTAAGCGGCCACGGCGCGCTGGACAGTTTTTGGTTGTAGTCCGAAAGATGATTCTTCAACTGCTGAAGGTCAGGATTGCCCCACTTGAATTGATCCAGTAGAGCTTTCTGCGTTGACGGCTCCTGAGCAGCAATCAATTCGACGGTGTTCACGGACATCGGTCTACCGTCTTTCTTCTGCCAGCGCTTGATCCATTCTGGAATGAGCGTAAGTAACCGCTCGCGCCTGGCAACGGATTGCGCCGACATCGCCAAATCCGCCGCAATCTCTTCGGTCGAACGGCCGAGCTTGCGTAGTTTGGCAATTGCTTCGGCCTCCTGTAATGGCGTAAGTGGCAACCGGTGAACGTTTTCGCTAATGCGCATGGCCTGAGCCTTGTCGTCAGTTGCCTCCATGACGATGCAACGGATCATCTTCTCTTTCAGGAATTGCGTTGCTGCATACCGCCGATGACCAGCGATGATTTGATATCCGGAAATTGGCCCAGCCTCGTTAGTCCGGATTGGTGTCACAAGGATCGGCTGAATCAGTCCGATTGCCTTGATTGATTCCGCGAGCGACCTCACGTCTTTCGCGCGTTCGCCCGACTCCGCGGGCTTGATGTTCGTGAGTAGAATTTCCTGTACTTGCATGACTCTCCTATCCTTTCGTTTTCAATTCGTCTATCGTTAATCCGTAAACACAACTTGCCGCCCGCCCACGATGCACCGACCCGTATTTGACCTCAATCTTTTTAACGGCTTCAGTGAGACCACAACCATCTACCTGAAGGTCCCGAAGTTCATCGGCGTACAAGCTCGCATCCCATACGCCATAGACGTAGTCGCCCTTGTGGCCGACAATCAGGCCCGTATCGATGTAGGCTTCGTAACCATAGTCGTGGATTATCCGGCAGAATCCCCCGTCCTCGCCGTATAGTTCCGAGCAAGGGAATAGTTCATGGTTAGGGTTCTTCGTCAAACAGTCCCGCAAGAGCCGCGTCGATATCAGAGTGAAGCCAAACCCCAAACCATCGACCTCCAGCAACTTGTCGGGTTCATAGTCTACCACGTATGCCATCTTCTTGTCGCCGATGTTTGAGAAGGTGCCAAAAAGTGGGACGTGCGGAGGCGCTTTCTTGTACTGGACGGCTCCCACCAAATCTTTCTGGTGCGCGAGTAATCTCACCAGTGCGTCCGGGGGAATGCAGCAGGTGTCGGAGTCGATGGTCAACAAATAATCGGCTCCGATCTTGAGGGCATCATCGACAAGGAACCGGCGATTCAGCGGCAACAAGGAACATACCGCCACGATAAAGGTTATGTGACCTTTGGTGAAAACATCGACGCCGTTCGCTTTCGAATAGAGTACCAGCGAGTCAATCTCTTCATACAGCCGGTTGTGAATGAACCCGTCATACGAGGGAATGCCAATCAGGACGGTCGGTTTCTTGTCGGTATCAGTCATCACTTCTCCATTTTCAAATCTTCGAACGCGTCGACTACTCGCGACGCCGCCGCAGTGACCGCATTAACGTCAGTCGATGAAAATTCAACCGTCACCACGCCGATCTTCTGCTTGCCCGTGCGTGCGGTGTCACGCAGTTCAATAATCCGTTCAAACAGCGTCCCGAGCTTCCGCGCGTCGTAACCCTTCTCAAAGGTCTCACGTGCGGCGGCAATGCAGCGACAGGGGCAGTTGCCGTGGCGGCAGTGATCGGGGGATTCCCTCCTCTCCCCAATCTGGTTGAGCACTTCGGAAAACGGGATCGAGGTATACTCACGCTCGAAGTCCTCCGGGGTGCGATCCTCCGGTATGCGGTCGATTGTCATCACCCCACCAACCCGAACGATTCGACTTCGTCTTCCAATTCTTGGAGGGAAATCAATTGCTTCTCTGCCTTGTCGAACTCCTGCTGGGCAAACATTGATCGCGTCTCGCCCTCCGGTGGTGGTGTACTGAAACTCTTAAGCCGACAACCAGCGTTTTCTCTAAGTACATCGAAATGCAGGCTATTGACTTCACACCATTTCTGCACCTTGGTCAATGCGTCGCTGGCGGATTCCCCCTCACTTAACTCAACCTCGATACAGACCTTCTCATGCTCGTAGTCTCCGAGATTGTAGAGACGTTCGTATCTGACTGTGTTGACTTTCATATCATCCTCTCCTGTCCTTGGCTTTCTGATTTTGTTGCCCGCGTGTGACTGCGGTTGGCCTTGCGGTATGGCACGTCGTGTTTGTTATGGCATTTTTGACAAAGAGCGCGGAGGTTGTTGTCCTCGTCGTTGTTCGTCGGATCGTTGTCCAGGTGAGCGATGGTGAGGACGATCCGTATGAGCTTTGCTCCGGGCGTCTCTGCGAATAGGTCGTCAAATTCCAGCATCGGTAGATAGAAATCGATGTCACGCGGGTCGTAACATTTCTCGGTCGGAGCACACCAGAATTCACCCTCGCTATCCCTGAACCCGAGCACATGATTCGGCACTCCACAGAATTCGCACTTGTTCTCCGCTCGCTCAAGTATCCTCGCACGAATCTCTTTCCAGTTCTCCGCGTAAAGGTGCTTCTTGTCGGGACTGATTGGCATCCGGATCAATCCCCTACCGTCGTGGCGAGTTTCGCGCCCAAGTGATGCTTGTTGAGATTGGCCGCTGCCTTCTGGTCGATGCCGGCGTCCGCGCCTCTTGCGCCGAATGTCTTCGCGGGCTTGGGCACTTTCGGAACATACGCCTTGCTCGCCGCCGGTTGGCAGTCATCACAGTATTTGCGCGCCACGCTCTTGCGGATGTAAGAAAACTCCGATCCGCACTTTTTGCAGACCCCGTCTGTCTTGACCCCGGACTTCCCTTGTGACTTGTGACTGATGGCCGGCTTGAGCGATGTAGTGACTCTCTTAATTATTTCCACCGCGTCTTGAGTGAGTGCCGGCACGAACACCAAATCACCAAGCATGATCCGATCTACCACCGAAGCGATCTCCGGCGAAACGTTCTTCAATTCGAGAGTGACCTTCATGTCGATAGTCGGATTATCCATTCTTGCCTTCTTAGTGCCGCGCCGGTCACTGATTACTACTGGCCAAGCATGACCGGCACGGCGGGTGGGGTTTTATTTCATCGTCCAGAGTTCGGTTAACATGACGCGCTGATAACCCGCAAATATCGCCTGCGGGTGATAGTCGTACTGCTTGCCATTGGCGTCGAAGATCTCAATGCCTTCGTTTGTTTGCAGTCCGGTAATCTTGCCGCTCTTGCGCGTTTCATACGGATCGTTTCCGTAGGCAGCGGAGAAGCGCATCAGTCCGGCGGCACAGAATACGCCAGCGCCACAAACGACGCCCGACATTACGCACTTAAAGATTAGCTCCTTGCCCGGTGCTGCGAGGACGCCATCGATGCGAACATCCTGGCCAGCGAAATCCATCCACCAGGGCGATGGTATCACCCCATTTTTCTTTTCGAGTACCCTCTGAATCTGCGCTGGTGACGGCGGCTTCACGATTGGTTTTGTCTTGGTTGGCATTAGTTACTCCTTTGGCGATATGGTTTTCTTGCCGGCGTGGCAGCCCGCTTCGGCGGTGTACTGCCTAAGCGTTTATGCTCATAGAGCGCGACGGCCGCTTCGACCAGCGCTCTTGTTTCATCGTCCTTGATTGATTCCGCCGCCTTGGCCGCACACTCGATTTGAGCGTCAAGTTCCCCGCCGGTGTGATCCGTGGCGGCGATGAGACAGTTGCGGTCGAAGCCTTGGAATATCCGTGAGAGTAGTTGCCCGTACGGCCTCGCCATGCTCGGTAGTTGCCGCCATAGTTCGGGGTCTTCTGTTTGTGCGAAGTAAGCAATATAGATGCGCAGGATCGCAAGTGTCCGCTGATAGATTTCTTCGCAGCCGTGCGCGGAAGTGATCCCGAATCTTTTCATCAGCGCGGTCGTGGGCACCCCGATCTTGATCTTGTTGACTACCAGCTCGCGTTCCTCCGGAGTCAGTCGGGCGAATGCCAACTTGACGGCGCGCAGGACTTCAGGTGAATGGATTAGTTCGTGGCCGAGTGCGTTGACGATGTCTTTTGGTTCAAACAAGCTCAACGTCCGCCATCCTTACTTTACAGCGCGTTGCCTGGTCAAAGAGTGCAATCTCAATAGCAATCATGCCAGCGCCGGCAGCTCCGAGGACTTGCCCAAATGTTCCTCCGAATGCGCCGCTGGTTATCATCACCGTCTTGTCGATGTATGCTGCCGCGAAATCCCCGGCGTTCGCGCGCAACTTGCTCGTGGCGTTCATTCCCTCGATGCCCTTCTGGATTTCGGCGAGCTTTTCATCCGTGATGTTGGCGATCCAATTGCCGAAGATCACCGGCGACAGCGGGAGTCGGTCGATGTAGTCGATCAAGGTAGGAAGCGACAGGTCGATGGTCGTCTTGGGTATTCTCGTCGAGACGAACAGGTAATGATCAAATGCCGGTTCCTGTCGCCATTCGATCTTGTCGCCAATGCTCACAGGCACACTGACGGTTGGGCGGTAGTAGTCAAGCGTAAGTTTGCGCCGCGCAATTTGACGCCCGACTTCCTCAAATTTCCCGTGATGAACGCAGAGCATCCAAATCACCTGTGATCTCCGATTGAGGTTTCAAGCATGACCGCGCCCGACGAAAAAGGCAAAGCGGGCGCGGCCATTGGTTTTTGGTGGTTGAACGTGTTAAGTGATAATGCACCTCCCGTCTTTGAAGTTACCCCGGTTGCCGTCCATGGCGTGATTCCATTCATTGCCGGGGCTCCAGCTGTAGCACCTCTTGCGCGAATAGCTGCATCATTTAATCTTGTCCATTATGGACTTGAGTTTGGCTTCCGTGGCCACATCAATAATCGTCAACCTCTGGACTGCCGCTCTAAATGACAACGGCACCGTGGACACGACATAGAGCATGTTATGTTCTATGTAGATGTCTTCTGGGGTAAAGCCGAATACGCCGTCACCATTAGTCCCGTAAGAACCGTCCTCGGCAGGAGAGGGAATGTTGATATAAACGCCCGAATTAGTGAAGGGCTGTACAATTTGTTCTGTGTTGGTAAGTTGCGAATTGACCGAACTGACCTTATTGACCTGATAATAACCTATCGGGTCAGCAACGCCGGGGATAAACAGATACATGTAGAACATCACCGAGCGGTCATTTTGTAGCTTGAACCGCTTGATGAGATTGTCTCTTTCAAGCGACCACGATAGACGCGGCGGCGGTTGTGTCTGGAACAATCCTTTTTGATTGATTTCCGTAGCGGCTTGCTCGTCTAATGCGGTTGTGTTTCTTGGACGGTCAGAAATATCACAGCCAGAAACAAACAGCATCAGCCCAATAGTGGCGATTAAACCAACGATCTTTTTCATATACCTCCTCAGTAGCAGTTAAATTTTTGAGTTGTTAATTGATAGGGCAGCGACTTGGATTTCCAGAGTGCCCGATTCCACATTTTGCTCTTGGCATTGTAGTCCTCTACCCACTTATTCAAATTTGTGCGAAGTGCCAGTAGCCGCTGTTCCTTACTGAACTGCTCAAACATCTTATCCGTTTCAGGGACGGCCTTCATGTTGCATAGGTCAGTGTTGAGCTTGACGCACGTGTTGTAAATGTCCTGAAATTCTTCGTATCGGATCAGCATCGCGTCCGTCGTGCCCGCCACTCGATTACCGATCCCAATACCAAATGACATGAGGATCAATGCGAGGACGATAACTCCTATCGCAATCCCGCCGATCCATGCAAGTGCTTTCATCTGTGCTTTCCTTTCTTGTGATAAGTGTTTGTATCTTCCAATTCCATTTGCTTCTCCGATATCGACGCGACGAGCAATTCAACGTCAATCCATTCCTCTGTGCCGGGGACGATTGTTACCCACGATTCTTTTCCGGGAAATGGCAGAGTAATAACATCGGCGTCGTCATGGTACAGGCCTTCCCACTTTAGGCCCCGGTGCTTATCAAATTTGTCCTGTAATGAATCCTCAACGCACTTGGACATATTGCCGTGATCGGGAACGTGGCGACTGGCGAGATAGGGCTTCATCTTTTTGCCGTGCGTCCATTTCTTTTCCGCAACGTAGAAGTGCAGATACATCTTGATCTTCGTGCCCTTCGCAGGGGCGACCCAATGCGCGTCACGGCGAGCGACGTTTGCGTATAGGTGAACGCGATCCTTGAAGGCTTCATAATCCTTGAGCATGTAGGTCAGGGGCTTATCGCGCCGGATTTGCTGGCCATCCTTGCCCTTCCGAAATTGCGATACCTTCGGACGGTGATCGGAGACGATTGCGCCCGGGACAGTGAAGGCGAGGCGGGTGGTCATGCGACAACCTCTTCCGGCTTGTAGTAGGCACAACAGAAGTCGCAATGCTTCACGTCATGCTGCTCAGAACATGCGCCATAATCAGGATCGTTTTCAAAGCGGAACCAAAACCGGCAGATCTTGCAGGTGGTCATGGCTTGACTCCCTTTTTGATTTCCGAGAGTAGTTCGTCGAGAGTGCAGGTCGTAGTCAACCCCTCTGGCAACTCCACCTCAAACAGCCGCAGCTTCCCCTTCACCGGGAAGGCTCCGATCTTGCGGATGTTGGCGAGCACCCATGCGAATAGGCCGTCGTGATAGCGGCAACATGCAGCAATGCGATCTTCGAAAGTCATCGGCCGGCAATCAACCAACTCCGCGATCGCGAGAGCGGCGCCAGCCGGATAGATGCGGGGGGTCTTCGACGAACAAATCAGTAGGTCACCGCGATAGCTGGTTGCCCAAGTCCGCGTCTCGATTGTCTTCTGTCCAGACGCGATCATGTTTGCCCAAGGCTGCTGAATAGAGAGGGCTTTCATGGTGAGATTATTCATGACGGCTCCTGTCTGATGATCTGAAGCTCGCGCGTGCCGCGTCCCAATAGACCTGAGCGATGCCCACCGGTCCTGACCGCTGCTTAGCGACCACAATCTCCGCGACGTTCTGCTCTCCCTGTCCATGCCGATACGGATGCCAAATGAAGAACACGTTATGCGCGTCAGCGGCGAGGGATCCACAGTCACGGATATCAGTAAGGATCGGCCGCTTGTCCGCTCTTTGGACAAATTGCTTATTCATTTGCGATGGGAGGATAATCGGGATTGCGCATTCTTTCGCCGTGTCGGTAATGATCGCCGACACCTTGGATAATTCCTCATTGCGGTTGCCGACATCGCCAACATTCAGATTCATTTTCTGCACGTAATCGACTACCGCAAGTTTGATCCCATACTGCCTGACCATGCGGCGGATGGTGCTGCGAACCGCAAGAGGTGATCCACCCGTGAAATATTTCTCGACGATTTTGGAGTCGGTAAAATTGAATCTGCATACTTGTTCGTACTGGTAGTCACTCAAGGTACCGCGCCGGAGTGCGTCATGATCGATGCCGGTCTTACGACACATAAAACGACCAACCAGCTCTTCGTCTTTCATTTCGAGCGAGACAAAACCGGTAGGCACCCCGCGTTGATCGAGGTCATCACAAATACCAATCGATAGAGACGTCTTTCCGTCGCCGGGAGCTCCCGCCAGGAGTGTCACGGTTCCCGGCTCAAGCCGGAAGATTAGTTTGTCAAGATCATAAAGGCCCGTGGTAATCCATGTTTTCATAATCTCCGGATGATTGCGCGCCTCGTATACTTCGTCGAGACGTTTGAGAAACAGAAGACCGGCGTCCTGGAAGGTGAGTATCTCCGCCGCCTGTTCGAGATTTGCCGTCTTGAGTAATTCCAATTCAATCGCGGCAACCAACTCCGCCGGCGTCCCATCTTGACGCGATGCCTTGTCATAGGTAGTGCGCGCCATATTCATTAGCAGGCGGAGTAGATACTTTTCGCGGATGATTTCGGCGTAACGTTCACAGTTGGCGGCAGAATAAACATCGTCGGTTAACTCAATCAAGTACGCCCTACCGCCGATGCCATCGAGTTGTTGTTTGGCAATCAGGCGGTCGGTAACAGTGACCAGATCTTGCGGTGTGTTCTCAATCGCGAGTTCCTTGATTGCCTGCCATACAATTCGGTGTCGCTTGTCGTAGAAGCAATCGTCGGTGATTTTCTCGGCCACATTGTCGGTGTAACTATTGTCGATCAATAATGAGCCGAGTAAACTCACTTCGGCCTGTCTGTCATGCGGTGGTGTTAACTGTTCCGGCATCCATTCGCTTCCTTGCTTCGTGACATGCTTCGTGTAAGCGCTGACCATTCCCTGTTGCGCCGATTGTTTCGATATGCGCCCAGCAGGCTTTTTGATCCTCGGGCTCACCCAGCAACTGCTCGGTGACATCGACGAAGAACGCCGGCGTATAGCCCAGGTCTTCTTTCGCGTCAAATACCCGGCCGATTCCCTTGACGACTATTTTGCTGACAATCTTCCCGGCCGCTTGTCCGTGATTGATTTCAAACTTCAGGTTATCGGTGAGCCACGCCTTGACTGCGGCAACAGCGTCCCCATAAGTGCGCCCTTCCTCACCATTTACCCGCCGTCCGATCTTGGCTGTGATGATTGCCATTTCCTCCGGCGAGCGTTTTTTGGCGGTAGTGTCGTCTGGCTCCTCAGTTTTCGGTTGTTCAAAAGGCGACGAAGGCGCGTCCTCTGTGAGAAGTGAGGAAGGAGAAGTGGGAAGGGGGGAGAGAGAAGTGGGAAGTAGAGACAATTCGCCGCGCCTGTCCGCGAGTCGCGGACAATTGACCGCCAAAAAACCGATTACACTGTCTCGCAATAACTTCCACTCTTCAGTCGGCGGGTCTGGAGTTTTTCTCTTAAATTTGCTCCGAACTCGCTGGTGTTTGTCCCAATTCAAGAAAACGCCGAACATCCGGCCATTATCAACCCAGAGTTTGAGCATTTCTTTGTCCGCTGGTAGGTCAGCGATCTCAAGTAATCTGGCACCAATTTCGTGGGGCGTCCAATTATCCCGATAGGGTAGGGTCATGCCCTTAAGGACTCTGGGGTCAGCCATAAAGCAACCATGATCGTCTGGGAGTGGTAGCAGCCGGTAGAAGAGTAGTTCTGCCGCGTCAGACAAAGAATTCAGCGATCCACTCGTCCAGATAGAATCCTTGATGAATCGGTTAGCCATTACAGGCAACCCCTAACCCTTGCCAAGTGTTAACTCTTTCAAGGTGAGCCTGTAGTCTCTTGTTCCATTTCCACTCGTCCATTGTCCTCGCCCCCTTCGATCCATTGCAAAAAGTGCAGAGAGTCTGGAGATTCTCGGGATCGTTCGTACCTCCCTTGGAAATTGGAATAATGTGATCCACCGTAAGCGCCGGAGCTGAATAACTGCGCCGCCAAGGAGTAATGATTGTCCTTCTACTGTGCAGAATGGGTGAGTACCTACAATAGCGGCAGGTATAGCCATCTCTCTCATAAATAACTTTGGATAATCTCTTTTGAACAAAGCACCATCTTTGTCTCATTCTTCTTGGACTGATTTGGGCGTATTCTTTAGCCATTGTGATCCTCGAAAATGCTCATAGTTGCAAATCTCCCTGCGCTTCATCTGGAAACGCCTTGTCCAGTCCCGCCAGCACTTCCCAAAGTTTCGTGCCGCGCTGCTTGATATGCTCTTTGGTTGACTCCAGTTCTCCACGGTTCTTCGCCCAGAAGTAGCCTTCACCACCAGAGCCGACAGGTAGATGCATTATGGCGCGCATATACGAAACCAAGTCGCGGAATTGTGCGCCGGAGCTTTTGCCATGCAGCCCGATCAGCGGCTCTAATTTCTCGGATATGATCGGGTGTTCTTTACTTGTCTCTGTCTTCAGTATCATTGTCAGGTTAACAATCCGATAACGATCCTCGAAGGATAGCTCAGTGTTGACGCGCTCGAAGCCGGAGAGGTTCATCGTTAGTTGACCGCTTCCCCATCTTCCAGCGTGTTAATCGCCGCCTGATTTTCGGCTTCGGTTTTCTCGGCAGTCTCAAGTGGCAGTTCGCGTTGATCGTCGAGCTCGCAGGGGATTACTTCGTGGAACATTCTTATGTTCGCAGTGACGCCGGTGCCCCAGATTCTCAGGAACGTCTCGGGTTCGAAGTCCTGCCCGAATTCGAGGTCAAACTCTTTGAAGATTCGGGTTCCCTTGCGGATCTGCTCGAATGGAGCCAAGTTCTGCTTATGGGAAAAGGCGTGATCGTTACCCGACTTGATTATGATCTCGACCGGGAAGCCACTGAAAAGTTCTTCGAAGCGTCCGAGGTTGTTGATGTGATCGCGCTCAACTCGGATTGTCGCCGTGGCTCCGACGCCACGATTGTCGAAGCGTACCAGTTGCGCATTGAATTCGACGAGCGAGCCATAGAGTTCATTTGCACGTTGAAGCTCGACGGCGCTGACGAATACCGTCTTGCCCCCGATGTTGACCTTCACCTTCTCGGCGTCTGCTGTGGCCTGGTGGTCAACTCCACTAAGCGGGATGATTGGAGCCGATTTTCCGGGCTTCCCTTTTGGCTTTTCTTTCTTGGCTACTTTCTTGGCTGGCATCATAACCTTCCGTGGTTTAGTGTTTCGTTTAGTGAGCCGGAGCGCCTCTCGGTACGCTCCGGCTCGTGGAGGGCGCACATGTCAGTGCGTCAGGTTCGGGTATCCCTATCCTTCGACTTGAAGGTCAGTGTCCCCGTGACGGCCTCCTTGTGGCGCTTATGAAACAGTCGCCATAGGAAGCCGCAGACTACCACTATGATTTTGATGAACCGCTTCACGGCTTCGGCTTGAACTCCAGCGTTCCGAAACTCGCCTCAGCCTGAGTGGTGAAGACGATCGTACCGATCAGCGTAATCGGTTTTACGTCGTCACCGAAGCGGGCATCAACTTCCAAAGTGATGTTGCACTGATCGCCGTGGCTGATCACTGCGAAGTCGGGCACGGTGACGTCGATCACCGGGTCCGCTCCATCAAGCAGTGCGCCAATCTCAGCGTTACTCGTGATTGCCACGCCGTCGAGGTCAGCGCTAAGCGCGGTGATCTTCTCGACAGGCCTCTTGTCTGTCTTGGCTTCGTCGGAGAAATACTCTCCTATTGCGCTAAGACCGTTGGGGTTCTCCCCCACCTTCCATGTGAACATCTCACTCTCCTTGAGCGTGTGTATGGTTATCCGTGCAAGCACGGTGTGATTTCATGAACCGGGAACCGCTGTAATGTATTTCGCTGTCGGTCCCCGGCCTCGCACGGTCAGTGCGATCAAGTTAAAGGGCACTACTTTGTTTCCGGGTAGACGTCCTTCCGTACTCCGTTTCGTGCCCAAATTTGAAAGAGAAGCGGCTGCCGGTTCGGCGTACGTGCGCACCTCTTTACCGGCTATTTTTGCCTCATACACGGTGACGTACCGAGGCTGCATTGACCAGCCGCTTCTCATTATCTTTTCTCCTTGTCGCCCCATTCGATTTTCACCTTGAAACCGCAAACCAGCAAGAGGATCAAGATCACTATGGCCCAAGTCATTCCACCTCCAGCTTAACGCCGACGCCCGGCACAAACCGGAGCCGTTGTGGAATCATGTCTATTAGCTCCTGCCTGTGGGTGACGATCAACGTCTGATAGACTTTCGACACGTTATGCGCGGCCTGTACGTTGTTGAATAATTGGTGTGCCCCTTCGGGATCGAGGCTTCCGTCAGTCTCATCTCGTATTACTGTTTCCAATAGCAAGCCACTGAGTTGACGAACCAACAACATTGCCGCTGATTGAAGTATCAAATCGACGATCTTTTCCTCACCACCGGACAAGTCCTTGAGTTCCGTCCTACCCTCTGGCCGATTGACAAAGACCCAGAAGCCGTCGTCCATTTTGCCCTTGGTAGTCACTGACTCCATGCTGGTAAGGATCTCCATGGTCCAGGGGCGTCCGTACATGGCAAGCAGCTCATCGCAGAAGGGCATCATCTGGACGCCGAGCGATTCAATGAGCATCGACTGAAAACCGCCATTGCGGGAGAGCGACGACGCCAAGTGATCCCAGTCGGCAAGGTGTGATTGCAAGACTCCGAGGTTGATCTTCTCCGCTTGCAGTTGCGCGTTGGCAACGTCTGCCTTCTCTTTGTCCGCCTGTAGGGTCGCAAGCGTGGCGCGGGCAGTGGCGAGCTTTTCGGTAAAGTGAGTCTGCTCGTAACGGGCACCATCGACGGTGATACCGGCGTTGCGGACTTGATCTTCGAGAGTGGCGTCGATCAGTTTTTCCAATACATCGACTTGTTGGTTGAGTTCTCCGATTTGCCACAAGCGCGTCTCGGCTCCCAGCTTCTCATCGGTCTCTAACGCGGCCTGTTGTTCCCGTGCTTGGGCTACCTTTCCGGCCAGTGCTCCCCGTTTCTCAATAGCGATATCGTACTGATGCTTCAGTGCGGTCGGATTCAGCTTCTCGTAGCGTTGATGCTCCGCTTTGAAACTTGCGGCCGCTTCGGGGTCGAAGTGAAAATCATCAATCTCATCTTCAAAGTGGGTGACTTTTCTATCGAGTGTTTCCGACAACTCTCCCCATGCCTTAGCATCAGATTCTAAGCGTGCCTCAAGAGTTTCGATTTCCGGCTTGATGGCGACGGCGTTCTTGATGAAGAGGCAAGATTGGCAATAGGCGGCTACGTTCGTACATGGCGAGTCAGGGTCAAGCTGTACCTCAAAATCCTCCATGCCACCCTGGCATGGCACTGTCTCAAGTATCTTCACGTCACGTTTGGCGCGGTCTATTGCGCTCTGTGTGGCCTTGCGGTCGGCTTCGTATTTGTTCTTCGCGTTTACGAAGGAATTCTCAGCGGCAGTAAGTGCCGCACGTAAATCGTTATACTTCTGCCCGTCCTCAACCGTCGCCAGATAAGCGGCTTTGGCTTCATCCGCCGCGTTGATATCGTCGTTAATCGACTCCAACCCTTCCGGCGTATACTCCGCGTCGATCCGGTCGATACCCGATTGATCCGAGTCGATTTGCTGCCGTAGTTGTCCGAGTTTGAAATCGTAACTGGCCGATACCTTCCGGTGTTCGCTGGTGAGATCCACAAGCCGCAACTTGGCCGTGGCGAGCTGCGAGCGCGTCACTTCCTGCGCCGTCCATAGACCTTGCAGGCGTTCGTATTCTGTACCGGTTGCCTCGATTGCGACTGCCGTGTCTGCGAGCTTATGCTCATACTCAAGAATTTCCAACTGCGCTTCGGTGATCTTGGTTGAGATCAGTTCCCAGCCGGTGAGACTGGTAGCCAATTGGTCGATAGCGGCGTTGACCTTGCGGATCTCGTCACTAACGCCCATGCCCTTTAGCTTTGCCGCCTCACACTTGATCTGATAATGCTCGCAGTTGAACAGTTGCAGGATAGCCGCCGATCGTTCGGACGGGATCATGCTGGAGAACGATACCGGACTCTGCGCCATGAATGCCGATGCGAAATACAGCGGCTCCGAGCCAAACAGCTTCTCGACCTGCTCGTTATAGGACTTCTCGCCGCCGTCCATGTTGAGCGGTTCGCCGTTTTTGAACACGGTTGACTTAACAAACGGCCTTGCCGCTGTGGCGTTAATCTCAATCAGGAACCGGTATTCGTCTTCACCAATTTGGTAGAGCAAGTCTCGGCAGGAGTCTTTAAGTCGATACTGTCGAGCGAACCCGCCTTTGTGCCCGGGCACACTACGGTATGGGTGAAGGTTGGCAAGTACCGTGCTCTTGCCCGAACCGAATGGGCCGACAAAGCCGAGTAGTCCGGGAGCGGTCTTGCGGAAATCAAGATTGACTTCGTCAACGTGCAGCCCCATCCAAATGCCGATAGCACCGCGTATGCGGGCGGAGATTAATCGCATACATCCTCCGTGTCGAGGGAGTCGGCCTTTTCTAATGCGCCAGCGCGCGGCTCCTCACCTTTCGCGGTACAGACTGCCAAGTATTGATCTCTTGTCGTCTCTTTGGTCGCTATCTCCGCTATGCGTTCGCGTCCGGTCGATTGGATGGTGCGTTCGACGGCCGCAAGGTCGATGCCGAATTCCCTTTGAAATGAAAGACGGATGTATACGTCATCGATAATCGCCGCGAGTTCACGCGGAATCGTATAACAGGCCTTGACCTCAGCTTCATGAAGAAACTCCGGCTCAACCATTTCCTCGCCATAATCCGTGGAGAATACCCATTCTCCGTGGGAGTCCTTCTCCCCAGTGAATGCCAGTGATACCTTGACCATGGGCTTGTGAGGATAGGGAATGCGGGTGAAGGTCGCCATGCCGTGATCGTGGAATTCAAGGACGCTAAAACTCTTGGCGTCAAGCTCCCCCCAGTTTGTCGGATGTGAAGACCCGCAATAGGAAACGATAGGCAGCCCCATGCCTTGAGGGCTGTCCGTCTGCCAGTCCTGCGCCTTATGTATATGCCCCAACAGAACCGCATCCGCGCCACTCAGCGCAAGGTCGTCAAGGCTGACGGCGATGTCGTTGCTGTAAAGCGTCTGGCCGGTTCCGGTCTGGCAGTCCTTAACGGTGAAGTGGCCAAGGAGGAGCTTGGGGACACCGTCTTTCGCCCATGTCCTGTTGAAGTGCCGGAGTAGCGTTTGTATGCTTCCTTCGGGCGTTTCAAATGGTTCACCGAATAAGTCGCGGCACCATTTATCGAGCATTGCCCGTGACATTGCCGGAAGTGAATGGATGTAGATTGGGTCCCGTCCGTTAAGCAATATGGCAAGCGGCGCCAGACTGGGTTTGTCCTCGACGATAATCTTGTTGCCTGTCGCGTCCCGTAGATTCTGCAAGAAACCACTCGGTTCATGTGAGTAGGTGCCCTGCAAGAACACCATTTGACACTGTGTCGTCTGGATCAGCTTGAGCAACGGCTTCAGGTGGTCAGAATGGACGTGGAGGGCTTTGTCCGTTGTGTCGCCCGTACAGACGATCAAGTCGGGCTTGTATGCCGCCGATTCCGGATACTCCATTTCTGCGAGGAGAAAGTCAATTGAAGCTGACGCTTTTTCAGGATAACTTCCGCCGACATGGAGGTCGCCGATATGCAGGATTTTGATACTCAAATCAACTTCCCTTCTACCGCCTTCGTGAATGCCCCGATGATTGTAGAGTATTCCTCGGATGCGATATCATTTGTGGTCTTGATGTTCTCGTAGTGCGGGAACGCTACCTTGAGCCACTCGGCAAACTCGGCGTCGGTCTTGCCGAGTACCTTGAGGCCGTCGTTCAGGTGTTTGATCTGAGCGACGGATAACTTTGCGCCCGGAGAAGTCGAGCCCTCTTGCGGCTTCTCCGGTTTCGGCTTCGGCGCTGGCAACTTGCCCGTCTTGACCGTCTTGACCGTGTCTATGATTTCCTTGAAAGCCTTCTCGCCGATCAAGTCCTTGTTGTCCCAACCGTAGGATACTTTGAGCCAGTCATTGAAGTCTTTCTCGTCGATCTTGGCGGCTTGCAGTGCGTGCCAGAGAGCACCGGACTTGTTCCCACGGCCAATGGGTTCCCCGTAGTTGGTATTGCCATTGCCCGCGCCTTCACCGTCGCCATCCACGCCCTTCCCGTCATTGCCGTTGGGAGGTTGCAAGCGTTCATCTTCGTCGGGAGCGGTGAATAATGCAGACGTTCCCGTTGCCAATTTCGTGGCTGCAACAAAGGCTCGCTTCTGTGCTTTCGACCGGATATTATGGCGCTGGTTGGCGAGGTCTTCATTCAAGAAGCGAAATTGCTTACCGGTCTTCGTGTCTTTTGAAACGAGTTTGGAAGTATCAGTACCCTTCGGGATTTGATTTTCCCAAAGCCAACGGTAGCGAAAGGCCTCCTCGTAGCTACTACAATTCCCCTCGTAACTACCCACCACCATGTTTGTCCCCTTCATCTTGACGACGCCTCGATAGGTGTAGTCAAAGAGTCCCGTCTCCCAATTTTCGTGTTCGGTCGTCAACTCAGTGATCGCGTAATAGGTATGTATTCCGAGCAGACGTTCCGCCCCCTGTTTGTAGAGTGATCTCTCTTTAGTCCCCGGAATGATTCCGTAATCTTGACCTGGTATCAGTACGTTTTCGACGAAGTCCCTCTGGATTTTGATGACTTCCTTAAGCACTTCCATCTGCCGACGCATTTCTTGTGGGTCGATATTCTTTAATTGCGCGGCAGAGTCAGCCAGTTCATGGACTTGCCTTACTTCAATTTCCGTGTTTTGATTGTCCGACATGTTTAACCCTCCCAGGATTGTCTGTTATTTGCGCCCTATCGTTTTGAAAATCATCTCGATCTGGTCACAGGTGCATCCGTACCAGCGAGTAAGGTTCAGGACGTAACTTGCGAAAGCGTTGTCACGGGCGATCAACTGAGCATTGATCTCCTCAATCATCTTCTGCTTTTCAAGTTCTCCATTCTGCAAAGTCACTTCGGGTTCTGGCATTACCAATTCCATCCTGCCGCTTCATAGTCCGGCCATTCAGGTTTGCGAATATCTGCAATCAATCGAGTCATGGCAGCGAAGCCACAGCCGTTGGTCATTGCGAATTGCATGCCACCCCTTTCGTCGACTCAGTCTGTCTGTCGATTAGCCATTGGGCACCTTGAAGCGTTGGGGCGTTCTGTATGCGACCCTTGTCGTTAATAAATCCCCATCTATGCCCCATCATCCATGCCTCAAAGTTGATAACTCTGGATAGTGGGAATATAACGACGCCCTTGTGTTCGTGATCGCGGCGGGTCATGACTTTCCCCCTTGCGCCGCGCTCAACGCTTCCGTCAGCGTTTCTTCAATCGTCTTGTAGGGGATCAATTCGATAGGTGTATAGAGTGCGGCCACACCATGCCATTCTCCTTGAGCGTTTACTGCCGTGCAGATAGCGGACTCACATGCTTCCACTAATAATTCCGATTTCAGTTTCCCCCTGACCATCCACCCGATCACAAATCCGGCAGCGACACCAGTCAGGAAGATGACCATTGCGGCGGCTACAGTGTCCATCATTCCATCCCCGCATGTACCGGCGACTCGACTTCGCAGCCGCTGACAACGTGGCGCGATACTAACCCGCCTTGAGCCTTGCCTTTGCGGAGCGTTGCATCGAGTTTGCGCTTTGCTTCCGAGTATTCGTTGTGAAGGTGCATGACGCGCAGCATTTCCGCTTCGGCGTCTTCTTTGTAGATTAGTTGTTGTGACATGAGCTTCCCTCCCAGGAAAAATTCTACTTGACTTCTATTTTGGACTCGTTATCTTACTTTCAATCAAATCAGGATTAGTACCCGCCACGGACGGCTTTGGAGTTTCACTATGCCGTCGGTTCAGTCGATTCCAGTATTGCCGCACGTACCAGTCTGTGGTGGCGTAGATTGGCTTCCCCGTTTTCGTCTCGCCGGCGACAAACCCCTTGATACTGCCGTCTTTGATTCTCCGCACGATCGTGGCAGAGGAACAGCCGAGCCCTCTACCGGCTGTCCCCGTGCTGATGATCTTGCCGACAACCGGGATGATGTCGTTGGCGGTGGGCTTGGCCTCGGCGAAGCTCATGTCGTCTCCGCCGCCAGCGGTTCGCCGGTTTCGGGATTGATTGGCTTTGATGGATCGGGGATCACGAGAGCGCCGGTATTTGGTTCGGGTTTCGGTTCCTTCACACGGATTTCAAGACTGCCCGTAGTGGCGTTTTCGCAAAGTTCGATTACCCTCACCTTGTTCTTGGTAAGCCAGAACGTGGGGATATGGATTTTTACAGTCCCGCCTCTCGGCACTTTGTACTCTCTGAGCACGACTGAATTGGGTTCTGTTTGCATAAGGTTATGGTTCATACATCGGCATAATACAGGAAGTTATTCAGCCTGTCAAGAACTTTTTCGTACTTTTTTTAACTTTTTTCAGTTACGGCTTGATTTTGAGCACTAAAACGTTATGTCGTGGTGTGTTAACGAAGCCAGACAAATGCGCCATATTCGATAGAATTGAGGCGGCATTTAAGCAGGTCGGTCTCACCACGCGCGTTGAGATAGCCGGGGCGCTGACGGAAACAGGATATCCGACCAGTACAAAAACGCTTGGAAGTTGGGCTTGTGGCGACTCCGCACCTAACGCCGAGCGATTGATCGGTATTAGCAAATTGACTCGGCGATCTCCTTACTTTATCCTGACTGGCGAAAAGGAACCCGCCCTCCAGCTTGAGCAGATCGAGAGCATTGTCTCTTCGGTCAAGGCAGATTTGGGAATACAGACCATTGACCTTACTCCGGGGAAACGGAAGATTATGGAGGCACTCAAGAAGGCCGACGATAACGAATTGAGATTCATTGAAGAATTGGTTGAACGACTGGGGCTCGCCACTAAGACGTGAAGTGATTTCGAATGCGATGGTCACATGATTGTCGGAAGGGAATAAGCCTATAGATTTCTTGTATGTTATAGCAGGACACCTTTACTTCATCTTGGGGAGACGAACATGCAGGAAGAGCAGGGAGAAAAGAGCGAAGCCAACCATGAACACTTGGTGGCGCTTTTTGAAATCTTAGAATGGGTAGTGGCGGAAATTAAAATGACAATCGAGCAACGAGAAAGGAAGGAGGGGGACAGTGCAAACCTATACAATCTATCAGAACCCGGACGGCAGAATTGAGGCCGTCAAAGGCAGTTGGTCATGGCCAGCGTTCTTATTTGGCTTCGTCTGGGCGCTATGCAAGAAACTTTATCTGCAAGCTGTACTTGCACCCGCGCTACTTTACTTCTTTGCACTTACCTACGGATTTGTCCGTGGTCTCAGTGGCGGAAACGTAGATATTTATCAATTGCAGAGCCTCTTTGCGATCCTCAGTCTCTTGGGTGCTTTCATCTTTGGTGCTTTCGGAAATGAATGGCGACAAATGAATTTGCTCAAACGTGGATATGAGGCAATCTCCACTCAAGACGGTTATACGGCCGAGGGTGCTGTTGCCGCGTATCGAAAGAGTACAAACGTTGCGACTGAACTGGAGGGGTATGACAGAAGAGAATAGAGAAGTTGATTTATCGAAGAAAAACTGGCCCCAGAGGAATCCGGGACTCGCGGGGTTTCTGCTCATCGCTGCAATTCTCTTACCCGGAATGATCTATAGGTGCAACAAGGATGATGTGGAGAGCCAGTCGAGGATACAGGAATATGCACGGCAACACGCGGGTGACATTGTCACTCAGACAAATGAAATTAGTCACGTGCCCCTTTTTGGTGCCGCCGCTACAAAGCCGTTACCTGTCAGCCAAGAAGCGATTAAGCGGAGATTGATGAAACCAAAGTTTTTAGATCAGGCGCCATGCTTCAAATGGGAAAGGGCGGATTTGAATGATGGTGTAGAGCGGTGGTTTGGTCAGGGCAAGACGTGCCTTATCATAATTCACAGAGACTTTGTCGAGGTTACGGCTGGAATGGTTGAGACCGCGATGATTATGAATTCGATGCTGTTATTCTGCGAGGTTAATGCGGTGCTTTTCCCTGATACTTACCAGGAATGCAATGCTGATTATCTCCTGCCGATGTTGAAATCCGTGGTATCGGATACGGATACTGATACCCCGCGAGTGAATGAATACCGAGGATACCGAATGGAAGTGGCCGCGAATACGACGCTTGGCATGGTCTTCTATACGGTCGGGCGGAATCCCTATGAGTAGGGGAAATGACCACACTCACAGGGGAATACAATAGCCATGCACCGCTGCCGCAACTGCCTTGACCACGGCGAACTGTTAGTCCTTAACGACGCGGGTGTCTGTGAACCTTGCGCTCCTATCGTTGGCGCCAAGATAACCGCTGCCTGTGAGAAGGTCGAGCGGGCGATAGTGAGCATGGAGAACGCGGTATTTGACTACGAGGTTCAGCTTTGGTGGACCGCTGTCGAACGCGAGTGGACGTTTCTATCGCGCTGGCTGGACAAGCCGGTTGCCCGCTTCGGCGTGAACATCGAGCGGTTGATGATCGTCGCCACGGAGAAGCGATCGGCGGCATTCCGGCGGCTATTTGAGCGCGAGATTGAGGATGCCATGCGACCATGCGGAACGGGTAATGTGAAACTTGAGGTGGGGCATTTGGAAGTGGCGGCACGGATCGCGCGCCGCTTTGCGAGAATGAAAGGGGCTGAAGGTCTTGCGGATAGAGTCAAAGAAGTCGAGGCGGAAGTCGAGCGGCAGAAATCGCTGATACGCCTTGATGCCAAGAAGCGTTCGCACTAACCATGCACCTCTACCGCGAAAGAAACGGCACCTGGTATGCCGATATTTGGTATGGCAATCACCGCAAGCGTAAGAGCCTCCGGACCAAGTCCAAGTCGGTCGCCAACAAACGCCTGCAGGAACTCGCAGAGGAAGCCGACTGGAAAGACAACCGGCAGACCGCGAAGATCCCACCGGGTGAGTTTCTCGAAGACTACCGCCGCTACTGTGATCGCACGCGAACTCCAAAGACGGCACGCGCCAACGGTTGTAGGATCGGAATCCTGTCAACTTGGTTATCCGACAAAGGGATTCAGCGGATAAGCGACATTGATCGGGTCGTCGTCAAAGACCTGCAGAACTATCTCTGGGCGCGCGGACTTAATAATTCCACGGTCAACCGCTATGTGAGTTTGCTCAAGTCGTCACTGACTTGGGCGGTCGAGACCGGCCTGCTGCTACAATCCCCCATAATTGGCGTTAGAAAGCTGCCAGAAGCCCGTGGCGAGAAGCGGAGGGTATTCACTCGGGCTGAGATGGACGCGCTTTACCTTGCCTGCCAGGACGTACAGTACGGGGCGTTTATCGAGCTGCTGAGCCTCACCGGAGCCCGAATGGACGAACTCCGGCTGCTGGAATGGCGGAACGTCAGCCTTGACCGCCGGGAAATCACATTCGAAAGAACGAAATCACATTTAGCTCGCACGGTCCCGCTGAATGATCGGGGTATGGTGATCGTCAACGCGCTTAATCGAAACCCGAAGCGGTATGTTTTTGGCGCTTCAGCTCCGGCGTGGAACCCCAACGTCTGCGGTCAGCGATTTACGCGCATGGCCAGGCGGCTTGGCATCGCTGGGAGCCTGCACGACTTTCGATCAACCTTTGCCTCCCGGCTGCTCGATAAAGGGGTCAGTCCCAAGACGGTGCAATATCTTCTCGGCGACAAGACCGCCCGGATGGTCTTGGAAGTCTATGCCCAAGTGGTCCCGGACTCGGCAAGACGCGCCGTCGAGTCACTATAATCTCCGCCACATTTCCGCCACATGGTTTCATATTACGCGGGTTACATGTGCTGCACGGGATAATTCGGCAATACGGCAGACCACACATGACAGTGGCATACAAGTCGCTGAATGACCGCAAATTATGCCTAAGTGATTGAAAGATAAAGGGTGAGAATTAAGAGGCGCCACCCGGATTTGAACCGGGGTATAGAGGTTTTGCAGAACAATGCTACCGGTTGTGTAGCATGATGTTAAATAGCATTCTGCCAATTCAGCGCCGTTTTTGTCACATTATATAGCAAAAAACCCCGCGTCTCTGATGAAACGCGGGGCGGGCAAAAAAGGAACGAAACGCGGATGCGGAGATCTTATGTCGATTTGATGATTACCGGAAAGTCCAGGTGATCGACCCAGTCTTGTCCGAGTTTCAGGTTTAGCCACTCGATCAACTTGTCAATCAGCCAGCCGATGATCATGCCGTCGAATGGCTCCAGAAAGAACGGCAGCTTGATGATTTCGTCGAGCAGTTCAACCAGCGCCTTTTTCTTCTCGCCGCCGGAAGCAACAGCGCCAGCATCGGCGCAGACCTTCTCGACGACGATGCCGAGCGCTTTGATTAAGTCGACGGCCATGCCGGGGGCTTTGACGATGCTATCATCGAAACCTATCGGCTTACCGTCGGCGTTGAGTTTGAATGGATTGAATTCGAGATTTCCTGCCTGTCCGGCTATTGTGCGGAGCTTGTCGACGTCGAAGTAATCGAAGATCTGCTGCTTGATTTGGCTGCTGTTGATTGTGCTCATGACTCTTTTCCCTTAGTCTCGCAAGGGGTTTCTTGCGCTGTGTCGTTTGCTTTTGTCTTTGCTCTAAACCATTGGGCCATGCCTGCGGCGATGACTCCCCAGATTGCGGTAGCCCCAACTGCACAAATAACGCCGATCCTGATTCTGGTTACCGGCGTGACGTCACCGGGGATCAACCAGGCGAATATCTGTCCGAGCAGGACGGGGACCCCGAGCAGCCACCAACCCCTGATGTTGGCAATCTCCTGCTTGATCCACGCAGTGACGGCCATGATCAGAAACGACACGACCGTCAGGACAAGAGGCTGCATTCCGAATACGGCCGCAACCTGATTAGCGGAAACTTGTGTACTATCCATAATCTCTCCTTTGTTGATTTAGCTTTTGGGCAGGAACTCTATCAGCCGGAGTATCCAGCCGTTTTCGTTGTCTTCTTGTTCGGGGTCCTTCTCGGCCAGCTCAATGTGCCTATACCCCCGGATGAATATGATCGCAGCGACCACCGAATTAGCGCGAGCGATTGCTTTGTTGGCGGCCGCAATCGTCACCGGCCCGAGCTTGCCGTCGACCTCAAGGTCCGGCCAGGATTTCTCTTCACGGTTCAGCACGTTCAGCGCCCGCTGTAAATAGATCGCTGCCGTCGTCTCGCCGCAAATGATCGCAGTATCGAAAACGATATCGGCGAGTTCCTGTGTTGGTAATGATTGGCAACGCAAGCGCCCCCAGAGTGCCCGATAGAAAGCCACAACCATTGAGTCGAGGACGGGGTCCATAGCCAACTGACGCGGGAAACCAGGTGACTCCTTGGCCTTGTCGATTATCGGCCAGCCGAGCCACTCCGGATTGTTTGGCCGTGAGATGCCCCTGTAGGTTTCGCCGCCGCGATCGGCAGATCTGTTTGACCAGCCGTCACCTTCTGCGCGGCCGGACTTACCGTTGGAGCTACTGAATTCAGCTGGCATGACTACACCACCACTACCGTCGGATCAATCGTTGCAATCACCGTCGACACCAGGGTCGGCCGCACATAGATCGGTCGGATCATTTGGAGGTTAGTGATCTTCAACTTAATTTCTTCTGGATAGGTAATCGGGTTCGCGCCTGTAGTCACAATCTCGAAAGTGGCCAGGTGATATTCGAACTCGACGCCCGCCCCGGTGGAGAAAAACTGATTGTCTGCCGGTTCGAGTTGAAAGGCAAACTCGCCGGAACCATTGAAATAACTGCGGACATCGACCCAAGTGCGGTCATTGATGACCTGGCTTGTCCCGTAGATGCTAAGCGTCATCCTGGCCGTGGCAATGTTGGCGACGGGGATTGCGGTACCGTCTCCGTCTTTGAATACAAATTCAAGGGTCGCCGTAGCGCCCTCGTTGATCGGGGTTATTACTTCCAGTGGCATAATCTATCCTTTGATATCGAGGTCGGTTATCGATGCTTGCTTAATTGTGGCGCCACTGATCGTGTTTGTCTTAACAGTGACACTGGAGAATGAACCCGTCTTGATGCTCGGTGACGTGAAGTGTGGCGAGGTAAAGGTCGGGTGCCAGAATGTAACAGCCGGGGCAACGGTAGCGCAGATCGCAATCACTGCTGACGGTGCAATAGTCGCACTCGTTAGAATCAGAGCGGGATCAATTGATATAGATGTCAATGTCGCAGGGGTGGGCGTGGTGAAGATCGCATCCAACAGATAGCCCGGATCAATTGCGGCAGTGACCAGTCCTACCGGAGTCGGGGTGATGATCAGACCACCGAGAATGGCAGTCACTCCCACGGAACCGGCGATGAGCGTAGCTGGTGACGGCGTTATGGTCAGGTCGGTGAGTATTAACGTCGGGTCAGCAACGCTCGCAATCAAGCTGACTGGCGATGGCACAACCGTTATGCTCCCAGACAGAACGACTGGATCGATTGCAAACGCGCGCAAGGTTGCGGCTGCCGGTGTTACGCCGATACTCCCCAATGCGATGCTTGGGGTGACGGTCGTACCGATAGCAAACGCGGGCGCCGGAGCAATGGCTATCGACCCGACAAATACCGTCGGGGCGACGGATCCTATCACGAGCGATGTTGCGGACGGTGTGATCGCCAGAGACCCAGACATAACAGTTGGCGTGACTGAAGCGATTATCGCCGATGCGGCTGTTGGCGTCACTGCCAGACTCGCGAGTATAACCGTGAGAGTTTCGGTCGCCGTTATGCAAGAAACTGGTGTCGGAGTAATTGCATTCCATGCCGCTACGACCGTTGGCGCGATGGAGAGCGTAACGAGCGTTGAAGGGTCAGGAATGATCGTCGCACTGCTCAGAGAGGAAATTGGCGCAACCATACCGGTCACCAAGGTTGCAACGCTCGGCGCGATGCTGAGACTACCCAAAATTGCTGTCGGCGTGACCGAGGCAAATACGGCTGAAATAGAATCGGGGGTAATCGTTACAGAACTGCCAACTACAATGGCACCAGTAGAGACAGTTATCAGGGTTGCCGCCGAGGGCGTTATTGCAACTGACCCATGAACGGATGTTGGGGTGACGGCGGCAGCGACAAGAGAACCGGCTGTCGGGCTAATCGAGATACTGCCCAAAACTACCGTGCCATTTTCCGTTCCCGTAATGAGCGTTGCCGGACTCGGGGTGACCGATACCGACGAACCTAAGACGCTTGGCGGTATGGTTCCCGCTATGAGCGTGGCAGCGGATGGCGTGGCGGCTATACTGCCAAGAACTACTACTGGTGTGATCGACGCCACTACCGACGTAATTGTAATCGGGGTAATAGTCACGCCGACGACAGGATCAACCGAAGCGGTTATTAAGGAACTAACGAGTGGGGCGACAGCAATACCGACAACCGGATCGACAGAGGCGGCTATTGTGGTACTTGCGGTGGGGATAACCTTTAATCCAACTATCGGCGCGATTGAGGCGGTTACCAGCGTCCCCTCAGTTGGAATAACTACCATGCCCCCAAGGATTGCGGTCGGATCAATTGTCGCGGCCACCAAGGTAAGTGCATCCGGATCAACCAGCACTGATGACATCGCTATGGCTGGCGCGGCAGTCGTAGTGACAACGGTGGCAGTTGGCAGCGTGATTGCCACGCTACCAAGTGTGACCGCGGGATCAACCGATGACGTTATTAGGGTGCTTGCACTGGGGAGGACGCCCAAGACAATTGTCGGGCTGACCGATGCTGTCACCAACGAAGCTGTTGTCGGACTGACCGTAAATACGACCGCTGGTGTGGCAGAGACCGCTACCAGCGTTCCCGCACTCGGCGTTACTATAAGATTGATCGCCGGAGTGACCGACGCCGTTACCAGTGATGCGGCTGTCGGGGTGATAACGAAGCTGCCCAAGATCATCGCCGGGTCAACCGCTGCCGCTATTGTTGAGACGGGCGTCGGCGTCACAATAGACCACCTGACGAATACTGCTGGGTCTACTGAAGCGGTCACAAGGGTCGCGGCATCCGGGGTAAGAGTTACCGCCGTCATCACCAACGTCGGGGTTACCGATGCTGTGACCAAAGTCGCGGCCGTCGGTGTCCCGCTATAAGCTAATGCAATGGCTGGATCAACAGTTGCGACTATCAATGTACTTGCAGTCGGTACAATGGCCAGACTACCAAGAATGGCAACCGGAGTCACCGTTGCCGCTATGCTCGTAACTGCGACAGGCGTGCAATAAAGAGACATGAAGGCAATGCTCACGCACGTTGCCGGCGCTGGCGTTATTGTGAAACCAACTGTCGGAGTGACGGTAGTGGCTACCGCCGTCGCCGCTGCTGGAGTGCCACTATAAGCCCAAGCGACAGCCGGATCAATCGTCGCTACGATTAACGTTGCCGCTGCCGGCATTGTCGTGAAACCAGCGGTCGGCGCGACTGATGCCGCTATTAACGTTGCTGCTGCTGGGGTGATTTTAATGCTAACGGCTGGCGCGACTGATGCCGCTACCAG
>JALOBN010000048.1 GCA_023228245.1 Candidatus Pacearchaeota archaeon
ATGGGCTATACTGCAGGATATCAGTCAGGATTGGATGTTTCCAAATCGATTATGCGCGAGTACCAGAAAGCGTGGGATGCAGGCTATGAAGCAGGCCTGGAAGAAATCAAGCGTCAAAAAGCGTCTGTACTTCCTGAAAATCCCGATCATGAGCGCATTCAGACCACTATCATGCCCGATCCAATCACAGGCGAATCCGAATATTCCAAAGATCCGAACGGAGATTCTCCCTATCCTGTAGTGGAAATCTAATGCTTTACAAAACGCCTTCCTATCGTCAATATCGCACCGGGTTAACTTGGAATGATATCTATTCCATTCTCCGATCCGAACAGGCCGTAGGAAGGCGCTCCCATATTACAAGGCACACTATCTTAGGCAGGTGGCATGAGATCAAAATGAATCTATACCGTTCGGAGATGGAAAGTTATGGCATTGAAATTGACTGATATTTTAAAGCGTCGCCGCAAGATTGAGAGGGATATGCAAATTTTTCGACGCTATTGTGAGGGCTACATGGTAGGGGAAATCTGCGAGCGATTTGGTATGAACCGATCGCAGATTTATAAGGTATTGCGGGAATTGAGGGATGGGGGACTGCAGTTCAAGACTTTGGAAAAAACTCCCTGGGATTAGCGCCTCTTTCTTCTGTAATATGTTCTGGCGCGATATCCTCGCACCTTCATAGGATGACGCTTCGAATAATAAGGCGGATTTCGGCGATAGCTGGATCCGCCAAAAATCGCGATTGCAGCGAATATCCCACCGATAATGAGCCATCCCGAAATCCCGCTTTTTTCGGCTGTAACGCCGATCCCTTCCGGATATGTTAGCTCTATCCCTTCTGTTATTGGAGGTGCTGCAGTATTGTTATAGTCAAAAGGGCCATACCCGAGTATGTCCTGAATCGGCGTGATAATATTTCCAAATTTCCGCTTTGCGCTATACATTCCCGAACCTCCGATTATTTTAAGGCCAAAAGAATCGCCCCGCCGATCAATACGATAGGCAATATAGAGCTTTTAGAGGCAGTCTGGCTCTGTTTCTGCGCCATCATAGCGGCGAGCTGTGCCTGGGTATACCCCGTTTGAGAGCTTGTAGTCTGCCCCGTCACAAGCGATTTCAGCATCGAAGCCATTTGTGTCAGGGACATAGAGCTTGAAGCATTGCTCCCACTTCCTGACGCTTTGCTCCCTCCCGATCCACCACCGATAGATACAGGACTTCCCCATGATCCGCTTGAAACTCGCTGTGCCGCATCCTTTTGAGCGGCAGGTGGCACGATATCTTTCCAAGGGATGTTTGTAATATCTTCCGGCGTGTGCGTATTGAAATAGTCGATATAACTGGAGCCGACTCCGGAAAACATATTTTCCGATTCAAAATAGCTTTCGATCGCCGCCTCCGCCGCCGCTTCGTCGCCATAGATCGGCAAATCAATAAGTCCGAGCGCAAAATCAGGCAGTTCTACGCTTGAATCAATCATGGCACTGATATCTGTATCAAGTGGCATATCGCCATACCAGTCCGAATATTCTGATCCATCCACATAAGGATCATAGCTATAATTTTCAGACGGATAGTAAGTATCAATCAGTCCCTCACTAAAGTCTGGAAGATAGACAGAATCGTCATAAAGCGATGCCCAATCATAATCAGCTCCCAGATCGCCGCCCCAATCCATTCCATAATCGTAATATTCGTCCATAGATTCTCCTATTACTTTCTGGATCATGGTATCCCATTCCGCTTCACCCATATTGATTGCTGCATATCCAAGCTCGAATGGCATATCCCAAAAATCGTTATATAGTCCAGAATTTAAAATGTCTTCAAAATTTGCGGCGAAATTGCTAGACATTATCGCACCGCGAGCAATGCTTCATTATATGCTTAACATCGCTCGCAATGCCGGATATTACTTCACTATCCTTTTCACATTTTTCAATTCTGCGCACGATATTATGATAAATAATTCCTATAAGAGCGCCAAATATTGTAAACAGTCCGACAGCGATTTCACGCATATATGGATTTGATGGCGGAATAACAGAATTCATATTTTTCCTTTGAAAAATGCGAAATAAGCGATTAGTCCCGCACTTCCCCACAATACCCATGGGAGCCACTTAACAACTGTTTCCGCCTGTGGGAGCATTGAACCGATATCAGAGCTTCCCTCTAAAGTACTCTCTATAAGAGTTCCCGGCAAATCAGCAAGAAAGTCGAACCATACATCATAGGTATCGCTATAAACTTCGCCATCCGCATTATATACGGAAATATCCCACGCCTGATATTTATTGTCCCGAATCATGAGCAAATAGCGATGATTATTATAGACAACATAAAGCCCATATGTAGGAATATTCAATGCATGTTGCAGCGCATCGGATGATACTGTTAGCGCTATCTGTGCTGCAAGCTGATCTGATACTTTAGTAGCGGCCATAATAATCCTTTTAACTTGCTAGAAACGCTAAAGAATACGTTCTTGTACCTGATCTATTATTTTTAATCCAATATTTTCCAGCATCGAAATAAATGCATAATTTATCAGCTGTATCTGTAATAGCAATTGTTGCTAATGCATCATCACCGATCACAGCCGCCGTAAAGCTTCCAAGTATAAAGACCGATCCGGCTACCTGTTTAAAAGTATTATCCATTACAAAAATGCGTCCCGAATCTGAACATAATATCGTGCTTAGATCCAGCCGTGACCCTGAATCTAATGTCACGTGAATTCCAGCCTGAATACCTCCCGTCGGTGTATAAATATTGAATATATTATCCTGTCCGGAAGATGCCGACGCAGGAATAACAGTATTTTTTATAATTGCATTCGAATCACCGCTTATTTGCCCGCTGGAAATTATCGTATTCCCGGCACTATTAGTAATATAAAAAGGTATTCCTACTGTAGTATCATCAAATAGATTTCCTGAAAAAATATTTCCATATCCATAATCTACTTTAATACCATATGTCAAAGCATTCATTTCTATAATATTATCCGTTATCATCCACCCATGATCATTATTCGCGGCGGATACTCCTTTAATCTCAATAGCCCTATTAAGGGCAAGATAGGCAACATAAGAATTATTACTTATGACAATTCCATTTGCATAAGTCTGCCCTAAAGCGATTCCTAGATTTAAAAAGCTATTATTGCTTATATTTGCGCCGCATCCTGAAAATGGGGAATTTATTGTCCCATCATCAACAATGGACGTGCCTCCAAGAGTAACCATATCTTGCTGCCCGCCGCTCCCTACAAAATGGTTATCATGGATCGAAAGCGCAGTATCAGTGGTATAAATAAAAGGAGTCGTATTAGCTATCCCACCATCTACAATATTAAGATTTTTTATCTCAAGCGCACCGCGCCCGAGCGTCGTAATTTTTCCCCCCGCGCCTTGATATCTAAGATCTAACTTCGCACCGCCTTCATAGGCCCATGTCTTACATGATGATGGCCCCGTTAGAGTAATATTATTCTGTACAGGCGGGACAGCACCATCATTAGGCAAAGTCAATTTCGAATCGGCTCTATAATATCCTGATCCTGAGTGAAAATAAATTTCGCCCGCTCCCGCTGTATATACAGCAGCAAAAAGTTTATTCATTGCTATACTGCCGTCAGTATTATCAGGATTCCAGCCCCACCATTCTGGCAGAAATATGTTAACTGATACATTCCCCGAAAAAGATACTATTCCGATTCCTGAAAATATTTGTGTATTAACAGCATCAATATTCCCTGTCAATGTAAGAGTTTTGCCCGCCGATATTGAAAAAATTCCACCTGAAAAAATCAGGTCTGCAGCGCAGGAAACATTATTTGAAATAAGATAAGTTCCGGCTGGAATTATTACAGGCACACCAGAAGCACATGCGCTAACCAGCGCCGCCGAATCATCTATGATTCCTCCCCCTGTCCCGCCAAAATCTTTAATGCTCAACAGATCTATTTTCTGCCATGTATTAGTATTAATACATCTATACGGGCCTGTAGCGCCGGTAGTAAGGTATACTATATCCCCATTCAAAGGCTTGCAGACACTAGGCAATACGCTAACGGGCTGTATGCGCCTCGCAGTATCCCCATTAACTTGTGAAAATGCCGGAAAAGCACATAATACGAAAATAAGACATAATAGCTTTTTCATTATCCGCCCTCTTAGAGAATAAGAGATTGCAAGGTAGTATATGCACCATCCGGAGCATTCAATTTACCAGCGACAAATTCCGCATATTCCGCTTGCGATCCTTCCGCATATTTTTGAAATACTTCGTACAGCGTATCCGAAAGCGAATAGACGCTGGATTGCCCGGTAAGCATGAGGCGCAATTGATGCTTTAGAGCATCCATGCCCGAAGCTTCCGAGTCAAAAATAACATGGCCTGATTCATCTGTTCCAATAGCGCCCGCCCAAGGGATGCTACTTCCAAACCAGCGCAAATTTCCCGGGTTATTATTGCGATAGCTCCGGCTTCCAGGATACCAGCCTTCAAAAGATTTGATTGCATCGGCCATCTTGCCAATGACGCTATCCATTTTCGACATGACAATCCCGCCTCCCGCCAGCAATAAAGCTCCGATCCCGAGTATGAAAAACCATTTTTTACCCATAAAGTTCAATATTTGCCCTGAATTGAGATCCTGCTACACCGCTTTTAGCTCTTACCGATAAGGTGGAACCGGCCTGAATAAAGCATGGGAAGGAATATATCTGTTCTACTTTGAAAGCTTCGGCAGGCAAAGCGTCACACTTAAAATCTTGATGCGACCCGCCCGAGCTAGGATATAAAATGCTTTCCATCCCGACAGGCCCTATGCCTATCTGAAATCCGTTTGAAAATACATTTCCCGCAAGCGACAGAAGTCTCAGAACGATCCATCGCCCATAAATTGTAGGGCCTGCCGATCCGAGCGGGGCATGGTTCCATGCCCCGTAGGCGTTAATGCCTCCGGAAACGGGCATATATTCGCCCAAGCTCTGACATAATGTGAATGGTGTGTAGAAAAATCCACTTCCACCCGATTTGATTATCATGATTAGGACCAGATATACATATTTATCAGCACATTCTGAACGCCGATAATATCATTCGCTATTGAAAAGGATATATCAATTCCTGCCGCCATTTGATATGGAAATGAAAAAGCGACAGGTACAAGCTTCGTCCCATCCGTCAGGCCCCACCGAGCGGTGAATTCCGCGTTAGTACCCGCATTCGGCAGGAAAAGAACTTCTGCCCCTGCCGCACCGCGCCCGATCTTTATTTTTAAAACCTGCGCCGTAGGTTGATCATTTGGCGAGCATGATAGCGATACCCAGCGCCCGCTCACAGTAGGAGTTACAGCGAGCAAATGCGCCCAAGCTCCGAAATCGCCTGCAGCAAGGCCCGTCTGCGCCTGCCAAGTGCCGAAGGGAACTACATCGGTGAAGGGGCTTTGAAAATATCCAATCCCAGGCGATAGCTGTATCATAGAACGCGCGTGCTCCAATACACTTTCACAATCTGTGCCGGGACGGTAGAAATAACCCAGAAGTCCGCTAAATCATAAAAAACTTCGTCAAAGGATTTGCTATTTCCCTGCCCTGAAGCTTCCCGCTGAGCCCTCTGCAGACTTTCAGCATAAGTAAATGTGCCAGGGAAAAGCGAACCTGCCAGGGAATTATCACTATCAAGGCCCCACTGATAAGCGATTCCAGGATCTATTTCCAGCCCATTGACAGTATTGGCAGGGCCGCCGATAAATACTGTGGCCGCGTTCAGTATGGAAGCCTGAACCAGTATTTCCTTAACCGGAATATGTGCCTGATTTAGAGAAATGCAGACGGGGACTGTGCCTACTGTAATCGCCCTGAAATTGGGGCGAATGTATTTCGTTGCCATGATCCGCCCCTATTTTCAGAACCGTGCATATTGATTATCAAGATAGAAAATCTTGAAGCCGCATAGGGAAACATTCGCGAGTTGTGCCGCAGGCTCGCGATTAGTCAGCGTCACCTGGATAACGCTAGATCCTTTGATAATGAAAGGTTCCGGCCATACAAAAGGCAGCTGCCCATTGCCGCATACATTGTTCTGGTGCTGCGGCAAGTCCTGCCAGTTCTTGCCCGAGCCGGAATCGAAAAATGATATCAGCATATCCGGATTTGCCGTAAGCGTCCCTGCAGCGCTATACGATGATAGATTGACGTACCGCGTCACAAAATCGGAATCGTTCTGGGTATTGATTGGCTGGATAACGGTGGCGCCCGCCAGAAGGGCCGCGATAGGAAATTCAGCCTGATAGAAAAAAGGCTGGATATCAATTTTCCCTGCCGCATAAGCATCTTGAATTTTTTGCAGTAACATCGTTTTAAACTCCTATGCAAAATGAAATGGAAATTAGGCGGGTGATGGAGTGCTTGTCACTCCCTCACCCGCCAATTAAAAACGATTGTTACTGAATCGGGCGGATCAAATCCCCGTCCAGAACCACGACAATGTTCTGCGTCCCGGAATTCAGCGTCACCGCTGCAGGCCATGTCAAAACGATGTTGAAATTGATTTGCGGAGCAATCAGGATCGGCTTCGTCAGGGAATAAACCGAACGAGGATCCTGTATACCGTTATTGGCGAGCTGCGTGGTATTGGCTACAGCCGCACCCGCATTTATCGCTACGGCACCGCCTCCGGATGGGAGCATCCACAGAGGCCACTGCCCATAGTTTTTTTGTCCGATTGTAAAGCTCAAAGTTCCGGTATTGATAAGATTGTTCATGTCATCGATGGCGCCAAGCTGAATGGCGGCCGCAGCATTGTCCAGAGTGACAAAATACGGCGTCAAAGGTTTCACGCGGATAGCCCGCACTAGAAACGATTTCGGGCTGGCAAGCTGCCCCGCAAGTTCCATATTGGAAAGCGAAAGATTCGCCCGCACACCATTGAAGAATGTGAGCTGAGTGGTCACTGCCGTAGTATACGTGAGAGTATCCCACCAGGACCAGCCGATAACTTCTTTGTCATTGCCAAATTGGCTATTATACTTGTCATAGTCAGCCGGGATATTCGAATTCATGCTACCCATGATATTGCGCTCCTGAAATTAAAAGGTTAAATAGCGAGGGCCTTATATAGATAAGGCCCTGTTAATTAGAATCTTGCCGCAAGGCTCAAGCGCTCGGGCACTGCCGACTGACTCATAGCTCCGCCGACTGCGCCTCTAGTATAGCGGCCTAACATCCGCTGTCCCTGCATTCCGCGAACCGCCACCGGCCCCGGCCCCATTTGCCCGCGCATACGTCCCGGCAGATATCCGCTGAAGCCTCCGAAAATCTGAGGCATGAAATCGACTACAGCATTGGCAATAACATAGAGGCCGCCTCCAATCACCACGGCCTTTCCCGCTTCCCTGGAAATGAGCTTTGAGGCCGCAAAACCGAGGCCCAAGGCGAGGCCCGCCTTGACAGCATATTTCCCGGCAGGTGTAGAGGTAAAGCTTACCGGCAGGCTATTATTGATAATTGACTCCAGCCCAGGCACGGCAACAAATCCGGCTCCCGCGTACAGAAAATCGGTGAAAGGAACGCCGAACAATCCCCCGCCCAGGAAGGAAGGCGGATTTCGACGGTAGCGCCGGACAGTGCGAGCCGGAGATCGGCGCGCATAAGAGCGTCTCCGGGCGCGGCGAGGCGGATTCATGGCGAAAACATTGGATCTTCGCCTTGCGCGGCGCGGCTTCGATGCGGCCCGGGATCTTTTTACAAATCGTCCCGCTGCATTGCGGGGCGGAGTTCTGCGCTTGCGACGTGCCATAATTTTCTTTGCTCCTTTTTTAGGATTTAAAACACTGATTAAGTGCGGATTTATCAGAAACGGTTCTCCATCAAAATCTTTCCATAGCCTGCGCATCTTAGCGCCTCCGCCTGTAGAGCACGAAAGCCACAATGCCGCCCGCTATGATCCAGGGAAGCGCTCCCGACATAGAACCTGCAGAAAAGAAAAGATTATCTTTATAGCTCTCTGCCTGACGGGCATAGAGAGCATTGAGCAATTCCGGAGGCGCCGCATTGCCTGTTACTTCGAAAGCCGATTTGACAGCATTGATATTCGCAGTAGTGGGGCTGGCAAGTGCTTTAGCGACGGCAAGCGCACTCTCTCTGGAAATGCCGAAATCGTCTAGATAGGATTGAATGGTATCGAATATGCCGCCATACATTTGGAAAGTCTCCTATATGGCAGGGCACCTTTTATAAGAGGGGCAATCAAAATAAGAAAAGGCAGGCAACCATATCTTACAATTCCCTGATATAAAGGTGCCCGCCTTTGAATGAAGGCTAAAACATTTTGATAATATTTGTCAATAATTATTTTGCAGGGCGGATAGTCAGGCTTCCATCCGGATTTCCGATAATAAGCGCTTTTGAAGTAAAATCGTGTTTATACGTATGATCGCATTTCCTACATTCCGCATCACATTTATGGTTCTGCCCTTTCCGCGCAACGATGTATAAAACCTCGTCGTATATAATAGTGCCGCGCGGGTTATCAGCCGGAATTATGCCGCTATACTTCAAGCGATCAATAACGCCGTCATAACCTTTTTTATTAAGTCCTTCAATACCAAATTCCTTAAACATGGCGATATCACTTTCACTCGCACCCGGGCGCCGAATAGAGCCGCTCAAAGTAGGACGCTTATACCTTTTTTGCTGCATATCCTGTATCTGTTCCCATGAATATCCAAATATATCATTAGAGCTATCTTTAGCCATCATTCCCCCCTTAAAGCCTTCATAAAATTTTTTGCAAGCTCCAAAAATAAATATTCCGGATGCTCCCGCATCGTATGCATAAACATGATATTTTCAATTTGCGGAGAAAGAGTGAATCTTTCCCCGCAAATATCGCATTCAGCAAATTCTGGGAGCCGCTTTTTAGGCTTCAATGTCAAAACCTGAAAGAAAGTCCCAGGCGCGGCGCAAGATTTTCCCCATCCGGCCCATGCTCTGCAGTCAAAGCGCCCATAATCCCGATCCGGCCTGATACCGCGTAATGTAGCAGACCGCCATATTCGAGAGAATAATGCGCATTTTCCCCATCTGTAGCAATACCTGGAGCGCCGAGCCCATAGAGAGAAAATTTCCCCATAGATATAATCTGACGGGCAATCCCTGTACGGATGGAATACCGGATTTTCTTACCCGCTATTGAAATAGCAGGTATTTCCATATCCGGAATCGTTTTTCCTTCCAAAGCAGGAAGTGCAACTAATATATCCGCATCCTTGACAAAGGATATATCAAAATCCGTATAACTAAGGGTTTTAAGATCCTGAGTTAGCGGAATTGCCATGCCTGCAAATGCCTGGATATTAGGCTTCACAGGGGCGAAATATCCCGCACCTCCAAAGGCGATGCGCTCAATTCCCTGCGACCTTCCCTGTAGGACATTCACGAAAAAAGCGCATACAACCATGAGCCACAAAATACTGCATTTCCTGAAAATTCCCTTCATTTTTTCCCCCCGAGTTTATCCCAATTGGCTAATACAGCATGGGTAAAGTTATAGAGCCACAAATAGAACATGCTCCGCTTCGCTATTGGAAACATCTGAGGTTCTGGCAGGGCGCGCACTGCAGCCGACAATACCAGAACCAGAAAAGCGATAAAAAATTGATTGTGAAAAAGTTCATGCATAAACAGCCTCCGTCATGATTGGATAGGCTCTTTAAGCGCTATTTTAAAATCTTCCGCACCTATCGGCCTGATACTCGCAATTGTAGGATCGAAAATATAGAATTCTTGATCCGATGGAAAAGCATAGGCTACCGCGACATGTCCATAGCTCCCATCCGCTGCCGGGTCCAGAGCGATAAACCACGTCTCCGCCCCTGCGCTTGCAATAACACTTGCCGCGAGCATGGCGATATCGTCACAATCACCCATGGCACGGCCCTGCGCATCAATAAGCTGAATCAATACCACAGGCGAAATAAGTACTTCTTCGAATTCGTCCACAATATCGACGTGAAGCAAAATCCAATTCTGCAGGGCGCGCACAATCATGGAAGGATTGGCAGGATTCATGAATAAAAGCCTCTGCAGAACGAAGCGGGGATATTGGCTATGGATTGCCTCTACCGTTATCCGTACCATTTCCCGCAAGGTCTGGACTGCTCCCATCTTTCCCGGCAAGAGTTTCTGTTTCCTGATTTCCATTGATCGCCTCTTCAACATGCTAATGAGATCCCCGAACCACTTCTTATAAGGTTCCATGGCAAGTTCCGCATCCGCCTTTATAAGCACTTCATACGGCAGGTTTATAAACGTAACTCCCAGACTCCGGTACATCGGATCATCCAGATTGTCAACAATCCAATCGACCATAAGAGCCGGATCCTTGCCTGCTATCGCCCGCTTCTTCAGATAGGCAATAGTCTGTCTCAAAATCGCTTCCTGTCCTGCAGGCACTTTCATGTTTTCTCCTTCCCCCTCCCCAACAGTCAACCCCGCGCCCTGCCCGCCGGCCGCTGTCCGCTCGGGTATCTGCAGCGGGGCTCCCTGACGCGCCGCCATAATCCCGCCGATCATAGGCCCTAGGTTTTCCAGCGCCTTACCGATCATGCCCGGCCATGATTCCTCCTTTTCAGGATTGACCATATCCCGGGCAATGTCTACAGCCTTGGACATAAATTCCATTATGCCGCTCATTGTGGAGCTGGTATCGGGAGCCTTGGGCTGGGAGCTTTGCAGAAATTGCAGGATCGGTATCATGTCGGCAAGGCTACTTTTTTG
Source organism: Candidatus Pacearchaeota archaeon (assembly GCA_023228245.1). The sequence continues at coordinate 10,800 of JALOBN010000048.1, forward strand.
CTGCCCATTGGCTTTAATAAGCTCAATGAGTAGCATATTCTGCTGTCGCATGTTTTCTTTCATCATTTCAAGCTCTGCATTTCCCCCGGGATTTATCTGTAAGGTCTGGGGGATTGCCTGCGGTAAAGGCGTGATAGGCTCAAGTAAATTGAGCACTTTACAGCCGCCCTTGAGGTATTTGCCATTGCGCAGTGCTTTAAGAATGTAGCGCCCGCCGCCATAACTCTGCCTTATGGAATCTTCCGATAAAGTCGATGGATTGGCTGTGAAGCAATAGCTTTGCGAACCATTCGCATTCTTGTATACCTTTATTTGGACATCATCGTCCCCAATATTCGAGAGAAATTCGATAAGCTCATCGCTTACTTCTTCAGTTTCCGGAAGCTGTTGAATCGCTTCCTGGATCGGTATTTCCTGCGTCTCCGGTTCTATCCGCGTCTCTTCTGTCTTGACTACCACTTTCCGTCCCGCCATTTTCGGCCTGCCTTTCCGATTGTTGTCCTACGATCATTGATTGTGCTTGCGCTCCCTGTGCCGCCATTTGTCCAATTGCCGATGACAGCAGATGGATAACGGCATAAGGATGTAAGTTCATATTCGATTTTACATCTATTTTCCCCTGATTTGTCAAGGGATTCACTGTCGCTTCGATTTGCAGTACCACTTTCTGTGCCATCGGATCATTTGCTATCCTGGCACGATTCCGCCGATCATGAAACATAACCTGCCTCCAATATAGAAGTGGGATTTCCATAGCTCTGATTCTATGGAAATCCCTGTTTGAAATGTTTGTTGCGGTGAAGGACTTTAATAGTATAAGCATGATTTTATGATAATTCAACTATTTCATTTGCACGCCATGGGCGCGTCCCATATTTCCCATCTCTAGCGCGCTTTTCCATTATTTCATTCCGTATCCGCTTGCGCTGCACTCGCCTAACCGTAGGAAGTCCCTGCCGTATGCTTTCAGTAAATCCTACCATGCGCTCGGATATTATTTCTTCACCTGCTAGGTATTTTTCAGCAAGCGCTTTATCTTCCGCTTCCCGCTTTTTCTTATCCGGATCTTTCGAGCGCTGCAGACCTTTTATTTTATATTCCCCTTCAAAAACATATTCTTTTAGCCTATACGCTTGAAATGTGCCAGATCCTTCATAATGCAGCGCCCCTAATTCTTCGCTGACAGGATATTCAGCGGTAGTAAATAAACTGTCGGTATCGGTATACCATTGCGGTGCCGCACTCAGTAGAGAATGCTGGATAAGGCGAGCACGGCTGGTTATAGCCGCAGATATATGCGGCAGGATATGGGAAGCAAAAGAATCTATCATATAATAGGCTAGCCCGTTTGGAAGTGGGAACGCTCCCTCGCGCCCATCGTCCACAATAAAGGCTCGCTGTTCCCGGCGCTGCCCCCACTTGCCGTATAAAGAGTTCATAAGCTTTTTTGAAATTTCCCGCTTTGCCCCGTTCCCTTCAATGCTCGCCTGTTTTTTCATGGCAAACATGCTTTCGGCATATTCTTTCATAAGAGGCTCCGCTAGAAAAACTATGCCGCTATATATTTTTACGCCTGCGCCTTGCTGGATCGCCGCCTTCAAATCTAAGCTTGAAAAGTTTCCTTCGAATTGTCCGACTGGAAAATAAAGCTTTTTCCATCGGAAGGGTAAAATGGGCAAATCAATATCAGGATAATCAATTCTTGCATGGTAAAATCCGATTCGCCTTTCATCATCGCTTGGCAAATCTCTGGACTTATAGAGGTAGTCGACCGGGACTGAATGAAGCATTGCAGTAGGGTAGAGGCTGTTAATGTCATAATGATTCACCTTCGATTTTTTATAGTTGTATATCTCACAGCGTCCGCCAAAATAACTGTCTCGCACGAATGATTCTATATTCCTATTCGGCTGGTATATTTCCCGGCGCATGAAATGAATCCGAAATACACGCATTGCGTGAGATGCTATCGTCTCCGAGCATATGGAAAATTCTTTAAAGAAAATGTCTAACACTTCCCATAGGCCCCGGCAATCATGCTCATTATAAATTCGATCCGTGAATTCGAGTCCAACAAGCTTTTTATGCTTTACATCAAATTCGTGTGTTAATGAAGCGAGGGATTTATTTAGCAGTCGATAGGAGTCGACGAATCTCCAGCGCATCTTTCCCTGCCGGACCGTAAGCGCTATAACACAGGATCCAGCACAGTTGATTTCCATCTGTGTTTCCGGCGCATTCGCCCTAATCCAGTCAAACACATAGTGCACGTCAAAGCGCCCGCCGAAGTGGGCGAAAAAGCGCCAGCCATCATATTCCTTTGTGAGACATTGACTAAGGAAGCTTTCCATCGACCTGTGGTACGTATATTTTTCGCCATCGAAAAAACCGCAGGAATGAAATTCAAGGCTATCAATCCCAGGAGTTTCGATATCGTATACGCCAAAATTAAAAGTCGATGATCGACCGAGGGACAACGGTCTTAAAATAGTGCTGTAGCTTCCCTCTATCTGTTCTTTCGATTTCAGCTTTGACATAAAACGCGGCCTCGCCTGCCTTTACATTACGCCTGATTTCCCGGCTCAATACTCGCCGGACTTCGCTGTTTGCATTACTGCCTGCGCCGATTTCGATATCGGCCCGCACTTCCACCTCGCGCTCACGCATCGGTCCGGATGCGCTCATCTTTCGCACGATATTTTTCCTGGCTCGCGGGGATGCGGGGGATTGGAACACGATGTATAGGGCTATGATCCGCTGCATTTTTCATTTCCTGTCAAGCCTGCAAAGCATTCACGGCATACATGGGCAATCGTCCCATCTTTTAATGGCACAGTTTTTACAGCATATTTAGTCTTGTGAAAATGACAGAAAAGCGGATTTCCTAGCATGATAGCACATTGCACAGCATCCGCTGTAAAACGCTTTTTGTGGAATTTTTTCATCATGCTCGCCTTATTTGAAAATTAGGAATATGGAAATAATGCATTCCAAAATTACGATTCCCGGCACAATCAATAGTTCAAAGTCTATAGATCTAACTCGCCTGCTCATATTTTTCATCATCCTCTAGATCGGCCATTTCAAAATCAAGATAATCTATGTCTAGATCGAAAATATCCGATACTTCCGAAGCGATATAATCTCCGCCATAATCGCTATCCCAATCCCCGATTTCGCCCGATTGATAGTATTCGTCAAGGATATCGTCTATAGATTCGCCGGTATCACGTGCCCGTTTCGAAATTTCCCTGGCAATAACATCTGCTTTCGCTTTTTCACGCTTCTTCCTGTATTCACGCTTTTCTGCAATCTTTTCCGAAGCCTTTGAAGCCTTGCCCCTATCAAGACGCTCACGCAAGCGCTTCCTATCCGCATCCATCGCCTTGCGCGTCAGGCTTTCGATACTTTCCTTCCGCTTGCGGGTTTTTATCTGTGGGTATGTTATAGAGACATACTTTTTAGTGGTAGGCAGGGCGGATAGGCGCTGCGCTTTTTGGGCGGAAATAAAACGTCCCTTGTAACGGTATGTCTTATGCTGGATCGGCTCTTTAGATACCCGTTTTTTAGTAGACGGTAGGGAGGAAAGCCGCTGCGCTTTTTCGGCGGAAATAAAACGGCCCTTGTAGCGGTAACGGAAGGAGGCCATGCAAAATCCTTTTATAAAGGATATCAGAGCAAAAGAAAAAACTGGCGCGCTTCCTCTTATAAAGGCGGCGAGTGCCTTGAAGCTTCAATGGAAGCGGGAAGCGCGCCGATTTAAATGCTAAATCTGAGGGATGAAAAATGTCAAGGGATTTTACGGCCTGCATCCCTTGGGACAATTGTCGAAATCATGCCCGATGGCGTATACCGCTACCGAGCGCTTTGACTTCGACTCAGTGTTCTTCATTCGCGCAACTATCAGGGCATGGCCTATGATAGTATTGCCATTGAAGCCCTGAGGATTTCCCAGGAGATCATCGAAAATGGAATCCAGCTGGGCACGGTTCCCACCAATGAAAAAAGTCGTTCCATCCGCCGTCTGGAATTTGTAAGCCCGTCCGTAAGAACTGTTTCTCACGCCGAGGAAGATTCCGCCGATTTGCTGATCTTCCTTGAGCTTGATAAAGTCCGGCTTGGAGGCCGTGAAGAATCGCGGATCCGTTGCGCGGCTTGAAGGCTGTGAAGTCGGGACGGAGGGCAAAGCACTGGAAGTTTTTGCTGAATTTTTTGTAGACATTCAAATCTCCTTATTTTGATTGTTATGGGTTTTACAGAAAAAAGCATAAAACAGTGTTATACGATTTTCAAGCAAATTCTGCAAAATCTATTTCTTCCCAACTATCAAGAGATTCGCAGTTAGGACATTCCACGAGCTTTTTATGATCCATTTATTCCCTCGCTGGAGTAAAACAGGGAAAAGCGTTTTACAAGGGAATTAATCTAATAATCCCTTGAAATAAACGACATGAATAATAAAACTCAATATTAATTCAGGATTCTCAACTTCATTAATCATTTTAAGAAGTGTTTTACAATCCTCGCCAGTAATATTACCGCCGTATGAAACGTGTTCATCAATCCATATTTCAAGATCATTTTTCATTGCTTCCCTCGCTTCTTGGATGGAAATCGGCGCGGATAATACCGTTTGCACAGCGATATATACTAACATTGTATACATCGCCCCGAAGCGTATAATATGGGCCGCTCATCCGCCGATATTCGTTATCGGCGATTGAAGTAAGGGCCTGATCGAACTTTTTCAAGTTTTTGGTTCTAGGGTTCTGAGGTTTAGGCATTGTTATATCCCTCGAAAGTAGTTCAAACGATTGAGAGTTTAGCATATAGCCCCATGTCCGGATACCTGAGCATGGCCGGATAGCAGAGCATTACCGTATATCTGAGCAATGCCGGATACCTGAGCATGGCCGGATACCAGAGCATTACCGTATACCTGAGCATTACCGTATATCTGAGCAATGCCGGATACCTGAGCATGGCCGGATACCAGAGCATTACAGTATATCCGAGCATTGCCGGATACCTGAGCATGGCCGGATACCCGAGCATTGCCGGATACCTGAGCATTGTCGGATACCCATGCATTACCATGTTGAGATAAATTCTCTTCTTTTTCGATATATCCGCCGATATCGCCAGCCTTAACAAATCCAAAATCTTTTAATGCCTTTACTCGCTTAAATCCTTCGATTTCACAATCAAGCATTTCATACTTTTTCATTTTCCGCCCCTTTCACTACCGCCATTATCCCGCATTCCCCCGATTCCTGTCAATACTTATTTTGACACTCCCCATCGGAGTGTAAAGAAAGGAAGGGAAAAGCGGGAGCTTATCGCGTTCCCGGTCGGTACCCGCATGAATAAAGGGCGAAAAATGACACCATAAGGTAGTTTTTATGCAATATCGTATTTGGGACAATAAAGACGCGGGGTATAGGGTGTTGAAAGTGGATTTCATATGTTAAAAATAGGCATATTTGACGTTGAAGGGGGAATTTCATAAAGGGGAATGGGGAGGGGAAGGAAGGGAGGGCAAATGCAATATGGTATGGAGGGGATAGGAGTTTTGATATGCGGGAAGGTCCATGGATACTGGGCGGAAAGGGTGCGCGGCCTGGGGTACAGAGGGCGGGATGTATGGAGCGGGGCCGTCAGGCCGATAGGTGTGTTGACACCCCCTGGGGTGTAGTCTATTTTGGGGGGACCAC
>JALOBN010000011.1 GCA_023228245.1 Candidatus Pacearchaeota archaeon
GGAAATAATAGCAGTTGGATGATTGTATGGGAGGATGCGACCTATGATGGATGGAAAGGACCGGATTTGTAAAACGTGCCAATGGAGCCGTTACAATTGGTGCCCGGCAGGAAAAATGATATCTAACGAGGGCGATTGCCAGGATTACAAGATGAGAAAGCTATCTAGGGCGGAAAAGCGCAAGACCAAGAGACAACAGGCAGCACATGGAGGAGCATGACAGATCCCTGGAAAGGCACCGCTCTACGCAAATCCACCGAGACGCTACCTACCAATGGCGGCCACAAGTACGGCATACAGATAGGAGCAGACTGCTATTATTGGGCTGATGAGGTAGGCACGGACTCAAACGGACAGCTCACTTGGACTTGCCTGTATCCGGATCATGTGAGGAAGGGAAGCCGAGGGCCGGAAGGAGAGGTTATTTTGCGATATGATAAAATATTATAGGATGTATGAAGATTACATCCTATATTTGTTGCATCAATTTAGCATATTCTTCTTTCGTGTAGTAACTTTTTCCGTTCCAATTCTCTTCTATTATTCTATGCAGCATTTCGCCCCAGCGATCGCGCTCGCCGTTGGTGTGACCGTGACACGTGTGACAAAGAGTTGCGAATTGGACAGGGGAATTGTTACAACATGCCAATTTATCATAGTTTATATGGTGACAACAGAGACCCTTGCGCATTTCTTTTCCGCACACAACGCACCTATACTCAAAAAACGCCCGTATACGTTTCTTAAATTCTCTGTTGAATTTAGGACAATACTGACCAAAACTTATACCTCCTTTCCAACGAGGATTTTTTTCACCAGAATGACTCAATGACATCTTGGTGCGGGTTTCGTTTTTGTGTGGTATTCCTTTGTTCCATGCGGTCCTTCCCATCTGAGCGGCGACTTGTTTTTCAATTTCATCGGGTGTATGATGATATATACCAGTCACGCCTTTATTATGAGCGGGCTTTCCGAGCTTTGATTTTGATATATTAGCACGATGTTCATCGGTAAAAATTCTGCCTTTAGCAGCAATAGACATTTTCAGTCTAACTTCATCCGGCGTACGTTGTCCTTTTCGCATAAATAGATGTATTGGCGCTATGCTATTTAAACGTTGTGCAAGTCAAAAAAGATAACGGTAGAATCAGTTTTCAGATTCAATCCTGGGGGCCATCAGATAAGTTACCGAGATATCCATGACTGGATTGAATGCGATCCGGGCCGGATAATCTATCCCGGTTTCCAGAATTACCTCCCTGCTGCCCGATGCCACTTTTGCAATATCCTGGATGTAATCAAGAGAGAATAGTGCCCTACTTATGCCATGCCGTATTCCTATCAGTTCCGTGAGCTGGAAGGGCATCTTGAAGCTATCTATGTCGCCCTTCGCCGAAAATATGAATTCTTCATCCGTTTGCTCAAATACCACATGATCGGACACCTTGCCAGCGGCTTTGATAGCCTCTTGTAGGTCACTGCCTGTCATTGTTATGCTGCATGGCAGGTCCAATTGTGGTATCCTTGGTCCGGCCTTGATGCTGGATGGATCTAGCAGGGACATTGTGTATTTGGCCCGGCCAACCGCGATATGTAGCTTATGAGTTTCCTCTTCCAAGGTCATTGACACGGGCTCTTTCCCGCTTGCCAATGATTGTAACTTCTGCAAGTCCAATGCGATCTCTCCCGGTGCTGCCTCGAAATGATCAAATGCTGATGCTTTCGCGTGCAAGAAGCACATCGCGACATTTGCAGCATCTACCGCTTGAATCTTCAGACCGTCCTCGGATATCGATATCTTGGCATCGGTAGTTAGATGACTGATCGCATCGATGATACATTTTAGGTTGGATTGTGAAATAACTATCTTAAACATGTTTATCTCCTTCTGACTTGTAAATATGCAGAGCAATCTACATCTACATCCAGTTTTTGAGCTACGGCTTCGGCCAAATTGGTGATATCCGAATTATCACAATCGGAACACACCCGAAGTACTTGCCCTGTGCCACCCACGATTCTTTTCGGGAAGTACTTCATTGGTCTTTCTCTTTCACATATTTTGCATTCCATTTAATCCACCTTTTCGAATTTGAATAAATCGATTTGCTCTGGTTTCTTGCTCTCAAATTCTGCCCTTGCCAAGTTCTTACAAGCCTGTTGGTAGTAGCTGTCTTTCAGCTCGATGCCAATGAAACGGCGGCCATTTTTGACAGCTTCATAACCCTCTGAGCCAATTCCAGCAAATGGCGAAAATACCAGATCACCGGGATTGGTCCACAATTCCAGCCCACGCCGGATTACTTGGAGCTGGAGGGGTGCTATGTGACGCTCATCAGCATCCTCGCGGGCAGATGTTCGCTGGAGTGTCTCGGATGGATTGATGTCCATCCAGTAATCAAAGAATGCGTTTCCTTCGTCTACTATTTGCTTATCAACTTCTCCTTTTCCGTCTTCTATTTCCCAAATTGGATCGGCCACGTGCTGCCATTTAGATACTGGATAGCTGTCATTCGTATGAGTTACCCGCTCTGGATTATCACCGGGCTTCCTAAAGGTAACGAGGTAATCCGGGACTCCCTGACGACTCATACAACTATCCTTTTTGAGTTGTTTATGCAAGAGCCCGAGCGCTTTCGTGCGTTGCATGGCGGTGACAGGCGATTTGTAGATCACGACTTCAGAATGATAAATCCAGCCTTCTTTTTGAAACGCTCTGATAACATCTCCTCTAAAATCTTGGATGCCGATATAACCATGATGCTCCTTTGTGGTTGGTAGGTTCATGCAGTGGATGCTGCAATTTCTACCGGGCATGGTAACCCGGAACCATTCCTTGATCACGAAGGCGAAATGGTCAAAGAACTGCTCATAATTATGAGAATTGCCTAAATCGCGTTCGGACGGGCTATACGTATATAAACTGGCAAATGGGATTGATGTTATCGAATAATGGATTGAGTTATCGGGAATGCCGTTTATGGCTTCAGCACAATCCGCTTGATACATCTTCCATCCAGCTCCTTCTTGTTGAGCTAATACCTTCATATTACATGCCTCCAAGACTTGAAATTTACAATATAATAAACATTCGTTCTAGTTATTCCATACAAGGCCGCTAATATCTCTTTGTGAACTCCCAACTCATACAAAGATCGCATTTCTCTAACATCTTCTTCAGTTATCTTTGCGATCCATCGAGACTCACCGCGCGATAATCTTTCTGGACGTTTTCTTGATCCGTTATTATCGCCTCGCGCCAATCTTTCTGGTTTTTTGTGAGTCCAATGATCTTCTCCGAAATGTCTTTTTTTTGGTAGATCGTGCCAATCACTTCTTATTAAACCTGCTTCGATCGCATGATGAAAATTTCGCGATCTACTGACGATTTCAAGGTTTTCTAAGCAATTGTTTAACTTATTTCCATCCTTGTGATTTACCTCCATATCGTCTGGTATCGGCCCTATGAAAGCCTCTACCACTGCTCTATGAACCAACACATTTTTTCTTTTTCCGTTCTTGAAAAGGCCAACGATTTTATACCCATTCCCCGATATAGACGCTTTCTTAATGCGTCCGATATGGGTATTTATGCCAACGGAAGAGCGCCGCACGTTCCCGATATTCGATACTTCATAGCCGGAGTTTTTCACCTCATGATACACTTCTTGCATATAAGTTAAATACCCGGTTATAGTATTTAAACTTATGCAAAGGACTTGCACCAACGGGGTATTACCATTTCGACCGTTGGGTTATACTCATCGATTGAATGTGTCGTTTGCTTCAGGTTTTGCTTTGTTAGCTCTTGTGTCTGGCTTATCATGCCGCGAAGCATGGCATCAAAATCCTTCTCTTTGCGCTGTATGTTTTTGACCACGGCGCCCTCTTTCTCCGAGGTTATCACAAACACATTAACCGGTTGGGTTTGCCCAAATCTCCAAGACCGTCTCACTGCCTGATAATATCCCTCAAACGAATCGCTTATTCCCACAAAAACCTGATTGTGACAGACTTGCATGTTGAGCCCGAACCCCGCGATTGAGCTTTTTGTGACCAGGATTCTAATGAGACCTTTGGCGAAATCTGATAATGATTTTGCCTTGTAATCAGGATCGTCAGAGCCTTTAACTTCAACCGAACCGGGGATAGCTCTTTTTAATGCTTCTGATTCTACATTTAGATCGCACCAAACTATCCAAGATTCGTTAGATGCATTAACGATTTCAGCCGCCTTTGCAACACGCAAAGATAAACTATCGCGGCGCGCGCCTCTTCTGTCCTGCAAGGTTAGTGCTTCTTTTACTATGTATCCCGTCTTATCGATCACGATTTGCTCAATGTTTATTGGCGGAAGCTTGAACCCATTATCTTCATAACCCAACTCGGATGGCATTTGCATCATAACCGCCCATCCAGCAACAAACTCCCAAAACCGCTTTACTGCGTGCCTCTTCAATCTCCATATCGATGTTTGCCCGCCGTCGTGTACGAAATATTCAGATAATAATTCGTGTCTGGATTTGATACCCAAAAATTCAACGTGGTTGGCTAGTTCGGTTACGTCATTTGGCGCAGGTGTCGCAGTACATGCGAGTCTGTACGGCGTCTCCCTGAAGGATTCTATAATTTGTGTCCTAACTTTGCCTTCAAACGACTTGATTATGCTGGATTCGTCGAGCACAACACCTGCGAAATGGCTCGTATCAAAATGGTCCAGCATCTCGTAATTGGTGATATTGATACCAGACAGAACATCGTCTTGTTTTCTGCACGCATGGACGGTAAGACCCATCCCCGCGCCTTCCGCAACGGTTTGAGCCACCACCGCGAGCGGGGCCAGGATTAGTACATCCTTCCCAGAATGCTTATAGACCTGGTTGGCCCATTCCAATTGGATCAAGGTCTTACCAAGACCGGTACCGGCAAATACGCACGCCTTGCCTTTGTGACAAGCCCATGAAACAATATCTTTTTGAAACTGGAAGAGCTTTGCATGGATGTCTTTTGCTTCAAAGCCGCTGGGTTTGGCGGCAAATTGCTTCGATTTCAAGAACTCTTCATATTTCATAGCTATTCCGCCTTCTTGCAATTCCCTTTCGCCTTCTCGACAGGATACCTAGCCGAGTTGCTGGCTATCTTGGCCCATGCCGCCTTTACCAAATCTATTCCCATGACATCGGCCATCATGATTAGGTAGATTAGGACATCGGCCATTTCAGCCTTGGCCTTGTCGCTATCTGTTGCCACGCAATCCCATTGAAAGCATTCTAGCAACTCGCCTGCTTCGATGGATATGGATTTTGCTAGGTTTTCCGGTGTATGATATCCTTCCCACTCGCGAGCAGCTACGAAGCCTCGTAGGTAGTTGGTTAGTTCTTGAATTTCAGCCATGGCAGTAACTTATCTTCCGATTATTTAAACCTTTCTCTAGTCAAATAATCGCTAAACACAATCTTTAAATAATAAGAAAACCAAAGGATAAACATGGCCAAAATAGGAATAGACATAAGTGATGAAATCGCGGGAAGGCTTCGCGATTTTACCCTTAAGCGGTATGGAGTTTTTAGAGGTCAATCGAAGGTTGTAGAAGAGGCTCTTGACGAATATCTACGAAAGAAGGATGCTCTCGATGGCACGAGAGCTTGAAGAGGTGCTAACATGGATAAGAAGGATGCCAATGGTATAAATAATCTTCCGACAAAAGAAGAACTAAAAACCGCAATAATCGATTTTGTCTCAAAACGACAAGGTGTTAGTTGCGTGGAATTAAGTCGCGCCTTTGGGGAAGGATCGCATATAACAGAAGCGCGCCTGAATGTGATAACCGCGTTTGGACTAAGTGAGGAGTTGGCAAAAGCGTTAGTAGATCTTGTTAATGAGGGCAAATTGATTTCAATTCCGTCCGAGTTTTTGGTTTATGTATGCGACGGTGCGATTCCGAGATGGCCATTGGCAAAACGTGATCGCGAATATAAAAAACCGCATTGGCTTCCGGTGACGTATGATACTTATGAATTCGGTATAGCCGAATTAAAACGATTGGTAAAAGATAAGAAGGTACTTAAACAAATATTGGAAGATATTGAAAGGCGAAGAGCATGAACGCTTCCCTTCGTCTACCAATTGCCGCCCAGCTCCCCCCATGCATCGAGCATGCTATCAGGCAAGGCCCGGCCCCAGAAGACGGTTTCAATTGGATTTCAGTACTGGCGTCTTGGTGGAAATCCAAAGGAGCGGATGAGAAGACCTTTCCGCTATTCCTGAAAATCTGGTTCAATGATAGCGATTCGACGGAAGACTTAGACGACCACGACTTTGATGTATTCACGAGTACCGGATGGGGTAGCCAGGAAGAAATCAATTGTAACTATTTGCTGCATGTAGAATCATTCAAACAGGGTTGCACTAAAACTAGCTGCCCGCACTATGCGCCGCCCGAAGAGCACGAGAAGCTGGACATCCCGGCACTGAGTGCTGAGGATTACATAGGCAGGATGCAACAGCAACCAGTAAACGTCGGTGGGTTGTCGGAGGAGTTGGTGCGAAGGCTGAATATCAAGAGGTTGCCAGGAGGTGTATTGGCAGTTTATAATAATGGAGTTTACATAACAGAGGATTCAGAATATCTAATCGATGCCGTGGTGCGAAACTACCTAAAAAATGAGATGAACACCAAGTTACGAAGCAACCTATTCATGCACATCCGGGCGCTGGCTGATCCGGTGGTATGGGATGATTTCGAAAGGTTCACTCACCTATTATGCTGTCCGAATGGAGTGGTTGACCTGACGACAGGCAAGCTCCTGGAACATGATCCTGTCTATATGATGCTTCGAAAAACCAGGACGCCATATGATCCAAATGCTGATAGGAAGTTGTGGGAGAAGACATTAGAAGAGATCGTGACCAAGATAGACATCGGTGGTCCTAGTGCAAATGTTTTTGAAGATCAGTTGGAGTATCATAAAAAAATTTGGGGCCTGTCTGTAACCGGCGAGACTCGTGATGAGGTGCTATTTATCCACCAGGGCGCGGGCGGTTCAGGGAAGACCGTGATAACCGGCACGGTGCAGAACGCGATGGGCCAATATGTCCAGCAGGTTAGCCCGGACATTTTTATCTCGAAAAGCGATCACTACACGCCTTCTTATGAATTGGCTAATGGGGTGGGAGTACGAATTTTCCTAACCAATGAGTCCAAAGAAGGCGGCAAGATCAATGGGCAGCTCATTAAGCAAATTGCTACCGAGGGGCAAGAGTTCAATGCTAGGCAGATCAGGGAGCGGCCATTCACCTACACGCTCAGAGGCAAGGCGCATTTGGTCCTGAATCCTCCGCCTGTCATTGATGAACATGATAAAAGCATTAAGCGACGGCTGCATATGATCCGCTACCTGGAAGATTTCACCGATCGGGCCGATTTGACCCTCAAGAAGACACTTAAGACCGAAGCAAGAGGCATATTGGCCTGGTTGGTCGAAGGCGCAATCTCCTATTATCGTGATGGACTGAAGCCCACCAAGGCAGTATCTCAGGCGGTGGCGGAGCTATTTGATGATTCTGATCCATTGTACGGGTTTGTGGATTGTACCCTGGAAGAGGCCAAAGGTGATCGGGTATCATCGCGGGAACTATTCAAGGCGTTCAAATCGCATTGCAACGGCATGATGGTGAACACTGATAAGATCGATCCTAGACCATTTGGACGGATGTTGAATGCACAACTGAAGCTCAAGGGATGGGATTATAGGAAGTTTGCCAGCAACGGCGAAACGGTCTATATCGGCATGCGCTACAAGGCAGTGAACGAATATGAGTAAGAGGTTAAATGTCTATATCCACTATATAGTGGATATAATTTGTTTATCCACTAAGATATACACTAGTATAAAGTGTATCAGTAGAACTCAAAAATTACAAAGTGGATTAAGTGGAATATATTCATGGTAATTATCATGATTCTTCCTATAGGTCGCCGGATGAAAGGGGAAAAGTACCCACTTTTGCCACTTTCGGGCATCCCGATAGCGATTATTAAGGTGAAAGTATGCCACTATTAACCACTCTGGCGTACATAAATATAAATGCATAGATATAAACATGCATAGACGTAGGGCATTTAAACACAAAGCAGAATGCATGATGCTGAATTGAAACAATGATTAAGTACCTGTACAAATATCAGTTACATCATATACAATTGCATCGCTTAATAAAGGAGGACATATGCCAAAGATTGGAAAGCTTGTAGAATTTCGACCAACCCAAGTCGATATCGACAGGTATCCGCATTTCGCGACGGCTGAAAAATGCTGGAAAAACGAAGACATCGAAGTACTATTGAATCACATAGGGAATTTCACCCACCTCAAAATCCATATGCGCGATGACTCAAAGATTTTTGGATTCTATCTATTACAACATGTGAAGGATGCCGTTTTAGGGCAAAACGTTGCTGCTATCCAGATATTTCCGCGATCTGATGATCTAGTCGATGGATCGAATACGTATCATTTGTGGACGTGGGACCAGATACAAGAGCAATTGCCGAATTTGCATGAAATGCGTAGGTATAGCTGATAGGAGATGATTAATATGCAAACCGATTGGCTAACAAGAGACCTTCCAGAATCGTTCTGGAGTGATGCCGGACATCATAGCGAAGCTGAAAATACAATGCTGTTCTCGGAAATTCCAGATAATTATAAGAATCTAGCGTATGCGATCATCATGTCCACGTTGGAAGCAAAAGACTCCAATTTAAGTTCATGCCAGGCGTTTAGGCAATTCCTGTTTCTTTTGCAGAGAGCCTTAATCGATGAGCATGGAATTGATCTGAGATTGCCCTATTACTGGTATGCAGACGATGTTATGATCGAACCAGAATTGATAGTGCGAGTCACTAATGGCATCGTTGGATGGAGATGTGATGAGAGCGTGAAAGGGTGTTTAATGGAAGGAGAATGCCGATATTATCAAGAACAAGCGACCGTGGGTGAAATATGCCCATAGATCGCTGGAGCATCGCCCTAGACATCGAAATGATACAATGGGATGACCTATTAGATCGCATAGATAACCTCATATGGTGGGTTACTGCGCAACCTGACCATATCGCGATAGATTATGAGGATATAGATAGTGGACTGATAGATACATGATAGGTATTCGCGTTGCCTATGTGGGCCGAATTGCGAGCTATGTCAGAAGGAACGAGAAGCCCGCCAAATGCCCTAGGCAGGCATTACATTTTCTTTTTAGGCGATTCTACCTAGATGCCTAGGATCTCATGCCCTTGGGCCGCTAGAGCAACCCTGGATAGGTTGCTAGGGCAAGTAACAAGCCACATATCGCTCCTGTCAAGATGCCTGCAAAAAAGATGGTCTCAGGGCTATAGGCCCATAGCAGGTCGCGGGCGGCATAGCAGAATTCGAACCAGGCTTGATATAGGGTCATGCATCTACTAGCCAGCTTTCGTGAAACACTTGGAATCGATCGGTTAAGTGCAGTGCATCGTCGTATAGCTGCACTTTATAGCAATCGCTGCCAATCGTTTCGATTATCTTACCACGTAGGTTGTTTATGCCGTCTTTCATTCTAAGAATTGTTACATCTTTTCCGATTTGCATAGTCACTTGCCCTCCCGAATCTTAGTCAAGGCGGCTCGCGCCCGTTCTTCGCTGATATCTGGATTGATCCATTTATATATTTCCAAATATTCTTTCTCCAATCTCTCTACATATCCTGCTTTTTGTGTCACTTGCAGGTTAAGCTCCCGTGCGGCCAATTCGCGACATTTCTCGATGTCCATTACCTGAAAAATGTAGTTACCTTGAGCATCTACGAAGTCGCCGCTATTGGCTTCTTGTATTTTGGCGGCCCGTTCATCTATTGCAATCTGTTGCCATCTGGCAAGCTCGCTTTCCGCTTTCCAGCATCTATCCCGGAGCTGGTTGCAATTGGCCATTAGATCCTCGTTTAGAGCGCCAAGTGCTTTGCGGCGAGCCAATTCGTCTGAGATGATCGCATCCTTGGCGGCAAGTTGCATAAGCAGCCTTTGCAATTTGGCAGACTCTTCGGCATTACCATAAGCAAATAAATTGTCCGTAATTCTAATCGCAACCGGAACAGCTACTTGGAACGGATTCATTGCTCGGAGGCGTTTGATCTCGGCCACCAAATCGGCCACAATGCGTCCTATATCTAGGTATCTATTCGCATAATGTCCGCCGGTTCTATCGATGTTCGCCAAAATGATTGCTTTCTCTATGAGATCGTCAGTCATATTCCTCTCCGAATACTAACCCAGTCGCGGCAGATCCAATTCCTACTAATCCGCCCGCAATGTTCGCGACAATTGAATATGGATCGAATAACGTATACACAGCAATCATACCAACACCAAATAGTACGGCTGTCACTGATATCACAATCAACCAATTCATTTCGTCTCCTCCGCAAATATTTCCGGATATTCCTGGGCCAATTGCTCTATGGTTTCCCGCTCACATCCCATCCGACGATCGCGTTCTTTGATGCATATCGCTTTCAAGGTGGCAATCTGCCCACGCAGCGTATCGATCTCCTTTTGACTATGCACTTTTGGCCAATATGCATAGCATTTGTCGCAATATAATATTTTGTCCATATGTCCAGGGCAATTTCTGAGATATAGGACGGTATCACATGTGGGGCATCTCATATCTTACCTTCCTGGCGCAATTGTTCTCGGGCATTATATCGTAGTCGCTTTTGCTCATTCTCGGATACTTCGTCTAACTCCCACGCCACGATATCCGCATTTCTTTCTAAATTCAGATAGCGATGGGCGCGTTCTTCCGCTAGTGCCTTCCCGCGCGCTCGTTTTGCCTCGCCGAGCTTCTTGAGGGCGGCACGCTGTTTTTGCATTCGTCTAAATACTTTTCCCGACAGATTGAATGCCCGCACGCGTTGCTCTCTTGTATGTGGGTTCCCACACAGGATCGACCTGATCAGGGACAGATTGTGATTAGTAATTTCTACACCGGTTATTGCTTCCAGCTCCGCTATGCGCTTCTGGTCTGTATGCATCATTTCGTTGCATCGTTGGATGTACTCGTTATTTTGGTGAGCATCGCGTTGCAACCGCTCAACCTCATTCGCATATTCCTTCTTCCCACGATAATTGCGATCCACATCGAGCAGTAGCTGCCGCTCGCGATCTTGGAGGCGGTCGATTTCATCCAACGCAGATTGCAGCACCATTCCAGCATGAGCATTCCAGTAATCGTGATCTACCGATTCGTCCTTGGAATTGCATTTTTCTGCGATTTCGCGTGCATCTCGCATATCAAATGTCATCTATTCTCCTCCATTTTCCGGGCAATGTCGCGATACCTGCGCAATGCATCCTTCACAGCATCCCATTCAGGCGCATGGTGCGTTTCTTCTATCTCATCTGAAGCATATGCAATAAGCTGCCTATCGCCTGGCCGGATCTCACCCAGGACATCAAGCAGTGCGGGGGCGGCATTGAGCAGTTCACATAACATCTTTGCCAAATCCACATCCGTTAGCCAATCTTCTGAGCCTCCCAAATCACTGTGACACTTTACCGCCTCATCGCCATCTGGATATAGGAGATATTGCGCGTCGCGGGTTAATGTTGGTATTTTCGCGACATGTTCTTTGAGCCTGGCAACCTCATCTATCCGCGATGGGAATTCATGTATTGGCAGGGGCTTGGATCGAGCTATCATTGCCGCCTCCTGCTACGTTCAAATGATGGCTCAAATCGTACACCCTTCGCTTCGTACGGATCATATAGGAATCCGTAGCCGTTCCCATTGCGGTCAGCGATCCCGAAAGACACTCCTTTCTCCATTATTATGAATGGACCGAATCTCATAGTTGCATCGCCTCGATTTTCTCCAATGTATCTTGATGCTGCTTGACCTCATTTAGCAGCTTTGCAATCGCGGTATTTTCGCGATCTATGAGGAAGTCCTTTGCTTCTTGCCATGTATCGAAATGGCAATAGAAGTCATTTGTCATCCTTGGGTGGCGATCTCCATTCAGATAGGTTACCGACTTTTCGGTTTCTTTTAAGGTCTCGATTTCTTCTATTTTTTCATTGTAGAAGGTACGAAATTTCTTCATGCTTTCTGGCTCCCTTTCATATTCGACACCATGCGCCTCATGCCATCCAGCTCTCCAGACAGCAACGATGCCGCTCGCGATACTTCCCGCGCGGATTCTGTCAAGTTCACGAGCTTGGATTGGATTTCGTCGTATTCCGTTTGATTCATCCCATCCTCTCCTGATATCGTTTCTTCTGTTTCTCGCGAATACCATCCTTCGCGGTCTGGCATCGCATCATGAACTCTTCTGGCATTTCTCCACCCGCAATCATCTTTTCAATCGCGAAAAGAATAATGCGGCTCTTGTCCCTGATTTCCAAGGCGTGATAAACCAGGAACTCATCAATATGAGCGTCTAGCTCATCTGGTATCTTTATGGTTAGCTTACTCATAGGTAGCGATAGGTACTATTGCTATTTAAGCTTTTCTGGTAGCGAACGCTATAAACAAAATCGTTGCTGTCATGATAGCGCAAACTATATATGCTACTAAAACAACCTACTGCATAGAAGAAAAGGGTGATACGAGATGGAATATAGCTACAAGACTGATGGAGAAGAAGCAGAATTCGAAGCAGAGAACGATACTGAAGCCTGGCAGATTGCCAGGAAGGAAGCCAGCCTGACCAAGGCTCAAATAGCAGATGGTGCGTGGATCCAAGTATTCGATGAGGATGGTAATCTAGTCGAGGAGGTGGCCTAGCATGGCTTCCTCCAAAATCAACTTTGGCGCGCAGATGTCCAAGCGCGCGGACCGTCATGATGGCATCATCCATGTTATGAGAGGGCATAGGCCACTAGGTGTCATGGATCGAGTCCGGCCAGATGTCGGGCAACGGTATGCGTGGGAAGCCTACCAGAAACTTGAATCCGGGCGGTTCGCCGCCAATATTCAAGCAGATGCATTGAGATTGATGATGCTGGTAGGTGCCTGAAATGGAAGATGCTGATACCATTCGAAAAGAATGGATCTCTGCTCGCAGAGAAGTCGAACAGAACAGGCGACGCAATCCTGGCTATTGCAGAGCGCTAGAATTCGTGCTGGAGATACCCAAAAAACATCAGTGCAGGAGGTTCTGACATGAGCGTCATCCATGCGAAAGTTGCCTTCTACCCACCCGGCCAACCGTCCTATGACCTGGCATATTCTGCCATCGGCATAGGCGAGCTACAAGACATGTGGCGGGCCAAGATGGACCCGTTACGCGGGTTGGTTGGGGTCGCATACGAGATTAAGCAGGTGGATTAGATGACATTCACCGATGGCCGAAACGTGTTTCACGAATTTCGGCATGAGGATGGCACCGTTTACGGGTGCGCTTGCGAAGGCGCGGTCGAAAATTGCGATCTATGCCAGTGGGCCGGCTGTCCGATGAGGCCCGAAAATCATATTTCTCAACTTCAGGAAGCAAAGGAGGTGACCACAAAAAGCGACCTATGACACCTCGTATCTTCCTGGGCACGCATGGGTCTCGCGGTATTCTCATGCTGCCTTGCCCCAGTAGCTCTGCATAATGAGTGTGGCACAGATTTGCAGGCACCGTATCGAGACTGATGGCTCGATGAAGGGCAAAAGCCACCATACAAGCCAGGTAGTCGTTTGTCACTCCTTTCCGACACCTGGCTTTATCACCCCCGTAGGTAGCATCAGCATGTGCAGCCAAATGACTCTAGAGCATGAGGCGGGTTCCATGCGCCATCGCATCCTTCGGTCGCTCCGATTGGCCCGGTGGAGACGTCAGTTCGACTCTGGCATGCTACATACCGGCTCGATACATGAGAGGTCACTGTCGGGCCGGAAGATTATTTTTTGTAGGTAGATAACTATAAATACTAATAAGAAGTATAAGTAAGTCTATGGAGAAAGCCACAGTGACCATGCGGGAAGATCAGAAAGCATGGCTAAATAATCATCCAGAAATTAATCTTTCTGGATTGGTACAAAAGAGCATAGATGAAATTATGCATTCTGGAAAGAAGGTGGAATGATGGATATCAAGCGATGTAGAATCGATATGAAGGTCCGCGCACCAAACGGGCAGGAAGCAAAAATCGCGGGCATAACCCGTGACAATACCGTGCATGTGGATTTTGGCCCAGGTGAATATCATTGGGTCAAATTCTCGGCAAGTGACATAGAGCCTGTAAGCGATCCATGTCATTTCGCGATAGGCGATACGGTCCGAGTAGCCCGAAAAGTCGATATCGAGGGCATTGGGTGGTCTTTCGCGATGAACGAACTGCTTGGAAAGGTGTTCACCATCGAAAATATCCGCGCCGATGGGAATGTGATTCTGGTTGAGGATTATCACACGTGGCCGGTCGCTTCGCTCGACAAAGTGAGCGATCCACGCGACGACTGCCAGAAGTTCGAAGCAATTCGACTAAAAGCCTTCTGGGAAGGCAAGGCATCATGTCATGAGCAGATAGCCGGGTTGCTATCATCCCGTGATTACTGGCAAGCTTCATGTGGGTCTGCCCGCCGGGATGCCGCCTATTGGCACGAGGAGCTGGAGAAGTTGCAAAAAGAAGCCCTGGCGGAAACGCAGCATTTCTATTGTGATGATGTCGTAGACTGTCGCATTCTACCATTTCATCTGAGGCCACTATCCGAGGTCGCGAAATGCTACAAGCAGGTAGCGCCTGAGAAGTTGCTCATGTCACAAGAAGCCCGGCGTGTAAATCATCTTCTAGACACTGAAGGCCCGAATGATTATCGATCGATCGCGGTGACCTTCGGTGGTGATTGGGGGAAGACAATGGATGGCATCATTGAGTTGCTCGATGCTGGCAAGATACGGCTGGTAGATGGGAAATATGAAATCGTGGGGGATTGAACGTGTTGGACCCAACGAAGGAACACTTCATATTGGAGCTGAATTCGGCCTCACAGTTCTTGCCCAACGTGAGGCTCGGGACCAATAAGGTAATTATCGAGGGCACTGAAGAACAGTTCAAGGCTCTGTGGGACATGATGGCGGAACAATTCGATTTCCAGACGGATTTTGATTGTGGGGAGGATTGAACATGGAAGAGCTAAGAGCGAAAATCGAGGCGGCATTTGATAACGTGGTCAATGCCAGGAAAGGACTGTTGGATGCTAAAGAGGCCACATTGACCGCCAAAGAGAATCTAAAGTATTGTGAGGCGGCTCTTTTTGAGGACGGACTTGTGACGGGCTCCAATGACAAGGCACGAGAGGCCAGCATTCGATCGCAGACCAAGCACATCAGAGCTGATATGGAAAAGGCAGAAAAGGAAGAGCGCGTTGCCACATTAGCGCTGGAGATCGCATTGGACGCCCGGCGCAATCTGGAATCGATGCTTAGGATTGAAGAATTGGAGGCGACATAAATGGCACTGGCAAAATGTGATTGCAAAAATGCATACCAGGATGAGAAGTACGGCCAGAATATCAGAGTACATAATCTGATGGCCAAATCGAAAGAGACAACCAAGATGGGCAGATGCACCGTATGCTCCAAAGAGAGGGCGATTTAGATGGCAAGCGAAAACAAAATATTCGAAAACGTCCTGCGCATGCCCGCGCTGGACGAGGAATGGACCTTGGAAGAGCAAACCGAAGAGCATCTGATATTCAAAGGGGCCTTTGGACACGCCGAGGTCAAAGCGGATGGCCGGATAGTCAGTCAGGTAACTTCCTATGTGGCTGCATTGGAAGCGGCTATCAAGGGCGAGGAATTGCCTGTGAAGCCCAAGGCAGGCAGATCGCAGGATAATAAGGCGATTGTGCCATCTACATTACGAAAGCCGGTTAACGGCCACGTGGCGCAATCCAACGGCATCCTGACACCGCGAGACATCATCGATTACATCAACCCCAAGGCCACGGAGCAAGAGGCTTATCTTTTCTGCGAGTTCTGCAAGAGAAAGGGCGCGGACCCGATGACTAAACAGGTCTATCTAGTCGTTTACGTGAACGACAAGGGAGAGCGCAACGTGTCTTTCATTGCTGGAAAAGAGTACTTCACCGAAAAGGCAGAGGCGCATCCGCAATTCGATGGATTCCGTGCTGGGATCATCACCAGACCCAGGGATGGCGGGGAGCTGATTCACCGAGAAGGCACGTTCTATTTGCCATCTGAGGAGACTCTGTTGGGCGGCTGGTCCGAGGTTTGTAGAAAAGACCGTAAGGTGCCAATCCGGGCAGAAGTTGTCATGGCGGAATACAACACCGACAAGGCCCAATGGAAGAAGATGCCAGGCACAATGATCAGGAAAGTAGCCATTGTGCAAGCACTTCGCGAAGCATTCCCGGCCAATTTGGGTGGCATGTACGATAGCTCTGAGATGAATCAAGCCGGAATTGCCGATATAGATCCTGACATGGAGGTCAAAACATGAAACATCTCCCATCTGCTGCAATGCTACGAGAAATAACCGTGATCCTGAATTGTGGTCAAGAGATATGTGGCGAATGTATACTATCGGGCGATTCGTATGTCCGAATCCGAGCAGGCGAAGGCTATGTTTGGGATATCGAGGCGGAAGAGATTGCCGCGATTGGTGTGAAAATGGAGGTCAAAGCATGACGCCTCCCCTTTCCATAGGTTCCGAAGTGATAATCACAGGGCAACCATGTGGATTATCTGGTTATTGTATTGGCGGAAAAGGAACAGTCCGAGACATCTGCCAGGCGGGAAACTTCCGAGTAAATGAGTGGTGGTATCCAGCCAGTTCCCTGCGATTGGTGGAAGAAGAGCTGAAGATAGGCGATTGGGTGCGTGTTGTTGGGGAAACGGCGCTTGGCAGGATGGATTGTTTAGATTTTGAATTTGAAATTACGTCGAAATCCTCACAAGGAAATTATACCGGCAAGGATGTTCCGTGGTTTTCGGCCACATCCCTGCGAAAGCTCACCCCGGAAGAAATCGCTAGGCATGCCGCTCCGCAAGAAGATTTCGAGCTATCTCTCTCGGAAGTGGCACATCACGCAGGCGTACAGAAGAACCAATGGGGTGTCTGGACCAATCTCCCACTGAAGCGACTTGGTGAATTCAAGGAGCAAACCGGCAAGGACTTGACCAGTATAGTGAAGCGGCTATCTGTCATCGAAGGACAGCAGGAAGGCATAACCGGAGTAATAAGATCTCATGGGAATAGACTATCTGCCATCGAATCCCGCCTCAACTCACTTGCTCCATCGCATGCAGAGCTATTAGGCGATGTGGAAGCATTGGCTGAAAAGGTGGGTGCCATCGAGAAACGCCAGGAAGAAGCCCGCGAGTATTCAGACAATCTGCAAGCGATCACCGACACATTGGCAGATAGAATCTATGCTCTCCAGAAGAGAATGGATTGCGTGGAAGCCTACCAGAAAGGCGAAATGCCCGAAGTCATAGATCGCGATCAAATTCGCATACCAGATAATGCCAGTATTTCGATGCGATCCGACGCGAATGGCAAGGTTTCTATAGATTATTCCGATGGTGGATTCGAATTAGCCAAGGCGGTACTGGATAGCATGAGGAGGGCGTGAGGATATGGATCAGCAAGAACTTGAACTGGCGAGCAAAATCATGGGCGAGCTGAGGAATACCACCGGATACGGATATGAGACACTCGTGAGGGGAACGGCTATTGGTGGTATGCTAGACGTTTCTGTCATATTGTTATCGATAGCATCCGCTTCAATTGCCGCTTATATCGCATACAGGCACTCCATGAAAAAGGACAATGGACCCAGATATGGCGATATGCCGCCGTTTTGGTGCGGCGTCGTATGCTTTATAGTTTTTGGAATCGGATCTTTGATAGTGTTTGGGTTTCTATCTTCCGCAATGCTTGCTGTATTCGCTCCAGAATATACGGTAATAAACAGAATCATCGAGAAGGCGGCGGGGCAATGACTGTCCCCTGTCCACCTTTGCGCCGCAAGCAAAGGCAACGACAAGAACCCAAGCCATATGACAAGTCTGGTTATGATGGATCGAATAGCCGCGAACCTATAGAGGTGGCTGAAGGATGCCAATGATATCATGCATGTGGATGAGGCTATCCACAGAAGCGGCTCTTCTTGGAAAGGCAGCAATCTTTTGCACTTATGATGGTTGCAGAGGAAGCGGGCTATGTCTGGAATTGTGGGGAAGGGATGCGTGTCCTGGCAAGGATGAGATTGTATGAATCGCATAATCGTCTCAATGGCCCCGGGCGAAGCGGACAGAGAGCGATCTATGCGATCTGTCCTATCCCACGACACCCGATTTGAGCCGCTGCAAATCGATCCTAGCATACCGGTTGATCTCCATTTTCGACTAGAACGCGAATGTTGGATAGACGGTAATCTGAACATGGAATTGAAGCGACCTATAGACTTCGTACAATCGGTTTTAAGCGGACATCTATACGATCAGACCCTATCTATCAGGGAATCTGGTTATAATGGCTGTACGGTCATCCTAGGCACCTTGGATGAGATCTATGCGGCTATAGATGAGTCCAACGAGAAAAGGCTAATCAATGGAAAGTTCAAATTCTTGAACCAGGACGACCGATCTAATGCGAATGCATCAACGTTACTTAGGCTAAAATCCTTCAAGAAAAGATCCATGTTGAACGGCGTGCCTATCTTTTGGAAAGGAGACGATTCTGGGTTTTTCGATGGAGATGACCAATGGAAAGACATCCTGGAATTGGCCCATGACTACCTACTGGATGGCGACATGCTAGGATTCCGAATGCGACCTGCTGACAATGATAGAGAGGTAGCCGCCGCATCCATGCTAAAGAAAGGAATAGGCAGCGAATCCATGCGGATTTTGCTGAAGGAGTACACGTTGGCCTTTGTTCCTAGGGGCATCTACGCAAAACCGATAGAAGAGCTGGCTGGATGGGGCCCGAAAAGATGCAAGCAGATCGAAGGTATGGTGAGGATGATATATAAATGACAAACGCCATACAAATCAATAACATGGGAGAAACAATCGAAATCAAAATCACCAACAGCACAACGGCATCTGATGTGGTGGGCATCGTAAACGATCAATGGCCGGGCACATCGCGGTTGGTGTCTTGTGACATCATCCGGCCAACCGAAGCGAAGATTTCCAAGGAGCAAAAGCGTAAGCAGAAAGCCATAGATCGCATGGCATGGGAAGGCGAAAGGCGGCAACGATACCAGAAAGGAGGGCATTTCAAATGAATGCAACTGACCTGATTAACGCCACTGGTCGGATTAACACAACCGACCTGATAGCAGCACCGTGGGTTAAGCCAGAAGACATGGCCATCCACATTGTACCGTTAAATGCGACGATCCATTTGCCTTGGGCATTTGAGCCATTGGTGCATTGGATATTCAGTGGCTTGAATTGGATTATGGGGTATTAGGAGGACATTGGAAATGAGTTATGCAGCTGACATGTGGCAATGGCAATTGGCCATTGATGCGTGGTATGCAATTGTTATGGATATTTATATCATCTTGGGCATTCCGTTAATTGCTTATGCGATTTGGCAGAAATTGAGGCGATCTACTTGAAAAAATCTGAGCTAGAGGCCACAATCGAAGCCCTGATGCAGGAAAACAAGCGACTTGCTGCTGATGGAATATCACAGGCGAAAGAGATAGAACGGCTGAATGACATGCTGTCGCAAAAGGATACTGAAATCAGCATCCTGAAGGATCGACTCGTAAAATACCAGAGATCTGAATGTGTAGGCGACGACAGATGAAATTCATCATATCAGATCGCACCGCCGATGCTCTGCGATCAGTGGCCGCCAAAGAAGGCATCGATCCTGATCATTTGGTGCTACTGTGGTGCGTGGCGGCGGGGTATGAGGTGGAAGATGACAGATAAACCAATATCCATAGAATTCACATGGGTCGGAGCCACCATGCTATACCCCGGCCAACGGCAAGCGCCTTGGGAATATTACCTAAATTTGGCTCAGATGGCCGCCACAAGGAGCCCATGCTTACGGCGAAAGGTAGGCGCGGTATTAGTCCGAGACAAAAGAATAATTTCTACAGGATACAATGGACCCGCGAGCGGCCTGCCACATTGTCAATCTTGCCATAGAGAAGTATCCGGGCAAGAGCTACAGGATTGCCATGCCATCCACGCTGAAGAAAACGCCTTGCTGCAATGCGCGTTGTATGGCCCGAGCACCATTGGAGCAGAGCTATATTGCACCCTACAGCCCTGCTATCATTGTGCGAAGCTGATTATTCAAGCAAAAATCAAGGAAGTGTCCTACATAGATTCGTACCCTGATAACAGGGGCTTGTTTTTGCTGGAAGGAGCGAAGATACCTACATTTCGGATGGATAGGCAGGGGGAAAAGCGATGACAGATGGCCCCCTTCGCATATATCGCCCTTGGCCGCCAATCCATGTCGAGATGCCTAGGCATCCAAGGATCTGGCGGGAAGATCGCAGGATAACGCGGGCCAAATATGGCAAGGAGTCGAAGCATGATAGGTAGCCAAATCCTCATGATCCTGCAAACCTTCGGCCCGCTGCCATCCAGCGCATTTGTGGCATGCCGGATGAAACGGGATACGGTGGTAAACAACCTATGCAGGATGAAGAAACGCGGCGAGGTTCGGTGCATACCAGGATATCAGAAGCGGAATATGTGGGATGTCATATGATTTTCAAACCAAAAGAGCTGCATGATCGACATAGTAATGATGCTGCTATGTGGTATTGGCAGTTATCAAGCGGCGCATATTGGTTATTAGAAGAGACGAATGGATTGATGTTTTGTAAGGGATGGAAATCTGCATGATAAAACGCGCGGTCTGCAATCCAGATAAATGTCATAAGTGTCGTCACTTGGGAAGACGGTTTTCTGCTTACAGGACGCCTGAAAGTTTCATGCAAGATGTGAAAATCATAACTAAGCGGCATTGTTATAAGTTTCATGTTGATTTGTTGGAGAAATTTGGCGGTGAAACGGTAAGCTGCGAAGAGTGCAAGGTGCCGGAATATGTGACTAAGGTTTGGTATCGGGATTGCAAATAGGTTAACTTTTTTCTGAATAGTAAGTGATTGTGCTTACGTAAAAGCTTAAATAGTTTAAAGTTTATTCTATTTTACATGAAGAGATTAAATGTCTTCATTTCAGAAGAGGCGCACGAGATCATCGTTGCCTATCAAAAGAAGATGGGTCACAAGACGCGAGACGATGCAGCGAATGCGTTTATCTTGGAGAAGGGATTGAAATGAAGCAATATAAGATAGATCCTGAGCTGAAATCTGAGATTGATAAATATTTGCCACCATTGTCAGAAGACAAATACCAAGAACTTAAAGCAAATATCGCAAAGAAAGGATATGATGAAGCCAAACCCATCGTGATATGGGAAGAGAGACCGGATACCATTGTAGATGGCCATCATCGATATCGGGCGTGTCAAGAACTCGGAATTGAGCCATTTGTTGTCGAAAAATCCTTCAAATCCATGCAGGCGGCGGTCGTATATGCGATTCGTGGCTATATAACCGGGCGCGTTTTGACACCGGGGCAAATCGTTATTGCTACGGAGCACGCGATGACGTTGGATGAAGAGATTCAAATGGCCGAAGATGCTAGAAATAACCAAGGAAAACGAACGGATTTGAACTTCCCTGTACCAGGCACAGAGAAGTTGGAAAATGATTCTGTCCCTGTGCCGGGCACAGAGACAAAAGAAGTTGCACAGAAGATTGCAGATAAAGCAAAGGTGAGCGTGTCCACTGTCTACAGTGTTCATGCAATCAAAAAAGAGGGTGTACCAGAACTTTTGAAATTGGTAGAATCTGGAGAGGTTGGTGCAAAAACTGGAAAAGTTTTTGTGAAGCAAATCCCAAATAGAGACACTCAACTGAGTATAATTGCGTCGCGTGGTGCGCAGGGAGTCAAAGAAATTGCCATAGACCACTATAAGAAAAACAAAGAGGCCGAAGAGCAGCGCAAATTCGCAGAATTCAACAAAGACGTAGCCGAAAAAACTGCAATCGCCCACGCTAAGATAGATCGTGTCTACAAGGCAGCCAATGGTGCTTGCCTATTGCCCAACGTGTCGGAGCTGTTTTGTGACGATTGCCAATGGGGATTTGATGCATATTTGCCTGCACCCCACGCAATAAGCTGTCCATATTGTAAAGGAGATAAAATAACCAAGCGAGATGATGAATGGAATTCTAGGGAAGTGGTCTAAGTGGTTCTAAGAAAGAATTTCGAATGCGAAAGAGACCGGTGGGTCGGATTATGGAAAAAAGATCCAACTAACGATTGCATATCGCAGAAGGACATGAAGCATAATGCGGCGGTGCAAACGTTGAGCAGTCAAATGATGCAGACCTATGGAGTGAATCTTCGGCTAGTGTCATCACAGGCAATCCGGCCATACATGGATCTTGATGATAATACACCGGAAAAGCTTGCATTCAAACAGAAAGTATTTGCTATTATCATTGACACGATCCGGCAAGATAAAAATCCGTTCACCGGTGAAAGTTGGGGTGATAATGTCGAATATGGTCTGACAAGACCCATCGTGTGTGATATAATCAAATTTGTACGATCCGGGATTAAACCAGAAAAGCGCCAACCAGTGCCGATATTATCCGTTCATGACAAAGAACTCATTGACGCGATGGTTTCATGTATGCTAGTCAGATGCAAAACAATGGATTCCAGAGAGGAAATAGCGGCGTTGCATGATAAGCTAAAAAGGCTTTAACCTTTTCTTTTTTCGTAAGCATATTCACTCACCATATATGCGAAGCTATAAATAGAATGAGATACCATAGAAGTACGTGCACAAAAATAGCAGGTTTTCCGGGCGATTTGCGCATGAGGGCAGATCTGCTAACGTTGGTCGCTTTTCAGATACCGAACTCGGGTCGCTTGTAGAGCGGGATGGCAATATCTATACGCTCAGACAGTACTATTTGCGGTATGGTAATACGTCTGATCTAGGGCGCAAGACCATCAAAACGCAATTCCAGAGATCGCATCACTGTGGGCAGCCATTGCAGATCGATGTCAATGGATATGCGTTTTGTCAAGGATGTGGCAAGATCTTCAATTCGGGAAGCACCGACGATAAAGACCACTCCGATAAGCAAACCATATCAATGGCTCTGGGCCCACCGCCTAAGCGACTCTTGCCCAAACGTTGGGCTTCTGCGGGTCGCGTCACTAACGCCGCCCCCTGATATATATTTTATCGAGGTTTCTCATGTGGTCAGACGACGACAACCACGCAGAACTCTGGGACTCTACGCCGAATTTTTCTGACTACGAGCATGGACCATGCCACCCACATGATCCCGCCACTAACCATAAGCCGTTGCTGAATTTAAAAAAATTGTTGGGGATGTTATAATAAGTAGCGATAATGATTTATAGCCAGACTGCATAGGTTACTTGTCCGGGGGACAATCGGCGCCCTCGCCAGAGATAACTTCATGCTCGGGTATCGCGGGAAAGAAGCAGCGATCAACCGCGACTTGGCCGATTTATTATGCTGGATGACAGGCGGAAAGACGCCGGACGACCTGCAATAAAGCGATATCGCGTTGCTCCTGGTACGAAAAGCTAACCAGGGAACTCCAGCATCACATGCCTTCGCCCTGCTCAAAGCGGGCTATATGCCTTGTTTTGCGAAGGCATCCCTTTCACATGCCCTCATACTCATTGCCGGATCAGACGTGTTACCTAGAACGTGGCTAGGGTGAGCGCAGCGCGCAGACAATGAGATAGCTACGTATCGGGCATATCATAGTCATGTGGTCCGGACAACCACAATGGCCCGCCAGACTTTGGGTTTTCATCTGGCGGTCTATCCTAGTTATCAGGCAATCTCTCGCCTATAACCCATTTGATACACCTACCCGCCTGGCCAGGGCGGCAATACTGGCCTATCTTCCGATGATTGAAGCCAAACAAGGGCTACGCTGCTAAGATCCCATGAAAGAGATAGTCTCTCCGAGAGGGCAGTAATGGAAGATGCAAGCGTGGCCCATGCGATTCTAAGGCCCGGATATGCCTTGAAACTGTCCAGCTAACCATGACCAGAACGATTAGATATTACAATAAACCCAACCACATAAAAGACTTTTACCACCCATTTCATGTCTTATGTTGTGGGAATTGCCCTAGATGCAAGGATCATATGCGACCCAAGAGGCGCAGGTTGGCCTATCAAGCAGAACTTGATCAGGTTGCTGATGAGTATGCCAGATACGGAATGTTTACTGGCGAGGCTCCTTATGATTTCTGCGACGAATCCGATCCGCTGCATATGATTGTGGACATCTATTATGATTATGTAGATTCGCTATATCCAGACAGCGATTATTACTAGTTACGGCTACGCGGTGACATTAAGCGATCTAGAAACCTATCCATTCCAAGGGGATTGAGTGAGACGATCCCTGTATTTCCTATGGAGCATCATGTCAGGCGAACTTTTCCCGGAAATCCTCACCAAGAAAGATATCGGTGACTGGATTTGGCCGAGCAGCAATTACTATGGCATTCCCGATCTCCTGTCATCGCTCCAGCCTCGCGGCCTAGAGTTGCCTGTCAATCGCATAGGCGCAAAGGCCCGCAAATGCAGAGTAGAAGGCCAGACACTTCGTGGTTACACTGACGATTACCGCATTAATGGCCTATTCAAAGACCCATCATGGCTTGTCAATTCTGGATGCCGCGCGTTGGTTGAGCCAAACTTCAGTACCAATGGTGAGATGCCCAAGGCAGTCGCGTTATCCTACGTCTATGCGAAGCGATGGATAGCCAGATGGGCGCAATCTTACGGCATAGAAATCTGGGTTGACCTTGCCATGAACGAGAGGCATTCGGATATTGCGCTTCTCGGAGTCCCAAAAGACTGGAAAGCATATGCAACTTATACTTACATCACCGGCTACGACGATGAATGGCTTTTCAGGCAGCATGATCAGGCCTGCAAACATTCGAGCATGGATGAGAAAGATGGCCTGATGTTCTGGGTTTATGGTGGAGAAGATCACATACAGGAACTTTGCCAGGAACGCGGTTGGCTGTGGACTCCTGCTCATCAGCAAGCATACCTCCGAAACGTGGGCGGCACAAATGTAAGAGAAGACAAGCCAAAGATGCCGAGGCAACGCGGTAATAGGAAGCTTGAGAAGGGCATTGTCATAGAGGATATGAGGAAGACGGTTACCTTGATGGATTGGTGTTGAGATGGGCGGCAATGGAGGCGGCGGCGGGAAGCCGGGAAGAGGAGGAGGAGGCGGCGGCGGTAGCACGTTGGTAGAGGGCGGTATACCAATCACAAAAGATCTGACCGGATCGCAACTTATCGCGGCACACGCGTCCATCGTAGACCGCACTGATAAATTGGGCGACGCGGCGTATGACGCGGCTATGAAAACCTTCGTAAGCGGCCTGAAAGCAGCCGGGATAAACGAGAAAACCTACAAAGAAGGCAGTTCGGAAGCAGGAAAAATAAAGAGATTCTTTAGGAGCTATGGATAGTTTCAGCTTTATCAAGGACGCGTGAGAGAGCATCATTCAAGCTCTCTCCTGCCTTCCCGAAAGCCGCAATCCGGTCTCTATTCTCGCGGCTGACTTCGATTGTGGTGTGGGACGATTTCATTTTCATCCCAGCGGGTTTTCCAGTACCCAATATAGGGCATTGATTTTTCCTACAAGTTCATCATCGTAGATTTCTTTCTCGATGTTAGCTTTCAGGATAATCTGCAATCTGCCATACTCTTCCCAAACTTCGGATCTTGTTTTCATTTAATTCACCTTGTAGTATTTTATCTCGGTGCCGTAATCGAAATTTCCGCGGATTACGTCATCGATCGCGAGTTCGAGGCCGCCCATTTTTCCGAGGTAAGTTTCGTCCCTGGCGGAAACAACTACACCGATATGAGTTATCTCGTCGTTCTCGAACCAGGCCACGATATCAGAGCCTTCGATGCTCTCGGTTTCGGTGGCATTCTGGGAGAGGTGTCCCATGATATCCTCTTCTAACTCGACCGTCAGAACCGGATTCCAGCCGAACCAGGCGGCTACGAATCCGAAGCAATTGTATTCATCGATTGTGCTGAAATTCTCTGCGATTTTCTGAACCATCTCGGGATTTAGGTTTTCCAGAACTTCAGTCACGTACTCATCCATTGCCATAGATACTATAGTAGCTATAATAGTATAAATACGTTTCCCCTACTATGCTCTGCAAAACCTGCCGCTTCATCCGTCGCTACCCCCGGCATCACATCGACCAGCTCCTAGACGATGGTGCCTCATATCGATCCATAGCCATGATGTTTCCGGACGCGGGAACCGATGTGACCCTGGCCTACCACCATAAACATCACTGGAAGAAACCAAATGTCAGGAAAAAAGGGACGCTGCCAGACATGTGATTACATCAGGTCGCATAGGGGGGGCAATCGGGTCAATGAGGACCTGGTCAACGGGATATCGATTTCTGCCATCATGCAGAGGACAGGGCTTGGTAGGAGAACCCTGACCAGGCATCGCGACGAAGGACACATGATGGCAGGTTTCCAGAAGCATGCGCATCTCACGGTTGGAGCTAAGGAGCAATTGGACCTGATGAAATGCCAGAAGAAGGTCTGGGATGATGCTCAGGAAGCGGTTGATTATGCGCTTGGTAGAAAAAAGAAACCAACTGACGGCGAACTAAATCTCGCGGTGTTTGGGCAGTGCATTGCGCCAATGACAAAGATCATAGAAGTGCTCGCGAAGGTCAGCGGCGACAAAGACGATGATGCCCCTGGCATAGATCGCGCAATAGCCAAAATGAAGGAAGTACGCGATGGAAGATGATTTTTACGAAGGTTGGCTACTTCCTGATCCAAATTCGAAACATGAAGATGTCCTCATAGACTTCCTATATTCTGATTACAAGTTATTTCCGCTATGGGGATCTGTCTCTAGTGGAAAAACCGTCAGCTCCTCTCAGGCATGGGCGGGACTCGTAAAGCAAACCCCCAAGCAGTATCCGTTCGCCATGATCGGCAAGACGGAACTTACCCTGGAGGCCAACGTATTAGACCCACTGACGGACTTTCTGGGGGCAAAAAACTGCTATAAATCTGGCAATGTTGCCTACATCTATGGGCACAAAGTGAGGCTCTACGGGGCCAATGATGCCAAATCCCGGAGCAAAATACAAGGCAAATCCCTATATGCCTGGTATGGAGATGAGGTAACCACATGGCCGGAAGACTTCTTTATGATGGCTCTAAGCCGCTTGAGGGTCGGGAAGGCAAAAGCCATCATGACAATGAATCCAGAGTCGAAATTCCACTGGTTCCATAAGCAAGTCATCGAGAGAGCCGACAACCCGGCAATTAAAGCCAAACTCTACCATTTCACGATGGCTGATAACCCGCATCTGCCAGAAGACTACAAGGCCTGGATTTCCAGCATGTATGTACCCGGCACGGTCTGGTACAAACGCTGGATCATGGGTGAATGGGCCGCGGCAGAAGGCGCGATATTCCCGTTTTTGACAGATGATCCGAAAGATGGTTTCCTGATCAACGAACTGCCCAACGATTTTAGTCGCTATCTGGTCGGGATGGACTATGGCCAACAGCACCCCACGGTCATGCTTCTAGCTGGATTTAGTTCTTCCCTGAATAAATGGATAGTCATAAAAGAATTTTACACTTCCAACAAAACCAATACCGTCTACTCAGAAGAGTTCAAGACTGAAATCTTGGACTTCGCGGGCGGCATAGTTCCTGATTCGATAGACATTGACTCGGGTGGTGGTGGCCTGAGCTTGATTCACCAACTCAGAGACGATTATCATGGAATGAATGTCCGACACGCCATCAAGGTCGATGTCAGCAAGGAAATTCAGGATCTAGCAACACGCCTTTTTCGTAAGCAATGGGCCATATATGGCCCTGGTTGCCCTAAATTGTTTGAAGAGCTGATGAACTACCTATGGGACGATTCGGCTAAATCGAGAGGGAAGGATGAGCCGCTTAAGAAGAACGACGATGGCCCGGACGCATTTAGATATTTGAATAATAGGGTGGTGCATAGTTATTAACGGCAAATGTGCCATATGTGGCAAGGAAATTCCCGAAAAACCAGACGGCCAAGGCTCCTATATGTCCGCCAAAATCGAGTTGCATCACCCATTGTTCCCTCAGCTCAAGACGATATACGAGAATCGGTGGATTTGCCACAATTGCGTGAAAACGATAGCCAACCACATCGCAGATAATGACGCGCTCTTTTAGGATGATTACATGTTGCACAACCTAGATTTCTTAGAACCGGGGCAATCATGGCCACCCGAATCCGAGCGCGCTCGCATCGATGCATATACCGAAAATCAGCGACTTCGGGATGGCAAATTCGAAAAGGTCTGGCCCGATCTGGTAAAATATCTCAGGAAAGGAGAGACCTCAAAGGGGATCGAGTTCTGCTTAGATTATCCCGATCTCATAATTACCAAGACATGTGATTTGATCCTGGGAGAGCCGCCGGATTTCTGCCTACCAGAGAAAGGCGAATCCGATAATCCAGATGAGGCAAAGGTATCCGACCTGGTTACAAGGGTCAACTTCATTGAAACGCTTGACGCATTCATTGCAAATGTTGATTGCCTAGGTGACGCGGTTCTCAAGTTATCTCAGGCCGAAACTGTCAAGATCGCCAATGTCTGCCCTACTCACTGGTTCCCTGTCACAAAACGAGGCACTGATGATATCATTTATCATGTTTTGGGGTTTAAGTTCAAAGAGGACGATACTTGCTATCTGGAAGTCGAGATTCATGGCAAGAACGAGTCTGGTAAGCATGTCATAGATCACCGGCTATACCGGCTCAATGAGTCCACTATCACCACATCGACCAATTCCACAATTGGAGAACGGCTCCCCTGGTCGAATCCCGACGTAAAAGAGATCGAGGAGAATCCGATAGATGACTTTCTGGTAATTACAGCTCATAACAAGTCCGATGGTATTTTTGGGAAAAGCAGTTTCAAGCCATCACTGAAGGCGATACTCAAGAAACTCATAATTCGCTATGCCCTGGAACAGGACGTACTCGATGTTTTCTCGCGACCTACTTTCTTTGGGCCAAAAGAATTCCAGGACATCGATCCTGTCACCAAGAAGCCAGTCTTCCGACCGGGCGGCTACATTGGCCTGAATCCAGATCCTCACGTTACTCCGATATTGCCCGCTGGCCTCGTATGGGATGCACACCTGGGAGAAAACGATGTCTCTAAGCGGTCCCTGATGGATCGGCTTTTCGATGTCTCCGAAATGAGTCCGGTTTTGTTTGCGGGCAATCTGGCTGGCATGGCTGAATCAGGTACCGCGCTCAGGCTCAGACTCACCAACACCCTGGCCAAATGTGCCAGAATCCGGCGGAAGGTAGACGGCGCCGCCCGAAAAGCGGTATCCATCGCGTTGCAATTGGAAAACAACCCGGTCGATGGCCTATACATCGAATGGAAAGATGGCCTGCCAAAGATCCCGTTGGAGGAAGCCCAGAGGTTTTCCCTGTGGGCCATGACTCCTCAGTTTGCCGGTGAGGTTGGCGGCAAGTATCTACTGAAGGAATTTGGCTATGACGAGAAGGATGCGGAGGATATTATGACAGATAAGACGCGAAACGGCGGCATGGGGGGTGGAATCTGATGGCTAAAAAGAAACCTAAAGGTGGAAGACCCAAACCTTGTTAATTTTTTGATAATAGTTTGTCAATAACAGGTTACTCATGCCTTTTCATGAGGGAGCTGAATAATTATGGCAGATCCAATAGCAGAACCTACGCCAATTGGCGGCAATGTTCCGACGCCGGAACCAAAACCAGCGGATGCATTCAAGACTTTCGCAAGCAAGAAAGAACACGACGATTATCTAAATGAGATCGTTGAGGCACGCCTAGACCGCGAGCGTAAGAAATTCGCAGACTATGACGACCTGAAAGCGAAAGCCAAGAAGCTGAAAATACTTGAAGAGAAGGACATGACCGACGTGGATAAGCTCAAGCAGGAGCACCAAGAAGCCACGGGAAAAGTTTCAGAACTCACAACGGCACTTACAGGCACTAAGCTCGAAAACGCGAAGCTGAAGGCCCTCATAAAGGCTGGAGTCGGCCCGGATCAGTTAGACGGCCTGCTGAAAAGAGTTTCCGGCACGACAGAAGAAGAGATTTTCGCAGATGTGGAAGAGCTGAAAGGGTTAGGCTGGATAGGTCAAAAACCAGCAACCGATCCTGCCAAAGATCCAATTAAGGGACTTGGTACACCGACCAAGACAGGTGACGCCACACCCGCAAAAACTCTTCAGGACCAACTCAATGAAGCCAACGCAAAGCTCAGAGACCCAAAGTTGCCGTATGCTGAAAAAACGGCACTGATCGATCTGACTTTGCAACTTAATAGAAGAATATCAAAAGGTGAACTTAATGGCTAATACCACTGGAACGATATACACTGACACGACCAGCAACTATTTAGGAACGTTGTATGTGGTCGGCGAGAACAGGACCCCGGTGCTGTCCATGATCGGCGGCATGAGGGGTTACAAGCCCGCGCCTGGCTTTGAATATGCAATGGAGCAGTACGCTGCTCTGGAAACCGCTGCTCAGAGGGTCACGTCTGAAGCGTTGGCCGTCGCTGGAACCAACACACAGCGAACCTACGTCAAGGCCCAGAGGACAAACGCGGCTCAGATCGGATACTACACCATAAATGTATCCTATGCCAAGGCATCTGAAAGACTGAAGCTGGCTGGTGTCTACTACAGCACTCCCCAGGAAGTCATGGAGGCAGAGCTGGATTTCCAGACTCGGATGACCCTTATGCAGATGGCACTCGATCTGGAAAGATCCATCTTACAGGGTACCTATGTCACCAAGTCCGCCTACGATGCCGTCAGCTCTACTAGGGGTTTAATCGAGGCCGCCGAAGGTGGCACTAGCTCAGGCGGCGCCAATTACACCGATGCTTCCAGCGCGGCCCTTAGCAAGACGCTGGTGGACGGTGTGATCAAAAAGATCGCAGACAGCGGCGCGCCAATGACCAGGCCGGTTATCTTCGCAGGCTCATACCAGATTGGTAAGCTATCTAACCTGTATGGCTGGTCCCCAGTTGGCGGACCGGGCGTGGGCTTGGGAGGTGTCAGAGTAGAGAGACTGATCACCGACTTCTACGAGTTCGACGTGGTCTTCGATGCCCAGATGCCAGCCGATACCCTGTTATTTGCTGACATGGACAAGGTACAGCTCAGGGGCGTAGAGGTACCTGGCAAGGGCGCAATCATCTTGGAAGAGATGGCAAAGACGGGCGCCGCCTGGAAGTATCAGCTCTATTACCAGCTCGGACTGGATTATTCAGACCCGAACTTCCATGGCTCATTATACAATTTAGCAACAAGTTAAACGCTGTTGCTAATTCTACATGGAAAGGTATATAAAGCATGGTGTCTATTAAGATGCCATGCAATCTACTTTGATATGTGAAAACTGTGGCAAGACAACGGAAAGAAACAGCAATCGTCAACGACTTTGTCCAGAGTGCCGTCCTAAAGTCTATCGAGTGAGGGCAACCGACTGCGAAAGAAAACGCAGAAAAGAACTCGGGAAGGCTTATCTAGATTACGATAGACAGATAAAGTCCAAACCCGAAAATCGCGAAAAGCAGCACAAGAGACAACACAACCGCTGGCTGCGAATGAAAAACGATCCCGTTATCATGGCAAATGTGCATGAAAAACAGATCGAATACAACGACCGTGCACTAAACAAACGCGATTTTGGCGGTAACTGGTACAAAGTCTATGATCGCGATGGTGGTAAATGCCAGGTTTGCGGCTCAACCGAAAAGATTTGCGTACACCATAAGGACAAAACTGGATGGGGCAAACCGCGAAACGAAAAGAATAACGACATGTCGAACCTTATTCTTCTTTGCAATTCTTGCCATATGAAAATTCACAGACTAGAATACAATATGAAACGAAAAAAAGGTGATCCAATTTGAGATTCAAATTTATTCCTTGTATAGCTATCCTGCTTATCCTTTTTGTTGGATTCGCAGGAGCGGTGACCATCCCAGAGCCCACCTATAACTTTGGCCCATCGGCTGGATTCAAAAACGCCGCAACTATCCAGGCATCTGATCTGTATGCTGAAGACGATTTCAAGGTGGGAGATGATGCGCAAATAGTCGGAGATCTTGCGATAACCGGCGCGTCTTCTTTTGCATCTTTGTATCTGTCAAGCGGCTTGAATGTGGCAGGAACTTCTGCACTGAATGTCACCACGGCAACCTCTGTAACGGCTACCGGGACCATTCGAGGAGAGCAGCTTACCAGCACGGACGATGCTCTGGTATATGGAACGCTCACCGCTAATGATGTCGTGAGCAATACAACCATCGCTGCATCTGATATCACAGCTTCGGATGACGCGATCATAACTGATGATCTGACTGTGGACGGGGCCGCGAGGATAGACGAAACCCTGACAGTCAATGCGATTTCGTGTAATGGCACCGTGGCCGGTGCTGATCTGACCGCATCAGACGATGTCATAATCACGGACGATTTGGTAGTAGACGGCGCTGCTAGAATCGACGAGGCAAGCACCATAGCGAGCTTGATAGTCAATACCACGCTCGATACTAACGGCGAGGCTACCTTTGAAAATGTGAGCCTGACCCAAAATAAGCGGCTCACCTTCAACACGGCAGGGACCGGGTACATCCAGTGGCTTACATCCGGCAACTACATGACTATCAAGGGCAACCCACAGTTTGACGACGGGTACACATGGTCTGGAACGGCCTCGCCATCAAGTGGCTCCGATTTGACAGCGATTGGCGGCGCTTCCGACATAGACTATTCGCTATCTAGTGGCATATTCAGTGGCCCGACGGGTCAGAATTCCCTGAATGGAAATGTCGCGATCACCGGCACAAAAACGTTCATGGTCAACAACGGCGCCGCTACTTTCGGGTCGTCTGTGACCGCCGCGAGCGGTGTAATTAACGGCACAATGGACATAAACGGTGCAACCACAACCGCAGCCATTACGGTCGATTCTGGCAGCATTGTCACCGCAGACCAGTATAAGCGAAGGACGGTAACCACCGCCACAAATTACACTATCCTGGATGGTGGGGCCGATGTCTATTTGGTAGGCAATGGCACGGGAGTCAACACACAGACAATCCTCTTCCCGACTGCCGCAGACAACGTGGGCAGGATAATCACCGTCATTGTGGCTACTGATCCGCTGGCAAACACGGTAATCCTCGATGGAGAGAATTCTGAGACCATTGATGGGGCGGCCACTAAGACCACTACCGATGCAGTTGGTACGATGTATCATCTGGTCTGCAATGGAGTCGGCTGGATATCAGCAGCATCTACAGGATCTTGGAGCTAAGACATGAAAGATGTTGTAATAACGGGGCGCGAGATGCTCATGCTTTCGCCAAACGAGCGATATTCGATGCCAGATAACATCGCCGATCAGCTCATTGCCAGAGGAAAAGCAGAAGAGATCAAGCCTGATATAATCGAGCAGGAAAAGAAATCCAAGAAGGGCAAGTAAGCCCTTCATTTTTATTATGATAGAAAAAATAAAGCATGCCATAGGATTTCTCTTGTGGAAATCCTTTTGGCGAATCCTAACCAATCCAACCCCAGGCTTTCATGTCTTGTGCCGGGTAGATTATCCGGAGAATATAGAAGGCCTACCGGCCTGCTCATCATTTGGTTGCTTCTTCCAGGCAGTTGGCAAGATAAAAATGGGATCCAATTGCTGGTTTGCTCAGAACTCATGTATCATAACATCTAATCATGATTTCGATAACATTGCCATAAATGCGCCACCTAAGCCGATCACCATCGGCAATGATTGCTGGATAGGGGCAAATGCCGTCATCTTGCCAGGAGTTGTACTCGGCAATCATACGATAGTAGGCGCTGGCAGCATAGTAACCAAGAGCTTTCCAGAAGGCCATTGCGTCATAGCAGGCAACCCGGCAAAAACGATTAGGAGATTATAATGACCGATATCACAGATTGTTATTTCACATCATTAACGGCTCCGACTGCTTTTTTTGCTATCAGGTTAGGCACCGCTGCATGGGATGACGCGGACGCTGCCGACCAGACCAAAGCTCTGCAGATGGCCACATACAAAATAGACAGTCTGGATTATCAGGGGTATAAGTTGCTTTCGACTCAGGCCCGGCAATTCCCTAGAAAATACGTGCCCACCGATAGCATAAATCCTTGGGGCAATCTGATGTCAGAAGATCCCTATGGGTATATCTATGACTCATCGACTCCACCACAATTCGTTCTAGACGCTTGCTGTCTGGAAGCATTGGCCCTGCTGGAATATCATGCATCCACGGACCCGATAAGCGAGCAAGACCTGATCGATAAAGGAGTTAGCTCGTTTTCTTTGGGCAAGCTGTCTATGTCCTTCAAGGGCAAGTCTAACGCCGCTGCATTCGGTCTTAGGTCACAAGAGGCATATGATCTGCTATCGCCCTATCTACAAAGACGCGGGGATTTCAGATGAAGCTCTTAAGCTTTCCGCATGATGCCTATTTGGTCACCGAGGCGGCAGTCTCGCTATTCGATGGCACGCTAACGGCCTCTCCCACAATTGGAGCATGGCCATCAGGGGTTACAGGCAGGTGCAAGGTCACTATATCGTCTGTGACCGGTCATACAGATGTAGCCGGAACGATAACAATAGGCACCGAAACGCTCACATTCATACAGGCCGGTATCAAGCAGACGACCGTCAACCTAACCGCAAAGCCAACTGTGACAAGTTCTGGCTTAGATTGCCATTGCCACATAACGGTAGTTGATACCGGCGGAGCTGATGTGGTAGCGGAAACGCTAACCGCGATCAAGATCCGATTCGAGCCAACTTCTAAAATGTACATGAACGCTACCGGCGCGTGGACACAATCGCAAGCCTATGCGATGGTGGTGAATTCCACCATAAAAATAAACGATATCATCAGGTACAATTCAACCGACTATCCGGTTAAACAAATCGAAGCGTTTAACTGGCTGGATGGAATAGAACTTTATAGAATTTTGTATTTCTAAACGTCATAGAATGGCGGGTAGGAGGTAAAAACTATGACACAGCAGACAAGAATTTGGGCAACCGGGCCATCTGGAGAAGTCCTGCCGGTTGTATGTGACGCACAGGGAAACTTGGTCATCCAGCTAGAGGGAGCTACTGTAAACATTGGCGATGTGGATGTTCAATCATCTGCCTTGCCCACCGGCGCAGCCACGGAGCAAGGATTGGATGACATTCTGGCGAAGATCATAGCGGCACCGGCCACAGAAGCCAAGCAAGACACCCTCAAGACGGCGGTGGATGCCGTCACCACGAAGCTTTCCAGCGATCCGGCCACCCAGACGACGCTTGCCCTCATCAAGACGGCGGTGGAAGGGGCAACCCCGGCGGGCACCAACCTGATGGGCAAGGTAGGGATAGACCAGACCACCCCCGGCACCACAAACAAAGTGGATGCGGGCTATACGGTGGTCCGATCCGACACTCTCTTCACCGGCATGGACGCCACCGCGCAATATGATGCCGTGGGTGCGCTGGTAGAGATTCCAAACTGGGCGCGGGTGGCGGGCGGTTCTGCCACAATCCGAGAAATGCGCATATCAGTAAATAATAATGCCATAGCACCGCAATTTGAAGTTCATTTCTTCAGGAACTCAGATGCAACTGTCGCAGCCGATAACGTAACATGGACTGAGCTTGCGGCTGAATATGCGAAGCGGGCTGGCTATATCCTGATGCCAGCATGTAGCAAGGCAGGTGGTTCCGGCACTATCGATATGGTCAGATCGCAGCATGACGATTATGGGCAGTCACTGTCTAAGGAAATTACTTGCGCGGCTGGAGCTACAAGCATTTGGGTCAAACTCAAGCTGATGACTTCAGGAATATCTTTCGCGGCCACGCCTGGCAATACCATTGTCCTCTCGACCGTCCGAGAGCAGAGCTGATCATGTCTATCAGAAGCAGACGGCGCGGGAAGAATCCAGACGCGGGCAAGCTGATCCTCACCACGGGCGTGCTGAAGGATGATCAGTTTTCCAGCCCGAAGCAGATTCGATGGGCGAGCGCGTTGGGGAAGCTGTTGGTGTTGAATGGCGGATCGACTGTAAATTTCCAGATTCGCAATGCGGATTTGTCGTTTTCATCGAAATTTTTTTATACTACATCTGTAACAATTGGTGCGATAGATTCGGATATATCTAATATATATACTTCTGTCGGCGGGACGGGCACATTTGTTCGCAAGTGGTCCCACCAGTTTGATTTGATCACATCAGCGAATATTCTTGGAAATGGTGGCGTTAGAATGATCGATGCCTCCGGCGATCCCGATTACATCTATGTCACCAGCAACAATGCCACCGATGGGCATGGAGTCAGGAAAGTTAGAAAGTCTGATATGACTGTGGTTGCATCGATATTGGCAACGGGCGCGGGAGATGGGCAGTTTAACAATCCGCTTGGGGTGAAATATTACGATGGGTTTGTTTATGTATGCGATGTAACGAATGCCAGAATTGTAAAACTAAATGCATTAGGAGCAAATCTTACATTCGATTCTAATTTATCAGCCGGTGGAAACGCTTTCAATGATTTGGACACAGACGGGACTTATTGGTATGGACAAGGTGCATTAAGAACATTTAAACGCAACATGGATTTCACCGTCGTATCTGATTCTGATGTAAATAATGGATATTCCCTCTGCATCATCCCCGATCAAGGCGACGGCTATGGTGCCACCCTCGCCATTGTGGACAATGCAAATAGCCACCTAGAGCGCCGCAAATGCTCGGATCTGTCTGCGATCAATTCAGTGGGCAGCGCGGGCGATGGCTCTAGCAGCTTATGCGATCCCGTCATTACCGGCCCGGCGGGAACCTGGCGTGACTCAGAAGGCAATTCGTATGCAGTCGCAAGCGGAGCCAATATCAGCAAGAATGGCTTCTCCGGCGATTTCTTCCGGCAGACACCGAATCGGATGACATACCAGC
This sequence comes from Candidatus Pacearchaeota archaeon, assembly GCA_023228245.1. Next base: position 37,203 of record JALOBN010000011.1, read on the forward strand.
CCACCGGGCGGCTATCTGATATTACTGCAATCGATGCAAATACGGATGCTATAGTGGGAGAAATCAAAAACTTACGAAAGTGTGTTAATTGCACTAGCTACAAGCTCTATGGCAACCCAGCCTATGTCGTCAATCTAACTGATATTAGCTCAAAAGCCACCATCGTACAGATATATTCGTGTGGGCTTGGCGTTATTCCGGCGGATCTGTCAAAATGCACATCAGCCAACGATATTAGGTTGCAAGATAATTCTTGGACCCAGACACAGATCGACCAATTCATTCAATGGATTTATGCAGGCCGGGCGGGCTTCACCGATGCGGGAAGATCTATGAGAATCGGCTTGAATAATGCAGCTCCAAGCGGAACTTATACCGATCCATCGGTAACTCCTGGCAATGGATCATCGAACAGCGATTGGTCTTGGGATGCGGGCCTAGGTTATCACCTACCATTGACGCCAAACGCGATGGTCTGGCGGCTATTGCATGCGGTTGAGGGCGGTGTATCTTCTTGGGCATCATTTACGACAGCATGAGGGTTTGATATGGAATATATCTATGTAATCGTTAGCGTCCCTGATCCGAATGATCAGGATGATGGAATTAAGAAATATTTGGACAAGTACAACAAAGCAGACAACAACAATCTGAATGAGGATATTTCAACAGTGATTCAAGAAGGCGATTTTGCCAACATGCTCATAGCGGCTTTGCCGGAAGGTACGCCAGTAGAGCAGGATGCCGCCCTATTGGTGGCTTTGCACATCGATGCAGATCGTAGGTAAACATATTGCCCCATGAATGCGGGAACGTAAGCCCGCCCGAGGGCCACAGAATAGGTGAGTAAATATGGGAAAAACTTTAGCCACAGTCAACAATACCACCATCAAGGTACTCGTTGACATGATGACCGCCGCAACAAAGGCGTTCAATGAACAGATCGTAAGAGCACAGTCATACATGATTGAATCTCAGTCTTCTGGACTGGCTGCCGGTTGGGCAATCGAGGACGGCGAACATGTTGCAAAGAACCTTAATGCCGCGAGCAAGGCAGTAGACGCGGCCACAAAAGCCATGATAACCGTGGTCGAGATGGCGGATGGCATGCAGGTAGATGGTGATCAGGTCGCAATCAATGGCTACGTTGGTAGCGGCGTGTCGCCCGATACCACTTAAATTTCGCGGTGCCATAAATGACAGAATACATATGTTCAAAATGTGGGTATGTCCTAGAGGCTCAGCCGGTTGATGCTGATAACTGGATATGTCCAATCTGCAAGACATCCAATGTGATCACGGCTGCACCGGCTGGAGAAAACTGGCTGGATGGCCTATGTCACTACTCCGGACCAGGCCATGATCTGCCGGTGGGTGGGTACTGTAAGATCGTCAAGTCCGGTGCTCCATGGGGGCCTGAGCTTCTGGCTCGATCGTGGACAGTCTCGGATGCCAGCACCGACGAAGGCATAGCCACAAAAACGACCAAGGAACTAACGGCGGATGATATCATCATAGGCGTCACCTTGAATCCTAAAACGATAGCTGCAATCGTTGACACATATGGCCGGGACTTCTATCAGATCCGAGAAGCCAATGGTGGGCAGTTCATGACCCTCGACCAATGGCAAACTCTATTCGGGACTAATGGGTTGGGCCTTGTGGCTATGCGAAACATGAGGCAGAAATTGTCTGGTGGCGGGGTGCATTTCTGATGTCAGAAAATGAAGAACAGTACATCGAAAGGGATGGCAAGCGATATCGAGTCAAGTGGAAAATGGGCAAAAACGGAAGGGCCGAACCAGTTGAGTCCGAGGTGAAATAGATGACAGATGAAACTCCTTCCACATTCCTGACCACATTGGATAAGCTGGAAAACTTCAAGCGGTATTCTCTTGCCCTCGCGGTAATCGCCATCTGGGGTGGATCTATCGCGTTGATGGGGCTGGCTGTATTATTCTTGATATGGAATGGCCAATCCGATACCGCAATCGAGGCCTCCAAGTGGCTGATTGCATTGGTTGGCGCATCGGTTACGGGTATTCTCGGATTCTATTTTGGATCAAATGCCAAAACGGCATGAGGTTACATGAAAAAAGCATTCATCTTAGCTCCGCCCTACCAGCCACCTAATACCTTGCCGCCTCATGACAACAATGTCGCCCTCTGGCATGCCACCCTACTGGCAAGAGGTTTTACTTCGATCGTGGCAGCATCAACGCCGGAGGCAACCACATTGGCCGCCGCTCGTTCCGGCCTACAGACACTCATGTCATCTCTGATCAAGGGTGATCGGTGGACAATCATCCGCACCGGCCACGGCTATAGACAGCCCGACCAAAACGGGGATGAATTGGATGGCTATGATGAATGCCTGGCATGCTCTGATCTCGGGATGCTGACAGATGACGAAATGGCCACATACCTGGCGATGGCTCCAGCCGGAACGGTGGGTGACTTGGTAGATGATTTCTGCTATTCGGGAACAGCGGACAGGGCATATATGCCATCCAGAAGCCGCCCGATTCGAGATCGAGTGATTGTGGGCTCGGGCACCAAACCGGCATATTATCGCTACTGGCAGGCATGTGAGGATCATGAGCTATCTTGTTGGGGATATTTTGACGGCGCTGCCTATAGTGTCCTCACCAAATGCCTATGCGATACACTGACCGCGACTCAGTTTGTTCCGGCCACCACAATTTTCCAGATCACCAAAGATCGAGTAATGGGCCTGGTAGCTGGTCAGACACCTGTTCTCAGTGGACCTAACCAGGACGCCGTTCCCTTTTAGAGGTTGCATGAATGGAGATACGCCGATGGATGCCAGGGTTTCAGTGCTGGAAAGCGATACCAGACGCATAGAAGAGCGAGTTAATGAACTGGATGGCCGAATGCGTGTGGTAGAATCATGCGCCAGTGGGATACCTCGGATTGAAAAAAATGTAGAAGACGTATTATCTCAGCTAAAATATCTAAACGAATGTAAAATAGCAAACGAGGCAGTCGCACGGGCGAAAGTTCCATTCATGGAGTCTGTTTGGGGGCAACGACTTTGGGACATTGGAAAAATGATAGCAATCGCCTTGATAACGTGGGTTGTCACCGTTAATCAGTTCATTGCGGGGAAATGATATGTTATCATTTTCAGAATACCTGAGCGTATTCACGGCGTGGCAATGGGCGTATCTCGCGGTTGCGCTATTGGCGGGCATCGGGGCAATGTATGCGATCAGATATCATCAAAAAATATGCGAGGGAGCAAAATCGGCATGGTCTCACATGTGGAAATTCTTCTGATATTTCTGATTGTGGTAGGCCATCCACAAGAAGCATCCGACTCTTTCATATTCGGTGGATATGAACCCATGGTATTTCCTAACCAGTTGCCTCAGGCATCAGCTGCTATCAGCAATTTTGTATCAAATGCCTTTGGACTATCTGATTATGCGCTCTTCCGATCGGATGATTATTGGCCCGTTCCGCTAAATAATAGCAGCATCCTGAACCTGACAGCATGACCGACAAATGCCAGCCAGAGCAACGTTTCGATATCAAGCTATCTGCTCTGAGAGAGTACATCGACCTGAAAATACAGGCGCTGCAAGCGGAATATTCCAAGTCGGAGCTGAATTACCCAACCAGGCAACAACTCAATGAGGAAATGGGCAGGTTGCTTACCAAAGAAGAGGCAAGCCTGAAATTCTCGGATCTGGCTAGACAAATCAAGATCATCATAGGCTTCCTGGTTGGCTTATTCATGCTGTTTGTGGCGGATTATCTGCGAAGGTGATTCTATCAGGCCATATGATATCGATTATCAAACATTTTTCAATGATCCATCATGGGATATACCGGCGATAGATCGATTCTTAGCGGCATGTGAGGACAAGAAATGGCAAATCTGGAAGGCAAATCATAGTCATTGAAGCCCCTATTAGGGGCAAGGTACATAAAAGAGGGGAATATCATGATAGGGGCGAGAGGTTGAATTTGGCTTAGTCCCTCTCGCGACCTTGTCATGCCTAGATATCTAACATCAAATAGTTCCAGCCAGCCATCGCAGTGCATAGAAATCCAAACATCACGAACATAAGATTATTATGTTTAACCGCCATCGCAAACTGAAATATTGCGCCACCAGCGCAAATAAACATTGCTATACAATTTAACCACATACTAAATTCTCCTCATGATCTTCCCGGCCAATCGACCTACCACCTTCCGGCCTATCCTGCGACCTATGGCTTTCGGGCCTTTTTGGATGGCGGATAGATCGTTATGCCATCGCAAAAGCTGGTAGATCCAAGATTTCAGTTTCATGCAACCACCTTATCTTTAACTCCGATGATCGCGATTTCTTCAGCTTCAACCGCCCAACTGAACCCCGCGTAACTGAACAGAACATAGTTTTCTGTAGCGGTTATAACCCTTCCGGCAAATGTACCTTCTTTCGTTTTGAGATGGAAAACTATCTCATCGCCTGGATGCAAAACGAATAGCTTCTTCATTGCTTCTCATCTCCCTTCAACGTTTCAATATAGAAATCGTATAGAAATTCTATCGCACCGCTTCGATTCAAATACTTTTCATGATTCATGATGTCTTCCAACACATCGTCTGCTCGACGACTTAGGTATCTATTTGGCATACCCTCTTAATAGATCTGAAGATATATCAAGCTTTCGCTACATCCTAATAAGCCATTTAAAGCCCAAAATCTCACCCAACCATGTAATTATACCACCCATGCAACGAAGTGCTGCCTACGAGGCGCTAGTGAGGTTTTCATGTCAGGCATTCAGCTAATTAATCTAGGAGAAGTGCAAGATGGCATAAAACGCAAGCTGGAAGATATCACCAAGAACCAAGCGAAGGCCGCGAAGCAGATGGCCATCACGGCCAACCAGAACATCCAAGACAATTGCCGCGTCAAATCCGGCGCTTGGCAAAGAAGCTGGTCGGGGCGGGTAGAGGAGATCGCAGAGTTAAAGCATGAGGTAATAGTTGAGAGCAATGGGGCAGAAAGATACTACTACCTACAAGAAGCCCTACACCACCCTGGAAGCATAGGATTTCACAAAAGCATCCCCGAGATGACAGAAATCTATAAGAAAAACATGGGCCTGAAATGACACCCGAAGAGCAAGTCCTTGAGATTCTGCGATCCTGGTCTTCTGATGTAGTCGTTTTGCTGAAGCGGGCAGGCTATTTCTCACCTGCTATGTCCGATGTGGCCAAAGAGGAGATCGCAAAAAAGATCGGATTTGGCAAGGGGACTCGGCTATATAAGCAATTAGCAGCGGCGTCCAAGTCCAAAAACTGGGAAGTTGCCAAGATTGTCCTAACGGAAGAAAATCTCATAGAACTGAAGCAGGGGGCGCGTCAGGTGGCAAAGGAGCTAGGAGTTCCGTTTTCCGCCTATAATTGGAATCCAATTGCACAGGCCTACCTAAAAAAAGAAGGCTTTCAGTTGGTCAAGACGTTGACCAAAACCGATTTAAAACGACTCGAAAAGCAAATGCAAGCGCATTTTGGCCTAAATGAGAAAACCTTTGAGCGGCGATTTCGCGAAAACTATCCATGCAGCCCATATAGGACGCGAACTATATTTAGGACGGAAAAGAACAATGCTCTAAATGGTGGAGCGCACGCCGAGGCCAAATCAGTAGACGCGAAAACCAAGATCTGGAAGCACTCACATGGCCCGAATCCTCGAAAGGATCACCTGGCAATGGACGGGGAAGAGCGGGGCATAGACGAAGCTTTCTCAAACGGCAAGCAGTATCCGAACGGTGATCCCAATTGCAGATGCCGGGCGAAATACAAGTTCTAAAGCCTATGCAGGCCGTAGAACTTTGGCTTGACTGAATTGTATAATTCGATTAACTCGTTCAATTCATCTTCTTCCGGAATGCTATCCAGAAGTTCGTTCATTGGGATGGTTATCTTGAATGTCTTGATTTCCAGCCGTCCACCGGTTGGTAACATGATGTGTGGCATGGCCTATCATCGCCCCTCATGCAAAACACATCCAAACTTCGGGCCGGTTATAACCTTTGACTTGTAATTCTCATAGTCGGATGATCCAAATTCGTTTTCTTTTATACCGGATCGCACCATCCTGTCTCCATTCGGCGGCCAATCGATGCTATGCGCCAAATCGATTGCACGGGTACATTGCCGAAACGCATCGTCTGGCAAATCGTCAAAGATGTCGTCCTCTTTGACCCAAAATTTGCATGTTTCACACATGTTCATGTCATCTCCTCCGAACAGTTAATATAACTTCCCATTTATTCCAGAATTTCCATGCTCTCCTGTAAGCATTCCTCACGCGGTGATATTCCCGATTCTTGGGCAAAATCACATCAGTATAATTCGATCCGTCCTTGGGGATTCGCTTGCGCATGATCACCTGAATAGCTGGTTCTTTTCCCTGGTTTCCTTCATCCAGGCGTTTAGGGCCTTCTGAATAGTTCGGTGACCGTTCTTGAGCTTGTAGGCGGTCAGGAATTGGTGGTTTGGCTCATCGAGATCAGCTATGATCATGGTCATTTGAAGCAACTCCTAAGACACCATCCGATCAATATGCCACTCGCGGCAAAAAGAATTATTTGCCAAGTTTCCATGATCATTAAATCAGCCTCTTTATAAGCCCATAATCGGCTAGCAGGCGAAAGGTTGCCAGAATGCCAAAAACAATGCCTACCAAGAACATTGCTACTGGAAATAACCAGTCATATTTTTTGTTCATAGTATCCTAAGTATCCTAATAATTATTAAGCTTTTCGATAGGAGGTTACATGTCCAACCCATCTAATTATATCGCCCTAGTAGCGCAATGCTTCCTAGATGATGATGTCCTTGCGCCGATGGTAGACTATAATATCATACCAGGATTCCGGCGGGCCCTGGCGGATGATTATCTAACAGGTACCAACAAAACATGCGTCGGAGTACGCAATCTGAATCTAAATACTGAAGACCTCGGAGGATGTGCTTATCATGGTCTTTCCATGAACGACATGCTGATAGAAATATCCATCACGTCCATCGCGGACAACGATACTTACATCTCTTCCGTGGTCCATGAAATCATGCGAATCATGAAGAGGCCACTAACCAAAACGATAGGCGGCATATCTTACTCTGTATATACCAATGGCAGAGGATCGTTTAAGCCGGTCAATGATCCGGCGTTTGCTGATCGTGTGGAAATGACTGGAACTTTTAGGTTGGGATTTATAGATGATTAAACCAGTATCGGTAATCTATCCAGAAGGCGGCGAACCTCTGTATGAGGACTTCGCTGGTGTTCGGTGGACGGCTTCGGATTTTGCCGCCCGGTATGGATATGAGAATGTGAAAGATTTTTTGGATTCTATGAAAGAGCCAAAATATAGTTACAAGGAGGCTGAGATAAATGACTGAAGGCCCGCAGGCAATTACTACCAAGCGGTTGGGAATGAAGATTGAAGTCGCAGGCGCTAGAGCTGCATCACCTTTCATCTACATGATCGCAGGCGGAAAGATCACCCCGACATCAACGAAAGGATCGGACAAAAAGCGAGTATCTGGAAACCGTGACCCTGTCCTTAGCACCCGGAAGCCAGAGACGTTCAAGGTCAGCATCCCATTACCCGCCCTGATCGAGGATAACGGTCTTGGTGAACTCCTGCTAATGACGTTCGGCACCGACACCACGGGCAGCCAGTTAGGATCGTCTACTGCATACGATCACGTCTTTACTGCCAATGACACCATCAAGACGTTTACTCTATGGCTGTACGACGACCTGCACCCCCAGTCCGTCCGGTTCTGTACCATAGACCAAGTAAAATATGTGATCGATGCAGAAAAAGGCGGCATTGAGTGGACTTTTGATGTCACAGGCGCAGATATGGTAGAATCTGAAACGTGGGGGTCGGCTACATATGTGAATGTGGCGACCGACAAACCCAAGCTCATCCCTGCCTCACAAACCATCTTGGAATATGGCGAGCCACAAAGTCCGGCGTCAAAATACTTCAAGACCATCACCATAACCATGAAGGAGAATCCGAAGTACGGTGCTCCTGGCAAAGCTCCAGTTCCAGCGGGCGCAAGTACCCCGAAGCTGGCGGTGAAAGGCGAGCGAGATTTCACCATTGATATCGATCTCATTGATACCGATGGCGATGAGCTGAGGCGCTGGCGCGTGGGTGGCGATACCAATCCAACTGCCACCGAACAGGCCGATGTTCAGGCCCTCACCAAGTTCCGTGTACGATCCTTCGGCAACCAGACCAAGGCGAGCACCGCATATCCCTGGAATTATGCCCATCAGGCCAATGTGGGCGCGGTCACAATCGCAATGGGCGGCACCTACACGGCAGGACTTTCCAATACCCCCGCCTTCTATGAGATCTATTGTAGTACCGAAGGCACGCCAGACAAATTCAAATGGAGAAAGAACGGCGGTACCTGGAGTGCAGAAGTTGAGGTAACCGCCGGGGCCATGACAACCCTAGGTGACGGGCTGGAGATCACCTTCTCAGCCACCGATGCCATGACGGCAGGCGATACCTATTTCATCTTCTCTCATTATCAGAGAATGATCGAATGGACTTCTCCATCGAATGTGATCGAGGATTACAACTACAAGGACTCGACCGATTTCTACGAGGCAACTGTAAAGCTCTATCACGAGTCTGGTCCGGGCGGCACCAAGCCGTCTTGCACATTGCGCAACACGAAAACTTCGGCGTATACCGCTGTATAGATAGCAACCACCACGGCCAAAGCTAGGGTTGCGCACCTGAACCCGCGTCCTGGGCGGCTGCTTTGGCCGATACATACAGGAATTCATTGCAGGAGATGAAAATATATGGCAAACAATGACATAGAAGTAATTGATCCAGAAGATCAAGCCGATTTGCTCATGGAGATAACAGGCAAGAAAATTCAAACCGACACTACCATATTAACCTTGATGGTACCAGGAAACAATGACAAAAGAATTGGTCTGAAGGTGCGTTATCTTCCCGCCAATGCCGCTTCCAATCTGCAATTCGATGATGGCATCCCCATTCGCAATGAGCAGAATCCAAAATTCAAGTACAAGAAAACCATGTCGGAGATCTTGAAAAAGATTAATGCCTTGTGCCTGCTCAATATCAAAATTGTAGACGACCTGAGCTTTCCAGATCATGAATTCCAGAAAGGAGAAGTCAGATTCTCACATCTCGCACCAGGGGAATGGACCCGATTGAGAGATCTGTGCTTTCCCGGAGCAAATTTCGACTCACCCGATGGCGAAATTGAAGATAATGCTCCTGTTCGGAAGAGTGGCAAGGGCATTCGGAAAGACGCCGCTCCAGCTAGCGCATGAGTATGGTTTCGCGTGTGACGAATTCTGGGATGGTCTTTCGTCGTATGACAGAATCGGCATTGACCATCATGTTTTGAATCGCCTGATTTCGGAAGAAAACAAGGCACAAGAAGAAATGCGAAAGAAGCAAAAAGAAAAGTCTGCGCATCCCGGAATGGAACGAGAAGACATTGAAAGCTTTTGGGATGAAAGCGAACGGGCGAATAGAGGAGAGGATTAACCTCTCTTCATCACCGCAATCTGTTTCACTCCAATGCAAATATCTTGTGGCAGGCTCACATTTTCCTCTTCCCATTCTCCACTTTTCGCGATTGTAGTTTTCATCAGTTTGGTGCAATTCAGGCAAATGAAATTATCATCGACTGAAGTGATATTGCCATATGCTGCTTCTAATATCATTCCAGTTCTGACAATGACTGCTACATAATCATCGTCTTGGTATCCGCTGGATAGGCCACATAGCAGGATTAGCATAATTGCAATTGTCTTCATAAAATCATTGATTATTTCGTTGGTTTAAATAATTATCTGAGGTTTCCCACATGTCTGATATGGATTTGATGTACAAAGCGACCCTGGACGTGTCTGGGGTATCGAGCGGCGCTCAGCAAGTTAACAATCTGTTCGGCATGATGGGAAGTGCTGCAGGAGTTGCTACGGTTGGATTGGTAGCTCTCACCGCCGCCGCCGTGGCAACTGGCGTAGCGTTTGTTGGTGCGGTTTCCGCCGCTGCCTCGTGGCAAACTCAAATGACGGATATCAGCAAGACGACCGGGGTCAAGGGAGAAGAGCTGGAAGCCCTGAGCAAGACGCTTGAAGAAATCAGGATGAAGTCAGGCGCAACGGCAGAATCTATATCAGGCGCTGTAGTAACCGCCGGATCTATAGGCATTCCAAAAGAGGAATTGGCCGCATTCGCAGAGCTTTCGATGCAGATGGCCGGAGCTTTTCGAATGTCGGGGGATGCGGCAACTGAAAGCATGGGACTGATAGGAAACGTGGCAAAACCTGCCGAAATGTCTTGGGTAGAATTTGCAAACAAGGCCGGATCTTCTATCAACGTGCTCGCCGACACGATGACGACATCCGAAGAAAAACTAATGACAGGTCTTACCCATTTAGGGGCGACAATGGGTCTCCTGAAGCCCTCGGAGGATACTTTACCCGCGTGGGTGGCACTGACCGCCACCATACAAAGTTTAGGATTGCAAGGAGACTCCGGCGGCGAAGCAATACAAGATGCTATGATGTATTCCGTCAAGAATGCGAAAAACGCTGTAAGCGATCTGCTAGGCGTCTCCGGCGAACAATTACAACTCAATCTGAGATCGAACGCACCCGAAGTAATGAAGCAAGCGGCAATTGCCATCAAAGCGCTTCCCTTGGCCGAACAGGGCGCTGCGCTCGCGCATTTCGGGCAAACCGGATCGAAGGCCATTCAGCTCCTCATGGGTGATATTGACCCGCTCACTGGGGGATTCACCAAACTGGATGCTGCGATTCAAACATCAAATCAGGCATTCGAAGAGGGCACCGGGCTCACCGCGGCGTATGGGGAGTCTCAGAAAACCGTCGAAGTAGCGTGGGAACGAATTCTTGCCACTGGCTCAGTTATCGCAGAGCGACTAGGCGGGATATTCCTGCCAGCGGTGGGCGAGGCTCTGAGCAGCATAGCTGATATGGGGCAAGGCGTCGCGGATGGCGTTTCAAAGATAGCCGAATTCATCAAGGCGGGGGACATCAAAGGAGCTTTCCAATATCTAGTCAACGAGATGTCGGAGGGGGCACAGAGCCTAGGCAGTGCGTTGCTGGAAAAACTACGATCCATCGACTACAAGGCAATTGGTGACACGCTATATTCGATGCTTGTTAGTGGCTGGCATGCCGCCGTTAGCCTATTCAGATCATTCCTGTCAAGTGATGCATCTCTGACTGGGGCGTTTTCCGCTATCCAAGATGTCTTTGGCCCGACATTTGAACATATTTTCGATAACCTGAAGATAGCAGGCCTGGAAACCTATCTCTCTCTTGGTGATGGCGTGGTCAACCTGGCCAATAACATCGGGTCGGTGCTGACTGGTGCCATAAACATTGCTATAGAGGCATTCGCCAGGCTGGCCGGTGCGGCGGACGATGCATTAGGCGGAGCAATAAGCAAGTTGCTCGGGCTGCAAGGGAACGGCACTTCGACAGGAACAGCATCATCGTCATGGATCGACAAGAGCGCAACCTATCAAATGGCCGGGACGGGCCAATACGTTCCTGGAAGTTCTTTATCCGATACTGCGATTGAATCTAACTACGTGAAAGTTGACACAACTGGATATATTCTAGTACAAGGCGAACTTCAGCCCATTCAAGCGCAGTCGATGTCTGTATCTGCGAATACGTTGACGCTTAGTGCATCTGGTAGTGATTTGAAAAGCAACGTGCTGGGCGAAATGAAGCTCCATACGATGACATGGGGCGAAGGCGGAGCAGGCGAAGGATTTTCAGGAACTTCCGCAGAACAAACCCAAATGGCCAATGATTTCAAAACCGTGAAGGAAAATACAGGTGGTGATGGATGGCTAGGCGGAGCGGTGAATGCAATAATCAAGGGCGATGAGCAAGTATCCGGAGAAGGTTTCGCAGGCACACAGGCGGAAATCAAGAAACTGCCGTCCGACTACCAGAAAGTCGCCGAAACCACAGAACGCAAGACCAGCAACACGCTCGATTTTGGGTTCAGCAAGGTTTCCGGTGGGCTGGATTCATTGGCACAAATCGGCAAAGATGGCATTAAAACATCCGCTGAGGATAACGCACTCTATCGAGCCATAGTCGAGAAATGGCAAGTTGAGTGGGAGGACGCGCCATTATTCAGTGAAACACCATACGGGCAAGAAATCAAGGCTGAAATAGCCAAACTTTCGCAATTAAACGAGATAAAGGAAACCATAAAAGAAGTGGGAGGAGACAATGCCGCCGCTCTGGCAAGGGTAGACTCCACCATCGCGGCAACCAAGGAAGCAATTAACAGCGGGCTAGCAGAAAGCGCAGCAGAAACAAAACGTCTTACCGATGGCATGTTTTATGGTGACACGCTGGACCCGAAAAAAACCTGGCAGGATTATGTCACTAGTGAAGGCGGGTATGTTGGCCCTACCAAACTCTACCCAGGATATGAAGATCCCGTGCTAGCAGCAAAGGCCGAAGCTGCTTCAATCAATGCCAAATATGGCATAGGGGGTTTGGGTAGTATAGGAGAAGTAAAGGTCGACACCAGCACCGGGCCGGTTCCTGTGAGGATTGACTCGATAGCGCCAGGCGCAACAATGGGGCAGAGCATCCCCGGCACCACTGGCGGCAACGTCCTGGACCCGGCGCAGAACAATGTCAATAGCTCTATGTCGATGACGCTGGCAATAAACCAGGCGTCCCGCGAAGTGAGCAACACAATCAAGAATCAAAGTACATTGGTTCGATCGGTCACGATGGCGGCAGCGAATGCGCTTTCCGCTAATATGCTGACGGATACCATGACGATATCCGGGACTGTCGCAAGTTCGGCAAACTCGATAATCTATACACTGTACGAGATTTTTAATACTGGTGGCGGCGCGAAAGCGAGTATAGTTCCAGGTTCGAGCAACATCGCAGACGCGATCAAGACCAACAACACTCAGATAGATAGCTATGCCTCTGGCGGCTATGTGGCCAATCCAACGGTCGCCCTGATCGGCGACGCACCTGGTGGGGAGTACATTGTCCCTGCCGTGGAATATCAGCGCTTATTCGAGCAGCGCACCATGAATTTGCAAGTCGATGGTGGTTCGATCCAGAAGCAAATAGCTGATGTGATCGGCAACACCACAATAGAGCCCGTGGTGATCCCGGCCAGGATTGCCATCGAGGTTGACTCATCCGAGCTCCAAGTAGCTGTCCACAGAGCCATCACCGTCGAATTGGAGAGTTTAAGGGTGTGAGATCCTGAACGATGGACTCTATTTTTTGGAGCGGAAAAAGCAGCGGTATTTGACGGCGGTTGCCTCCCAGGTCCAGGGCGCCGGCATCGGAGAATACTATTCTGGCGGCTATCTGGGCGATGAGGATAATAGCTGCTATCTGACCTCAGAGACATTCAGGTTCCGAGTCGATAATTACACTGCCCACCGGACAGAATACTTTGAATTTGGAATTTCGGATTTTCCGAATTCATTTCTCCCGATCTCGAAAATCAGGATACATTGCAACTATTTCGCAATCAATGATTACTGGTGGAATACCACATTACTCCAATGGGAGGGGACTTATCACAACCATGCCCAATGCACCATAACGCCCTATCTCCGAATCAATGGAGAGCTGTATTATGGGACTCCTGCCGAATTCGGGGCGGATTCTCCGAGCGGGCACGAATCCGATCCGCCCGCGCTCGTTGGCGGTCTTCCCGTACTGCACACTGAAAAGACAGTCTATTATGACTGGACGACCAATCCGGCGACTGGAGTTGCATGGACGGCAAACGACTATCTGACAATCTCATTCGGCCTGAAGGTGGTTGCGCCGTCCGGTTCTATGGGAACCATGACGATCGGCAAGCTCTATCCGATCATCTATTCTGATTATACTTACGACGAGACTGAAGAGATTGCTTTCCACAAAATAGCGGCCAGTGACATATCGCTAAATCAGTATGCACAGACACCGATCAAGGCCGATGATCTCTATTTAAAATCGACGCTTGACATTCCCGGAATGTCGGAATTGATTTTAATTAAAGATGCTGCTATCGCTTTTAGTGGATTTGCTTGGACTTCGATTAAGAAGAGTCCTAGTGTATTTGAAATCAATTCCAAATCCAAGCAGATTATCCTCGATTATCGCCTGATGGGGTACGATTATATTCCTAGCCGGTTCGGGGATTTTGGCGAGCTGGCTGGCATGGAGGTTGATGATCTCTTTTCTGACGATGCCCCTATCTGCCCGGAGTCTCAGCCCACAAAAGAACAAATCGAGATCGACAGCGCCACATATCTAAATCGATATGCGTATAATATCCCGATAGGAATGTTCTATTTCTTGAATTCCTGGGACGGGCGATTCAAGAAAACCAACCTGCCCCTCAACACGGCCTGGTTGGAAGACCACAAATTAGATACATACATCCGTCCAGGAACAAATGACTTCAGCGGATATCGAATAACCGCAAATCCTGAATTGATTGGCGTGCCTGCGAAGGTATTCAGCGATCTGTTTCAAAACCTCGGGCAGGAAGTGAGGTATCGATACAAACTCAACGGCCTGCTATACCAGGACGCGGCAGAGGAGATCGCAAACGGCTCTGAAGAAGAGCCTGTGATGGATTTTGTAGACGGTGACAATTCGAAAATCACCGTCAAAATCCCGACTTCTCCAAGTCCGACGGCGACTTTTGGCATCTCGACTAATCCGAAAGTGGCTTCGACCTGGAATCGAGCCCGACAATATCTTACTCAATGCTTCTCTTCATCGAGAATCGCCGACGATCTCAAAGAGTATTTAGAATCAAAGCTCGACCTCGACGACACATCTTACGAAATCACCCTGGATTATGAGCAGTGGCACATCAGGCCGGGAGATTATATCTCAGTCCAGCCAAAAGATTATCCGGTAATTCCCGTTCGGGCCAGGCAGATTTCAACGGGAAAGGGGCAAACAAAAATCACCGCAGGAAGGCGACTGCTAGCTATAAATGAGCAATTCGGTATCTGGAGAGATGCCAGATATGCCAGCCATTTGTACGAGCAGGTCAAGAATATCGAAATCGCGGAATCCGATGATCTAACACTATCGAAACAATTCACGATCGAAAGTGCTGATTTGGTCGAGGGGTGGCAATGCACTGTAGGAATCGACTGGAATTTTGAGATGGTGAATCGGGTCTACGAGGGGGGCGGATCAAATTGGGCTGAGATCCCGAGCGCCAGGCCGCCATATCCGACAGAGGCATATGTGCAGGTCCAGGGAGAGTCATACGATGCGTACGGGGCGCATGAGTACGAATTCCAAATAACCCAGAACATGACCGCCATCGGGATCGAGCCCTATGGGCAAAATGACGTCAACGTCATGCTGCATGGAGAATTCAAGTGGCGAAAAGATGGGGGGGCATGGAGCGAGGCGCTGGTCGGCTACGATGTGTGGCACCCAACCAATGAGTTCAATGCGGACCTCGGAAATGGACTCTATGGGCGCGTCATATTTTCGCTTGTGCCGCCCGGCTACCCCTGGGCGACGCCGAAATCAACGGATCTTCTGGGAAAATCGGCATCGGCGTATGCATGTGAGACCGTCGATCTCAGTCTTGCGTCTAAACTCCTGATCTTGAAAATCGATGGCAAGGCCATCCCGCCAGGACGATACCTTGCCAAGGGCGAAAGCGGATCGCTGGAAGTGGACATCACCGAATTCTGCAACGCGGCGGGAACCTACACGCTCACGGCACAGCTCGTCGGTGGCGTGGCCACATCTGACAACCCGAATTATTATCATACGCTTTCAGGCGAAATCAGTCAAAAAATCAGATGCATTCCAATCGAGGTAGCATGACAGCAGATGGATTCTATTTCTACGATGGCGTCACTCCGAGAAAGTTCGCGGGCGTGCTGGAGTCCTGGAAGCAGTATTTCCAGGTGCCCATAAAGGCTGATGAACTGACGGTCAGGATCTCGGCAGATACGCCAGCCGAGCCATTTTCTGATGTCGTTTATGTGGTCGACGGCATCCATGTTTTTCACGGCAGCATAACCAGGGTAGGCGATCTCGGGAACGCTCAGAGGCTCACTTGCCTGAGCAAGCAATGGACCCTAGACTGGCGGCCAATGCCGTATTATGTCTACTACAACGTCGATCTTAATACGATCCTGTCGTCTGATACACCGTCTACCGTTATGGGAATGATGCTGCTGGCGAATGGCCACATCCCGAATGGAAAATGGACTTACTACAATGCAATCGTTAGGAATTTGGTAGATGGCGGGCTAAAATCCTGCCTGAGAGATAAGGCGCTTTACGCCTCTACCAGCTTCCCGAATGCAGGCACAATAGACGATCTGGATGGAGTGGTGCAGCTCACTGATGCAGGCGCGATACCGACAGCAGATGATACCTACTATCGGACAGTGGATGATCTCTATGTGCTGGTAGGTGATGGCAGTTATAGAGAAAATGCAACTGTCATAGTCGCCAAGGACTGGTGCGATACCCGGATAGTATTCGGATCATGTGACATTGGCACCTACAAGAGCGCCGCTGCATTCGCTATTGAAGGAGTGATGGCAAAGGTTCTGGATGACATCATTCAGAAAATCGGAAGAGAGGTCGAATTTCTACCTCGGAATGATTGGACTCTGCACATGGACATTGCGGAGGAGATCCCAGGCAGGAGCAGCGAAACGAGCCCACTCAAGACCTATATTGATGGGGTCAACTGCAAGATAGTTCCCTCAACACAGAGCCCAGGCATTCAGGCGGCGATCAGCTACGGATCTGACATCTGCGAAGCTCCACAATGCGTCAGCGATTGGAAGAGAGGCACAGCCCTGATCAAGTGCTATCAAAACCAGGGCTATCAATCCGAGGAAGTTTTGGGCATCCTGCAGGGCCTCGTGGAAGACAGCCAGGAATCCTATACAGTGACCACCAACGAGGTTGATCCGGTCCTCCGGCCCGGTGATTGGGTTGGAATCCAGATACCGGATGAAGTTGATATCGCTCTCCGAATCCGGGAGAAGACAATCGCCCCTGGAAAAATGACTCTCTTGTGCGGGAAAAAATTGGTATCCGCATCCAGCATTTTCGGCTCATATCTGAGGGGCAGCATCCCGGACGATGCGCAGCCTCGCAGCACAACGACTCTGGTATCTCAGAGCAGCTTCGAAGTCAGCTCTGAGAATTATGATTTGGGCGGGCTGAGGGTATTCTATGAGGAGTCTTTCTCGGAAGAGGATGATACCGATATCGATACCGGCGCATTCATGACATTGGATGTGAACGGCAAGATCGTCCCACCTGGCAGGATTCTTCTGAGCAAAGCGGAATCGGTGAAGATCGACATCACGGACTATAGCATCATGCCTGGAACGAACACCGTGACCAGGGGCCTCTACAACGACGATGGATGGACTTCCTCCGAGAGATACGTAAAACAGTATCTAGCGGTCAAATTCATCGCTCCTTGAGGTGATTTTCATATACATCATGCTTGGTAGTATCGATCTTTCCGGGTGCATAACATCTGAAATAAAATATAACGGCGGATACTGGAAGATCGACCAAACGAATGCAATCTCCTTGGTGACCTCGGCCCGCAAAGATAAGGCATCTGGAATGTCGGTAGAATTTCAGGTAACGTTCGATACTGAAGCCGCTGCAAGCGAGTTTCTTGCATATTGCCATCAGCATTCAGCGGATAACCCGGACTTCGATGAGGAAGAGGGCGCAGGGATCGCCTTCTATATCCGCTCTGATGGGTGGCACTATACGGTGTGGTCAGTGACGGCGACCAAGTCCGTGATAGGGGAATCACCGCTCGACTATATTCAATATTGTTATGATGTGGTTTGCCAACTGGTTTCGCCATATGCAGAGGGGACAGCACAAGAATTTGATGAGGATGATTATATATCAAGCATAATATCATCCATGTCAGAGATGTGTATTAATAAAAATGGGGATATTTATGTCCTCGGCTCCACTGGTGTATTGTGGACGTTCTCAATCGCAAACGGATTCACACTTTTCCCTATTCAGTGTGGGTCAAAGTTGGTAAGAATTTCGGCCAACGATTCTTACATAATGGGGATAGACGAAAATGGCGCCATGCACAGATACAATGGCAGTGCGTGGGAAGCATTTATGGCTTCCGATATCGCTTATGATATTTCAATAGCAGATGATGGCACAGTTTACCGGATAGGCCCTTACACAGGGACCTCCTATGATCCTGCTTATGACAGCCTGTTCAAGCTGGTTGGTGGGGCGTGGACCCGGTTGGGTTATCCTTACTCGAAATGTGCTGCGAAGGATACGGATGTCGTTTGGGCGATCCACAAAACTACGTTGGCAACCTGGGAGTTCGAGTTCGGAACACCGTCACTGATAAGCAATACAGCGATGAGCGAGATTTCGCAGTTCTATAACGGAGCTGTCGATGGCATCACCTCAGCAGGAAACGCGGTGCACTGGAACACTGTTTATGGGTGGCAATCGAGATCGAAAAGTGTGATTGCCGTGGCGAGTTCCGGGTATTACAAGGCGTATTATATCGCGTTGGATGGTAGCGGCTTGTGGGAGTATGCAACCCAGTGGATAAATTTAGGTCAGGATATTGTATGCCGCCAATTGACATTCTCGCTCGATAATTCCGACGGGCAGCTTCCAGAATCCCCCGACATCGCAATAGATTGCGTCGGCGGGGAGGATCTGACGCTTTCGATCGCCGACAGCGAGACAATTGTATTGGCCGATCAGATCAACAGCGAGGAACAATGGAGCTTCGAAGGCGGCAAAAAGCGGATAGTGGAGACGTATGTGGGCGACGTGTCCAGCCTCAATGCATGGCTCCTGGATTGGGATTGGACTGCCGCGCCGGACGCTCCGCCAGTTTGGTCGGGCGGCGAGATCTGGTTAGACTCTGGTAGAGACTCTTTTATCCTGCTATCAGGGCCGAATAAGATTATTGCCCCAATCAAGATGACTGCCAACCTGAGCCTTACCGCGGGCGGTGCCACGAATGAGGCCTATGTGCAGATCAGCTCCGATAAGTCGAATTGGAAGACGGTTTTTGACCAGATTAGATTCGAATCGGGCGAGGCGGTCTACGGCATCCCTGAAGCAATGGGAATGAAGGACTGCTATGTGCGGCTCTATTGCAATTCGGGCACCGCGACTCGCTATCTCAAAATTGCCTCGATCAAATTCGAAGTGATCAGAGCGGCGATACCGCTTCCCGTGGTGCCGGCTGGGAAAAATAAGACCGCCACAATCTCGATCACGGATGGCGAAATGGAAATGTTTGGTTCATTTGCTCCTGTGGGAAAATTATGACGAGGTAAAATGTCACAATATCAGATGTTAGGTACTTTCGATCTCACCGATCACATATATGGTGAGATTAAGCCAACTGGCGGCGGATGGAAGATCAAACAAGATGGTGCCACTTCATTATGGACATCGGCCCGCAAGGACTCACCTGAGGGGACCAGTTACACGTTCACGGTAGTTTTTGGAGGACCAACTGCCGAAGACGACGCAAGCGACTTCCTGCTATATTGCGCTCCATATGGCCCGGATGATCCTGATTTTGATGAGGACGTTGGGGCTGATATCGCCCTATATATCAGAACATCGGACTGGTTTTATACTGTGTGGGGGGTGGTCATCAAGCCCACTGCTATTGGAAAGCAACCGCTCGACTACACGCAGTATATGTATGATGTCACCTGCTATCTGTATTCGCCATACAGCGATTCAGCTCAGCCAATCCTGGTAGGTGGGAGCCTGGTGCCTGTCGATATTGCCACGCGCAGCAGTGACAATTGCCCGCTCATCGTTGATCAGATCGGGCGCACATGGTATTTGAACAGCGAAGCGTGGATGCGCGTGGGAACTGTATTGGCCGCCAAAATCGCAGTCTCGACCTGCACGGTGGCGATAGTCGGAAAAAATGATGGCTACCTGTATCTCTGGGACGGGGTCTCGGATTATGCGCGGGTGACAGCCTCAACTGCGGCGCTATCCGATGTCAGTATAGCGAACGACTGCACCGTCTATGGGATTATATCGGGCGAGCCGTGCCGGTGGAGTGGTGCTGCTTGGGTGCATCTCGGGGGGTTTGCGCTGAAAATAGCGGCCCTGAGCGCCACGTCCCTCTATGTCATTGGTGGGGCGGGCGATGTGTGGCACCATAACGGCACTGAATGGTCACAAGTTTCTGCTCAAGCAGTTACCGACCTAGCAGTCGCCTCTGACGGAACACTGGTGGCAGTTATTGGTGGCGAGGCGTATAGATGGTCCGGGGCCAGTTGGGCAAGTTTCGGCGGATCTGCAATTGAAAAGATCTGCGTATCCGGTGCGGGTTACGCGTGGGCGATTGGATATGGGAATGCTATCTACAAATATGCACCCAGTTCATGGACATTACAGACCCGCGATATAGTCTTTGCTGATAATTCCGGTGGCCACATGGCCAGCGCTCCAGACCTGGAGGTCGCATGCAGCTATAATTCCGGGCGGGCTGCGAACGTCACTGTCGCCATCGCAGATAGTGAGACGCTGATCCTCGCCACCCAGGCTAACAGTGCCGAGACTTGGGAGCTGCGGGGCAACCGGACGCGCATCATCCAGACATATGAGGATCTAGTCACCGACGATGTGACCTGGCTCAGGGATGTTGCCAGCCCGGCCACGAGCCACTACACAACCGGAACACCTGCAATAGGCTGGATCGAGGTGCATGCCGGGGAGGCGCCGTATTTCCGGCTATCCGGCCCGCATCCTGCCGGGAAGCCCGCCAAACTGTGGGCGCCAATCATAGCGGGCGGAGAATGCAGCATCGAAGTCTCACCGGACGCCGTTGCATGGACGGAGGTACTATCAGAATCGGATTTCCATGCGGTGGGCGACAGTGACACCACGAAGGCGATTGCTACTGAATTTTCCTTGCAAGGCACGGAATACATGACTGACATCTATGTCAGGTTCCGGTGCGACACCGGGAATATGTGGATCGGCTCGATCAAATTCGAGGTCGAGCGGTGGATTGAGTACGGCGCGGTGCCGGTCGTCGCTGCCGGAGCGACGAAATTGATGACGGTATCGGCGACCGGGGGAGCGATCGCGGTTAATGGGACTTTTACGCAACGACAGAAATTTATTTAACTATTTTTATCAACTTTTTCCCTGATCAAGCATCAGGTTTTTATAGCAATAGGTCGCTACCTATTGACATGAAACGACGCTCGCGGCTGGAAATGAAAGCCGATATCCTGCGATCGCTATCTAAACGCGATCTCACCAAAACCGATATCAGCAACATTGAGAACATCTATTCGACCACAGTATCCAAGATGCTGCATGAGATGCAAAAACATGAGCTGGTTTCGGAATTTCGCGGTGACTGGCATCTGAAACAGAAAGGTGTTAGGTTGCTGAAGAGATTGGAGAAGATTGAGGAGATGTTAGGATGAGATGGATATATCTGGCAATGGCATTGGTTGGTGCAATGTGCATGCTGCATTTTCAACAGAACATTTCTACGAATCGGATAGAAGATATTCTAAATGCGATATTCATGGCATGTGGCGCGGCGCTCACTGCACATGGTTTTACCAAATGGCAGGAGATGTCATAAATGCAAATAATTCTAGATCCGGAAGAATCCAAAGCCTACCAGGACCAGAAAGTGAGAGAGGCAATCTTGGCGGAAACGTCCAAGTTCCCGGTCAAATTCGAATTACCAGAAGGTTGCAAATTGCGAACCAGACCACTGACGGCAGACCGGAAGGCAACCATTATGGAGATGTATGCCGATGGCATGAAACCAAGGGACATCGCCCGAGAGTTGGGGCTGCCTGGCAGGCAAGTATCCGGCATCATACAAGGGAATTTGCACCCCATCGCCGCCAATGTGCAGGCGGCAGTTGATCGAGAATCGGTCAAAATGCACGTAGAGCTTCATCAGGAGCCTAAAATCGAAGGATTGCAACCTATGCAGCCTCTTATCATGCCAGAGGCAGAAAAGCCGCCCATCGAGCCTACATGCACCGCCTGCGGCAAGCAACTTGGCCATGACAAGGTAGCGATCGATGGGAAGATGTATTGTGGTCCGAAGTGTGCGCCAAAGAAAGTGCCTACCATGATTACCAAGCGGCCCAAACCGGCCAAGAAGTCCACAACGCATCAGGAGCGCGTAGATGAGATCATTCTGCGAATGTCAAAAGACGGCGAGCGATATTCATCTATTGCGGCAGAAATTTGTAATCAGATGGGTGGTGTATGGCTGCCGGATGATGTGGGTAAGAGACTGAAGGAGCTGAGAACATGATAGAAATCTTTGTCGCTATCGGGCCACTTGTCGCGGTTCCGCGGTGGTGGGCATGGCTGTATAGACATCTTGGGTGGCATGCATGAGGATCAGAGCGCGCAAATATCCTGGCAAGAAGATATCCACAGTGCTGGCTTGCATGTGGCCCAGGTCACGGTATTGGCTGACTGGACCGAAGGTTGCAAAAAATGGAAACTGCCGATATGCCGAACGTGACCGGGCCGAGATTCTTGCGTATATTGTTCAAAATGGTCCCGTTTCTTGCTTCGATATAGAATTGTGCTGCCACCACGAGAAAGCGCCGGTTATGAGGCATTTGGCCGCATTGGAGGGGCAACATAAGATAGAGGGGTGCTATTTCAGTGGCGAAAAGTTCCGGGTGGTATGATGAGAAGGGACCGCGCTTGGTGGTGGATACGGGAAAATCCCGCCATTGCAGCCAAGATGCTACCCGGAAAATTCACCACAAAGGACATAGGGATTACCAGAGAAATTGAAGAGCTGCATAGATTTGGATATGTCAAGAGGTTACCAAGACTCGCAGGAGATCGCTGCATATGGGAAGCGACCAAGAAGTTGAGGGAGGCGATGAGATGAAAAAACTTTTGGAAGAGCTAAAAACAATAGACCCGGCCTGCTATGCCGAAATAGAACGCGGGCTGGAGCAGGTAGATATAGAATATGAGGAAGATATCATACAGGGGGCATTACAGAGAGCGATAGTGACGAAAGGATGGCATTGGCTGTTGGAAAATTCCGATCCGAGCGTTCGTACCGACGTTGGTGGTTTTGTATTCGACATATGCGACAAAAACTATGATGTTTTGGCCGGATATATACAAGGGGATTCACCCGCAAAAGCCATCCTCACAGCCTATCTCGCTGCCAGGAAGGCCCAACCATGAAACATGAAGCATCATGCACTTGTGCCCTATGTGTTGCCTATCGGGCAGCCATGAGACAGAATGCCGATCCATTGATGAGGAAGAAGATCATGCCTACTAAGGTTATTATTCCGGTAGATCAGGCAATTGCACAAGTCCAGGAAGCTATAGATTGTTATGAGGGCAAATTGAATCAATTGTATGCAGAGATGAAGATTTTGAGGGATGAGACATGAGTCAGAAGAAAGGCGCAAAAGGAAGCAAACGAGTCGTTATCGATAGAACGCCTATGTTTTCAGAAGAAGGTGTTTGGAGAAACGGACGCGTTCCGTGGGTGCTCCGGAAACAAGGATTGAAGGCAACTGCGATGGAAATCAGGAAAGATAGACTATGATCATCATCTACAGCACGCCCACATGCTCACGCTGTAAGCTCCTAGCAGCAGCTTTTCAGGCGGCGGGCATCCCATTTGAAGAGAAGTCACTGGATGCATCTGTTATGGCTAGAGTATTGTGTGAGACAGATATTTGGGTGCAGGCAGCACCGTTGGTTTTGGACGGCTACGTCTGGCATTTCGCAGACGACCTATTCGATGCCTCCGGCAACCTGAAAGCAAACTGGCTGGTAGAGCTGAAAGGTGTCAGGCCGCATAAGGAGTTTGGTGGCATAGGCGGCCAACCTGACACGAAAGCGCAATCTAGTAGCAAAATATGGGGGTCACTATGATATCATGTCCATCATGTGGTCGAGGCGGAACATATATCGACCAAAACACAAATTTTAGTCGCAACTGGCAAAACAATGATATTAGAATTGAATGCCATTGCAAGTATTGTGATAATCATTGGGTCAACGTTTACGAACTGGCGAGATCAGAGGGCAAGCTATGATTAGAATCATTATCGAAATTCCAGATGCGCTGGATGAAGACTATCTGGAAATTTCCAGATGTTATGAGGATATTCTACAGGAAGCGCCGCACAACCATCGATTCCAATCGGAACTTGTAACAGATTCGCACAGGGAGATAGTATGAAGCTGCTTATCATATTTTTGCTGCTATCATTGGCGGCAGGCAGCGACATGCAACTATATGTGGCGGGAAATTTCACAGGAAGCGGATTTAATGAGACGATTATAGAGGTACCCGGTGCAAACATCACTGGAAATAATAGCAGTTGGATGATTGTATGGGAGGATGCGACCTATGATGGATGGAAAGGACCGGATTTGTAAAACGTGCCAATGGAGCCGTTACAATTGGTGCCCGGCAGGAAAAATGATATCT
>JALOBN010000049.1:0-12389 GCA_023228245.1 Candidatus Pacearchaeota archaeon
CCGTCCTTCAACTTGCGCGTGATGACCCGCTGTAGCTTCTTGGCCCGCATGGTCTTCGCGTTCAGCTTCGCGGGCTGAAGGAATCTCTCGACCTGCTCCACTATCCGCGGGTCGTCGTAGTGAAAACCTCGGGCCACGCCTTCGGTGACCAGTCTGGATAGCCCCTGGCGCGTGTTCTGATTGAGCCGCCAGATGCTCTTCGAGAGCATAAGCCCGTTCTCGTGGACCCTTGCATAGACCAGCTTCACCGCTTCATCGGGGAGCTTGTAGAGCATCGCCTGTGGGTTGAGGCCCGTCCGGTACAGCTTGTCCCAGTAGGGCGACATGCCCCCGTCCACGGCCTCGATCTGGATATCGGCAGCCTCCAAGAGTGCCTTGTCAAGCGTGGTCTTGAAACCCCGGGTCGCCTCGTTCGCGGCCTTGAGTAGCTGGGAGCGCACCGATTTCAGGTGAACCTCTGTCAAGCCATGTGCGCTCCTGAGTTCTTGGGTTACCTGCCCAGCGAGGTCGATGTAGAGCTGGCCGACTTCTTTGTCGTACCGGTAGAGCGACTTCATCGCCGTGGAGCGGGCGCGCCTCATGTAGTTGGCGAAGCGCTCCTGCTCGGTCACTCAGTGGCCTCCTGCTCCAACTCTTTACCGAAGATGTCGGGGTTCTCAGCCTCGTCTATCTGCCCTCGTTCGGCCAGCACCTCGGCAAGGTAGGTTTCAGGGTCGGCCACCCCGCGCTCTTTCATGACGTCGATGGTCTTCTTGACCAGCATCTGAATCTCTCTCGCCTCTATCTCTAGTTGCTCGAGCTCGTTCTGTGGAATCCGGGGGGTCATGGTTATCTCGACAACCCGATCGGGCTTGTAGGCGAATCCCTGGTAGACCGCGGCGGTTCGGAGCACGTTGTCGTACACCTCTTGCAACCCGGGCTTCCAGTACATCGCCTTGCGGTTGCACTTCGAGACAATGCTGGTGAACATGAGTTTTAACGCTATGCCGGAGATGGCGCCCACGCTGTCGATCTTGTCCCTGGTGACGTTCGGGACGCCGGAGAACTGGTGGAGCATGGCTAACAGGCGGTCAACGTAGCTTTCGAGCGCGGGCATGACGGGCATGGAGCTCTCAAGCTTGCGCGCGTCCGCAGGGTTTTCCTTGTCGCCGCTTAACTCCCATACCGCGCCGGGGGCCACGCTGAAGTCGTCCACGTTCGATTCGAGCGCGTTCAGAATCAGCGTGATCGGGAAGAGTTCAAAGGCAAGGGCGTCCGACGCATCGGACATCTTGCGGCATATCTCGTTGATCGGCACGTAGAGGGGTTCGAGGTCAGACCTGCCCCATATCTCGCCGAGGTTGGGTTCGTTGGGAATGATGGTCACGGGGATGAAATCGATCGGCGTGTCCCCCATGTAGAGCGGGACGGACTTCTTGCTGATCGGTATCGGGTTCTCGTTCTTCAGGCTCGAGATAGCGAACAGAGCTTCGGTCACCCAACATACGCCGTCTATGAGCTCGAAGGTCTGCCGCCATACAGTCTTCTCGTCGTCCTGAAGCGCGCAGAAATGCACCTTCTGCATGATGTCAACATCGTCGGGGTCCATGATGGGGAAGCACTCGCGGCTGGGTCTGAAAATCGTTCTGATCTGCTTGCGGGCATCGTTCCACAAGACCTTGACGGCGATGCCGTGGGTCAGGCTGCACTCGACGCCGGACTGCAAGAGCTTCTGGTCGATCTTGTTGTCCTTGTGGACCTGCTCGATCAACGCGTAGGCGTCCTCGTCCTCCATCTTCAGACCGATGGGGTTCTCGAAAAGCCAACTCGCTATCTCGTCGATGAAAAATGAAGGGTATCTGAGTTGCAGTTTGGAGGGGGTGTAGTCGAGGTCGGAACTGGACTTCTTGGCCGACGGGTAGTCGCTGACCTCTTTGTGCATCTTCGGGAGCGTGCCGCCATGCGCCCACTCGATGACCTCGGATTCGATGTGGCGCCAGAAGTTGCCGTCGTAGTAATCCTGCGCCTTCTCCGCCTCGAGAACCCGCTTGCGCGCAGCTCCGTTCAATATCTTGAGATGCGGAGGATATGCCGCGTCCGCCAGGTTTTGCAGCTCCATCTATCGCGTCCTCTTCTTCGACGTTCCGCTCTTGCCCTGTCGTTTCAACATCAATTCGCTGATCGCCCAGACCAGCGCGTCCATCCTGTCCGGTGAGAAGTCGGCCTCGCCCGGCACGTAGGTCGTCATCTGATCTTCCAACTGCGGGAAGCCCCCAATGTGGTGAACCCGGTGCTGCTCGTACAACGCGGCTACGGGCTCCGCTCTCACCATCTTGCCCTTGGAGGCCCTAACGCCCTTGTAACTGACGTTCGGGTCCACCGTGCGTATCGTCTTCTCGACGAGGTCCCCGCCGTTGTTGACCTCGCCGACTATCCTGTCGCCCTGGTTGCCGTGATAGGCTCCGACCGCGACCTTGGCCCAGCCGTCGGGACTGCGGCGCCCCGAGAGGTCGTCGAAGACGTACGCATGGCCATTCGAGCACTTGGCCGCGACCACGATGCCCGTCTCGTCCGACTCGTCCGAGCTGGTGACCGCTGGATCTACGGCTACGACGAGCCGCACGATCTCGATACCCTTGGGGATCTCCGTAACCCTGCACTCGTCGAGTAGGGCCAGCGTCCACAGCGCACCGGGTACGTCGGTCAGCAGTTGGCCGAGCAGTTCCTGTCTGCCGAGCCGCGTCCCCTCGTAGGTCAGCACGTTCTCACGATAGGCGGGCGCCAGGTTCTCCATGTTCTCGTAGGAGGTCCCGGTTGTGACCACCACGCCGTCCATCTTCAGCAGTTCTTTGAGCTGCTTGATCGGCCTCGGGGTCGTCGTTATCAGAGCGCGGGCATCGCCGAGACGACAGCCGAACATCGCGTTCGACCACGCTTCCTCAGCGTATCTCCAACTGGCAAGCTCGTCGGCCCAGATGAAATGGTGGCTCGGGCCCCTTAGCTGGTCGGGCTTGTCGCCACTGAATGTCTCGGCCTGTACGCCGTTCGGCCAGGTGATCCTTCGCTTCGACGGCTCGTAGTGCGGGTAGAACCATCTCGGGGAGCAGGCCAGTATGCCAGCCTCGCCCTCTATCATCGTCGATCGAAGCTCGCCGGCGGTCCTCGCTATGAGCCCCATGCGCGGGGCCGTGCCCTTGTAAGCCAGGTCATTGACGTACTCGGCGGCGGTGCGAGTCTTGCCCCACCCACGGCCTGTCATGATGAGCCACTTGCGCCAGTCACCCTTGGGGGGGAGCTGGTTGTCCCGCGCCCAGAACTCCCAGTCGTAGAGTAGCGCTTCCGCTTCAGCCTGTGTCAGACTGCTGAGAACCTCCCGCCTCTGCTCGGTTGTTAGCGATAGCATCGAGTTTCTCAGCGAGCTTTTCGACAGGCACGTCAACGCTCATCTCTCCTCGCTCTGTAGGCTCGCCCAGGAGGAGAAGGATGTTCCGAGTGGCCGTCTCAAGGTCCTTGTAGTCCCGGGGGTTGATCTTGTCCGCGTCGAACTTCTCGATCCAGCGATCTTGCGCGCCCCGCCATGCCTTGAGAAGGTCGGCCTTAAAATCGGCAATCGTTCTGTCAGTGGACTCCTCGACCTTGGCGCCGATCTTCGCCTCTCGGGTCTTGAGCCGCTGTTGCCAGGAGAAAGCCTTGCTCCACTTCTTGACCGCGGCGGTTGACACGGAATACTTTTGGGCTACTTTCGGTATACTGCGGTCCTGCCCCATCCCCAGGTAATACTCGAACGCCTCTTTATGCCTGAGTGTCTCCTGCATTGATTCGTACCTGGCTTTCGAGTTCTTCGACCGTTACCTTGAGCGCCTTATTGGAAAGCAGGGTCAACTTCACGACCTCCGCAAGCTCTGACTGCGGGATATCCAAGACCAGCCGGCCGTCGCCCTTGCCGCTTATCCCGATCGCGGTCTTGATGTCGGGGATGCTAGCCACGAACACGACTTGCCGCGCGGACTTCTGCTTCGGCACTCTCTACCCTCTCCTCGAGTCCGTACTTCCTCGCCCATGTCATGCGGCCCAGCGTGTGCGCCTCCGAATGGTGTACCCAGCAGAGCCAGATGATGTTCGCGAGGACTTCTGCTGCCCTGCCCCATGACCCGCGGGTAAAGATGTGATGCTTCTGAGCCGGCCTGCCGCATATCTCGCAGTAGTTCAATTCCCTCTGCTGCCGCCCATGAGTCCTCCAAAAGAAAAAGCCGCCCTCTCGAGCGGCGTATGGTCAGCCCTGCCGAAAAGTGTAGTTACGGCAGGACTTGAGGGAGCCCCCGGTTGCCCGGGAGATGATCGCGGGGATTGCCCCCGCTGCTTTGGGTGTGTACCAAAAGGAAAAACCCGCGCTTGGCGGGTTCTCGTAACTCTGGTTACACTATCACATTCTACGCAAGGAATCGGCGAAATGTCAAATCTGTCGCAACTCGTCCTCGCCCCAGAGGGCGCTATCCCGCAGGTCCTGAGACATTTTCTCGGCCACCGCGTAGGCGTCGGGGTTCTTTATCAAATCCCTCGAGCCCGGCTTGTTGCGCTTCGAGAAGGTGACGAACGCCGGGTGTGATCCCATGCCGTAAGCCTTTTTCAGCGCGCGCTCGAACACGTGAACCCAGAAGGTCATCTCAGACATTTGCGCTCCCTTATGTATCGGCGGAACATCAACAGCGCGTCGATTTCGTGCTGCTCGAGTACCCCTGCGTATCGTGCCGGGTTGTCGAGAATCCAGTTGGCGGAGGATCTGAGCTCGTCGAAAACACAACGCATGTCTACCTTGCCGTGTCGTTTGGCGAGTCGATCGCGGAGGTGTCGGAGCCCGAGCCTGTAGTCTTCCCGAAATGCGAGTTGCCCGACGTCGTTCAAGCGGCCCTCCTCTTCCGCACGTACTCCAGCCGTTCCTCTCTGTGGCTCGCGTAGTACCGCTTGTAAGACAACTCCCTCCGAGCGCGTCGGCAGGGTTCACAAAGCCTCTGTGTCTCCTCGATCTGCACTCCGCACTCGCAATACCTGACCCTGACTCCGTTGATGATCTCGATCGTGGTCTTCGGGCGACCGAGACAGGGATGGGTTTTCCTGCCGTCGAGGGGCCATACGCACTCGACGAGAAAGCGCAGGTCGTCAGCACTCAGAACCTTATCGGTTCGGATGAAAGGCATCACCCACCTACCCCGAAGGCCTTTGAGCACTCGTCACATAGATACTTCCACCATGTCCAGAAGCCGTCATTGACCTTCTGCTCTTTGGCCGGCTTCTCGATGGCGAAGAACCTTTCCTTGCCGCAGGAACAGCACTTCCAGGTTTTGCCGATCACCCTCTCCAGGACGTACGAGAAGGGCTCAAGATTCTTTTGCATTAAATCAACGACGCGCTCGAGCCTCTTTACCCGCTCCTCGAGCTCGTTGTCAATCGGTTGGTCCTTGCTCATTTTGCATTCCCCCATTCCTTCATCTCATGCATGACCAGGTAGTCCAATGCCTCCGTGATCTCCGTCGGGTCCGGCTTTCTCCCGGTGAGAACCGAGTTGTAGTAGCGCAGGAGTTTCCCGAGAGCGAAGCAAAGCATCACGAACGGGGGATATGGTGTCTCTGCCCGGCCGGGGTCGCGGCTGGCCAACCGTTGTTCCACGCCGCTAACCACCTTGGCTATGGACGCCTTGCGGTTCGGCCTGTGTGGTGAGACGCCGCCGCCGCGCTCTTCCTTGAGGTTGATCGGAGGCCGGTAGTCCTCGGGTGCCGGCCGTGGGTCCCCTTCCCGCGTGGGGACCTCTATCAACTGCATGACCTGAAACCCCAAATCCGCTTTGTCTTCCTTGGGCCAGAAAAGCAAGTCCCCCGTGTTCACCACAAGCCCGATCTCACGCTCTATCGTTCGACCTGTGTACGCCTTATCGTCAGGGTCCCACTCGCGCAGTATCAGCGTGTCGCCTTCCCTGTAAAGCCCTTCGTCCAGGCGAATCTCAAAGGATTTCTTGCCATCAAGCACCCACTGAAAATAAGGGGGCCAGCATTTCTTGTCATGCGTTTTCATCACTGCCGCCTTTCTCCTCGACACGCGACATTCTGTTGATGACAATCAGCCTCATCGCGGGTATTAGCGGCCCGGTCAGGCAGAATAACGCCGCCTCTCTCTGCTCGTCAGTGGCAGAGGGCAGGGCGTGGAGGAGGGGGGCGTGGGGACAACCAACTATCCACTCGAAACCGCAGGCTATATCGGGACAGTCGGCGGATTTACCGCAGATATTCTTGTTGTCACTCATCCCTCGCTCCCTTCTCTCTCGCTCATCTATCTGCTCCATAAAATTGATGAGGATAGATGGATGGAAAATAGATTCGCCTACAATTACTACAAGATTCGGGGTTTTCATCATCTATACACAATCTACATTCCCATGTTTCCTCCCAATCGGTTCCAACCGTCAAACCACACATGGTTTTGTTCAACCCCGATTTATAATGTCTTCTGCCTCGGGGGTTGGTAATACATTGAAATTTAGGACGGTGGGGTGTCATGATTCCCTTCCTTCTCGCACTCCTCGCACTCCTCACACATCACCGGGGGTCTACTTCCATTCATGTTTATCGCATACCATGTGGTGCCACCAACAGTGGGCGCAAGAGGCGTAGGTTTTCAAAATAGGACTCCTTCCCGCATCTCAGCCGCGATGGGGTTCAGCCAGAGGACCTCTTCGCGAGGCCCCCCCCGGCTCATCAGAAGACCTGGTCGTACTCATATAGCCGCTTCTTCGTGAAGTGCTCGCAGGCGGGCTGGTTGTTGTCCACCACGAGGCACTCGCGAATCCTCCGATCGCAGTCGCCGCAGATCTCCGTTATCTCGAAGTCCACGACCCACACGAGCAGCTCGTCGTCCCAGGGTTTCTTATAAATCCGCTCCCACACCGCCTTGTAGTCCTCGCCTGTTGCATGGCCTTCGCGTACCAGGTCCTCGCGGGATATATCGCCCAGGCGTTCCTGGCGGACCTGGATGATCTTGACCCGGGCGAACACATCGCCGAACAGGTTTGTCTTGCACTGGTGGACCGCCCCCTCGTTCCACCTGCGCTTGCCCAAACGGCGGGTCTGCGTCTTCTCCCCGGCGAGGATCGGGTCTACGTGTTCAGGCTTGAAGAGGATCATCACTACCGCCTTTCTCCTCGACACGCGACATTCTGTTGATGACAATCAGCCTCATCGCGGGTATTAGCGGCCCGGTCAGGCAGAATAACGCCGCCTCTCTCTGCTCGTCAGTGGCAGAGGGCAGGGCGTGGAGGAGGGGCGCGATGTTGCAGGGATCGGGGGGGTCGTCTGGTGCTTCCCTGTCCATCTTCAAATCCCCGCGATAAAACAAGCCGAGTCGGCAAAGTTCATATCCTCCTGTGGGGTTATGGTGGTAGGCGATGCACGATTCTGTCCGTGGACACTTCATGCCGCATCACCGTCCGACGCGTCCATGGCCTCTGCCCACGATGCACATACACCAGCGAGGTCAATCAGTTGACTCCGCCGAGCAGCCTTGTCGCTGAAGCGAAGACCCACCTTGCCGAACTCCCGCCATAGCGTGTGTATCCATCCGTGAAAAGGTTGTCGATGCCAATCGTCCGTGTTTGAGCCGTGGTAGCCCTCCTGCTCGATCACCTTTACACGTATCTCGCTGATGATTGACTCTTTCACTTCTCTCTCCTTTCCTCACCCTCGCACTCCGGGCAGAGCACCGGGGGTACGATAGGTACGTCTGTCCAGCATCCTTTGCCACAGTGGGTGCAGGAG
This sequence comes from Candidatus Pacearchaeota archaeon, assembly GCA_023228245.1. The sequence goes on from JALOBN010000049.1 coordinate 7,782, forward strand.
GCGTAGGTTTTCAAGCATCGCTCCTAATCCTCATCGCCAAGTGCATCACGATCTCCCCACTCCAAGCCCCTCCACCAACAGCACAGCAACTAACGTGGCAAGGGCGAGAGAGAAGATGATGGTCATTGGGCCTCCTCGTAGTCCATGCACAGGCGAGGATCATCGATCTCTGGACATTCGCGGGTACAATCTATGTTGTCCTCATTGCCGCAATATCCATCCTCGTCCATATAGGCGCAGGGGATTACAGGTAGCCGTCTCAGCAGTTCGTTTCGCGTGTCTGCGGCGGCGAGGCAAGCTCCGTCGGGGCCGACGATGACGGCAACCCATTCCTTACCGGGCAGGTCGGATTGCAGGACTTCTATTCCCTTGGCGAGTATTGAATCTCGTGGTTCGCTCATGGTCACGCCTCCAGTTTCTTGTAGTTGGGGCAAGCGGCCCTGTCCCACGAAATCAGCAGTCCCTTGTCGAGGTCATCGAGAGCTGGATGACAGTAACATCTGCCAAGCGTACGGGTTGCCCGCAGGGGCCATAACCCATTCCGGCACGTCCCGCAGGTATCCTTCTCGACGTAGCAGGAGGGATTGTCCCCTTCCCGAAAATCCAAATGCCACGGGAGACGTTGGTAATTGCAGTCATCTATCTCAGCACACCCCTCACAAACAGCGGGTGGTTTGGGGTCGGCAGTTTCACCTTCGCTCGTAACCTTCATCTTGGCTATCTCATGGCCAAGAGTACCCCACCAACGCGGCGGTGAAACGCCCTGATGGTGGTGATGCTCCAGCGCGTCCAGCCGCGCCGATAGCGTGACAACATCGGGCGGGTCGATGTCGCCGTTGCCCTTCCCGTCGAGAGCGTGTAGCCGGTTCATCGCGTCCAAGAACATGGGTGAAGGACATTCGAGATTGCTGACTCGCATGCCGAGGTTGTCCAAATCCTTCTCGATCTCACCATGCTCATCCTCGAAACGGTGCGCTGACAGAGCCTTGTCGATCTGAGCGATTTGACGGTGGCGGTGGTCGCGCTCACGTTGTAGGAGTGCCTTGACCTCTCTGTGACTAGGACGTTTCTTCAGGTCGTCCAGCCGTTTCTCAATCGCGGCGAGGACATCAAATAATTGCACGGTCGAACAAGCGATGCCGAAACGTGACAATTGCCGTCCAAGTTCTTCCAGTTCCTTGCTCATTGTCTCCTCCGATCTCGTGCCGTCTCGTCCTGTGCCCGGGCGATCATCTCGGGTGGTATGTCGCCGATCACGCTGGTCATCCGTTCCTTGAATTCCTGTAATGCGTCAGCATTGGGTTTACCCCTCTGCTTCTTTTCTTTATCTGTTTCTTTATCTGTTTCTGTTTCTGGGTTAACGGGGGTCGTAGAGGGAGGGGGGTTAAGGGTTTTCGCCTTCAAAGCAGGGTTGCCACCGAGGGCGCCGGTCTCCCTCCCCACCTGACGTTTTTTGTAGTCTGATACCATTCGCGGGCAATAGATGATTCCGTTCTCGTCCTCATCCAGGACGCCTTTTTCTATGAGCTCTTTGACTGCTTTTCGGTAGGTATCTGGCCTCCATACAAGCTGCTTTGCGACCGCGTTTAGGTCCGCTTTCGTTCCGTTTACGGTCAGAAAACCGTACGAACTGGCGTAATGTAGGAGGCACATCGTGTCAATTAGTGCACCTCTCGCACGTCCTGAGCACGATCTTAGTTCCGGATCTGTGAGCCAATAGTCGGGTCGAAACTTGATCCATGGGTCGCGGTCTGCCACTATGCCGCCTCCCTATAACTCTTCAGCAGTACCCTCCATGCACACAGAGGACACAGCCAGCCGGCGCCGCTCACCCAGAGGACTTCCTTATCACTGAATCCCGGGGGACACATGGAGCACCCGTCCGCTTCTTCCGGGGTGCAAGGCGGGGCACCCGCGCAACTCTCGAGCGAATCGTTTACATCCTCGAGTTCGTCTTCGTACTCTCTGCGTTCACTCTCAAGGTCAGCAATTTCCTCCGCGATATCCTCGATACGCGATTCCAGCCGCTTCTTCATCTCAAGCAGACTTTCGGTCTTCATGCCGCCCTCCATAGTCTCGGTTGCCAGTGGGGGAATCGCCGCCGCTTCTGCCGCCTGATCCGTGCGTATCGTCTCAGGATCGTCTTGGCCGTCTTGTGTAGTGATGCCATAACGACCTCGGCTTCCTCCGGGTCCTCATAGCGCCACATGCCTGTAGAGTCCGACAGCACCGGGTAGTCCTCCTCGATTAAGTCCCGGACCTCCCGCACGTCCCGGTAGTCGCGGTTCGCCCTGAGCCCGATCAGCGGCGCCAGCTCAGCGACAGGGATAGCATTCTCGCGCCCGACGTGGCCGTCGAGAACCTGGCGCATGAGACTCGCGTGATATGCGAGGGACTCGGGGGTCAAGCGCCCTCCTCTTGCTCGCAGTCCGACGAGGCGATGACGAGGCGTTGAAGGTTCAGGCAGTACCCGAAGTGCTCGCAGATTCGCTCATAGAAGTCATGGGGGCAGGTCTCGCAGGTCTCAAGCACTCTGTGCCTCCCCGTACATCTCTGGCCACGCGACGAGCTCCACCGTCACAGCATCTGCGCCGTACGTCATGCTGCCCGTAACGGGAACCGGATAGACCGACTGCTCCATCAGCCAGGACCAGAAGTGGTTCATCACGTCTGCGAGGGCCGCGCCCTTAGCCCTCTCCATCGGGACCGTCCCTGCTCTTCGTTGGAACGATCCATAGAAATATGTCGCTGAAAATCGCGTCTCGCTCATGCTGCCTCCCGTTGCTTTGTGCCAGCCCTGGCGCAAGCACGACAGGTACAAAGGGTTTTGGTCTTGCGCCAGGAACCTTCTCTAAGAAGTCCGAGGCGTCCGCAAAGCGAGGCATAGACAGGAGTACCATCAACCGCACCTAATCGCTTAAGGACATGGACCACCGTGCCGTTTCCAAGATATGCGTTCATGCGGCCTCCCTAGGGGAGGCCGAGGCGGGCTTGGCTATCTCGTTTTGTGGCACTGAGGTTCCCGCCCCGGCCATGTCATCTACTCTCGCCAGTACTCGGCGCAACTTTGCCTCGATGCCCTGCCGTCTCTCCCGCGATAGCCTTATCTCCGCAAGGCGCAGTTCTGCGATCGCATCGCCGAGGTCGCGCTTCACCCGTTCTTTGAGCGTCCGTTGTATGAGTGCAGAGCGGGCTTCTTCTGAGGTCATGGGGCCTCCCCATAAAGTCTCTTTACTACTTTGATGCACGGAGGACACGTTGCTTTTCTGACCGCATCTTTCTCTGTGAATGGCCCCATGAAAGGTGTGGCCGTGGGGACAGGGAGATTGCATAACAACTTGAGTGTCATTTGCGGCGCAATGTGTATATGCCGTTTTGTTACTACGAGGTCATACCAGGTCATGCCGCCGCCTCGAATCCCGGGCAGTCGCGCCCGCACTCGTGGTCCTCATCGCAGTCGGGGCAATGCTCGGGGTCGAAGCCGCCGCTATTGTCGGTGCAGTGATCTTTGATGCACCCCTGGCTGCCCGGGTAGTGCTGGCCGGCGGGCTCGTGCGTGTGGAAGATGCATCCTATCGGTTCCAATGTTCCCCTCCTGTCGCCCTATTCGTATTCAGTGATCGAATTGAGCAAGAAAAATATAGCGAGTACCTGGATGAAGGCCGGTAATAAAAGTAAGATTCCCGCCCATGTGGGACAGTTCAACTCATGATGGAGAATCGCCCCACCGAAGCCAACTGCCACCCACGGACCCGGACCCGCAAGCAACCCCCAAACTACGCACCCGATGACCTTTGAGACCTTCATTCGTCCCGCTTCCATTTTCGGCAACCTACTTGTTCCAATATTCCCCTCCGTTCGATACAGGGACCGCGAGCTTCGCCTTCGCAGTGGCCTTCATCTCTCTTATGCGGTCGACGCTCACCTGGTAGTCGCGGGCGATCTCGGCGTCGGTGTAGCCGCGCTTCTCGAGCTCGAGGATGCGGCGCTCGGCGTGGGAGAGGGTGGTCATTGGCCAGCCTCCACAGTCTCGCCGCACCCGCAGCAGGTCGGCGGATCCCAAAGTTCCAACTCGTCCGCGTAGATGGGTTGGTAACAAGCCTCGATCGTGGCGAGGTCTTCCTCAAGTTCTTCTGCCGCGGTGGCCACTGATATGGGGTAGCAGTCGAGGCAGTAGAGGTCTCCACCATCGAGCATCATGGCTACAGGATTCACCTACCCCACCTCCCTTAACTGCCCGCCGGTGAGCTCGCATAGAGCGAGTCCATCGATCGGAGGGTCGGGCCGATGTACGCCATCGGTGCCTATCGTTGCCAGCACGACGATCTGGTCATACTCGTCGGCGATGTCCAGCAGGTACTCGGTGAGCAGAGCGCGGTTCTCGGGGTCGAGCTTGTCCGCCTCGTCCACGATCAGGAATCGCAGGCCAGAGAGTCTGACTATCGCGTCCTGTAGGATGATGCCGACCCGCTGCTGCTCGCTGGAGCTCAGAAGCCCCAGAGGCGAGCTGACGCCGTCGTGGTCAACGATGATCTGAAAATCGGGGTCAACCTCTATGTGTAGTTGGTAGCGCCCGCCAGTGAGCGCTGAGAGACGCGCGTTGGCCTG
>JALOBN010000049.1:12489-16324 GCA_023228245.1 Candidatus Pacearchaeota archaeon
GTCGCGGCGGAGGTCGTAACAGTGCTTGTAGAGATTGTCGAAGGTCTTCGAGTCGCCGGTCCAAAGGTGGTCGGGCGTGGCAGTGATGTATTCGCAAGCCTCCTCAGACGACCGTGCATTGCGGGAAAGCTCGGCGTATATCCGCTGAAGCAGAGCGTCCTTCTCGAAGCTCAGGCCCATGAACCCGAAAAACATTCCCTTCAGCTCGGCGCTCTTCATCTCGAGGAGCGCTGACGTGGAGAGCGCCGCACTGAGAACCCCTAGCTCGATGCCGAGATGGTTGCAGAGGTTGTCTTGCAACTGCGTCTTGTTCCCGTGCATGCCCTCGATCAGCAGCTCCCCCGGGACATAGCGTGTGACCGCGAGGGGCTCGGCGCCGTTGCTGGACACCGAGAGGCCGATAGACCCCTGCTGTGCCCCCGTGCGGACCATGCGTTCCTGCTTGCCCCCGCCCCGCTCGGTTCGCGCGCACTCGCCAGTTAACCCCTGCCTGATGGCGTCGGCGATCGTCGTCTTGCCGTCGCCGTTGTGGCCGACGATGACGGTCAGGCGCTCGGGGAAGGTCATTATCGTGTGCTCGTAGGACGTCACGTTCGTGAGCTCAAGGGTGTTGATCTTCATTCCGCTACCGCCTTTCTCGTCTTGAAGCTGGTCGAGGTTGTCGCTTCACTCACCGCGACCAGCAGGTCAGCGTAATCGTCGGACTTCCAGAGCTTGTTAAGCTCGGTTCTGTTGGGGTTGAAATACTTGGCAGGGTCGAGACATGCATTAATTAGCACCTCCTGTAGAGCCCTGACGTCGGGGTAGTCGTAGCCGTCGGAGGGTATCCACCCTACCTCCATGCCATTCGCGACAACGTTGCCGTTCGTCGAGCAGTAGGGGCGCAGGAGGGCCTCAAGGGACTTGACCCTGGCCTTCGCCGCGAGTAGTTGGCCGGCGGCGTCAAGTGCTTCCTCTGAGGTCTGCACGACCTCGACCGCGCCGGAGGTCACAGCGTTGCAGTCGGCGGTGTAGGAGCAGTAGCCGCAAGCAGGGCCCGGAGTCGCCTTGTGTTCGCTGTCGGCCTCCATCACCTCGATCTTCGCGATGATCGCTTTCTCGATCGCGGGGATATCCGAGCGCGAGTAAACGACCTCCCGGGTGACCCCGTAGCGCACGAAGTCGATCATGCAGTGGAACTCGTCGGCGGTCGGATACTTGAGCGATGCCATCCACGCGTAGGTCCGCAGTTGCTCGTCTTTCTTGACATCGGCCTCGCTGCGTATCTGGTGGTCCGTCTTGTTATCCACGATCTCGACCACATCGTCCTCGAAGTAGCGGAGCCGGTCGATCTTGCCCCAGAACGTCCAGGGGTGCGGGTCCATCGAGAGCTTCCACATCTCCTCGATGACGTAGTTGCCGGGCTCGATGATGTGTGTGTTGGCGTAGGTTTCAAGGATCTCGCGGACCTCGTCGGTGCCCTGAACAGAGCGGAGGAAGTCGAGGTCGGTCTGAACGCCCATGGCGAGACAATGCTTGACGTACCCCGCGACAACATCGTGGACCTGAATGCCCCTGTCGAGCGCCTCAGACGGTGGCTCCGGCCGCTTCTCGATGTACTTGCGTTCGAAGCGTAGCGGGCAACCTGCGTAGGTATCGATCTTCGTATAGCTGTAGTGATCCATCAGAATAAGCACCTCCCTTTCGGCTTGGAACCCTCGATCGTGGGTTCGGGCACCGGTGTCATCTGCGAGTCCAGCAGGTTACTGAGATATGACTGGAGCTCGGGGAGCCTGCCTTCGTAATTGTTGAAGAACTGCGGCCACTCGACCTCGGGGATGCCGCAGAGCTTGAATCCCTCGATGATGTCCTTGACCTCGTCGCTCTCGTCCGCCGGGGGATCGGGATCGGGTTCAACGGCCGGTTCAGGATCGGGAACCGCGGCGATCGGGGCCTCGATGACGGGACCCGGCGGCAGTGCCTTCTCCGCTTCCTGTAGTGACTTGGGGTACATGTCGTCGGCGCACTCGGCCGGCGTGGGTGGCAGTTCCATCGGCCCGCCCAACTGGAGCCGCTTTACGTCCAGCAGGGATGCCTCAAGGTCGAGGCGTATGCAGTGGTGTATCTGCCTCTTGCGCTTCCCGTCCTTGTCCTTGCGGCTCGTCTCGTAGGGCTCCCGGTACATCTTGAGCGGGATGCCGTCGATACGACCGAACAGCGATTCGAGGGTGTCCAGAAAGGCCAGCGTGTTCTCGATCGACCGCCAGCCCGAGGTCACCAGATCGTCGACACAGAGGCCGGGGACCCGGTAGCAGACGAAGGTGAGTATCATCTGTCGCTTGCATGACGGCCGGTCGCCCATGGCGTGCTCGCACTCCTCTCCGAAACAGTCGATCTCCGCGCCCGCCTCCATGTCCCAGGCGGTGACCCCGTTGCCCCTGCACTTCGGGCCGCTCGCTCCGTACCGCATATAACAGGTGTCCGCGATGGACCGCTTGTCGTTGATCGGGAAGATGATGTCGAGCTCCCGGCATTTGAGCGCCTTGCTCAAAGCCTTGGCGGTCTTCTCGTCGGGGAGCTTGCCGGGCTGGACTTTCGCGAGCAACCCTTGCAGGATTTGCAGTTGCTTCTGGTGCTGCTCCTGCTTCGCCTCGTCGAGGTCGCGCCTGAGTGCTTCGTTCAGCTCGTCGATCTTGATCTGCGCGTACTTGAGAACGACCGCCGGCGCGTCCGTCAGGTTCAGATAATCGAGTTCCCGCGGGTACTCGCGGTCGTTGTCGTTGACTTCCTTCTCGCCGAGCCTTGCGCGCCCGGCGCGGGGAAGACGGAGCGGTCTGCTTTTCAATGCCGCTATCCCCTCTGGTCGTTGTAGTGTCATGCTGCCCCCTCTTGTAGCTTCCCGTGCAGCTTCAACAGCCGCACCTTCACGTGTGGCTTGCACCGCAGGCTTTGAACCATGGCGTAGAATGTCCATGGAGCCGTGGTAGCGTTCTCAGCCACAAATCTGTTGCACCACTTGACCCGGCGTCCGCTCATGAGTACCCCCGTTCATCGTGGCCTTTGATATCTGTGCAAGGTCGAATCTGTAGCGTCCCCCGACCTTGAAGTGGGGAATCCTGCCCTGGCGCGCCATTCTCCGCACCCCGTCGGGCGTCATGTGCAGGAAAGCCGCTACCTCGTCTGCGGTGAAAAGTCGGTTCATGCCGCCTCGTCCCCGAACCGTACCTCGCTCTTGTGCCGGTCGATCGCGACGTTCAGGAACACCAGATGCCCGTCACACTCGCGTTCCCCGTGGAGCGCCCGGTACAACTCCTGGTCCTCGCGTGCCTCTATGAGCGCCAACCTGTCGAACTCGGCGACAAGCCCGGGAGCCTGCCGGGAAAGCCGGGCGCGGAATCGCCGCCACAGTTCGCCCTGCAGGTACTGGATCTCCGCGCATGAATCCGTGACCTCGTCGGTAATCAAGGCGGCCTGCGCCTCCATCACCGAGTCCTGGTAGCCGTGGAGCCTGCGCCAAAGTCTGCTGTGTATCGCTACTGGCATATCTACCTCCTCTTGTCGAGCCTTCCAGCCGCCCCGCCTACCCGCTATGCCGGGATATTGCAAGTTGGCAGGCGGAGCGAACACAAGGCTATGCCGTCGCCTCTTTGAATTTCCTCAGAAAGTCCATGCGTATCGTGCCGAGTCCGTTCTGTAGGTAGGTGGTCCGGTTCCCCGACTGGACCGTGTCGATGACGGCCCACACGCCGGGCTTCTGGATCAGCGAGTGGAGCTTGATATAGGTGTTGCACCATTCGTCGGTTCGGGTTTCCTTGGCCTCGGGGTCCATGAGAAGGTCTATAAGCTCGCGTAGGCG
>JALOBN010000050.1:0-8942 GCA_023228245.1 Candidatus Pacearchaeota archaeon
TACGCGCGCCTGTCTGGGCAATTTCTCCACTAAGCGCAGCCATGCCGATGCTTTAGACCTATTAGCCCGTCATGAGCGGTTGTTGGAATGCGTCAAGCACATCCACGAGGAAAACTCGCTTGACACCAACGAAGAGGGTGAGAAGGTACAGCGTATTGGCCAATGGGTCAGCCCTGGTTATGCTGCTGGCCTACTCTACCTCATGGGCCAATCCAAAACCGATTACGATGTCTCACCCTACAAAGCCGCTGAGCCACCACACGAAACCATGCTTGATTGGAGTGCTTGGGACGCAGCTAGAGACTTCTGGGTGGAGTTGGCTGGCGGTTCTAAAGCATTGCAACCCCTGCGCGAAGCCCTGGAGAAAGCCCGTATCGACGGCATAAACTCCGCAGACGAGAAGAAGGCCATTTTCATCATGGCTTGGACTGCCCTGGCTAACGGTGATAAGCTAACCGTCGATAGCCTCACCCCCGAGTACCAAATCAACGAGGATGGCAAGAAAGTCCTACTCGATTGCCCCAACCTTGGCGGCATCGACTTGGGTATCCCGGAGCAAGCCGACGAAGACACCATCGTTGAAGATGACCCAACACCGGAGCAGATCGAGGACAGGAAAGAAAAGGTTCGCAAACCCAAAGCCGAAAAGCTACACCTATCCCCCAAGCGCCAGGGCAAGCTGTGGGCCAAGGATGATGTAGCGTGGGTAGAAGAGTCAGACGGGGAGCATTACCTAGGCAAACTGCTCGACAACCCCTACAAGTGCGACAACGGCCAAGAGAAGGTAATGGTACACAGCCAAGAGGGCGACTGGGAAGTCAACCTAGAGCAACTCACCCTCTCTAAGCCCACTACCCAACCCAAGCCGCCCCCAGCCAAGGCCAAATTTCCCAAGACGAGAGCCCCCGAGAAGACCAAGAAACTCAGCACTGGCAAACCCAAAGTCAAAGTTGGTAGCCTAACCTGGGTCTACGATGCCAACGGCGACCACTGGCGGGGCCGTATCGTAGAGGCAAATGATAAAGTGGTGCGCATCAAGGTCGAAACGGGCTTCCGTGGGGCTGGCAACGTGCAGGTTGTGGCCACCGCGGATCTACGCCCGGAGCAACCCCGCTAGCCCTAGCCCTCAGCCTAGGCTTGGTGCCAGGCCCTATATAGTAGTCAACCTTCTGCGTGTTGAATAACCGCTTTGGCCCCCTTCTTAGGGGGCTTTTTCGTAGGCACCCAACCTTGATCCTCTACCGCCCCGCCGTTAACCCTGCCCTAACCGCTATGCCCCCAACCTTACTAGTAGTAATAGGTTATACCTAGGGCCAAAAATACTTTGGTATTCCGGGCGGATTTGTACTTTACGGGGCTAGGCTAGCCGATTATAATCGGGGCAGTTACGGTGCTTTGCTCTTTGAAAACTCGAACGGTTGCCACGGGGCCACGCCTGGGGAAACCCCCTACCTCGCCTACCAAATGCCCGGCAAATGGTACTGCGGTGTAGGGTTAGATCACAGGAGGGCCGGCAGCCGTAAAATACCCACCCGCTTACGAGGGCCAGACCAACGGCCCTTAGCCCAAGCGGTGACCGGTACAAGGAAGCCCACGCCGAAGCCATGGCTGCCTACCTGCGCAAGGTCGGTATCAGGGCTCATGCTGGATCCCGAATGGACTAACCAAATCAGCGAATTGTTCATTTCAGCATTCTACCGAGTAACCTATCAGAATGGAGATTGCCATGAACACCCGTGTTAGAGTCTGCGTGGCTCTAGTGGCCTTGATTCCTGGTTGCGCTGCCATTACGTTGTCGCTAATGGGTGCTGCCAAGTCCCAGTCATTGCCACCCAAGCCGCCAGAGGTTGCAAAAGACCTCTCCGTGCTGGGTAGCTGCGTGTGGCCAACCCGCGAACCAACCATGCGCGAGATTATCCCACGGCATTTCGCCGGCAAGCCCATTACGGTGCTGGAGATTGGGGCATGGTGTGGCCGTGGGTCTAGCAAAATCTGGCTTGAGACGGTCGCCGACAACTCCAAAATCATCCTAGTCGATGCCTGGAGGCCATTCTCCACGCCGGAGGATGCAGCTCTTGGTCACACCGCTATCCGGCAACAAGACCCCGTCATGCGTGACGCGATGATGTCTACGTTTGACGTTGTGTCCGAATTCGAGCGTACACGGCCCTCGTTGACCATTACCATGGTGCGGGCGCGTGGGGCTGAAATTATGCCACACCTCATGCCCGGCAGTGTGGATTTCATCTACGTAGACGGTAGCCACTATTACAAGGATGTGGTCCAGGATTTCCGCCAAGCCAAACGTGTAATGCGTAATGAGTTTTCGGTAATCTGTGGGGATGATTTGGAGTATCTGCCCACACCTGAACTACTGGCCCTAGCAAAGCAACATCCCCAGGTAGACTGGCTTGTTGAGGCAACGGCGAAGGGTGCAGGCAACGGATTTCATCCCGGTGTTATGCTAGCTATCGAAGAGGAGTTTGGTGCATCAGTCGTGTCTGTCAAGAACGGATTCTGGTGGATTATCAAACGTGGTGGCAAATACGTAAAGGCTGACTAACTAGCTTTCAATAAGGGAGTATTGCAATGTCTCGTTACGATTTCAACGTGGTCGCTTGCTGCTATACGCCTAATGGTGGCATTCTACGGTCAGCGGCAATCCACTGGGCTGTAGCCCCCTCTGAGCATGAGGCCAGAGCAGTGATCATCCGTGGTATTGTAGATGCCGGAGGCTGGGTGCAGTCCATCAAACGAGTACGAACCCCCAGCCCATGGCAAGCAGAAGACGTGGAGTACAGCCGGTACAACCTACAGCTAGTCATCCGTGATGATGCTGAGTACCGTGGGGGCAAGGAAGTCAAGCACAACTGTACCGCCAGCAATGAGCAGGAAGCCCGTCGTGATGCCCTCGAACGTGCTTGGGCTAGCGGTTGCCTCGTAACCAAGTTTACCAAGATCAAAGTGAAGGACTTGCCATGACTACACACGACCAGTTTGATGAAGACTTAGAAGACTTGGTTATCAGTTTTCAGGAGGCAACAACCGGATTACCTGTCACTGGAAAATACAGGGACCACGAATACGGATGGCAGTTCACCTTAGATGGCTGTGCTGATGAATGGGCTTATGCGGTTGCTCCTCCAATCGAAGCCCAGGCAAACCTAGAATATGCTGAATCTGAATGCAAGCGATTAACCAAGCTACTCAAAGGAATTCGCGACATCAAACGTGCTGTAACCTTGGTGCGCAAAGAAGGCCATTCTGCGGAGGTTATCTAACTATGACGCCAGCACAAGCCTCTAAGCAATTGGGTATCAGCCCCCAGCAAGTGCGATGGCTGATACGCAAGGGCTACTTGCTAGCCAACCGTGTAGAAACCCCAGGCTGGGGTCCAGGCTATTACTACTGGATAACGCCCCAACAAATAACTAGGTATACTAAACTACCGCGGGACGGCCGTGGTCACCCAACAACCAACTAAGGTAGAGTATGCAAGAGGTGATATTATGAAGGTTGACGAGTATGAAGCCCTGTTTCAACAATATCTGAAATCCCCCCCAGAAGGTCTGTGGGATGGAGACTCAAGAACTGAAGAGCAGAGGCAGCAAGCTCCAGAAGAGGAGAGGGCCACAGACGCGGGAGTTGCTATCTGCCGCATGTTAATTGATGAGGCTCTAGTGTTAGTCAAATCCCGCCAGGCGAAATCTAACAGTGCCCTCCTTGCCTGCTTCAAAGAGCAGAACAACAAGTGGAAGAGGCTTGCTGCCAGGATAAACGTCTCAGAAACCTTCTTCAAATTCTACTTGCTTAAGTCCAGCCCCAGTTTCGCCCCGCTAATCGATCAGATCTGACTTTCGCTAATGTAACCCAAGGAACTAACCATGAAGGTCAAGTACGGAATCACGGCAACTTACTACAAGGACAGTAGTAAGAAGCATAAGGCCATTGCCCACTACATAATCGAAAACAAGACTGAGGAAGAGGCGAGGCGTTTTGTAATCAATGACTTGCAATTCCAGGGTTACACAACCCTCAGCTTGCAAGTCGAGCGTATCAAATTCTAACCCAACCCACGTAACATAAGGAACTAACTATGAAAGTGGTTGAATACGAGTCCTTGTTTTTGAGTCGCTTCGCAGAACATCGTCAGTGGATTTGTGAGACAGACCCAAGAAGCGAATCAGAGAAAAAGCTAGCTTCTGAAGCATTTGCATGTATTGCCGTTTGCGAAGGGCTCATACGAGAGGCTCTAGAACTGGTGAAGTTAAGACGGGCTGAATCCAATAGCGCCATCTTAGCTTGCTTCAAAGAACAAAACAACAAGTGGAAGAAGATTGCCGCAAAATTCAACCTGGCAGATGATATTCTAAAGCTGTACTTGACCCACTCAAGTCCCACATTTGCCAATATGATTAGCCAAATCTAACCCCCTACTGTAAGGAACTAACCATGACTCGCAAGACACCGAAATCGAAAGCCCCTGCCAAGATCGCACGCAAGACCGCAGCCAAGCCTCGCTTACCCAAGAAGGTCAGCAAAGTTACGAGGAAAGCAACCAAGAAGAGGACATCCAAGCCCAGGTCAATTGCTGACGTGAACCGGGACCAGGGTCTAGAAATGGAACAAGCCCTTGGCCCGGTTAAGGGGGCAGCCAAACATCTCAGCAACGCCCAGAAGGCAACCCAACAGATCCTGGCATTTGATCGAAAGCCAGCGAAGCTCGTCGTTGAGGTTCGCACCAACCGAACCTGTAGGCTTGGAGAGGCAATTGCTAAGGCTGAGTCTGCTATGGAGACATCACCTATAGTTGGAATCTCCCTAGCCGACAAGCTGAAAGCCAAGTCAGTTCAGCACGAAGACAACGCCCCACACCTTATCATTGAAGCCAGAGCCGGTACAGGGAAGACGACGACGTTGATCGAAGGGCTCAAGCGGGTTATGGGTCTAGAGACTTCGCTTGTCCCAAGTCCACAACAAGCTGCGGTGTGGGAAGCCATGGAGCAATCCAAGGGGGTCAGGACGGTGTGCTTTGCAGCGTTCAACAAGTCAATTGCCGCTGAGCTAAAGAACCGCGTGCCCCCAGGCTGCGATGCTATGACGATGCACGGTATGGGTTACCGTGCGTTGCGTAACGCCTTCCCCAAGCTTGGTGCACCCAATTCTTACCGCGTGCAGGACATCATCTGTGAGTTGCTCGAAGAAGACATCCGTGTCCTGCGTATGAAGAAGCCCACGCTGCTCAAGGCAACCGAAGAATTGGTTGGCCTCTGCAAGATGAATCTTGTTGGACACGACATTGCAGCCTATGACAGGTACGATAATTGGGATGCTGGGTGGATAGAGGAACTAAGAAATCTAGCTTCGCACTATGACATTGAACTCAACGGTCAATCAGAAGAAGTGTTTGCCCTAGTCCCCCGCGTGTTGGGACGTTGCAAGGAAGTTGCCAAGGACAACTGCATCGACTTCAACGATATGGTCTGGTTGCCCATCGTATTGCAACTGCCAGTATTCAAGTATGACCTGCTCCTTATAGACGAGATGCAAGATTTGAACCGCGCTCAGCAAGGGCTAACCAAGAGGGCTGGCAAGCGGTTGATTTACTGTGGAGACCCTCTTCAGGCGATTTATGGTTTTGCAGGGGCAGATTCACAAAGCATGTCACGGTTGGAAGGTGAGCTAAAGCAAACTGAACGCGGTTGCCTACACCTACCCCTCACCGTCACCCGCCGTTGTGGCAAGGCCATTGTCCGTGAAGCCCAGAAGTATGTGCCTGACTTCGAGGCATTCCCAACAAACCCAGAAGGCAAGATTAGCTACGCCAAGTACAAGAATGAAGGTGCTGGTAGCTATCACACAATGGTAGAGGACGGCAACATGGTTCTCTGTCGTTGTAACGCACCCCTGGTCAGCGAATGCTTCAAGTTCATTCGCCAAGGCAGGAAGGCAAACATCCAAGGAAGAGACATTGGCGCAGGGCTTGTCAAGACCGTAAAGAAAATCCTAGGTGTCAAGGATGATGGAAGCCTGGAGTGCTACAGTGCAGTTCAGTTGATTATGGGTGTAGACACTTGGTTGCATGAAGAGTCCAAGCGAGAGAATGCCAAGCGCAACCCCGATGAATCGAAACTGATTGCCCTGCAAGACAGGCACGACTGCCTCATGGCCTTTACGGATGGCCAGCAAACCGCAGCCCAGGTTGTAGCTAAAATAGAGGCCATGTTCACGGACGACAAGAGCAGCCAAGGCATCAAGCTTAGCTCGATACACCGCGCAAAGGGTCTAGAATCCAAGCGAGTCTTCATCCTAGTGCCCAAGGAAGCCCCACTGCCTCACCCAATGGCGAAGACTGCTTGGCAACGTGCCGAAGAATCCCATTTGGCATACGTTGGAATCACTCGTGCAATCGAAGAGTTGATCTGGGTTTCATAATACCAACCACCACCATCGCAATGGAGAATACCGTGATCACCGTACTAACCACGCGCGTAACGAAAGAAGGATTAGTTGTCTTGGACCTAACTGGGTTCAATAGCAACGCAATTAACATCACCACAATTACCCAATCCTACTTCGATACCTGTTGCACTCGCGTAGCCTACAACCGAGAGACTGACCGTGGGTTGCGCATCGAGCAGTACAACATCGAGACCAACCAGTGGGATGAGTACTATGCAACTGGTTGTCTTATGACACTACGTTAGGAACCCAACAATGCCCACAATTCCAACCACAACAACCGTCGTCTGCCTTAACTGCCGCACCACGCAAGAAGACTTGGGCAAGCGAACCACTTGCATCAAGTGTGGCTTCCAACCCATCCCAAGTTACTCTTACACAAAAGACAACGTATTCCACCCCCGGTTTACTCGACGTGTAGCAAAACGCAAGTCCTTGAAAGACATGGTTGCTGAACGTCGAGCCCAACGCAATAGGAACTAGTCATGGGTATCGACCTAACCGTTTGTCCAATTAGAAACGACAGACCTGGTTATGACAGGTTACAAATTGACCGGGACTCAGAATTATTTGATCTGGTCAAGCAATTGCCAACCCTATCAATACCAAAGCCAGTTGACTTCAACTGGTATGGACCCGAGGGAATTGAGAATTGTGCAACAGACGAGTACGGATTCCCACTAACCTATTGCAATGCTGGCCAGTTCCGTAAGATCAACGCATCGAAGCAAGAGGGATGGAATCATGCGGTGTTGATGTTCTTGCAGTCCCTACCACCATCGACTCCAGTTGTGCTTTGGTGGCACTAAATTAACCTAAGTAGGGGGTACGCCATTAAAGCCCCTACGTTGCACTAGGTTGCGTTACACGGTAAACTAGTACCCTAGGGGCTTACGGCAGTTACGACGTAGCCTAACGCAAGCCAGAGCCCTCTACGTGGCTATCTAGCCCTAACTGTTACCTTACCCCTAACCCTAGCCTTAATGGCAGAGGAGTAATCCATGGCCGATACTAACCCTACTCCCCTCGACGTGTGCCACAAGCTGCTGGATACGTGGAAACGTGCTGGGCCCCTTGGCAGCCACCAGATGGAAAAATTCGAGACCGTTGTACGAATGGCAGAAATGGCTGTTGATGATGCAAACCAGAAAGCAAGAGAGTTTCTAGGTTTGATACCTGACCCAATCGCCAACCATCACCCAACAATAAACTGTAGATGCCAACTTGCCAGGGAAGGTGGATTGACATTCTTTGAAGAAGCATCCCATGACTTGCTGGCGATGCTGCAAGAAGCTAGGCGGGAGATTTACCTGGCTCACTCAAAGGATGGGGCAGTGTATGACCCCACGATTATGTCTCGTATTGACAACGTTATCAACAAGGTAACCGGCAAGCCCCACATTGTTGTAAACAAGACTTAAAGGAGAGGAAGTACTGATGGACGTACCGAAGACGTGCATTCTCTGTGGTCACATGGCTTTTGATCCTGGTGACCCTGGATACTCTGAGATGACTCCAGGGTATGCCTGGTTTAGTCATTGCTTGAAGGGCCATTGGGAGATGCGTGGCTACGACGTGACAATGGATGAGTACCGTAGCAACCTGTTAAGGGCCAACCAGTGTAAAGACTTCGAGCCGGTAGAAAGCCTAGGCAAGTTCAAGTAGAAACTGAGAGGGTTTAAGCTATGAATCAGTTTGTAAGAATCGTTCGAGAGCTGGAGCAATTCAAAGAGTCGTTACGAACCATTCAAACCCCAGTTTTGCAGGAACTGATGAATGCCATATCGAGCGAGATTCAAAGCCGGCTTGTGAACGCCCAGCTTGAACCTATGACCGAGGAAGAATTGAAGATGGGGCGTATCGACGCCATCCGGTCTTACAGAAACAGATGTGGCACAAGCCTGCGAGAATCCATGGAAGCTTACCGTAGAGGAATGGAAACCAAGACTGAGGCCGTCTGACTGTTTCCTGCCTCTAGCTTCAAATCGTAGTGCAGAAAGATGCCCCAGCCCCTACCAGCCCAACCGGGAGCGATCAGTCAGGACTGGAGGGACTGGGGCCTACACTTTACCTAAACAGGTAATCCAACAAGCTGATGATAAGTTTCAATCAGAAGGTTGACGCTATCGGCAGCATCTTGGAAGTTGGAATCTTCATGCAACGGCAGGTAAACAACCTCTTGCGACAGTCGATGAGCGTTGAGGTGTCGGTAACTGCCGTTGCGGTACTCTCGTTGGCTACTCATCGGCTTGAACCCATGGCGTGCCGCAACCCCCTTTGAGTTTAGAGTAGCGATTAGCTTGTCTTGAATTTCTGCCCGCATGTTGGGTATTCGTAGATCATAGACCCAATCAACGTTGCGAGTGGGCATCTTCCATTCTGGTGGCAATTGGCTATCACAGTCTTGTGATTGGCATCGACGCCATTCCAGGTTGCTGTCAACTTTGGCTAAGCTGGTTAGGATTGGCTCAGCTAACAGA
>JALOBN010000050.1:8952-16230 GCA_023228245.1 Candidatus Pacearchaeota archaeon
TCTAGGAATATGAGCAAAGTCATGAGCTTGGGTAAACCCTAGTGAGCGTAATTGTCTGGCCTTGTCAGCGTGCTTGGCTTCCTTGAAGGCAACCATACCGCCCTCTTCGCCATGCACAATCTTGTTTTTGTAGAATGACCAGCAGGCAGCATCACTCTCGGGGTGTGGATTAACCCCATGAATTTCTGCCATGTCTTCAACCACTGCTAGGTTGTTAGTCTTAGCGTGGTCGATAATAGCCTTCATACTGCATCGACGCCCATAGATGTGTACCGGCATGATTGCCGACTGGTGTCTTACTGTCTTGCTTTGCATCACCTTCGTGTCTAGCAGTAAATCATCACCGCAGTCGATGAAGATGGGATGCAGTCCAGCCATCGTAACGGCTCTAGCACAAGCCACCATCGTAAACTCCGGCACCATCACACAACTGTGAATCGGTAATTGCAAAGCCTCTAGGGCTAGGTGCAATGCTGCGGTGCCACTGGAGCAAGCGACTGTGTTGGGATTCCCAATCCACTCACCAAACCTAAACTCTAACTCTTGATAAGGTTCCATTGATCTTACTTAGAATGTAGTGACTTTCTGAAAACAACAGCAACCTCTTTGAAGATAAGCTCAGCGTCATCATGTTCTGCATAGAACTGGTCTACAGCGATAGGCACGTCTGGCAGGTTAGGACCAAAGGCGTAGTCATCGGCAATCATCGTGCCACCAGGCTTGAGCTTATCCCACACGTTGTTTAGGTCAGCATAACAAGTCTCGAAATCGTGACCACCATCCACAAAACCGACATCAAACATACCTCGCAGTTGTGGCACAAGCTTCTTGGAGTCACCTTCAATCAGTAATGCCTTGCTACCGTGGTAGCCTAGGTGGGTTCTGGCAAAGATCGGCACTTGAGGCAACGCAGTCCAATTGTCGATGCCGGTATACCTCGAATCCGGATGGGTCAGTACGTTGTCTAGCATCCAGCAACCACTACGCCCCTCCCACACACCAATCTCTAGGTAGTTAAGTGGTTGGCCTACCAAGTGGGCTAGTGTTGCCCTAACTGCCTTGCGTAAGGCAGTAGTCATATCGGTGCCATAGCCTGGCAACGTAGCAAATACGTAAGGAAACTGCTGATAGTCAGCATCTTCAATTGCCATTCGTTACTCCTAACCTGAAATCATCCGCCAAAGTTTAGCAGCCGTTGGACCCCAGCCACCATTACCATGGAAAGA
Source organism: Candidatus Pacearchaeota archaeon (assembly GCA_023228245.1). Next base: position 10,179 of record JALOBN010000050.1, read on the forward strand.
ACAGGGGTAGGTTTCTGTTTCATTGTTGTATAGATGCTTCACGCCGTACAGTTCACGAACTTCAATTGCATCTAGTACTGGTCGATCCATTTTGTGGTTGTCGTAGAGGTTGCAAAACAACTTGCAGTGGAAGTCTAGGGCGAAGTCCTTACTGTCAGGATGCAGAATCCACCAGCGATTGTAAGCCTCTTGGTTGCACCAGCACAATTCACGAGGCCAGAAGTCTGGTGTGTTGAATAGATTGAGTAAGGCTCCCGCTCTGCCGATAATCTGGCCACCGTTGATGTATCGCCAGCGCGTGGGGGCCTCAGGCAATGGCCCAAACCTCGGTATCTCTGGTGGAAACAGGTTGGTTTCCATAGCGAACACGATAGGGGCATCGAAGCTTAGGAAGGTGCGTTCAATAGCCTCTAGTCCGGTTGTGAAGAATACATCCCAAGCATCACTGACTAACACAACCTCGTTACTAGGATGAGCTTCTAAGGCTTTGAGCAGACGCCACCAGGTGTCATCACCATTATGATTGAATGTGCAACCCAGGGTGAAGTTCTCGCCCTGGATACCATACTTCTTCAGTGACTCCCTGAACATCCAACGATTGGGGCCACCCTTATTCAGTGGTGCATCAATCGGTATTGAGGAAGCATATAGGAGTTTCATTGCTATTCCCAGTCTTCCTTGTGCTGGTAGTCGTCGCGTACCTGATCGCCTAAGCCTAAGTAGTCGGCCACTTCAAACACTTCTAGGTCAGTCCAGTGCTGAATTTCTACAGCGCTAGCAGTTAGGTCGTAAGGTCTAGTTCTGCCTGACCCGAATGTATGAAATGCTAAGGGCACACCACACAAGCCTAGCTGGGATTCGTCTCTACCCTTGTCTAGCGGGCCTTCCAAGAATGCCTTTACCAGTTCTGGTAGAAGGTAACGCGGTACAAATACCAGGCTCATCTGTAAGGCGTGGTGCTTGACCTTACGCTCATCCTCGTAAGGTTTGCCAGCCAGAAACCGTTTTGGAAATTCCATTGACTGCCTGTAACACTGATCTACCCAATCCCCGATGGCTAAGCAGTCTTGCTCTACATAGATCAGGTCTGCCATGCAACTGTAGGCATACATAGCACTGACAATGAAGCTACGCCCCCAACCACTCAATAGACTGTCTGTGTTCTGGTAGTTGGCATCTAGGCTCAGTACTTGCTCCCTATGGTCTGGTAGTGGTAGTATGGGTGAGGCTGAATCTACAATTAACACTCCGGCAGGCTGAGAGTACTTGAAGACGCAATGCTTCCACAACTCGTGGAAAGGCTGGGATCTAGAGTATTGGTTGCCGCCATTAGGAAACCTGCGACCCTTGGCACAATACCAACCACTGCCAATTACGTACTTCCTTGGTTGAGTTGTCATTACCAATCCCACTTGCATCCGTTAGAGAGGTAGTAATCGGCCGTTCGCTGCAAAGCTTCACGTAGAGTAACAATAGGTCTAGCTTCAATCACTGAGTATAGCTTGGTGTTGTCACTCTGCAAGTGCCATATTTCCCAGGGTCGCATACGCTTCATGTCTGGGGAAACTACCACTTGGTCGTGTCCCATAATCTTGCCGATCAGTTCAGCCAAGGCATAGATCTTGATAGTACTTTCAGAGCCCATGTTGTAGACTTCACCAAACTGCCCCTTCTCCAGCAGTTCAACAGCCATCCTAACGGCGTCACCAGCATACTGAAAGTCTCTCTCACTGTTGTTGCCTAAGCGAACAACCGCAGTTGCGCTTGCACTAGCAACGTGGTCTAGCTGGCTGATAATTTCGGGGATGACATACTCGTGGGTTTCTCGCTCGCCAACACAGTTGAATTGACGCATAGCAATTGCTGGCACCTTGGCTTCACGCCAGCGCACTTGCACTAGCCCATCCGCAGCTACCTTGCTGACACCGTAGGTACTATGGGGAATAACTGGCGCATCCTCACTGATCTTGCCCTTGGCATCACCATAAATCTCTGCGGAACTAACCTGGAGGATAGCCTTGACATTGGCTGCCTGGCAAGCGTTCAACACCTTGAGTACAGCTACGGCATTGATCTCGAAGAAGTGTAGTGGTCGCTCGAAACCCTCTGGTATATACGGTTCAGCAGCATAGTTGAATACATACTGAACGTCATGGCTCTTCAGTATCTTCGTCGTCTCCAGTTCCGATTCTCTGATGTCGTGCCAAATGAATTTCGCTTTCTTGTGGATGTGCTTCCGCAACCCGCTGATCAGGTTGTCCAACACTAGCACTTGGCAATTCCTCTTCTCCAGCAGGTAGTTCACTAAATGTGACCCGAGGAAGCCGGCTCCACCGATCACGCATACTGAGCAATTTCTTATGTCTCGCATGTCCGCTCCTAACAACAGTAAACTCCCTAGGGGTTTCGTATTCCAGGATCAATAGCTTCCTAGCAACTCTCAGCATTTCCAGTTCAATTCGCAACCACTCAACTTCACCTAGGTTGTTTATAGTCATGGTACGAATAGAACGGCAGATAGCCCAATCAAACTCGTAGTCATTGAATGGCAGTTGATCCAGACTAGACTGTACGTTAGGATAACTTGGGTAGAGTGAATCCATCGCCTTGAGCAATGAACTAGATTGGTCAACCCCTACGTACTTGGCAACATTAGGCAACACTTCCGTCAATGCCCCGTAACCGCAGCCAGCATCTAATACCCTAGTGTTGGTTACCAAGGACTCTAGGGTTTGCTTATGCCAAGATTGGATATCATCCCAAACTACTTCATCGACATCGTAAACGCAACGATGTAGATTTCGTGGGTCTCCAATGAATTGGTCTAATCGTTCTTTCCAGAAAGCTTCTGAACGAATGGGCAAATAGTTGTCAGCCATTAGGGTCGCTCCTTATTGACAAATAGGCAGGCATCTTCATTAGGGTAGAAGCCCGGTATCACGACTTCAAACATACCAAGGCTTTGGTAAAACAGACGGGCAATGCCATTAGTCCTTCTTGTAAAAACGTGAATGACAGACTGCTCACCGACGCAGGAAGCAACAGCCTTGACTAGTTGGCTGCCAATTCCCTTTCTACGGCTGGCTTCAGCAACTTCAATATCAACAATCTCAGTCACTCCACCGGGTTTAGTATGGTAGACTAGCTTGCCTCCAGCCGTCTTTAGTTCAACACAAGTGCCCATTCTTCTAGTGGCAATCACCTATAGTTCCTTATCTAGATGCAATAAGATTGAATGTCCTGCTCGAACACTTCCGGGATAGGCCCAGTGTATTTAACAATTGAGGCTTTGTGTGGTAACTTCTTGCCAGGTTTCCAAGTCTCGAAAGAAGCCCGGCAGTCTACGTACATCTGTCGTCCATCACTTAGACCCTCTCCACGAACGATGTAATACTTGTGCTTGGCAGCGCGTACCTTGTGGCTGGAGGCAAACGCTAGATGGGCACACTCAGGAGTAGGGTTGGGCATGGCGTCATAGCGAATAACCCTTTTCGAGAGGGTTAAACCCTCTTTAGTTTCTGGCCAGTTGTGGTTAGAGGCGTAACGCATTCCAGGATAAAACCGCCAACCACGAACGTGAGGAATGCTCCAGTAAGCCCCAATGACTTCCAAATCAAATAGTGGTTGACTAATGATAGAATTGGGACGCCAGGGATAACGGTGCTTGAAACGGAACCCAGTAGCCGTTCTTGAGGATTGTGCCATCAACCTAGTGATTTGGTCTTGACCATCGTAGGTATAGAACTCATCAGCATCCAACACGAATATGAAACTGGGTTTTACCTCGTTGGCAACCTTGAGATACTGTTGCCGTGATTCGACTTTGCCTTGCGCTGGGTCTTCATTCGCAGAAAACCCATGGGGCACGTAGATAACCCGTGGGTCTTTTTCTGCTAGAGATCTTAGAAACTGACTAGTTCCATCTACGCTCAAGCCCTCTTTCGATACCATGGTTGGGTTAGCTTTGGCATAGTACCGATCAGCAGACTCAACGAACACCCAATACTCTAAACCAGGCCAGTCTTTATGCTGGGTGTAGAGGTTTTGCAAATGCTCTATTTCGTTGAGACAGAGCGTAGCCAACAGGATAGACATTTCGCCCCTCACCTACAAAATAAACTCTTCGACTTCGGAGGCTTCGTAACCAAACTGGTGCATAGCCCATTGCTCAGCAGCCAATACACGGTCTGCTAACTGCCTGGGGTAAACTGCCTGCGCTAGAAACTGCGGGTCACTACTATTGACCTTTGGCAATTGCAGATTAGGCATTCCTAACAGGCAAGCTAAGTCTTGAGGCAGGTTTTCTAGCTTGCCAACAAACCCAATCCCTGCGGTGTAGGTTGAATAGAGCTTGGACACCATGCCTTCTGGATAGGCTTGCAATCGCATCTCCACCCAGTCTGCAAAGTTACCCACGCCAATTGAGTCAATCTCATCTGGCCCTGGTGGTGTTGCCAAGAAAGATTCCAAGCTACCGCGCTTGGTCATCGTAAATGCCCACTGCGACCGATACCAGTTGAGTGGATGCCTAACAAAGGCAAAGCAGCAATCAGGATCAACGCCCACTCCACGGCAAGTAGCGTGAGGAATAATATTAGGGTCTGTCGTATCGTTACGAAAAGGCCACTCAACCTCACCGACAAAAGGCATGTCGTCTTCAGAAGCCAGTAGCTTCATTGAGTGTAGTACACGACGAATAGACTGACCGCCTGTCTTCGGTACGTGCAGAAACACTAGACCGTTACTTAACTGGAGTGCCACAGACTTCCTCCAGTAAGGTTGTGTACCTTGGTTTGAGAACTTCCCAACTGTTAGCCTCTGCCCACTGCTTGCCCTTGATGCTAAACTCTTCAATATCTCGACCGTACCAAGTATCAATACAGTTGGCAATCTCTTTAGGATCTACAGACGCTTCCTCAACCTGTATCGCAACTTGGACTTTGTTGTAACGCTCGACTGGGATGAGGGGGTCAGTTGGCAACCAAGTATTCGAGGGGAAGCGGTGGCTGGCCATCACTAGCATCCCGCTAGCATAAGCTTCTTGCAGTGGTAAGCTAAGGCCATTGAACTTCTCTGGGAAGATGAACACATCCCCCTCGTTGAACATCGTATCGTAGGCAAAGTCGCCTAGCTTGTATTCAACCCTGGGGTCAAACTTAGCTTGCTTAAACAGTGCTTGTATGCGACCCTCAGCAGCCTTAGCTTGCTTGGGTCCTACAATGCCTGGTTGCCCCCGTACGGTAAGCTTAAAGGGGCTCTTGGCGTACTGTAGGGCCTGTAATAGCTCTGGCGTGCCATTACGGAAGCCCGTGCCCCCATGGCCAGCGTTATGCACAAAGTGGGTGGCCTTGCTACGTAGTCGCCAGGGCTTATCGACAGGCACGGGTATAAACTGCGCACCTAGACGGCTAGGCTTATCGCGGTAGTAACGCAAATCAAGCAGGGAGGGGCATAGGTACTTGTCGATGATGACGGGTAGGTTGGGTGGCGTCCACTCGTACATGGGCATCAAGACGATGGGAATGCCCTTGAGTTGTGCTAGCTTGGCAACATTCCATTGAATGGCCGTCTCAAACAGCAACAGAACGTCCAGCCCATCCAAGAACTTGTTGACTTCGTGGGGCAAGTAACGATTGTCTTGTTGTGGATACCAATTCCAATGAGTTTCATAGTGTGGATGCTGGATTACGAGGGTGCGGTTAACAACACCATGATCATAGAACGCCTTAGCAAGGATTCCTAAACCTGACTGTGTTGCCCACACTACAGAACCGACGTTCATTGTCATTTGCTCCTAACCCTAAACTAAGACAGTAACTTCATGGCGTCGAAGCCTTCACCCTTGAAGCTGATAGCCTGCTGGTGCTTGGCGTTGCCCATCGAACTGAGAATACCTGTGTGCTGCACTAGGCTGGGGTTGTGGACGTACTCTTTCCAACCTGCCTTCTTCAACGCCGTTACAATACCACCATCAATCGCTCGCCAACCCCGCTTCGGGTCTTGGGGTCTATTGACCATGTGTTCATGACACAACAGTGTAAGGACAGCTTCA